>JBOHYG010000107.1:0-1378 GCA_050737875.1 Arenimonas sp. | reverse complement strand
GCGCCGGTAATCGTGTCTTCGGCATCCCATAGATGTAGGGATAAATCAAAGATGGAAGTTGCATGTCCCATCCTGGCCAAAGGCATCAGAGTCAACTCTTCCAGCTGTAGCTGACCACTCGGTGCGTTCTGCCAGGCAAACACGATCTGGAATAAGGGGTTGTGCGACAGGCTGCGTTCGGGCTGTATCAGTTCAACGACTTGTTCGAAGGGAATATCCTGATGTTGCAATGCTGCTAACGCTTTTTCCTTCACCTGAGCCAGCAGGGTTTCGACGGTCGGAGCATTGGAAAGATCAATCCGCAGGGCCAGTGCATTGACAAAAAAGCCGATCAATCCCTCTACCTCATGATAATTGCGGTTAGCCGTGGGCGTGCCGATCACGACATCGTTTTGTCCCGAGAGTCGGGCCATCAGCACCGACCAACTGGCCAGCAAAGTCATGAACATCGTGGTGCCATGCTGTTGGCAGAGCGCTTTGATACCTCGGGTTAAATCAGCCCCCAGATTGAACTCGATGAGATCGCCGACATAATTTTGTTCAGCCGGTCTTGGTCTATCGGTAGGAAGTTCCAGCAAGGCAGGTGCACCTGTCAGTGTGGACTTCCAATAATCGGCCTGACGTTGCAAGGCAGCGTCGGTCAGCCAGCGACGTTGCCACAAGGCGTAGTCGGCGTATTGCACCGTCAGCGGTGCCAGCGGATGCAAGTTCCCTTTTTTATAGCCGGCATACAAGGCGCTGAGTTCATTGACAAGAACACCCAATGACCAGCCATCCGATAAAATATGGTGCTGGGTAATCAACAACACATGTTCATCGTCGCGCAGTGTAATGAGGCGACCACGAATGAGTGGGCCGCGATGTAAATCAAACGCGGCATGCGCTTCTTCGATTCTCAATGTGTCCAGCGCATCGTCTTGATTGATCAAATCAGTGAAGTCATGTTCGATCAGATCAAACTGACTCGAAGCGACATCGGCAATGACTTGGCTAGGTTCATCATTGACCGATTCAAACGTCGTTCGGAGTGCTTCATGTCGGGCAACGAGCTGATCCAGACTATGGCGTAATGCCTGTGTATCCAGGGGGCCGACCAAACGCAGACCCATCGGCATGTGATAAGCACGACTCACATGCTCGCCCAGTTGGGCAAGGAACCAGAGGCGTTGTTGTGCAAACGACAGCGGTATTTTTGCATCGCGTTTAGCGGCAGTGATCGCCGGCAAGGAGGCTTGCTGCATACCGGCAAGTGCTTGGGCAAAATCGGCCAAGACCGGCTTGGCAAACAGCTCGCTCAACGGCACCTCGACCGACAGCAGCTGACGCAAACGCGAGATCACTTGCACGGCCAGCAGGGAATGGCCACCGATGTCGAAGA
>JBOHYG010000106.1:0-2120 GCA_050737875.1 Arenimonas sp. | reverse complement strand
TCGGCGACTCATTCCTGCAATAAAGCAGCCGACATTCCTGTGTTCAACGAGAACGCCTTTGGGTTTTCCGGTTGAACCGGAGGTGTAGATGATATAAGCCAGATGCGTGGCATTCAGACCGATATCGGCCGGCAGCGGATTGCTCAGAGGCTGGTTGGCCCACTGACTCGCCTCGGATTCAATATCGATTCGCTGTGGCACCACCTCGATAGAGCGCAAGAGTTGCTGCGTTGCTTTATCCAGCAGCAAGGCCTTGGGAGCACTGTCTTCAAGCATGTAAGTCAGGCGGTCCAGCGGATAGGCTGGATCCAGCGGCACATAGGCCGCACCGGCTTTCATAATGGCCAACAAGCCGATGATCATGGCCGGACCACGTTCCACACAGATCGCTATCTTGTCGTCGGGTTGAATACCTAGAGTCCGTAAATGATGAGCCAACTGATTGGCTTGATGATTGAGCTGTTCATAAGACAGCGTCTGATCTTCTTGCACAACAGCAATGGCATTCGGTGTTTTGGCCACTTGGGCTTCAAACAGTTCGTGGACGCACAAGTGATCCGGGAATGCGACACGGGTGTCGTTCCATTCGACGAGCAACTGATGTTGTTGTGCTTGGTCGAGCAAGGGCAGTTGATCCACCCGCTGCTGATCATTGGCCACCATCGCTTCGAGCAGGTGACGCCAATATCCCAGATAGCGTTCTATCGTGGCACGATCATAAATGGCAGAGGCATACTCCAGTGCGCCGGTAATCGTGTCTTCGGCATCCCATAGATGTAGGGATAAATCAAAGATGGAAGTTGCATGTCCCATCCTGGCCAAAGGCGTCAGGGTCAACTCTTCCAGCTGTAGCTGACCACTGGGTGCGTTCTGCCAGGCAAACACGATCTGGAATAAAGGATTGTGCGACAGACTGCGTTCGGGTTGGATCAGTTCAACGACTTGCTCGAAGGGAATGTCCTGATGCTCCAATCCTGCCAAGGCTTTTTCCTTCACCTGTGCCAGTAAGGCGGCTACGGTGGGGGCGTTGGACAGATCAATTCGCAGAGCAAGGGTGTTTACAAAAAAACCAATCAAGCCCTCAACCTCATGGTGAATGCGGTTGGCTGTTGGCGTTCCAATGACCACATCGTTTTGTCCCGAGAGTCGGGCCATCAGTACCGACCAACTGGCGAGCAAGGTCATAAACAGGGTCGTACCATGTTGCTGGCAAAGCGCTTTGATACCTCGGGTTAAATCAGCCCCCAGAGTAAACTCGATGAGATCACCGACATAATTTTGTTCGGCCGGTCTTGGTCTGTCGGTGGGCAGCTCCAGCAAGGCCGGCGCTCCTGTCAGGGTGGATTGCCAATAATCGGCCTGACGTTGCAAAGCAGCTCCAGTCAGCCAGCGGCGTTGCCACAAGGCATAGTCGGCGTATTGCACTGCCAATGGTGCCAATGGATGTGCGTTGCCCTTTTTATAACCGGCATACAAAGTGCTGAGTTCATTCACCAGAACACCCAACGACCAGCCATCCGATAAAATATGGTGCTGGGTAATCAACAGCACATGTTCGTCAGCGCGCAATCTGATCAGGCGGCCGCGAATGAGTGGGCCGTGATGTAAATCAAAAGCGGCTTGCGCTTCTTCAATTCTCAATGCCTCCAGAGCAGCGTCTTGATCACTCACGTCGGCGAAGTCATGCTCGATCAGAGAAAACTGGCTCGCTGCAATATCGGCAATGACTTGGGTGGGTTCATCATTGATCGATGCAAACGTGGTTCTGAGTGCTTCATGTCGGGCCACCAGCTGGTCCAGACTATGGCGTAATGCTGCGGTATCCAGCCGGCCGGCCAGGCGTAATCCCATCGGCATGTGATAAGCACGGCTAACATGATCGCCCAATTGGGCCAGGAACCAGAGCCGTTGTTGTGCAAACGACAGCGGTATTTTTGCATCGCGTTTAGCGGCAGTGATCGCCGGCAAGGCGGTTTGCTGCATACCGGCAAGCGCTTGGGCAAAATCGGCCAAGACCGGCTTGGCAAACAGCTCGCTCAACGGCACCTCGACCGACAGCAGCTGACGCAAACGCGAGATCACTTGCACGGCCAGCAGGGAATGGCCACCGATGTCGAAGA
>JBOHYG010000105.1:0-4923 GCA_050737875.1 Arenimonas sp. | reverse complement strand
TGATTCCATTGATTGACGTTATTTTCGTGCTGATTATTTTTTTCGTGGCGACGACGACTTTTAACCAACGCAGCACAATGAAGCTGCAACTGCCCACGGCACAAGCTATTTCAGCGCCCGACAAGGGCGAACCATTGAATGTCCTGATTGATGCTCAAGGCCGCTATTTCATCGGGGAAAATGAAGTATTGCGAACCGATGTGGAATCGCTCAAGGAAGCTATCGTCGCAGTGGCCGGACAAGATCGCGGCATGCCTGTCGTATTGCGCGCCGATGCGCGGACGCCGCATCAATCGGTAATTACCGCAATGGATGCATTGGGGCAGCTCGGCTTCGTGAAACTATCCATCGCCACCACGCCTGAAAAGAAAAAATAACCAAGATGACGGCAGCAGCAAACAAAATCGCGACACCCTGGCAAATCTATAAACGTTTGCTCGGCTACGCCAAGCCTTATCGCATTTTCCTCGGGCTTGGATTTGTCGGCATGATGATTGAAGCTGCATGTGCGGCGGCTTTTACCGGTTTGATGAAACCAATCGTCGATGAAACGATCATCGCGCAAAATCCCGACGTCAGCTTGACCTTGCCGCTGTCCATCGTTGGCCTGTTTTTGGTTCGCGGTATGGCGACATTCGTGACCGATTACGGCATGGCTCGTTCAGGCCGCAGTGTAGTGCGCGATATGCGTACTGCCATATTGAGAAAATACCTGCATATACCCAGCGTGCGTTTCGACAACGAGCCGGTTCCGATGATGGTATCGCGCCTGAATTACGATACCGAATCGGTGAATCACGCGACCAGTGAAGCCCTCAAGATCATGATCACCGATTCGCTGAGCATCATCGGACAGCTCGGCATCATGCTCTATTACAGCCCAATGGTTACCTTGACCATGCTGGTGGTCGCTCCGCTGATTGCCGGTATTTCAAACTATGTCAGTCGTCGTTACCGCAAACTCAACCGCAGCATCCAGGAAGGCGTCGCCAACCTGGCCCATAACGCTGAAGAAACTCTGGCGGCGCAGCAGGAAGTCAAAATCTACGGTGCCCAGGGTCGGGCGAACGAAAGTTACGTGGCACAGGCCAATAAAAACCTGAGACTCAGCCTAAAGGTCGAAGTGACGAAAGCGTCGGCATCGTCCGTTGTGCAAATATTGGCGGCAACCGCTCTTGCAATCATCTTGATTGTCGCCGGTCGCGAAGCTGCCGCGGGTCATTTGACTGCAGGTGCGTTTGTTTCGATTGTGTTGGCGATGATGGCCATGCTGCCTTCGCTGAAACGCATCACCAATGTGCAAAGTCCGATTCAACGCGGTATCGCCGCTGCGGAACGTCTTTTCGCCGTATTGGATGAACCGGAAGAAGAAGACAAAGGCACGGTGCCATTAACACGCGCAATCGGTCATATCGAATTCCGCGATGTTTCAATGCGTTATTCGACGCAAGCAGCGCACGCGCTCAACAGCATAAGTTTCATTGCCAATCCAGGGACTGTGACGGCAATCGTTGGACGTTCTGGTAGCGGTAAATCCACGTTGATCCGCTTGCTACCGCGTTTTTACGAGCCATCATCCGGGCAGATACTCGTGGATGGTGTGCCGGTTTCTGATTACCGGTTGGCCGATTTGCGTCGTCAGATTGCCTTGGTTGGTCAAAAAGTCATGCTATTCGACGATACGATTGCCGCGAACATCGCCTATGGAAACGATATCACCGACGAAGAGCAAATAAGGCGTGCTGCAGATGCGGCGAATGCATCCGAATTCATCAATAAATTGCCGCTGGGTTTGCAAACGCGTATCGGTGAAAACGGTAGTTTGCTTTCAGGCGGACAACGTCAACGTCTCGCCATTGCGCGTGCGATTTTGAAAGATGCGCCTATCCTTATTCTCGACGAAGCCACAGCCGCGCTGGACAATGAATCGGAGCGTCTCGTACAGGATGCCTTGAATCACCTGATTCCCGACAAAACCACTCTGGTAATTGCCCATCGCTTGTCGACCATCGAGCATGCAGATCAGGTTCTGGTATTCGATGACGGCAGATTGGTCGAGCAGGGTACGCACACGCAATTGCTTGCCGCGGGCGGTGTTTATGCCCATCTGCACAAAATGCAGTTCAGGAAGACGGAGCAGGCGTGAGGGCAAAGCTAGAAGCTGCACTCAATCGGCGCTGGTACGGCGGCGTCAAGCCAAACCCGGGGCTGCTGGCTATCGCATTCCTCTATTACAAATTGAATCAGCTTCGCCGTTTCCTGTATCGCAAAGGCATTTTGAAATCATCCAAAATTAGCGTTCCGGTGATCGTTGTCGGTAATTTCACGGCGGGCGGCACAGGCAAAACGCCTTTCACGATTGCGCTTGTGCAAGCAATGCAAAAACGTGGCTGGAATCCCGGCGTAGTCAGCCGCGGCTACGGGCGTGAAAGCACGGATCCTGTTTCTGTACACGCAGGCAGTTCAGCCCAGCAATGCGGCGATGAACCATTACTGATTCATCAACGAACCAAAGTGGCCATTCGCGTGGATAGCAACCGAGTGGCTGCCGCCGAGTTTCTGATCCAGAACGGCTGCAATCTCATTATTGCAGACGACGGTTTGCAGCATATCCGCCTGCAACGCGATCTTGAAATCGAATTGATCGATCACGAAAGGAAGTACGGCAACGGAATGATCTTGCCCGCAGGTCCGCTGCGCGAGTATCCGCGGCCATGCGATTTCAAGGTGGCCAACGGTTCGCTGGAAGACGACGTGGTATCGCACGACTACGGCATGCAGCTGATTTACAGTGATGCGGAGCGCCTGGATGCCAGCGTACAAAAAAACCTGAAGGAATTCTCCGGAAGCAAAGTGAATGCCATAGCGGGCATTGGTCATCCGGAACGTTTCTTCAATGCACTCATGGCGCGTGGGTTGAATGTCAATGCGATTGCGTTTCCGGATCACCATACCTATTCAACTGACGATTTTCCCGTGGATGCACCGATACTGATGACCGAAAAAGATGCCGTAAAATGCCGCCAGCTTGGTTTGAAAGATGCCTGGTGCATCCCGGTAAATGCGGTGCTCAACGAAACTCTGTTCGATACCATTGATAAAAAATTGAAGGCCTTATCCCGATGACCAATTTCATCGTCGCCATTCCAGCCCGTTATGCGGCATCGCGATTGCCGGGTAAACCACTGCGCCTGATTGCCGGCGAGCCGATGGTCGTACACGTAGCACGTCGTGCGATCGCTGCGGGTGCATCACAAGTAATACTGGCTACCGACGACATGCGGATTGCCGAAGCGGTAGCCCAATATCCCGTTACCGTGTGCATGACACGTGTTGACCATGCGTCGGGTACCGACCGTCTTGCCGAATGTGCGGCACAATTGAAATGGCCAGACCAGCAAATTATCGTAAACCTGCAGGGCGATGAACCGTTTGCTCCGGCAGCAGGAATCCGTGCGGTTGCCGAAGTGCTGGAAAAATCTACCGCTCCGATGGCGACCTTGGCGACCGAAATAAGCGATACCGAAACCTATTTCGATTCCAATGCAGTCAAAGTCGTGCGTGCCAACGATGGTAATGCCTTGTACTTCAGCCGTGCACCGATGCCCTGGCAACGTGATCGTTTTGCTTCTGATCGCGTCAGTTCACCATCAGCCGGCGCATTGAGACATATCGGGATCTACGCCTACCGCGCGGGATTCCTGAAAACCTTCACGCAACTGCCAATGGGCCAGCTTGAACAACTCGAAGCACTCGAACAATTGCGGGTGCTCGAAGCCGGTTATCAAGTAGCTGTGGGTATCACCCCCGAAGCATTTCCGCCGGGTGTGGACACGGAAGCGGATTTGGCAAGGGCAGAGCAACTGTTTGCGATGACACGAACAGTTTGATTACTTGCCTGTCACGCGAGGCGGCGCCTGCGCCATGCCACTGCAATAAACGGCCCAAAGAATTTGGCCAAGGCAAATATTCCAAAATACAAAGTGCCAAATGCGACGACGCGATGTGGCTCGCTTTCCCAGACGCCTTCGCTTTTGGGGTCCAGTCCGAACGTTGCGACTAATTCCGGGCGAATGCCGAGATAAGGTTGATCGACCAGAATTGTGAAGAAGCAGGCAAATAAATACACCACAACCATCCCGGCCCATGCCGCCATTGCCTGCGTGGTCTGATCGTCGCTTGGTTTTTTCAACAGCCAGTGTAATTTACCGACGAATAACCAGCCGAAGGCCAGCAACATCCACCAGGCTTCGAATGCCCAGGCAAAGGCGCCAATCATCACGACATAAAACGAAGTCAGGCCGGCAATTCCAATCCAGGGATTGCGGCGCGTCCAGTCCAGCCCAACGCCAAACCCGGTATAAAAGCCGGTCGCGTGAACGAGAAAAAATTCGACCAGCATGGTCAGCATCGCGGCCTTGACTGCGCTGGTGCCGAAAGCGAATGGCGATATCCAGATGCAAAGGAAAACCGCCGATGTTATTGCATCGGGTAGGGCAGCGATTAGCGCTTGAAGTGTTAAGGGCAATTTAGTGGCGATGTAGGTGTTACCTTTTGTAACGAGTATTACGTCACAGCAATAGTAAGCTGAGAGTACCAAACAAAAAACGGGCAGAATCTGCCCGTTTTCCTTTCGCCAGTACAACAATCGAATTACAGCGATTCGAAAATACCTGCAGCGCCCATGCCGGTACCGATGCACATCGTGACCATGCCGTATTTTTGTTTGCGGCGTTTCATGCCGTGAACAATGGTCGCAGTGCGGATCGCACCTGTGGCACCGAGCGGATGGCCGAGCGCAATTGCGCCGCCGAGCGGATTCACTTTCGAAGCATCCAGCCCGCAATCGCGAATAACGGCGAGTGATTGAGCTGCAAATGCCTCGTTCAATTCAATCCAGTCGAGCTGGTCTTTCGTCAGGCC
>JBOHYG010000104.1:0-10520 GCA_050737875.1 Arenimonas sp. | reverse complement strand
CAGCTTTGTTTTTGTAGCGCCAAAGCTGTGCCAATACCTTTCAACCAACGTTGATTCAATAGAAAACAAGGACAACCTAGGATTTAAAGACAAGGACAACCTAGAATCTAACTGACTCTCCTGCATTTTCTTGTTTTTTTTCATCATTGCATCGATGATTTTTCACCCAAAAGCACTGCCTGTTTGCAGTGCTTTTTGTTTTATACAGGCCAATAAAAAACCATCGCCCACGCTTCATTCTCCCTTTCAGGCGGCTGTGCTTCTATGTAACGGCTCAGCTTTGTTTTTGTAGCGCCAAAGCTGTGCCAATACCTTTCAACCAGCGCTGATTCAAACGCTCTGCCATCGTGATCAAGTCCTGGGCGTCGCCCACGATCCGCCAATAACCCGAGCCGATGGCTTTAACTCTGCTAGTCCAGCGCTCAGGGTTGCTATCGAAGCGTTTCAACACACTCGGTGCGTTGGCAGGTATGGCGCCGCGTTTATCGGGCCGGACTTGCTTGCCGGTCCATTGCACCAAGTCGATGTAATCGTCCAAACGGATCGGCAGGAAGGCGACAAGCCTACCGGCAACAGGTTTCAGGCTTTGCTGAAGTGAAGCGGGTTGCTGTTTCAGCGCTTTCAGGCGCTGGTACACACTGGTATGCCGTGAATGATCCAAGCGTTTGGTCATGCCGGCCCGAATTGGATTGAGATCGACATAGGCCATGGCAGCCAATACCGCTTTGTCATCACACAGTAATTGGGATTTGAAGCGACCTTCCCAGAACCTGCCTTTGCAGCTGTCTTCGTTATTGGCTTTTCTGGCAATCGGCTCGGCCAGACATTTCATCAGCCAAGACAGATTCCCCAAGCGATGACGAATGACCGCCATTCGATTCGGGTTGGACATCAAGGCGCATGCTTTCAATGACCGTGCTTGATCGCTGTCTTCACGTGGTGGAAATAATCGCACCCAGCAAACCGCAGCATCCTGGTCTGGCCAAGACTGAGCAACGGAAGGGTCAAGTTGCAAGACCACATGCAGATGGTTGCTCATCACGGCATAGGCAGAAAAGACAAGGACAACCTAGAATCTAACTGACTCTCCTGCATTTTCTTGTTTTTTCATCATTGTCATTGATGATTTTTCGCCCCAAAGCACTGCCTATTAGTTTGATATTGCGTCGTTGTGTCCGATGCCTTGGCTGAATCGCCCCTAGAATGTTAGATGCCCTTGAGCCCATACTTGTCACAGGATGAACTCGCATAGACTAAAACAGACAGGTCGATGACTCTATCTAAAGAAAAGACACTTGGAAAATTGAGCCCTGATCAGCTCGCTCAATTCATGGTGTTGTTCAGCACGTTTGCTGAAATCGACCAAATGCTGCCATCTTTGTTGGAGAATCCAAGGTTACTAAAATTGATTAACCACAGGTCGGTGATTTTTCAATGGTCATGGATGTATGAATTATCCTTCGCTGAAATGCTTGTAATCGGTCTTAAGACAATGAATGAAACTGCTTTTGTTTCAAAAGCAGCTAAATCGATCGATCCACAACAAGCTGTGCTGGATTATGTAAAAGATTACGAGCCAGATTTCTCGGCAGGAAAACCAAAGTCGTCCCAGTCCCTTAAGGCATTGGCATTTCTCAACGCCATAAGATACACCATGCGTTCAATGACCTTGTACTCGATTTCAATCAATAGGTTGATAGAGTTAGGTAATTCAGGGGATGACGAAAGTTTCGTTAAAGCAGTCTCGATTGACCCCACCGTGCTGTCCTCGCCTTCTATGGCAAAGAAAGTATCGCTCGCAAAGATGGCTGGCGACAATAAATTTCTACAGCGGCTACACAAGGCTGCCATAAATGGACCTAGCAAGAAATTGCAGGTGCATGAGAAGTTTCGATTTGCGACTTTAGCAGTCCATGAAGGTGGCGGATTCAAAAACGGCAATCATGAACATGTATTTGAGGTCTTTGCCAACGAGCTTGCGCTCTGCGAAGGGCGTCGTGGTGATCCGTATAAGTCATTTATCCGAAACGTCGATCTTTGGACCAAGGCGTCAAGCACATAAAAATGTAATTTAATGTGGTCGGCTTCTGCCAAGATCACGCATAACTTTCCTATCACTCAATCCGAGTGATGAATTAGGAAAGTAAATGAACACCAATGAAGAAAAAGCCCGTTCCGACGGAGACACACCGCCGGCAGAAGGGGTGGCGCCGGAAGGGCGGGCGGGTGCGCCAGCCTGTATCACAGCACCCGCAAACTGCATTACTGCTTTAAGACATGGCATCGATAGCCTGTATTTGTCGTACCCGGGAAATCTGGATCGTGAGGTTGCGCTGGTTTTACAGGATCTAAAAGACTCCGCACAAAGTTTCGATGAAAAGATCCAAGCCCATGCCACCTATTACAACGGTGACAGTTTGTTTACGGTGTTGCCTAGAGGAAGGGGACGTTTTGCTTTTGTCCTCGAGGACAATTGGTTCCGGATTGAACTATCGAATGCGACAGCCAATATCTTGCCCTTGGCGCATGTGCAGGTTCGGAGCGAGTACTTAACCGCGGTGGGCGTTGATTCCGCCATGCAGACCCTAGATCGCCAACTTCCCGAATTCGGGGAAGTCACAGGGCCTTCGATTGTGAGTCGAATCGACTTATTCGTGGATTTCACGACGGAGCTGGATCTCACCGCAATACCTGGCAGTCATTGGGTGAAGCGATGTAAGAAGCGCGACATTCACGAGGATCGTGACGAAGTGACGGGAATCACCTTCGGTGCTGGTAATGAGATCAGTGCTCGCTTGTACGATAAAACCAAAGAAATCTTGAAGTCTGGCAAAGACTACTTGAAGCCGCTTTGGGCAGCGCAAGGCTGGGAAGAGGGGCAGACGGTCTGGCGCATGGAATTTCAGGTCAGGCGTGAAGGGCTGCCTGAGGGTCTCAAAATCCCCGCGTCGGACACAATTCCGTTGTTGGGTGGTCTGTGGCGTTACCTGACGACGGAATGGCTACGCCTCTGTGTCCCGAATGCGAGTGACGACACACGCAGTCGCTGGCCCGCACATCCGATTTGGGAAGCGCTGGCAACGGTCTGGGATGTACCGCCGGAAGCGTCACCGCTGGTACGAGCCGATAGAACGCGACCACCCTCGCGATGAGTCGATATTCAAGGCAGGCGTCTGGGGGCTGAGTTCATTTATGGCCCGAGAAGGTATAGCCAATATCGATGAAGGGCTGGGCGAATTTCTGCAAGCGCTGCATGTCCACTTTGATCGTCCCGAGCTACAGGAGCAGCGAAATCTCGCGCAGTACATGGAACGCAAAGCACGTGCTAAAGCGCGTCGCTATAACGTTCGGATGAAAGACGATGACAAGGAATAAATCATGCGCACATTCGACCTGTACGAAGCGGCCATGTTCTTGCATATGTCGCCGGCAGTCTTGCGATTGCACGCACGTCAAGGCCGTCTTAAAGCCGCCAAGCCCGGGAAGCGCTGGGTCTTTCTCGAAGAAGATCTTGCTCACTATCTCGATCGGCTATACGCTGCTCAACGGCAAGCGCCGCTAAGTGGCTCCAACGTGGAGGAATCTACATGGGGTTATACAAACGCGGAGATGTCTGGTGGATCAACTTCATCACGCCGCACGGTGAGCGAGTACGCGAATCTACTGGGACTAACGACAAGACGCATGCGCAAGAATACTTAGATCGACAACGGGTCAAGTATTGGGAGCAACAGCGTTTAGGCGTGAAACCCAAGAGAAGTTGGCAAGAAGCGGCTGTGCGGTGGGTGAAGGAAACGAGTCACAAAAGGTCGCACGAAAAAGATATTGCCCAGTTACGATGGCTGGATACTTTCTTGGGTCATTTGATGCTGCATCAGGTGACTCGCGAAGTGATCGAGAAAATCGCAGAGCAAAAGGCACGTTCTTCCAGCCCTAGCACTGCCAATCGTAACTTGGCCCTGATTCGTTCGATCTTGCGACGTGCAAAGGATGAATGGGAGTGGGTAGATCATATTCCCAAAGTCCGGCTTTACCGAGAACCGAAGCAGCGTATTCGCTTCCTCTCGCCCGAAGAAGCTAGGCGGCTTTTAAGTGAGCTGCCCGAGCATTTAAGCGAGATGGCGCAATTTTCGTTATCTACGGGGTTACGGCAAAGAAACGTGTCTTACTTGCGATGGGACCAAGTGGACATGGCGCGTCAGGTGGCGTGGATTCATCCAGATCAGGCCAAGTCCGCAAGGGCGATTGGTGTTCCATTGAACGAGGATGCGCTGACAGTATTACGTCGGTGGTTGGGTCGAAATCAGGAATTCGTGTTTACCTATCAAGGAAAACCGGTGGATCGATGTTCGACTCATGCATGGAAGCGTGCGATTGAACGTGCAGGAATCGAGTCAACATTTCGTTGGCACGATTTACGGCATACATGGGCTTCATGGCATGTGCAAAGCGGGACGCCATTACAAGAACTCATGGAATTGGGCAGCTGGTCGAGCTATGACATGGTGCTTCGTTATGCTCATCTGGCGGCTGATCATTTGCGCGGAGCGGCTAGCCGCATAAATGGCACAATTCAGTCACACACAAAAAAACCGCAGCTCGTGCGGTTCTTGTAAGTTACTGATTTAAATGGTGGCCAGAGAGGGAATCGAACCCCCGACACAGGGATTTTCAATCCCTTGCTCTACCAACTGAGCTATCTGGCCTAAATACTGCTAACGCCGGACAGTTCCACGACGAGCCGCAAATGATACCGGCGCTGCCGATTTTTGGCAAGCCATTCATCGCGTTGAATCTGTGGTGAACGGGCTAAATTGCGGTGCTTGGCGATGCAGCAACGAGAGAGTAAGGTGCTGGCAAGGCTTGAAAATCATGGAGTTTGCGATGAATCGTCTACTTTTATCTACAGCATTTATATTGGTTGCTGCGTGTTCTTCGGTTGGAATGTCGAAAGAACGCGATTATTCGGCGCGCTTGGCCCTGGTCAACCAATTCGCCGGGGAACCGATTCCATCTGTCCGCTTTGGAGCGCCGAAAAAGGCCTATGACTGGGAACCTCTGGGCGATACGGCCGTGCTGGTTTGGCATACCCGCAGCAGGGCATATTTGGTGGATCTGCAAAAATCGGATTCCTGTCGTGATCTGGACCGTGAAATCACGATCAGGCTGGACAACACGATCAACGATCTGGATACCCGGAATGGCTTTCTGGAATTACGGGGTGGCGGCTGGTGCAAAATGATAAAAATTCGCCCAGTCGATGTAGCCGGCTTGAAGAAAGCCGAAAAGAAAAAGTAATGCAGGCGGACATTTTGAATCTGGCTCGTAGTACCCGATAATCGGATACGCAAAATAACGAGTCTTTCCATGAGCCTGCTGCGATTGCTTGCCCCATTACTCATATTGGCAGCTGCCGACCTTCGTGCAGAAGTAATCGAGCCATGGATACTTCCAGCCACTAACAACGCTGCGCAACCGAGTTTGAGCCAAACGCCAAACGGTGAATTGCTATTGAGCTGGATTCAGCGAGCGCCTGAAGGCGGACACCGCCTGCAGATGAGTCACTATTCGAAGTCGGGTCAATGGTCGCCGGTTCGTACCATCGCCAGCGGAAAAAACTTCTTCGTGAACTGGGCCGATTTCCCGGCGACGCAAGCACTCGCCGATGGAAGTATCTGGGCGCATAACCTGGAAAAAAGCGGAACCGGTACATATTCCTACGACGTCATCTTGCGTCGATCAGCAGATATGGGGAAAACGTGGTCGACGGCGTTTCGTGTGAATGCTCCTGTTGAGGCAGAACACGGCTTTGTCAGTTTGTGGCCATGGTCGAAACAGCAATTAGGCGTGGCTTGGCTGGATGGCGGAACCAATGCTGCATCCGATGCCAATCATGATGAGCATGGTCATGGTGGCGCCATGATGAGCATGCGTGTCGCTTCGGTTGATGCGAACTTTAATAAAAACCAGGAATGGCCAATCGATTTGTCCACCTGCGATTGCTGCCAGACGGATACTGCGATGACGGCCCGTGGTCCGATTGTGGTGTATCGGGACCGTACCAAAGATGAAATTCGCGACATCTATACGACACGCTTTGATGGAAAGAAATGGACGCAGCCTTTGCGCGTTCATGCGGACAACTGGAAGATGCCCGCTTGCCCGGTAAACGGGCCGGCGATCAGCGCTTACGGAAACAAGGTGTGGACTGCCTGGTACACCTCGGCGAAACAGGCCTCGGTACGAATTGCCTATTCAAAAGATGCCGGTGACCACTTTGAACCGATGCGTGAAGTCGCCAGTAATAACGCACATGGCCGCGTGGATATCCTGTCCGATAAAGATTCGGTTTGGGTCAGTTGGCTGGTCGAAGAGAAAGCAAGGCAGACGGTTTGGCTCGCGCAATACTCGCACGATTTGAAAATCGAAAAGCGGCGCTTTGCCTTGCCCAATATCGTCGGCAACGGACGTGCTACCGGCTTTCCCCGCATGCAGATTTTGAATAACGACATTTATGTCGTCTGGACCGACATAAAGGACGGCAAGCCGCAATTACGCGGACATATCGTGAAGCAATAAGTCGGCGCCTTATTGGTTTTCTGGCGCTACGTAACCGGCAGGTTTTTCGGCGCCATCGCCAAACAGGAATTTTTCCATTTCGCCTTCAAGATAGGCGCGATGTTTTGGATCGAGTGGCGACAAACGGTTTTCGTTTATAAGCATGGTCTGATGTGCGAGCCAGCTTTGCCAGGCTTCCTTGCCGATGCTGTCGAACACTTTTTTGCCTAATGGACCAGGCCAGGGAATAAAGCCGAGGCCCTCGGTTTCAACCTGGTTTTTTACGCAGAAAACGGTGCGGCTCATGTTTGATCCTAGGTGTTCAACGATTCGAGTAGTTTTTTGACGGGAGCGGGCAAGCCGACGCTCGGCAATTCGGACAATGCCAGCCATCGCATTTTGTCCAGTTCGGCAATTCTATGCCTTGCCTGCAGGCCTTGCCAGAAATAGGGTTTTATCATCAAGTGGTAATGGCTGAATGTATGCTGGAATTCCGGCAGTTCGGCGCCACCTGAATTGGAATTTTTCGCAACTTGTTCGAGCAGTGAATTTGCATCGTCAAGCTGCGTGACTTCGGGCAATGACCACATCCCGGACCAGACACCTTTGGCCGGACGGCGCGACAGCAATACTTCGTTTTCGGTGTTGAGAAATACCAACATCGAGGTATGCCGGGTTGGTATTTTTTTGGACGGTTTTTTCTGTGGCAATTCCGAAACGCGGTTCTCGATGAAAGCGACGCAGCTCGTGTTGAAAGGGCATTCGAGGCAGCGTGGTTTGCTGCGCGTGCAGAGAGTTGCCCCGAAGTCCATAATGGCCTGGGTGTAATCGGCATTTCTTTTTTCAGGCAACAGGCTTTCCGATAATTCCCAAAGTTGTTTTTCAATTGCGGGTAGGCCTGGCCAGCCTGCGATGCCGTAATAGCGACTCAGGCTGCGCTTTACATTGCCGTCAAGGATGGCGAAGGGACGGTCATGGGCCTGCGACAAAATCGCAGCCGCCGTAGAGCGTCCGATACCGGGCAGGGCGATCAACTCATCGAGCGTGTTTGGTAATTCACCGGCATGGATATCGAGGCAAATTTTCGCAGTGCTGTGCAGGTTTCTGGCGCGCGTGTAGTAGCCAAGGCCGGCCCAAAGCGTCACGACATCATCGAGTCCGGCGTTTGCCAAGGATTTTAAATCGGGAAAGCGTTGCAGGAATTTTTCGAAATACGGTATGACGGTCGCGACTTGCGTTTGCTGCAGCATGATTTCCGAAAGCCAGACGCGGTATGGCGTACGCGGGTGCTGCCAGGGAAGATCGTGGCGACCATGCTTGTCATACCATTCCAGCAGTAAATCGGAAAACATTATTCTTCCGCATCCGGCGTGATTTCTATGCTGACGCCTTCCAGTGTCACGCCATCGAGCTGGATACTCGGTGTGTCGAATGAACCATGCAGCGGCGGCAATGGTGCGCCGTCTTTTTGATCAATCCATTGCTGCATTTCGGCAATTTTAAGCGAGCTGGTAAATTGGCTTTTATCGATATTCAATTTCAATGAAACGACATCGGAAAAATCCGGCTTGCCGGAATAATTTATCTGATAGGGAATGTTTTTGGTTTGCTGGTTCATCGGCGCGGGCAATACAGGCCAGTCTTTTGGCCATTCGGCGATGATGCCGGAGCTGCTCAATTTCAAGCTGTCGCCGATGCTGACGAACAAGCTCGACTGCAGGTTCGGTAGCGGCGATTCGCTGGTAAAACCCAGTGTGTTGCCAGTGATGTCGAAACTTTTATCAAGGCTGGCGAAACTGCCTTCGGTTTTCAGCTGGTAGGGCAGTGGTTTCTCACCCAGATCCAGCTCGCCTTTGCTTTCCAGCGTGAATGCGGAATTCAATCCGGCCTTGGCAATCGTAAGCGGACCATTGAAGCTGAACTTCGAGCTGCCTTGTTGAAACAATCCGGAAACCCCGGCTTCGATTTCCTGCTGGTCTTCCAGATGCGGCAGTGTCAGCTGGATGTTTTTAATCGAATAACCGTTGTCGATGAATTGCCCGTTGTTTATTTCAAGGCCGCTGGTAAAGGTCGGCACTTCGAATGGCGTCACCGGCCGGGTGGCCTGCCATGCACGCAAGCCGGGAAAATCGAGGATTGGATCGTCCGCTTCGATACGCGTGATGTGCGGCGTATCGCCGAGTATCGTGCTCCAGGGCAATGAAATTTCCACCCGTTTCGCAGTGAGGAAAACCTTGTTGTCGACCGGATTGATCACCTTCAAGTTCGGCAGGACCAAACGTGGCTCGGGTTTCATCACATAGCTCGGCAAACCTTCGAATTCGAATTTCAAATTCAATTCTTCGCCGATTTTCCCCAGTACGGTGTTGGTTAGCCTGGTCGGCTCCAATTGTTTATTCACCCACCACGCACCGATGGCTAGTATCAGGCCGAAGACGGCAAGAAAAATCCAGATGCGTTGCGCGCGTTTGCTTAGGCTCATCCGTCGATACGTTCCGGCAACAATGCGTCGACAAAAGCCTCCGGATCGAACACGCGTAGATCTTCCAGCTGTTCGCCCAAGCCGACAAAGCGGATCGGGATATTGAACTCGCGCGCCAATGCGAACAAAACGCCGCCTTTTGCAGTGCCGTCCAGCTTCGTTACGACCAAACCGGTGACATTGACCGCAGCATGGAATGCGCGCAGCTGATTGATTGCGTTTTGCCCTGTGGTGCCGTCAATCACCATCAATACTTCATGTGGTGCACTGGCATCCACCTTGCCAAGCACGCGGCGGATTTTTCCGAGTTCGGCCATCAGCCCGGCCTGCGTATGCAGACGGCCTGCCGTATCGGCAATCAACACATCGAAGCCTCGGGCTTTCGCCGCTTGCAGCGCATCGAAGGAAACCGATGCGGGATCGGCGTCCTGACCTTGTGCAATCACGACGACGTTATTGCGTTCGCCCCAGATTTTCAGCTGCTCGACTGCGGCGGCGCGGAACGTATCGCCGGCGGCCAGCATCATGCTGCGGCCTTCGCTTTGGAAACGGCGCGCCAATTTTCCGATCGTGGTGGTTTTACCGACGCCGTTTACGCCCACGGTCAGAATGACAAAAGGTTTTTCGACGCCATCGAACGACAGCGGTTTGGCAATCGGTCGCAGAATATTCAATAAATCCTGTCGCAGGGTTTTCAGTAAATCCTGCGCGTCGGCGAATTCATGCACTTTCATGCCGCGTCGCAGTTTTTGCACGATTTCAGTCGTGGCTTTGACGCCGACGTCGGCCGAGATCAGGGCAGTTTCAATTTCGTCGAGCAGGTTCTCATCGAGCTTGGGATTCTTGGCGAACAGGCCGCCGATGCCCACCGCGAACAAGCTGGACTTGAGACGCTCGCGCCAGCCGAGTTTCCCGGGGGCTGCCGGAACGGCCGCCGCCGGGGTTTCAATGACTGTTTCATCAGGCGCGGGTTTGCCGGTCTCGGGGGTTACTGGTTTTTTCTTGAAAAAATCAAACATTGCTTCATTCAATCGCAGACAATAGGGGCAATCTTAACATTCATGTCCAGATGCTCGATGAATACCGATGAATAAAGCACCGTTTGGCCAGGTCCGCATCATTTCAGGTTTGTGGCGCGGCTCGAAATTGCCGGTGGAAAGCTATCCCGGTTTGCGACCCACCAGCGATCGCGTTCGCGAGACCCTGTTTAATTGGTTGCAATCGCAAATTGCCGGCAAACGGGTTCTGGATTGCTTCGCGGGGACCGGAGCCCTGGGTTTCGAAGCGGCATCACGAGGCGCTGCCGAAGTCGTACTGCTCGAAAAAGTGCCGGCATTGGTGAATTCATTGCGGGAATCGGCGACGCGTTTGAAAGCCGGCAATCTCAAGGTTGAAAGCAGTGACAGTTTTTCCTGGCTGGGTCGGCAGCCGACGGAACGTTTCGACCTGGTTTTCATCGACCCGCCATTCGGCAGCGATT
>JBOHYG010000103.1:0-2595 GCA_050737875.1 Arenimonas sp. | reverse complement strand
CTTCAATGTAAGGCACCAGCGTCGTGCTGTATTCATCTCCACGCGAGCTCGCGTAATATTCCTGGCGCATCACGAATTGCGAGCCCAATTCGGGTTTCGGCAGCCCGTCATAGGCACCATTGTCGATCGCAATACCGCGTGTGCTGGTAACCACGGAAATACCGAGCATCAGCGGCAGCATGACCACGGCCATCCCGATCGCGGTTTTCTGCATGCCTGCGTTGCTTGTGTAGAGCGATATCACCGGATTGGTGCCATTGCCCATGCCGATTTTCCGGTATAGCCAGTAGATTTTCTTTATCCAGCCGTCATTGCCATTCGCTTTCAGTTTTTTGCCGAACCGGTAGTCAATGATATACGCGACAAAAAACGGCAGGAAAAGTATAGCGAATGCCATCCACAAAGCGGCATTCCATTTGTCCAGGTCGCCATTCAGCATTTGTACGAGCATCATGATGATGATCATCAGGCCGACGATAAAACTTGCCGCCGTCATCGCCAACGCCATGCCGAACCCGACCCCGAAAATTTTCGTGGCGCGATTATCGGCTCGCTCGATTTGGTCGGAAATGCTGCCCATTTGCTGCTCGCCTACCTCGCGATAGACGGGACCGCCGGTCGCGTTGTTATCCCAGCGAATACCTTGCGGATAGACCGAATACATGCCGACCATCGCGACCCAGTAGGCGCGCGCCAACAGATGCAGAATGAATGTAATGATCAGCGTAATCAGGGAAAACTGCAGATATATGCTGACCGTACGCACCAGAGCCACGATTTGCTCTTCGTTGCCGTTCATAAGAACGACCAGCGAACGATTCAACGGGTCTGGCAATTGCATCAATCCGAATACCGTCGCGCCGGATATCAGCAGTTCCAATTCCCAGGTCGGCGTGGTACGTTTCGCCGGTTGATTTTCACCAAAAAATTCGTCGGTCATTTTTTACCCGTGTTTTAGATCAGGATGCGCTGCCCTGCAGGTGACGTGCTTGTCGCGATGGCGTACCGCCGACCATTTTCTGCGGTCTCGGCAATGGTCGTGTCGCACCCGGCGCTTCGAAATCGAAATGGGTGCGACCACCGACGGCGCGGTAATCGGCGATGATGTCTTCGGCCAGTTTTGCTTTTTCAAACCCGCGCACATCGTTTAAATAATCAAAAATAAACTGCACCATGCGCTCATGTGCAATCGCATGGGTCTTGCCGGTTTTTTCATACAGCCAATCGCTGAACGCCAGGAAGTTTTCAAAAGCGTTATCGGCCATCAGTAATGGCAAGGTCCTGGCATAGCGGCCGGAATTGGCGATGATGTCCCAGTAACGCGAGAAGCGCGACAACCTTTGCATCGTCGCGAAATCAATCACATCGGTTTGCAAAATATTGTACGGCGGGTCCGGATTGAATCTCAGGCCATGTTCCTTTGTGTGGCGAGCGATCGGCGCGCCACGCAGGCGTTTCAAAATACCGAACTGGATTTCATGCGGTGCCAAGGCGACCAGGCGATCAAAACCTTTCGCAAAAGATTCGACTCCTTCGCCCGGCAAGCCGGCAATCAGATCGACATGCAGATGCGCGGTGCTGTGTTCGCGCAACCAGCGGATATTCGTGTCAGCGACTTCGTTTTTTTGTCGCCGCGATACTCTTGCTTGAACAGCCGGATCGAAAGTCTGGATGCCGATTTCAAACTGCAACGTGCCTTCCGGAAATTTCGCGATTTCCGCTTTCAGTTTTTCCGGCAAATGATCGGGAATCAATTCGAAATGCGCGAAGATCGGATCGTCCGGTGCCTGCTCGAGTTTTTTCAGGAAGAAATCCAGGATCGCCAGCGAGGTATCGACTTTCAGGTTGAAGGTGCGATCGACGAATTTGAACGTTCGGGCGCCGCGTTGGTACAGGATTTCCAGCTCGTTCAAGAATGGATCGAGTTCGAATGGCCAGGCGGTTTTGTCCAATGCCGACAAACAAAATTCGCATTTGAACGGGCAGCCGCGCGATGCTTCGACGTACAGATGACGCTGCTTGACGTCTTCGTCAGTAAATTCGCGGTACGGCAATACCAGTGCCGGCAAGGGTGCCTGCACGCCGGCGATGACTTTTTTCTCGGGCGCTTCGTTTTTCAGCAATTGTTTTGCCAATACCGCAAACGTCACATCGCCCCAGCCGGTAATCACGTAATCGGCCATTTCGCAGATGCGTTGCTGTTCGGTTTCGTAACTGACTTCCGGGCCGCCGAGCACGATCAGAATTTCAGGCGCGACCGCTTTCAGCTGGGCGACCAGGCGGGTGCATTCGTCGACATTCCAGATATAAACACCGACACCGATGATTTTCGGTTGATCGGCCAACAACTTTTCGACCATTTCCTCGGTCTTTTGGCCAATCACGAATTCGCGAATGGAAGATTGTGCATGCAGTTCGCCCAGATTCGCGCGCAAATACCGCAGGCCCAGCGAGGCATGGGCGTAACGGGCGTTGAGGGTAGTTAAAACGATATCGGTCATGGGTGAATTATGACGCAATTTCACGTAGGAGGGTCCTTGGGCCCGAACGCCTTGTAGTGAACGTCGCCCGCAAGCGGCCTCCTACGGCTGTAGG
>JBOHYG010000102.1:0-9345 GCA_050737875.1 Arenimonas sp. | reverse complement strand
CGACAAATCGCAAATTTATTCGCATGAGCCTGGGCGGCGTACGTGATGAAGCAGAAATTCGTGGTCATCGGCGCACCTATATTGGCTCCATGCCTGGTCGCATCGTACAAAATTTGAACAAGGTTGGAACCAATAATCCATTATTTGTCCTCGATGAAATTGATAAGATGAGCATGGATTTCCGCGGCGATCCCTCTTCGGCTTTGTTGGAGGTGCTGGACCCGGAGCAAAACCACACATTCAATGATCACTATCTTGAAGTGGACCTCGATTTATCTGAAGTGATGTTCGTTGCGACAGCAAACTCTCTCAATATTCCTGGACCCTTGCTGGATCGCATGGAGGTCATTCGTATTCCCGGCTATACCGAAGAAGAAAAGCTGAACATCGCCCAGCGTTATCTCTTGCCGAAACAGCTAAAAGGTAATGGGTTGAAAGACGGTGAGCTCAAAATCCAGGAAGATGCTCTGCGGGACATTGTGCGTTATTACACCCGTGAGTCTGGTGTGCGCAATCTGGAGCGCGAAATTGCCAAGATTGCACGCAAGGTAGTGAAAGAGATTGTGTTAGCTGGCCCCAAAGCAAAACAAGTCAAAAAAGATGGGAAGGCAGCCAAAAAAATGGCGACGGTCAAAGTGTCGTCGGAAAATCTGGACAAGTATTTGGGTGTGCAACGTTTTGATTTCGGCTTGGCGGAAGAAAAGAGCGAAGTCGGTCTGGTGACTGGCTTGGCATGGACCGAAGTTGGCGGTGATTTACTCCAAATTGAAGCGACGCTCATGCCAGGTAAAGGTCAATTGATTCTTACGGGCCAGCTCGGCGATGTCATGCAGGAGTCGGTGAAAGCTGCACATACGGTGGTGCGTTCCCGTTCGGAGGCCTTGGGGCTCGATACAGAATTTCATCAGAAATTCGACATTCACGTGCATGTGCCGGAAGGCGCGACGCCGAAGGATGGACCAAGCGCAGGCGTTGCAATGGTGACTGCACTTGTCTCGGCTTTGTCGGGGGTGCCGGTTCGAGCCGATGTTGCCATGACCGGTGAAATTACCTTGCGTGGACGCGTGTTGCCGATCGGCGGATTGAAAGAAAAGCTGCTTGCTGCGCTACGCGGCGGCATAAAAACGGTTTTAATTCCGCTGGAAAACAAAAAAGATCTTGCCGATATTCCGAAGAACGTCACGCAAGACCTTGAGATTATTCCAGTTAAGTGGATCGACGAAGTGCTCAATGTAGCATTGGTGCGACCATTGTCTCCTGCAACAGAATCGGGCAACCCTGTCAAGGACGTGACTGAAAATACTGGCCGCGACTCTGACCCAAACACGTTACGTCATTAAGCAAAATTAAAAATTTACTGAGAGCCGCGAAAAATATGGCTCTCAGTGCTTGCTTCTGTAAAAAAGCACTGGTATAAATTGCACAACCGAAATGCAGGCATTTCTGCGTATCGGCTCAGGTGGATTAGATGTTGTTTTCTTCGAACACAACTAATTTATAAAAATTTTGCGAATACAAATCGCACAGGGAGTTAATAATGAACAAAGCTGAATTCGTTGGTGCCGTTGCAGACGCCGCTGAACTGTCGAAAGCCGATGCTGCTGGTGCAGTGGATGCTGTAATCGAAGTTATCAAGAAAGCCCTCAAGAAAGGCGATACCATTACCCTCGTCGGTTTTGGTACTTTCTCTGTTCGTAAACGTGCTGCTCGCCAAGGCCGCAACCCGCAAACGGGCGCGACCATTAAAATCAAGGCTTCAAAAAATCCTGCATTCAAAGCTGGTAAAGCCCTTAAGGATGCTGTAAACTAAGCGACTCGCTAGGGTGCTTAGCTCAGCGGTAGAGCGGCTCCCTTACACGGAGCGGGTCGGGGGTTCGAAACCCTCAGCACCCACCAAAGCATTATCTTGATAACAAACAAAGTGACAATAGTTTAAAACGCGGAGTGGTAGTTCAGTTGGTTAGAATGCTGGCCTGTCACGCCGGAGGTCGCGGGTTCGAGTCCCGTCCACTCCGCCAATCCTTCAAAGGCGCCTACAAAGGCGCCTTTGTTTTTTTAGACATTGTTATTTCCAAATTTCGTTCAACGCAGACTTTCGGTAAAGATCGCTATGCTCCAGAACATTCGTGATAAGACTTCAGGTTGGATTGCCACTTTCATTCTCGGCACCATTATTGTCATTTTCGGCTTGGGCTTCGGCATTCAGGATTACCTGTCGCCACAGCGCAATAACAATGCGGCAGTTATCGAGGGCGAAGGCTTATTCCTCGGTATCAGGAAACCTACCGAAGAAATCACCGTCGATGAATTCCGGAAACGTTTCGAACAAGAGCGCCAGCGCCAGATGTCGCAGCAAGGCGAAGCTTTTGATAATGCAAAATTCGAGATGATCGACTCCAAACGCTCGATTCTGGACAAGTTGATCGACGAAAAATTAATCTTGTTCGCGGCCCAACAGGAAGGCTTGGGTATTTCCAACGCCGTGTTGGCAGCCGAAGTCAAAAAGATGCCGGTATTCCAGAATGAAAAAGGCGTCTTTGATATAGTTAAATACAAGAGCTTCCTGGCGAGCAATGGCCTGACCGAAATGCAGGCCGACAAACTGATCAGGGACGGCATGCAGAGCCAGATCGTGATGAATACCATCGTCGGTTCGTCGATGGTGAGCGATGCGGAAGTCGATGCACTGATCAAGCTCGAACGTCAAACGCGTGATTTACGCTATCTGCCAATTCCGCCGCCGGTCGCACCGGTTGCACCGCCAAGTGCCGCGGAAATCAATGCCTGGTACAAGAAAAATTCAAATCGTTACCGCAACGAAGAAAATGTCACCGTCGAGTATGTCGAAATCAATGGCGCGAACTTGACTATTGCCAATACGGTCGACGATGCAAGTTTGCAAGAGTTGTATAATAAGAGAATCAACGCGTTCCGCACAGCCGATCAAAAAATGGCGTCGCATATCTTTTTCGCCGTGCCAAAAGACGCTCCGGCTGCAGTCGCAAATGCTGCACTGGCTAAAGCCAATAGTGTGGCAAAGCTTGCGCGTGCAAAAGGCGCCGATTTTGCTGCCTTGGTGACGCAATATTCCGAGGACGAAGGTTCCAAGGACAGCGGTGGTGATTTGGGTGCGGTTGAACCAGGTTTGTTCGATCCGGCTTTTGAAAAAGCTTTCGCCGCATTGCAAGTGGGCCAAGTCAGCGAACCGGTTCGTGTTGCCGATGGTTACGACGTTATTTTGTACCGCGAAAACGTGGCAGGCGAAGTGCGTTCGTTTGATGAAGTCCGTCCCGAACTCGAAGTCGCCTATTTCGAGCGTGAGCGCGAACAAGTCTTGAACAAGACCGTCGAACAACTCACCGACAAGGCTTATGCCGATCCGAAGAGCCTGCCTGTTGAAGCGAAAAAGCTGGGCTTGACAGTCTTGCGTGCCGGTCCTTTCACCCGCGCTGCAGGCGAGGGTCTGGCTGCACTTGAACCGATCCGCAAAGCGGCGTTTTCCGATTCGCTCAAGATCAACCGCGAAATCAGTGATGCCATCGAAATTGCGGAGAACCAAATTGTCGTAATGCGTGTTGTCGATTTCAAACCGGCGGGCATCATTCCACTCGCCCAGATTCGTGATCGCGTACAAGCAGATTTTATTGCGGAACGTGCAACGGCAGCCGCAAAGGCTCGCGCAGAAGCATTGCAGGCGAGAGCCAATAAAGGTGAAAGCCTGGAAGTGCTGGCTGCCGAACTTGGCACGAAAGTCGCCGAGTGGCCGATGATGACGCGTAATCCGCCGATTCCTCAATTGGCAGATGTTGCGAAGACGGCATTTGGCTTGCCACGTCCGGATGCCAAGAAAAACCAGGTCGGAATTGCGAAATTGCAAGCCAACGGTTTTGCACTGATTCAAGTCACCGCGATTAAAGATGGCGACATCAGCAGCTTGGATGCCGAAACCCGCAAGAGCATTCGCCAGCAGCTTGCCCAGGCACGCGGCACGGCTGAAGCCCAGGCGTATATCAAATCCTTGCGTAAGCAATACACGGTCAAGGTGATTGAAGCGAATCTCTGATCAAGACGCTTCAATCTACATACCGAAAAAGCCCCGCATTGCGGGGCTTTTGTTTGGCGAAGATTATTGAATGGACTATGTCGTTTGAATCAGGGGCTCAGCTTCAGGGTTTGGCCTACCCTAAGTACGGCATTTCTTCCAAGCCCGTTTAATTTTTGCAAGCTTCCCAGCGATAAACCGTAACGTTTGGCAACCGACCATAGCGTATCGCCACTCTTGACCTGATGGCTGCCGGAATGCGTTTCGACCGGCGCTGGATTGCTGGCGATTGTTTCGACGGGAGCAGAATTTTCCGGTTTGTCGCCGCTTGCATCGGCAATCTGTACGTTCCCGAGATGCGCCGGCATCAATATTCTGCGTGGCGAATTAGTTGAGATATGCCCGCGTTTATAGGCAGGATTATTTTTCTTCAATCTCTCGGCGTCTATCTGGTATTGCTTCGCGATGTTATCCAGGCTTCCGGCGTTTCTGCCGACCAAAATAGCGGCCAGTGGTGCGAATTCTTTCGAATCGGGCAAGGATAAATTGTTGTTTTCAGGCTGGCTGATTAAACACGACAAGGCCTGCAGTTTTGCGATGTAGGCGTAGGTAATCGGCGAAAGGCCATTCGGCCAATGGTCTTCACCTTCGTTTCTATTGCCCGAGCTGCGGATGGCACGAAGTATCCGGAATTCCCCCGCGTTGTAGCCCATCACCGCGCGTTGCCAATCTTTGAACATGCCTTGCAAGGTACCGAGGTAGGACAGGGCAGCATCGGTGGAGTCAACTACTGAGAAGCGTCCGTCGTATCCTGACTGGATTTTGACGCCATGGTTTTTAGCCGTGGTACCAATCATTTGCCACAAGCCGGATGGACCACCGGCGCCAATGGCATGCGGCTGGTACCAGCTTTCGATAATTGGAATCAGTGCAAATTCTGCCGGTAGATTCCGGCGCTCCACTTCCGTGCTGACGTAATCGAGCAAGGGCAGTATTTCGCCCAGGTGGTTGGAAAAAGCTTTCGGATTCCCGGCGTATTTCCTTTTCCAAGAATTGACTGCAGCGTTGTCTTTACAGATTGGGCCGGAAAAATTGTCACTCAATCTTTTGAAAACGACGGCCCCGGTTTGCACGCTGTTATTGTTTGGAATGACGACGGATTCAACGACATGTGCTTCGACGATATTGATCGCGGGTTCGGGAGTCGTCGGTGTTGTCGCTACAGGTTCGGCGGCGGGTGTTTCGGTAACAGGAGCGGGGGGGCTGGCGTCAGCCGAATTCCGGTTGGGTTTGACCGGCATTTGGCAGGCCGATAAAGCCAGCGCACTCAGACATATCAGGCTGTGGATCAGCTTTTTGGTTGAAATCATGAGCGAAAATTATCCTTCCAGGCCCTTAAGGCGGTAAAAGCCTGCAGGCGATTTTGTATCACATGACCGGTTTGCCTGGACCAGTAGGCCCAGTGTTGCGTTTGATCGGCCCGTAAAAATGGGTTGCAGGCCTTTTCAATGTCCAGACGGGAGGGCAGGCTGCTCTGGTTTTGCGCGCGCTTTTCGCGAATTTTCCGTACAAGTGAATCGCGTTCAGGATTATCGGGTTCGGCTACTTCTGCAAATCGGGCATTGGCCAGCGTGTATTCATGGCTGCAACAAATTTGCGTCCGTTCCGGCAGTGCAGATATTACATCCAGCGAGTGAAGCATTTGCTCGGCCGTACCTTCAAACAGGCGCCCGCAACCCAGACTAAAAAGTGTGTCGCCGCAGAATAAATAATCCGCACCGTAATAAGCGACGTGGCTACGTGTATGACCAGGGACGGTAATGACTTTGAAGCTGACATCCAATTCCGGCACAAAAATTGTCTGGCCGTTTTCTACCCGATCGCTGGCAACGGGAATTCTTGGATCATCGGGCGCGTAAACCGGTACGTCGCAATATTGCAAAAGCTCGGCCAGGCCGGCGATGTGATCAGGATGGTGATGGGTAACGAATATGGCGACGGGTTTGAGGCCATCCCGCATTTTTTGCAGGATGATTTGCGCATCGCCGGGATCGACCACGATTGCCTGCCCCAGGTCGTTACTCAGGATCCATAGGTAATTATCCTGAAACTCGGGCAAAGCTTCGCATTGGAGTGTCGATACAAGCATTTGACGTGACCTGAACAGCGGTTTGCCGCAGAATTAAGACCATGCCCCCCCAAAGCCAATCCAGTCAAGCCTCGAATCCCGCCATCGAGTGGTTCGGTCAGAACATGGGCCTGCAATTAATGCAGCAGTTCCAGCGGCAGGCCATACCCGAAATAACCCGTGTTTTCGGTCATAGCGGCTTATATCTGAGCCCGAGCAGTGTTTTTCCGTCCGAGCTGTCCGGAAATATGCTGGCGCAGGTGCTCAGCCTGCATCGCGATCTGCAGGGTTTCGCCGGCACGATGCGTTGCGAAGACGAGAATCTGCCGATTGCCAGCGAATCCCTGTCGCTGGTCTACAGTCTGTGCGTACTGGAAACATCACCGAACCCGGACGCCTTGTTTGAAGAAATGGTTCGTTGCATGAAACCCGAAGGCGTCATGGTGTTGCTGGGTTTGAATTCGATCAGTCCCACCCGTCTGCGCTGGCATGCAAAAGGCATTAATCCGGTCGGAACGTCCGCCTTGCGCCAACTGTGTGCAAAGCATGGCTTGGAAATCAGCAAGCTCAGCCAGATCGGGCCGATGTGGTTGAGACCGCAAAAAAAACTGCCGCGTTACGAGGCCAAGCCGGGTTTCCTGAATCTTTTTTATGCCGGTCACATTCTTGTGGCCAAGCGGCGCGTTGCAACCTTGACGCCGGTCAGGAAGATCAGCAAAGCCTATAATTTGAATCCTGGAGTAAGTCACGGATGACATCCGAAGTGAAAAGAAAAACCGTCGAAATTCATAGTGATGGAGCATGTCTCGGCAACCCCGGTCCGGGTGGTTGGGCTTGCCTGTTGCGCCACGAAAAACGCGAACGTGAATTGGCTGGTGGCGAAATCCTGACCACCAATAACCGCATGGAATTAATGGCGGCCATTCAAGGCTTGGAAGCCTTGAAGTCTCCTTGTGATGTCTCGCTGTATTCCGATTCGCAATATGTCTTGAAAGGCATCAAGGAATGGTTGCCGAATTGGCTCAAGCGCGGCTGGAAAAATAGTGCCGGCGAGCCCGTGAAAAACCAGGATCTTTGGCAGCGCCTGCAGCAAGCGGCTTCTGTGCACAAGGTAGAATGGCATTGGGTGAAAGGCCACAATGGCCATCCTGACAATGAACGTGTCGACGAATTGGCGCGCGAGCAGGCAGTACAAATGAAAAACAGCGAGGCAGCCTGATGCGGCAAGTGGTGTTGGATACGGAAACAACCGGTCTTTCCTGGGAGAAGGGGAATCGCGTCGTTGAAATTGGTTGCGTGGAAATCCTCCAGCGTCGAAAAACCGGCCGCACTTTCCAGCGTTATCTGAATCCCGATCGCGACATGGAGTTGGGCGCGCAGGAAGTGACCGGATTAAGCCGGGAATTTTTATCGGACAAATCCAGGTTCGCGGAAGTCGTGGATGAGTTTCTCGATTTCATACGCGGTGCCGAATTGATTATCCACAACGCGAACTTCGATATCGGCTTTCTTAATTACGAATTGAGTTTGATAGGTCCGCATCTGGGCCGGATGACCGACCATGCTTCGGTGCTCGATACCCTGGCGATGGCGCGCGAACGATTTCCCGGCCAGCGCAATTCCCTGGACGCCCTGTGCAAACGCCTGGACGTCAACAATAACCACCGGACCTTGCACGGCGCCTTGCTCGATGCCGAGTTATTGAGCGAAGTTTATTTGACGATGACCGCCGGCCAGGGTGACCTGGGTTTGTCCAATAATGAAACTCCGGCACAACGGGCCAGTTTCAGCATCGATTCGACAGCCGGTACGGCCAACAAAGTGCTGATGGCCAACGATGCCGAACAGGCCCTGCATCTGGCAAGACTCGAGAAAATTGCCAAGAAATCCGGCGGCCGTTTACAGTGGCCAAGTTGAGCCGGACAAGCCGTTAATATTGGGAAATGCGCTATTAACGAGGCATAATCATTCGGCAGGCTGAGGCAGACTGATTTTTGGAGAACGGGTTTTGAACGCAACGGTATTACTCAAATCAGTCGATATTGATATCCCTGGTTACACCATCCTGCGGCCGATTGGCGAAGGCGGCATGGCTTCGGTATTCCTGGCCGTACAAAAATCACTCGAACGCGAAGTTGCTTTGAAAGTGATGTCGCCGGTGTTGGCATCGAATGCCGAGTTCGCCAGCCGATTCCTGATCGAAGGCAAAATCACCGCCAAATTGCAGCACCCGAATTTGGTGACCGTGTTTGATATCGGTACGCACAACGGCGTGTATTACCTGGCCGCGGAATATATTCCCGGCGGCACTTTAAAAGAACGCATTACCGAAGGTGGCCTGACGGTTGCCGAGGCACTCGATGTCATTAGTGATATTGCCCAAGGTCTCGACTTCGCGCATCAGAAAGGTTTCGTGCATCGCGACGTCAAACCGGGCAATGTTTTGTATCGAAATGATGGTCGCGTGGTGCTTGCCGATTTCGGTATTGCCAAGGCGATGGACGGAAGCAATAGTTCGACCGTTGCCGGCGCATCGATCGGTACGCCCGATTACATGAGTCCAGAGCAGGCACGCGGCGAACCTGTTGATGGTCGTTCGGACTTATACAGCCTCGGCACCATGTTCTATGAAATTCTGGTCGGCAATCCGCCGTATCAGGCAGCAGATCCGTTCACCGTCGCCTTGATGCACGTAACGCATCCGATTCCGGAATTGCCGGAGCCCTACGAATGGTTGCAGCCGCTGATTCAGGGCTTGATGGCGAAAAATCCTGCCGAGCGCTACAACACTGGTGCTTCGTTTGTCGAAGCCCTGCACAAGCTGGTCGAGAGCGCACCACAGGGCGCTGTGTTGCAGCAAAGTTCGGCACGCAAAGTCGGTGGCCCAGGCCGTATTTCGGGCACCGGTGCCACCCAGCAGCGCACACGGGTCAATCTTTCCAAAGCCAGCGAACGTCCAGCATGGATAATTCCGACTGTGAGTGTTGTCGGCTTGCTTGGCGCGGGTTTGGTTGGCTGGTTGCTGATGTCGGGCGATAAAGAAGTGGATCCGAATATCGTTGCCACAGATCCGAATGCGACCAGTACCTTGGTGACGCCCGTCAACCCAAACGGAACCAGCAGCGGCATCCGTGAAGTAGAGTCGATTGACGGTCTGCAAGGCAACATCGAAGAC
>JBOHYG010000101.1:0-8923 GCA_050737875.1 Arenimonas sp. | reverse complement strand
GCCCTACTATAAAAAGTCCGCGTCACCATCCATTTTCCGGGGAAAAGCATGTCATTGAAGAAAGCAGGAGCAGCCTGTCTGCTCGGGGGGTTTTTTGCGTTCGCAAGTCTGCCGGCTCAGGCCGAAGTGTTTATCAATGAAATTCATTATGACGATGCCGATACGCCGACCGCCGGTGATAACAATGAGTCGCTTGAAATCGTTGCGACCAATGGCGAAGACCTGACGCTTTATGACATCGTGCTTTACAACGGTAGCACTGCCAGCGCAGCCACTACTTATGATACTGATGCCATCCCTACTGGAACCAATGTCACTTGTGGCTCGCAGGTTCGCATTGCAGTTCTGACCTATCCTGTAAACGGCTTGCAAAACGGGACTGCCGATGCCATCGCAATCGTCCGCCGTTCCGACAGTGCGGTAATGCAATTCATCAGTTATGAAGGCGCGGCCACTGCCAGCAATGGCCCCGCTTCAGGCACTACCAGCTCGAATATTCCGGTTTCCGAAACCAATAGCACAGCGGAAGGCACATCGCTGCAATTGACAGGCAACGGTGCAGGTTATGCGAATTTCACCTGGGCGAGTTCGGCCACCAGTACCTTTGGCGCCTGCAATAACGGACAAACTTTCAATCTCGGCCCACCGGTTAATGTTCTACCTTCGGTTAGCTCAACCGATCCAGTCAACAACAGCTCGGTGCTGCCAGGAACCAATTCCTTTAACGTGACCTTCAGTGAAAACGTCAATGTCACCCCGACCGCATTCACGATGAGCTGCAGTCTTTCCGGCGCAGCATCATTAAGTTATGCAGCCAGCGGCACCAGCATTGCCATCACCAGCGCAGCCGGTCTTCAGGATGGTGATAGCTGCACATTGACGGTGCATGCTGATCAAATTACCGACTCCGACGCAGCAAATCCTTTGTCAAATACTGTGGTTAATTTCACTGTTGCACCGCCGCCAAACGCAGCTCCGTATGTAGTCTCCACGACACCTGCACACAATGCGCTTGGCGTACCAGCTGCTACCGATTTCCGCATCGTGTTCAATGAAATGGTCAGTCTCGACCAGGAAAGTTTCGTGTTGAGTTGCTCGCTGTCGGGCGTGATTCCATTGAGCTTCAACAACAAGATGCTTGAAATTGTTTCCGGCGGCGGCCGTGCAGTCACGCTGGTCGATTACACAGCATTGCAGGCTGGCGAGACCTGCACACTGACCGTCCTTGCGATCGGCGTGAGCGATGAGGAAGGCCTGGCGATGACGCAGGACAAAGTCATCAGCTTCAAGATTGCCGGCGGTTCGGTTAGCGGTTATTACGCACCGGTCAACAGCAGCAATGCCGAGCAATTGCGTTGCTCGTTGAACACGGTAATTCGCGGCCATACGGTTTATCCCTACAGTGCCGGCACGACCGACACCTGGGACATCCTGGAAATCGCCGACGAAGATCCAAACAATTCCGGCCATATCCTGGATGTCTACAAAAACCGCAGTTACATCAAAGTCTCCGACCGTGCCGGCACCGGCACCGGTGTGACTTACAACCGCGAACACACTTGGCCAAACTCACTGGGTTTCGGCACTGCCACCGGAAATCTGGGTTTACCGCACGGCCCATATACAGATACCCATATGCTGTATTTAAGCGATACCGACTACAACGCCGATCGCGGCAATGACCCTTACGGCAATTGCACGATGGCATCCGGTTGTGGCGAACGCGCGACCGAAGTGAACAATGGCAACGGTGGCGGTACCGGTGTATATCCCGGCAATTCCAACTGGACCAACGGCAGCCGTTTTGAAACCTGGGGCAAGCGCAAAGGCGATGTTGCCCGCGCCGTGATGTACATGGCGATTCGCTATGAAGGCGGCACGCACACCGTAACTGGCCAAAATGAACCAGACCTCGAATTGACCGATACCGTTGGTTTGATTGTCGGCACTTCATCTTCACCTGCCTACATGGGCCTGCTGACCGATTTGCTGGCTTGGCATCAGGCCGATCCACCAGATGCGGCCGAAGTTGCCCGCAATGAAGTGATCTTCAATTTCCAGGGCAACCGCAATCCGTTCATCGACCATCCGGAATGGGCAACGGCGGCACTGTTCAATTCGGCCAAACCGGCCAGCTGCACTTTGAATACAAACTCGTCCAATCCGATCAAGCGGAGCCGTCAAACTCCGTCACCAAAACCGCCGCGTCAAAGCGTCCGTTAAGCCGTACAAGAAAAATTCATCGTCAATAAAAATGCCGGGCTTGCCCGGCATTTTTATTGCCTACCCTTGCTGCATCGCAACACAAGATGTTGTGTGTAAATGTGACACAAATCACAAGATTTCCTGTCACAATTGGGCGGCAAAATAATGCACGTGTCATTTCTTTAACGGGGACAATTTATGCGGCTTAAAAAATCAGGAGCAGCCAGCCTGCTCACGAGTCTGTTTTTGTGTGCCAGTTTCAATGTCAATGCTGAAGTGTTCATCAACGAGTTCCATTACGACGATTCGACTTCCACAGGCGACGTCGGTGAAAAGATTGAAGTCATCGCGACCGCCGGCGAAAATCTGAGTACTTATCGCCTCTATCTCTACAATGGTACCAACAGTCCAACGTCCGCCCCTTTTTACGACAACGATTTATTGCCGGCCGGCAGCAATGTGACTTGCGGTGCGACGGTGAAAATTGCCGTAGTCAGTTACCCGACTAACGGCATTCAAAATGGTTCTTACGACGGCATTGCGCTGGTGAATGGCAGCGGCAGCGTCGTGCAATTTCTCAGTTACGAAGGCGCGATCCGAGGCAGCGATGGTCCTGCTGCCGGCAGAAACAGCGTCAATCTTTCCGTTGCCGAGGACAACAGCACCGCACCGGGCAGATCACTGCAACTAGGTGGAACCGGCACCGGTTCGTCGAGCTTTACCTGGCGCGCTCCTGCCACGCAAACCTTTGGCGCCTGCAATAACAGCCAGAGTTTTACCGCTCCGAATGTATTGCCGACCGTGACATCGACAACGCCTGCGAATGGCGCGACAGGTGTTGCAGCCTCGAGTGATATCCAGGTCAATTTCAGCGAAAGCGTTACCGCCAATGCCGGTGCATTTACCTTGAGCTGCAGCCAAAGTGGTTCGCACGCGCTGACTTATCCCAGCTCGGGCACCAGCTTCACGGCGTCGCATAACAGTGCATTGGCCAGTAACGAAACCTGCACGTTCACGGCAGTCGCCGCGAATATCAAGGACAGCGCGAACGCATCGCCTGCGAGCAATGCCGTGATCAGTTACACGATCGCCAATGCGCTCACCGGTTACTACAGTCACGTGAATACCAGCAGCGCTTCGCAACTGCGTTGCTCGCTGCATCAAACCATTCGCGGCCATACCGTGTATCCGTATTCCAGCAGCACCGGCACCAGTGTCTGGAGCATTCTGGAAATCGCCGATGAAAATCCAAACAACACCAGCAACATCCTGGATGTTTATCGCAACCACAGTTATCCGAAAGTTTCCGGACGCGCCGGTACCGGAACAGGACTGACATACAACCGCGAACACACCTGGCCTAACTCGCTGGGCTTCGGCAGCACGACCGGGAATCTCGGTCTGCCACATGGTCCGTATACCGACACGCATATGTTGTATCTGTCGGACACGACCTATAACGCCGATCGTGGCAATAAACCTTATGGCAATTGCACATTGGCTTCCGGTTGTGCGGAACGCGCGACCGAAGTGAACAATGGCAGCGGCGGTGGCAGCGGTGTCTATGCCGGCAATTCAAACTGGCTTAAAACACCGGATGGCAACGCCGGTACCTTCCAGGCCTGGGGCAAACGCAAAGGCGATCTCGCCCGCGCGGTGTTGTACATGGCCATTCGTTACGAAGGCGGCACGCATTCGGTGACCGGCCAAAACGAACCCGATCTGGAAATGACCGATGATCGCAGCAAGATCGTGATTACCTCATCATCCCCGGCTTATATGGGCTTACTGACCGACTTGCTGCAATGGCATCTGGCCGATCCACCGGATGCGGCCGAACGCGCCCGCAACGAAGTGATCTTCAGCTTCCAGGGCAATCGCAACCCGTTTATCGATCACCCGGAATGGGCCACGGCAGCCTTGTTCAATTCGGCCAAACCGGCCAGCTGCCAGCTCAACTAAACTGCTAGCTACATCAACAAAACGCCGGGGAAACCCGGCGTTTTTGTTTGTATCGGTCGCAAACCGGGTTTTTCACTTCTGCCTTTGCAACCAAAGCCCTACAATTGCGTTCTTGTGTTTGACCATCGGCCCTCAATATAACGAGCAGGCCATCGGCACCCCGATTGAAGCAAAGGAATCTGAATGTTGCGTTCGCTATTGCTGTTGTTAAGCGCGTTGTTGTTTGCTCCAACGACGCACGCAGTCGATGAAAAGGATTTACTGCCAATCGATCAGGCGTTTGCGTTGAGCGCAAAAGCGGTGTCTCGCAACAAGATCGAATTCACCTGGAAAATTGCACCCGGTTATTACCTGTACCGGCATCGCATGAGCGTGAATGCGGTCGAAAGCAATTTCAAAACCAATCCACTGGAATTGCCGGAAGGTCATCATAAAAAAGATCAATTCTTCGGTGACGTGCAAACCTATCGCAATGAAGTCATCGGCATCCAAACCGGTGCCGCAGCCGATGGCGTAACCAGCGTATCGTTTCTGGTGAAGTACCAGGGTTGTGCCGATGTTGGCGTGTGCTATCCCCCGCACAAGAAAACCATCACGGTTGTGCTGCCGGCTGCGGCAAAAGCGGATGCTGCTGCATTGAATCTGGATGCGAATAAACCCGCAGGCTTGTTCGGTGACGCAAAAATTACCACCGAGAGCCTGCCATTACCTGCCGAACAGGCTTTCCAGTTTGAAGCGATCGTCGATACTTCGAACCAATTATTGCTGCGTTTCACCCCGGCGCCCGGCTACTACCTGTACCGCGACAAGACCAAGATCAGCATCGTCAGCGACGGCAATAGCGTTGCTGCCGGCGATATCCAATGGCCGCCGGCAAAATCGCATAAGGATGAACACTTCGGCGACGTTGCGGTATTTTTCGATCTGGTCGAAGCCAAGCTTCCGCTGCAGTTAAAAGATGCAAAGGCAAAAAAAATTACCTTGAAGGCGACTTTCATCGGCTGCCAGGAAAACGGCATTTGTTATCCGCCGATGAAGCGCGATATCGATCTTTCCTTACCGGCGGGCGGAAAAATTGCCGATGCCAAAGCGGAAAGAAATGCGGAACCGTTCAATGCGCTGGCATGGATCCAGGCGCTACTGCTTGCGCTGGGCGGCGGTCTGATTCTGAATTTGATGCCTTGCGTATTGCCGATACTTTCATTGAAAGCCTTGTCATTGGTGGAAGGTGCCGACGATAACCGCAATGCCCGCAGGAAAGCGCTCTGGTACAGCCTTGGCGTAATGATCAGTTTCGCATTGGTCGGTGTCATTGCGATCGGCTTGCGACATGCAGGCCTCGCACTCGGCTGGGGTTTTCAATTGCAACAACCGGTTGTCGTCGCGGTGTTGGCGCTGGTTATGCTCGCGGTCGGATTGAGTTTGTCCGGCGTATTCCAAATCGGCGCAGGTTTGGCCGGCGTCGGCCAAAAGCTGACCGAAAGCTCTGGCTACAAAGGTGATTTTTTCACCGGCGTATTGGCCGTGGTCGTTGCCAGTCCCTGCACCGCACCGATGATGGGCGGCGCACTGGCGTTCGCTTTTGCGGCATCTCCGTTTCTAGCGATCAGCGTGTTCCTCGCGCTAGGCCTGGGTTTGGCCTTGCCGTTTTTGATGATTGCCTACATTCCCGCATTGGCAAAATTATTACCTCGGCCCGGCGCATGGATGGAAACCCTTAAACAGGTCTTGGCGTTCCCGATGTATCTGACCGCAGCCTGGTTGGTATCGGTACTTGCGGCGCAACGCGGCTCGATGGGCGTGTTATTGATACTCGCCGGTGCGACCGCGTTGGCATTCGCGTTATGGCTGTGGGAACGCTCACGCTATAGTGACAAGAAATTTTCCCGCGTGTTCGCTTTGGTCGGCCTGATCGCGACCGCCTACAGCGTGTTCGCGATCTATAAGATCGAGGAAGCCCCTGCCAAACAAATGACTTCGGAAACGCATGCAGTATATTCCGCCGAAGCGCTCGCGAGTCTGCAAAAAGACAATCGACAAATATTCGTAAACATGACGGCCGACTGGTGCATTTCCTGCAAGGCCAACGAAGCGGCGGTATTTTCCCGCCCCGCTTTCAAAAAACTGCTGGAAGAAACCAATACGGTTTACATGGTCGGCGATTACACCAATGTCGATCCGGAAATCACGAAATTCCTGGAACACCACAAAGCGGTCGGTGTTCCTTTATATGTCGTATATTCACCGAAAAATCCCGACGGGAAAGTCTTGCCGGTTATTTTGTCGCCGGGCATCGTCGATAAAGCACTTCGCGAAGAACAACAATAATGCTGAGTAAAATCATCCGGATTGGCTTGATCGCAGCCTTGCTGGTCGGCCTGTTTGTGCTCTGGACGAAATCGCACGAATGGAAAGCCGCCGCTCGCGAAAAAGCCGCCCGACCGGACCCGGAATTGGTTGCGACTTCCAAATCAGTGATCGCCGGCCTGCAAATAACCGACCTGAAAGGCAAAGCGGCCCAACTTCCGGGAAACGGTCGTTATCGTCTAATCAATTACTGGGCGACCTGGTGCGGTCCCTGTTTGATGGAAATGCCGATGCTCAATCAATTCGCCCAATCGCAAGGCGCGAAAGGCGTGTTGCTGGTCGGCATCGCGCTCGACGAGGGATCGGAAGTCCAGGACTATCTGAAGAAAAATCCGGTGAAATACCCACAATTTCTGGAAAAAACCGATAAGAACGACAGTTCTGCCCAATTAGGCAATAAAACTGGCATTATTCCTTTTACCGTGCTGATTTCGCCCGACGGCCAGTTATTGAAACTGAAACGCGGTGATTTTGCCGATCTGGACGAACTAATAGCATTCGCCAAGCCGCCAAAACCTCAGCAATAAAGCCGGTTTTAGAGTAATTTAACTAAAACCAAACGGTTGCCAACTGCTGCGAAAACGCAGCCATCGTCTGGACAAATTGCCTGCTTTCGCGCACACTGCCCTGCCCTGGGAGAGGCGCATTGGCAAAGATTCTGGTTTTACACGGTCCTAATTTGAACCTGCTCGGCGAACGCGAGCCGGGAATCTATGGCCGTACCACTCTCGAACAGATCAATAGCCGCCTTGGCCAACGCGCTGCACAGGTTGGGCACGAGCTGGAAACCTTCCAATCCAATGCCGAACACGAGCTGGTTGACCGCGTCCAAGCCACCAGGAATGACGGAACCAGCTTTATCCTGATCAACCCAGCCGCTTTCACCCATACCAGTGTCGCCCTCCGTGACGCCTTCGCTGCGGTAAAAACTCCATTTATCGAAGTGCACCTGTCGAATCCCCATGCACGCGAGCCGTTCCGCAAACATTCCTATTTCAGCGACATGGCGCAGGCAGTGATCTGCGGTTTTGGCGCAGACAGTTACAGCTACGCACTCGAATTTTTCATTTCCCACGGCCCGCATACGGCCGCTGCATCCTAATCACATCCCAACAAAAGGACGAGGCCATAATGGACCTTCGCAAAATTAAAAAACTGATCGATTTACTGGAAGAATCCAATCTCGCCGAGATTGAAATCAAGGAAGGCGAAGAATCCGTTCGCCTAGCCCGCATGCCGCGTGGTGGCGTCGCGCCTGCACCGGTCGTGCACCATATCGAAGCAGCGCGTGCAGCAGCTCCTGCCGCACCGGCGGCGCATGCCGCTCCTTCGAGCGAATCGCATGGCGGCAAATCGAAAGACGTGCCCGATGGCCACATGATCCGCTCGCCAATGGTCGGTACTTTTTATGCATCGCCTAATCCCGATTCGGCCGCGTTCGTCAAAGTCGGCCAAACCGTGAAAGCCGGCGATACACTCGGCATTATCGAAGCGATGAAAATGTTCAATCCGATCGAAGCCGATGTCTCGGGCACTGTGCGCGCGATCCTGGTCGAAACCGGACAGCCGATTGAATTCGACGAACCGATGTTTGTTATTTCGTAAGCAGCGAGCCGGGAGTGTTGACAACAAAACCCACTCACTGCTCTCACGCTCACTTTCCATATTGCGTAAAGAAAACGAGAAACAACCATGTTGAAAAAAATCGTCATCGCCAACCGGGGTGAAATTGCGCTGCGAATTCTTCGCGCCTGTCACGCCCTCGGCATCAAAACGGTCGCCGTGCATTCCACGGTCGACAGAAACCTGAAACACGTGGCCATGGCCGACGAGTCGGTCTGCATCGGCCCTGCACCCTCAACCGAAAGCTATCTGAATATCCCGGCAATCATCGCCGCTGCTGAAGTTACCGATGCCCAGGCGATTCATCCCGGTTACGGATTCCTGTCTGAAAATGCCGACTTCGCCGAACGTTGCGAATCCTCCGGTTTTATTTTCATCGGCCCGACCGCCAACGTGATTCGCATGATGGGCGACAAGGTCGAAGCCATTCGCGCGATGAAAGAAGCCGGCGTGCCTTGCGTACCAGGCTCCGGCGGTCCGCTCGGCGAAGACGGCGATGAATGCATTCGCATGGCCAAGGAAATCGGTTATCCGGTCATCATCAAGGCTGCCGGCGGCGGTGGCGGTCGCGGCATGCGCGTGGTTCGTGAAGAAGCTTCGTTATTGTCTTCGATCACCACAACGAAAGCCGAAGCCAAAGCGGCTTTCAGCAACGATATGGTGTACATGGAAAAATTCCTGGAAAACCCGCGCCATATCGAAATCCAGGTCTTGTCCGACGGCCAGGGCAATGCAATCCATTTGGGTGAACGCGATTGCTCGATGC
>JBOHYG010000100.1:0-19973 GCA_050737875.1 Arenimonas sp. | reverse complement strand
TTTTTCGATGATTTGAACAGCCCGGACTTCGACACCTGCTTTGCCTATCAGCAGGCAGTCGGCAATGGTTTTCTGGATGCTTATTTGCCGATTGTCGAAAAAAGGAAAAACGCCGGATACGGCGAGCGTGAACGCGAATTCCAGTTATACCGGCGCGGTCGCTACGTCGAGTTCAATCTGGTCTGGGATCGCGGAACCTTGTTTGGCTTGCAGAGCGGCGGCCGCACCGAAAGCATTCTGATGAGCCTGCCACCGCGAGTGCGTTTTGAATATCAATACAATCCTGAAGCGGGAACCCCGGAAGCTGGTTTGCAGGATTATCTGAAACCAAGAAATTGGTTAAGCGAATTCGCCTAGGCAAAAAAAACCCCACATGCCAGGGGAAGCATGCGGGGCTAGGGTTTTGGAAACCGAATGGGGAAATCCGGTTTCCTGGATCTACTCAGGGGAGGGAGTGATCCGCAACGGACATTGCGTCCGTTACGTGTATGAGACACCCTTGGGGATGTAAAGTTCGTGAATACCGATGTTAAATATTTGTGCGATTCAGCTTTCATTCACGCCAGAAAAAATGCTTATAAATCAACAAAGTAAGAGTCAGAAATGGATAACACGATGTCAGTGCGCCTCGTCCCAATTATTTCCGGTTCCTACATCGACAATTAGCGGTACGCGAAGTTCTGCTGCGGCCTCCATCCTGGCTTTCACTTCTGCAATCAAGGTATCGGCAAATCCCCGATCGCATTCCAGCACCAGTTCATCGTGCACCTGCAATAGCAGCAATGCTTTGTCAGAATGATTCCGTATCCAGGCATCGACCGATATCATCGCGCGCTTGATGATATCGGCAGCGGTGCCTTGCATCGGTGCATTGATCGCGGCGCGTTCGGCGCCGGCACGTTGCGCCTGATTTCGCGATTGAATTTCCTGCAGATAAAGGCGTCGGCCAAAAACGGTTTCGACAAAACCGTCTTCGCGCGCTTTCGCGCGAATGCGTTCCATGAATTCACGCACGCCGGGATAACGCGAGAAATACAGCGCGATGTAATCCTGCGCTTCGCCGCGACCGATACCCAATTGCTTCGCCAGGCCAAAAGCACTCATGCCATACATCAAACCGAAATTAATCGCTTTCGCGGCGCGGCGCTGATCGCCGCTGACTTCGGCAACTGGCACCCCAAACACTTCAGCCGCAGTAGCTTTGTGCACGTCTTGTCCGCTGGCGAATGCACTGACCAAACCCGGGTCTTCGGACAAATGCGCCATAATTCGCAATTCGATTTGCGAATAATCGCAGGCCACCAATACACGTCCCGGCGGAGCGATAAAGGCCTTGCGAATCCGGCGGCCGTCTTCGCTGCGGATCGGAATATTTTGCAGATTCGGATCATTCGAAGACAAACGTCCGGTTGCAGCACCGGCCTGGTGATAACTGGTATGAACGCGACCGGTGACAGGATTGATCATCTCCGGCAATTTTTCGGTGTAAGTACTGCGAAGTTTCGCCATGCCGCGATAATCCAGGATCAGGCGCGGCAATTCGTGTTGATCGGCGATTGCTTCGAGTGCTTCTTCATTGGTCGATGGTGCGCCGGTCGGCGTTTTCACCAGCGCCGGCAACTTGAGCTCATCGAACAACAAGGCGCCAACCTGTTTCGGAGAATCCAGGTTGAAACTGCGATTGGCGATTTCAAATGCACGCTGCTGGGTCGCGTGCATGCGCTGCGTCAAGTCGGCACTCTGTCGTTTCAATTCGGTCGCATCGATCAGGATGCCGTTCGCTTCCATCCGCGTTAATACCGGCACCAGCGGCATTTCAATTTCGCGATAGACTTTTTCGATGCTTGGCGTGGCTTTCAATTTTTCCGACAGCACCTGGTGCAAACGCAAGGTGATGTCGGCATCTTCGGCTGCATAGGCCGTCGCGCGCTCCAGATCGACATCGGCGAACGAAATTTGTTTCGCTCCCTTGCCGCAAACGTCCTCGAATTTAATCGTCGTATAGCCGAGATACTTTTGCGCCAGCGTGTCCATGTCGTGCCGCGAAATACCGGCGTTGAACACGAAACTCTCCAGCATGGTGTCTTCGAGATAGCCTTGCACATCGATGCCGTGACGGCGCAATACGTGCAAATCGTATTTACCATGCTGCCCGACTTTATGAATCGCGGGATTTTCCAGCACCGGTTTTAATGCTGTGCGCACTTCTTCCCAGGACAATTGCGCAGGAACACCGGGATAGCGATGCGCGACCGGAATATAGGCAGCGTTTCCTGTTTCAATACACAAACTGATACCGACCAGACCAGCTTGCATCGAGTCGAGCGCATCGGTTTCGGTATCGAAGCAGAACAGTGAGGATGCTTCGAGATTCTTCACCCAAAGCGCCAATTGTTCGGCACTGGTGACGCATTCGTAATTTCCTTTGTTGGCCAGCGCCGCATCCGGCGTTTCAAACAGGGACGCCATCCTGGTCGGCTCTGCGCTTGTTTTCGATGCTGGTAAAGATGCAGCACCGCCTTCCAGTTCCTTCAAGGCCGAATTGAATCCATAACGTTTATAAAGCGCTTTCAATTCATCGACATGTTTTTCGCGAAGGATCAATTCATCAGGCGTTTTATCAAGATCGACATCGGTTTTGATGGTAACCAGCTGCTGGTTCAACGGAAGCCGCGAAACGGCAGCGCGAAGATTCTCGCCGATTTTTCCGGTGACTTTCTCGGCGTTGGCGACCAGGTTTTCAAGCGTGGAATATTCGTTCAACCATTTTGCGGCCGTTTTCGGACCGCATTTATCGATACCGGGCACGTTGTCGACGGTGTCGCCCATCAAGGCCAGGTAATCGATGATCTGCTCCGGTCGAACACCGAATTTTTCGATCACTGCTTCGGCACTGTCGAGCACGCTGCCACTCATCGTATTACTGAGCTTGATGCCGGGACGAACCAGTTGTGCAAAATCCTTGTCGCTGGTGGAAATCACCACATCGATATTTTTTGCGTGTGCCTGCACGGCCAGCGTACCGATCACGTCATCGGCTTCGACTCCGCCGACTCGTAAAATCGGAAATCCCAAAGCCTCGACAATCTGCATCATCGGTTCAATTTGCGCACGCAAATCGTCCGGCATTGGCGGCCTGTTTGCCTTGTATTCAGCATATAAATCATCGCGAAACGTCGGGCCGGAAGCATCCATCACGAAAGCGGCGAAATCCGGCTTTTCTTTCAGCGTCGCCCGCAACATATTGACGATCCCGTGCAATGCGCCGGTTGGCGCACCATCTGGCGCAGTCAGCGGCGGTAAAGCATGAAAAGCGCGATATAGATACGAAGATCCGTCAATCAGAACTAGTCGGGACATGGCGTGTCTCAATATACATAGAGCGGTTATTCTACGCCGCTTGAGTGCCCAGCTGAACTTTGCGATGCTGTCAGCCGGGGTTCGATGAACCAGAAAAGGATGAAGTCATGAAAATTATTTTCGGCGTACTGTTGGCGCTGGCCATGCAAAACGCGACGGCGGCTGAAAAGGCCCCGAAACCAGCTGCTAAAGAACCTGTAAAAGAAGCACCGATTCCGGAAAAAGTTCCGGCGAAGGCAAGCGAAGAAAATGCACCGAGCGTGAAAATCCGCACCCGCGATAACGGCGACATCGTCGAAGAGTATCGTCAAGGTGGCGTGGTCACGATGGTGAAAGTCACTCCGTCGCGTGGCAAGCCTTATTACATTATGGATAACAATGGCGACGGCCGACTTGATCGCGCCGATGCCGAAGCCGCCGGCGGCGTAGTGCCGGTCAGCTGGATCATCGCTACATGGTAAATGTGGAAATTCGCGAAATATGCGATGAGCAGGGACTGCGCCAGGTTTGGCCAGTCATGCAACAGCTAAGACCGCATTTGTCCGAACAGCAATTCATCGATCTGGTCGCAGTGATGCGACCAGAATCATTTCGGATTGCCGCCGCCTTCGACAATGGTGTTTGCGTTGCCGTGACCGGCTTTCGGATCCAGCATTATCTGCATCGCGGAAAAAACCTGTACGTCGATGATCTGGTCACCGACGCCGCATTGTACGGACGCGGCTACGGCAAGACCCTGCTGGACTGGCTGAAGCTCGAAGCTGCCAGACAGGGTTGCGATAATTTGCATCTGGACTCGGGCACCCAGCGACTCGCGGCACATGCTTTCTATTTTGCCCAGAACATGAAAATCAGTTCCTTCCATTTTGTCGTTGATGTTGAAAAATCTGCGTCATGAAAGCGAGTGATGTCCGAATATCCACTGATCGCTCGGACGTCAATGTCGATGTCGTGCACGCGTTTCTGTCACAGGATGCGTACTGGTCGAAAAATATTCCCCGTTCGGTCGTGCAGAAATCCATCGAAAACTCCTACTGCTTTTCTGCGTTTGTCGGGAACAAGCAAATCGGCTTCGCGCGGGTGGTTACCGATGCCGCGACTTTCGCCTATCTGGCGGATGTTTTCGTGCTGCCGGAATTTCGCGGACAAGGCATTTCGAAAGCCCTGATGCAAAGCGTGCAATCGCATCCTGAGCTGCAAGGCCTGCGCCGCTGGATGCTGATGACAGCCGATGCCCACAAGCTATATGAAAGTTTCGGTTTCTCGGCGTTGTCAAAACCCGATCGCGCGATGGAAATCAGCAAGCCGGATATTTATTTGTAATCCATCCGCTTCAGGCAATCATCTTCTCGGCCCGCAACCACGCGATCGTATCGTTCAACAAAGTATCGAGATTGGTTTCGATATAACCTAGATCGCGTTTAGCCTTGCTGGAATCCACTTTCAAATCATGGACAGTGAACATCGCCGATTCCGGCGTGATATCCGGCGCCACCCGGGTAATCAGCGAGACGCCGTATTTCATCTGCGCGAATAGTCGCAGCGCCAATGGCGGGATCGGTTTTTTCGGCGTCTTGCGATCGAGTTTTTTCCCGACTTGCTGGATCAAGTCCAGGAAACTCGCATGCTGCCCGCCGAGCAAATAGGCTTCGCCGAATTTGCCGAGTTGAAACGCATGCACCTGTGCTTTCGCAATTTCACGCACATCGGCAAATGCGCCGGAACCCGGAGGCGAACCCGGTAATTTGTTTTGATCGATCAGGCGAATCAAGCGCGACCAGTTTTGCTTGTCACCGGGACCGAGAATATGCGAGGGCTGGAAAATAATGAAATCCAGTCCGGAATTTCGCACTTCCTGTTCGGCCAGGAATTTCGTGCGCTCGTAATTGATCCAGCTCTCGCCGCCGCGTTGGTGAACATCTTCACGCAACACGCCATGGGCGAGATGCGAATACGCCGACACGCTGGACGTATGCATGATTTGTTTAACGCCATTGGCTTTCGCCGCCGCAAGCAAATTCTGGATACCGCCGACATTGGTCTTGGTCTGCGCGGCATTGTTCACGCGCCAGGTATTGGTATCGGCAGCCGTATGGAAAATCGCATCGACGCCGTTTGCTGCACGCCGCAGTGAATCGGCATCGGTCAATTCGGCGCGAGCCGGCTCTGCGCCTTGCGAAGCAAGTAGCGCATCCGCTTGCGCAGAGCGCGACAAGGCCTTGATTTGATGGCCGGCCGCGATCAGTTCGCGCTGGATGTGTTGGCCCAGGAAGCCGGTTGCGCCGGTTAGTAAAATCTTGCTCATCGGTTCGCCTTGCATCTGATGCAGTCCCAACAATAACCGAAAAAATGCAGCCCATCGATTACAATATCGCCATGCATGCACTCGAACATCTCCGCCCAGAATTAAATGCCGGCCTTGCCGCGTTTGGACTCGACAACGAAACCCTGGCCGAAAAATTGCTGGATTATCTGTCGCTGCTGGAAAAATGGAACAAGGCCTACAACCTGACCGCGGTACGCGATGTCCATGAAATGCTGATCAAGCATGTGCTCGATTCGCTGGCGATGCATCGTTTCGTCGAGTCCGGCAGCTTGGCTGATTTGGGTACCGGACCTGGCCTGCCGGGTATTCCGCTGGCGTTGGCAAAGCCAGATTTGCAAGTCAGCCTGGTGGAAAGCAATGGCAAGAAATGTCGATTCCTCAGAGAAGCCGTGCGCAGCCTGGGCCTGAAAAATGCGCGCGTTATCGAATCACGTGCCGAAGCCGTACCGGAATCCGGGCAATACGACCTGCTGACTGCCCGGGCATTGGATCGCCTGGCCGGCATCATCGAAGTCGGTGGTCATTTATTGAAGCCGGGCGGCCAATTGCTCGCCATGAAAGGCGTACAGCCCGACGATGAAATCGCCGAATTGCCTACCGGTTGGCAGTTTACAGGCTCGCACCGGCTGCAGGTCCCCGGCCTGGCAGGCGAAAGGCATCTGGTAATAGTCGCTTCAGGCCCGGCAAACCCGCATAATTGATAGACAAAGCGACACGATAATTAAGGGTTTCCAACGCATGGCTCAAATAATTGCGATTGCCAATCAAAAAGGCGGCGTCGGTAAGACCACGACGGCAGTAAATTTAGCAGCAGCACTCGCACTCACTCCGCGCAAGGTATTGCTGGTGGATCTCGATCCACAGGGCAACGCCACTATGGCGTCGGGCGTCGACAAGCGTGAGTTGGAACATTCGATCACCGAAGTGATCATGGGTGAATGCGAATGCCAGCAAGCCATCGTCAAGGCCGCCGAAGGATATGACCTGCTGCCCTGCAATATCGATTTGACCGCTGCCGAAATTGAATTGATGGATTTGCCGGATCGCCAGCAGCGATTGAAAGTCGCGCTGGAAACCGTACGCGGCAATTACCACTACATCCTGATTGATTGCCCGCCTTCGCTGTCGTTGTTGACCTTGAATGCGCTGGCAGCCGCCGACGGCATCATCGTGCCGATGCAATGCGAATATTTTGCGCTGGAAGGCTTGTCGGCCCTGATCAACACGATTGATGCGCTGAAGGCGAAACTGAATCCGACGCTGGAAATCGTCGGCGTGGTTCGCACCATGTTTGATGTCCGCAATAATCTGGCAAACGCCGTATCGGGTGAACTGACCAAGCATTTCGGCGACAAGGTTTTCCGTTCGATTATTCCGCGTAATGTCCGCCTGGCCGAAGCACCGAGCCACGGCCAAAGTATTGTCGGATATGACAAGGCATCGCGAGGCGGCGTGGCATATATGGGTTTGGCTGGCGAAATTATTCGTCGCGAAAAAAAGAAGTAAGGAAACACTATGGCGACGAAGAAACCGGCATTGGGGCGTGGATTGAGCAGCTTGCTCGGCGGCGGCAGTAAAAGTCTGGCAGCGGCTACCGACAAGGAGCTGGCTGGCGATGGTCTGCTGAATATTGCCGTCGAGAAATTGCAGCCCGGTCGCTATCAACCGCGTACAGGCATGGATCCGGCTCGCCTGGAAGAACTCGCCGATTCCATTCGCGCCCAGGGTTTGATCCAGCCGATCGTCGTCCGTCTGCTGAAAAAAGATCAGTATGAAATCATTGCCGGTGAACGCCGCTGGCGCGCTTCGCAAATTGCCGGCCTGAAAGAAGTACCGGTGGTATTGCGTGAAGTCGATGATCGCGCCGTTATCGCGATGGCACTGATTGAAAACATCCAGCGCGAAGACCTGAATCCGCTCGAAGAAGCACAAGCATTGTCGCGTTTGATCGACGAATTTTCATTGACGCATCAACAAGCCGCCGAAGCGGTTGGTCGTTCGCGTGCAGCCGTATCCAATATGCTGCGCCTGCTCGAATTGCCAGATGAAATCCGCAAACTGCTGGAAGAAAAGAAACTCGAGATGGGCCATGCCCGCGCCTTGCTGACCCTGGCTGCTCCGGCAGCCATTGCACTGGCGAAGGAAGCTGCCGAAAACGGTTGGTCTGTGCGCGAAGTCGAACGCCGTGCCCAGGCTTTATCGGCCGGCAAAATCCCGAGCAAAACCACAGCCAAACCGGTCAAGAAAGCCGATGCCGATATCGCGACGCTGGAACGCGAACTCGGCGAACGCCTGAATACCAAAGTGCAGGTTCTGCACGGTCGCGGCGGACGCGGCAAACTGGTCATCCAATATCACGGCCTGGATGCACTCGATGGCATTCTGGAAAAAATTCGCGGCGGCAGCGCAGAGTAAGGCATGACGGTATTAGTCACCGGAGCAGCAGGCTTTATTGGTAGCTACGTTTGCAAGGCTTTGCATGCACGTGGCGAGAAAGTCATCGGGCTGGATAATTTCAACGATTATTACGATCCGCAATTAAAGCGTGATCGTGTCAAAGCCGTTTGCCCGCGTGTCGAAATCTTCGAAATTGATTTAACCGATCGCGAAAAAATCAATGCGCTGTTTGCATCGCAAAAACCGTCGCAAGTTATCCATCTGGCAGCCCAGGCTGGCGTACGTTATTCGATTACCAATCCGAATGTCTATGCCGACAGTAATCTGACCGGCTTCACCAATATGCTGGAAGCCTGCCGTCATCATGCAGTGAAGCATTTGGTGTACGCCTCGTCTTCGTCGGTGTACGGCGGAAACGCAAAACCGCCGTTTTCGGAAGATCAAAGCGTCAATCAGCCGCTGTCTTTTTACGCCGCGACCAAGGCCGCAAATGAATTGATGGCACATACCTATTCGCATTTGTATCAACTGCCATGTACCGGTCTGCGTTTCTTCACCGTGTACGGTGCTTGGGGCCGTCCCGATATGGCGCCGCTGTTATTCAGCCGTGCGGTATTGGCCGGACGCTCGATTGATGTTTTCAATTACGGAAAAATGCGTCGTGATTTCACCCATGTCGACGATATCGTCGCCGGTGTGTTGGGCGCATTGGCTGTGCCGTCACAGGAAAAAGTGCCGCATCGGATATTCAATCTCGGTAATCACACGCCGGTCGAACTCGAACAATTTATCGCGGTGATTGAAAAGGCCGCTGGCCGTACGGTCGAAAAAAACTACAAGGAAATGCAAGCCGGTGACATGGTCGAAACCATGGCCGATACTTCCCGTGCAAAAGCGGCGTTCGGTTTCGAACCGCGGATCACGATTGAACAAGGCTTGCCGGAAGTCGTGGCCTGGTGCCGCACTTATTTTGGAGATAAAGCATGAGTGGCGAAAACCCGGAATTCTCGGTGGTCGTGCCGGTATTCAACGAGCGCGATAACGTCACTCCGTTGGTGAGTGAAATCGTCGCTGCGCTGCGCGGCAAATACAGTTTCGAAATCGTCTACGTCGATGACCAGAGCAAGGACGACAGTTTTCAGGTGTTGAAAGACCTGATGACATCGGTGCCGGAATTGCGCGTCGTGCAACATCTGCGGCAAAGCGGTCAGAGCACCGCCGTGCGCAATGGTGTGAAAGCTGCACGCGGCCAATGGATTGCGACTTTGGATGGCGATGGTCAAAACGATCCAGCCGATATTCCGAAACTGATCGAAGCAAGAAATACCGCCGCACCGGAAATAAAACTGTTCGCCGGCTGGCGCGTCAATCGCAAAGATACCGGCAGCAAGCGCTGGGCTTCCAAAATCGCGAATACTATCCGCGCCAGTTTCCTGAAAGACGAAACTCCCGATACCGGCTGCGGCATCAAATTATTCGAGCGCGCGGTCTTCATGGATCTGCCTTACTTCGACCATATGCACCGTTACCTGCCAGCCTTGGTCAAACGCGCCGGCTTCCAGTCGATCAGCGTGCCGGTCAATCATCGCGAGCGCGGTAGCGGCGTATCGAAATACAATAATCTCGGTCGCGCCTGGGTCGGATTGAAAGACCTTCGCGGCGTGGCCTGGTTGATCAAACGCAGTAAAGTCACCGGCATCAAGGAAGTCCCACGCGCATGAACGAGCAACTATTCTGGCTGAGCTGGACCGGGCTGCACATTACGGCCTGGAAGCTGATCGGTTATACCGGCGCCTTCATGTTCGGTGGTCGCTGGCTGGTGCAGTTCATTGCCTCGAAACGTGCCGGAAAGCCGGTGATTCCGCGCTTTTTCTGGTATATGAGCATCGTCGGCAGCCTGATGACCCTGAGCTACTTCATGTTCTCGGCCAAGCAGGACTCGGTCGGCGTGCTGCAGAATCTGTTCCCGAGCTTTACCGCCTGCTACAGCCTGTATCTGGACATCAAGCACCGCGGCTGGCACCGGAATAAAGCCCAGCATTAGGGCTGGCGCTGCCCTGAAAAGGGCAAAATTAGCGGAAAATCAGCCTTTTAGCCCCGTTTTCCTTGCCCGAGGCCCGAATCAAGGGCATAATACGCGGCTCGCTGGACCGCCCTTTACGGGTCGCTGCTGAACGCAAAAGCCGCTCAAGTCCACGATTTCCTTTCCCGATGCGTGTCAGTTTACTGACGGGGCCGATTTTATCCGGGCTATGGATAATCCATTTTTCTCGAGGTACGCCATGAGTAGAGTTTGCCAAGTAACCGGCAAGCGCATGATGACGGGTAACAACGTCTCCCATGCGAATAACGCCACCCGCCGCACTTTTTTGCCTAACGTTCACGAACGCCGTTTCTGGGTTGCCAGTGAAAACCGTTGGATCAAACTGAAAGTGTCCAACCATGCACTGCGTACCATCGACAAGAATGGTATCGATGCCGTCATCGCCCAGCTCCGCGCTCGCGGCGAAAAGATCTAAGGAGAACTGAACCATGTCATCTAAACGCGACAAGATCCGCATGATCTCCTCGGCCGGCACTGGCCACTTCTACACCACCGACAAAAACAAGAAAACCATCCCAGGTAAACTTGAAATGCTGAAGTACGATCCAAAAGTACGTAAGCACGTGATGTATAAAGAAGGCAAAATCAAGTAAGTCTTGATTTCAGCAATTCTTAAAAACCCGCCGGAAGGCGGGTTTTTTGTTGCTCGAATCCAGACTCGCAAAAACACCGGTTTCGTCGCACACTAACCGCCTTGCTTGAAGAGGTGCTTATGTCCGACATCTTTCCTGTATCGCCTGATTTTGCAAAGCACGTGCGCTACACCCGCGACGATTACGAAAAACAATATGCCGAATCCATCGAGAATCCGGACCGGTTCTGGGGAGAGATTTCCGAGCGTCTGCACTGGCAGAAAAAACCGACTCAAATTCAAAATGTCAGCTTCGACCTGAAAGATTTCCGCATTCGCTGGTTTGAAGACGGCGAGTTGAACGTCAGCGAGAACTGCCTCGACCGGCATCTGGAAAAACACGGCAACAAGACCGCGATTATCTGGGAGGCAGATGATCCGAGCCAGCCATCCGAACACATCACGTATCGGCAATTGCATGCCCGCGTTTGCCAGTGTGCGAACGCGCTGAAAAATCTCGGCATCGGCAAAGGCGATCGCGTCACGATTTATATGCCGATGATTCCGGAGACGGCCGTTGCTATGCTCGCCTGCGCCCGCATCGGTGCCGTGCATAGCGTGGTGTTCGGCGGTTTCTCGCCGGAATCGCTGGCCGGCCGCATTGAAGATTGCCAATCCCGATTGATCATCACCGCCGACGAAGGTCTGCGGGCCGGCAAGAAAATCCCGTTGAAACAAAATGTCGATCTTGCTCTGAAAAAGCCCGGCACGACTTGCGTCGCCACCGTGCTGGTCGTGAAGCATACCGGCGGCGTGGTGGATATGCAGATGCCACGGGATCGCTGGTTTTCTGCGGTCGTGAATTCGCAGCCTGAGCATTGCGATGCGACGCGCATGAATGCCGAAGATCCGCTTTTTATTCTGTATACCTCGGGCTCCACCGGCAAGCCGAAAGGTGTATTGCACACGACCGGTGGTTATTTGCTGTTTGCCAGTTTCACCCACGAAGCGGTATTCGATTTACGCGACGACGATATTTACTGGTGCACCGCCGATGTCGGCTGGATTACCGGCCACAGCTATATTTTGTACGGCCCGCTCGCGAATGCCGCGACCAGCCTGATGTTCGAAGGTGTGCCGACTTTTCCGGACGCATCGCGTTTCTGGCAGGTGATCGACAAGCATCGAGTCAGTATTTTTTATACCGCACCGACCGCGATCCGCGCCTTGATGAGTCAGGGCGATGAGTTCGTTGCCAAAACATCGCGAAAAAGTTTGCGCCTGCTCGGTACGGTCGGTGAACCGATCAATCCGGAAGCCTGGCGTTGGTATCACCGTGTTGTCGGTGATTCGCGTTGCCCGGTGGTCGATACCTGGTGGCAAACCGAAACCGGCGGCATCCTGATTTCGCCACTGCCAGGCGCGACCGATTTGAAACCCGGCTCGGCGACCAAACCCTTGTTTGGTATTCAAGCTGCGTTGGTCGATGCCGAGGGAAATATTCTCGAAGGTGCTGCCTCGGGCAATTTGGTATTGCTCAATTCCTGGCCCGGACAAATGCGGACCGTATATGGCGACCATCAACGCTTTATCGATACCTATTTCAAAACCTATCCGGGAAAATATTTCACCGGCGATGGTTGCCGCCGCGATGAAGACGGTTACTACTGGATTACCGGCCGCGTCGACGACGTGATCAATGTGTCGGGTCACCGAATTGGTACCGCCGAAGTCGAAAGCGCATTGGTCGCACATCACGATGTCGCCGAAGCGGCCGTGGTCGGCTTCGATCACGACATCAAGGGCCAGGCGATTTACGCTTTCGTCACCTTGAATGTCGGTGTCGAAGCCAACGACAATCTGCGCAAATCGATTGCCCAGAAAGTGCGCGAAGAAATCGGTGCGATTGCGTTGCCCGAGGTCATCCAGTGGGCACCCGGCTTGCCGAAAACCCGCTCCGGAAAAATCATGCGCCGCATCCTGCGGAAAATTGCCGAGAACAAACCGGATGAGCTTGGTGATATTTCGACGCTGGCCGATCCGGGCGTGGTGGAGTCATTGCTGAAAAATCGAGGTAAGTAGGACCGACGGAAGTCGGGACGTCGCACTCTCGATAGCAGATCCCGACTTCCGTCGGTCCTACAATTAATTCCACGAAGGAATTTGAATGTCGATCAATTTGAAACCCGATGCCATCAAAGCGGCACAAAATGCCTACTCGCCCTATTCGCATCTCAAGGTGGGCGCGGCCCTGCTTTCTAACAACGGCAATATCTACCTGGGCTGCAACGTCGAAAACGCTTCGTTCCCGATCGGTAATTGCGCCGAGCGGGCTGCGCTTGCCGCTGCGGTACTGGCCGAAGGAAAAGACTTTGAATTGAAAGCGATTGCCGTGGTCGCATTCACCGAGAATGGCGTGGCGCTACCGATCACTCCCTGTGGTGCCTGCCGGCAGGCCTTGATCGAATTCGGCAAGGACGCCGAAGTCGGATTCCTGAATTCCGATAACGAGTGGATGACGGTGGTCGCGAAGGATTTGTTGCCGCACCGGTTTGAATTTCCGGCGCTGGATTGAAGCATCAGTAATACTGCATCACCGCATGTTTTGCTTCGGCAAAAAAGAGCCAGCGTTCGACAACCGCACCGGCATATACAAATAACACTGCGGCAAGCATTAGATAGCCGGTAAATGCCTGCGGCAACATCAACGCGGCGACGCAAAACAATATCGGCAGCCAGGCAAATAACAGCAAGGCAATCATTCGCAATCTTTTTGAGTGTTTACGGGCCAGCACGAAACCCATTTCGGTGGTCAGGTAGTTGGCCTCGGTATGCGGCCGCTCGAATACGCTGACGACCTGGTCCGGTTTAAGCCCCAACGCAGATGCGCGCGATGGTAAAGCTTGTGAGTCAATGTCTTTCCAATAACGCTTTTTCAAGACGCCGAGCAAGCTGGCAATCAAGATGAATCCGAAGATCACATACTCGGAAATATTTCCCGATTGCATTGGAGCAATCGCGATACACAATAACCCGCCAGTCAGCCAGGCGAACAACATATAGACTGGCACCACATAAGCATGTTGCCAAGCCGGAATTGGTTTAAGGCTGGCATAAATCATCGCGGTGCAAGCGACGGTGGCCAGTGATAGTGCTGCGAGTGCTATCGCCAGAATCGAGTTTTGTACAAAGTCATCGACTGGAATCAGCGAGGTGATTAAAAGCACTGCCGGAATAAAACATGCTACTGCCAAGACACCTTCACGAGACAACCAACTACTCCGCCACTGGCTGAATGCACGCCAGGCTCGCAATGGCTTCCCTAAATGAAGAGTGGAGCTTAATAGTCCGACAGCCGTCAAAACAAAACCAATGACCAGACCATACATGGCGCCGGACCAATACGCATTGTTGTCAAACAGCATGCGCATGGCGACAAAAAACCACAGACCATAACCCATACCGGAAAGTGTCGTGAAAAAGATGACCGAGAATGCGGGATGCATGTGTTCTGCCTTATCGACTCAGGACGCGGTCGAGCCAGCGCAGCATTGGCGGCAGTTTTTCGGTATCCAATGTTTCTTCCTTGATGTCTTTTTGTTGTCCGACACGGCGTTCGCGTTGCGGCAAATAGCGATTGACCGGTGCGTAGCCCAGTTCCGGCATCAGTTCGACACCACCACGGTCCTTGACCAATTTGAAGACATCGGATTCTTCATCGCCCAGATCGCCAAAATGCCGGGCCTTGGTCGGGCAGGCTTGCACGCAGGCGGGCTTGCGGGATTCTTCCGGAATATTCTCGTTATAGATTCGATCGACGCAAAGCGTGCATTTTTTCATCACGCCTTCGACCTGCGAATATTCGCGGGCACCATATGGGCAGGCCCAGGAACACAGTTTGCAGCCAATGCATTTGTCTTCATCGACCAGCACGATGCCGTCTTCGGCGCGTTTGTAGCTGGCACCGGTCGGGCATACGGTCACGCAAGGCGCTTGATCGCAATGCAGGCATGAACGCGGGAAATGCAGCGTCGTTTCCGGCTGGTCGTTCAATGCATCGATCGTGTAGCTATGCACGCGATTGAACCAGACGCCGTGCGGATCTGCGCCGTACGGATTTTCGTCGGTCAATGGCGCCGCGATACCGCCGGCATTCCATTCCTTGCAGGCGACCGCACAGGCATGGCAACCGACACAGGTGTCCAGGTCGATCACCAGACCGAGTTTCTTTTTCGATGGTGGCGGCAACATCGTCATTGCGTTTTCTTCACCCGTTGTATCGCTTCCGGCAAATCATTGATTCTTTGCATTTCGGCGTCTTTGTCGATCATCGACGGATTCGCCAGGTATTGCATTGCCATTTCGGTCGCATCATTGCCCCAGAACAATTGCTTGTTGATCACCAGGGTCGGCACGCCGAAAACTTTCAGCGCAATCGCCTGTTCACCATTTTGTGCGAGCCGGCTTTTTATTTCCGGATCGGCAAGACTTGCAGCCAGATCTTTAATGCCCAATGCATCGGCAACCGGCTGCAGGGCTTCGGGTGTATCGGCGGCCAAGCCTTTTTCCCAGATATGTTTGAAAATCAGATCGCAGGCCAGATGGATATCTTTTGCCGCCAGCGCCAGGCGCAAAGCCGGCAAGGGATTAAACGGATGTGCCGGTGGAAAATGCAGCGGAATGCCGACCGAACGCGCCTGCCATAACACGAGGCGATAGGTATGAATTCGTTTGCCGGGAATTTCCGCCGGACCCAATTGGCCCCAGTGATTCAACAAGCCGGCAAACAAGATAGGTTTTGGCTGGATGCGGAACACCGAAAAATCACGTCGCAAACGCCGCCATTGCAAATAGGCAAACGGCGAAATGAAATCGAAATACCAATCGTATGTCTGGCTCATGATTTATTCCTGAACTGTTTGCCATAACGCAACGGAGAATTGTCGCCTTGCTGCTTGCTGTTAATCGCACCGAAGTCTGGCGATGCTTCATCCTGTGCAGCGGCTTTTTCAATCCGCACCCGCAAATCAAACCAGGCCGCTTGCCCGGTGACCGGATCGGCATTGGCGTAATCGCCTTTCGGCGTGATATCGGAAATCAGGTGATTGACCAGAAAGCCTTTGCTGGATTCCGGTGCATTTTTCGCCAGCGCCCAGGCGCCTTTGCGCTTGCCGATCGCGTTCCAGGTCCAGACGGTATCGGGCTGCATATTGGTCGCGAACTTGCATTGCACGGTGATACGACCCTGATGCGAATCGACATGCACCCAGTCGAGATCATTGATCCGGTATTTACCGGCAGTATCGGGATGCAGATACAAATAATTGCGGGCGGTGATTTGCCTTAGCCAGGCATTTTGCGAGCCCCAGCTGTGATACATGAATGGCGGGCGTTGCGTGATCGCGGAAAGCGGATACTGCTTTCCCTCTCCCACCGGGAGAGGGTGGTGCGTAGCACCGGGAGAGGGTAATACATCAGGCAAATCCGTACCCTTACCCCTGCCCCGTTCCCGGAGGGAGAGTGATTCTTTAGCCGCCAACTCCGCACCTTCAAACGGCTCATACCAAATCGGCATCGGATCGAAATATTTCTCGACGCGTTCGCGATGCTGTGCCGGCGGTTGATGTTCACCATGGCCTTGCGCGGCAAGCCGGAATTTCTGCAGGGTTTCCGAATACAACTGCAATACGACTTGATCGGGCTTCACGATAAAACCTTTCTTGGTCGCCCATTCCAGGTAATCGCGATTGGCCATTTTGTAATAACGCGCATTGTCGGGCACTGGCGAATGCCAGAAACCGCCATGCTTTTTGTATTGCTCGAGTTGATCCGGATTTGGCTGGCCTTTACCGCTTGATTCACCCTGCTCGCCACGCCAACCAGCCAACAAACCAACACCAGGTGCACGCTCATGCCGCAAAATATAATCTTCGAAATCGCGGTACTTCGGTTCGCCGTATTCATCCAGCAAAGCCGGCAATTTCAGGCGCGCGCCAATATCGATCAGTACCGATTGGAAGCCGCGCACATCGCGATCCGGCTGGAACACCGGATGGCGAATCGCATCGGCCGCACAATCGGCATCGGAGATTGGGCGATCCAGCATTGAAATCGCATCGAAGCGTTCGAGATAAGTCGTATCCGGCAAAATCAGATCGGCGTAAGCCACCATCTCGCTGGAATAGGCATCCGAATAAATGATTTTCGGAATTTTGTAATCGCCGCTTTCATTTTTTGCGGTTAGCCAGCCGATGGTTTCTTTCGTATTCATCGCCGAGTTCCAGCTCATATTGGCCATGAACATCATCAACACATCGATCGGATACGGATTGGCATCATGCGCATTGCGAATGACCGTGTGCATCATGCCGTGTGCGGCCAAAGGGTAGGCCCAGGAATAGGCATGATCGATCCGACGCGGATTGCCGTCGGCATCGACGACCAGATCTTCCGGACCATGCACGAAACCCAGTGGCGGCGCATCAAGTTTGCCATCGGCAGCAATATTTTTTCCGGGACGGTTCGCCGGCGGGATTGGGCGCGGGAATGGCGGCTGATATCGGAACGAGCCCGGTGTATCAACAGCACCCAACAGCATTTGCAGAACATGCAACGCGCGACAGGTGTGGAAACCATTGCTGTGCGCCGAGATGCCACGCATCGCATGCATCGCGACAGGTCGGCCGATCATTTCCTTGTGCTCGTTGCCATGCACATCGGCCCAGGCAATCGGCAAGGAAAAATTCGACTTGAACGCAGCGTCGGCCAGCTCTTTGGCGATGCGTCGGATAGTTGCTGCCGGAATGCCGCAGCGTTCGCTGACGTTCTCGGGCGAATATTGCTCATCCAGATAACGCGAGGCCAGCAGATTGAAAACAGGCATCGCCTTACGGCCATCCGGTAAAAAGTATTCGCCGATGATGCGTGGTGAAATATTCGTAGCGTCCGCTATCGAAAAATTAGCGCCCGTTGCACATAGAACGCGACCTTCATCATCGCGGGCAAACAAGCCATCATCTTCCGCGCCGGGGTTTTGAATCACCAGATAATGTGCATTGGTATAACGCACCAGATAATCCAGATCGATCCAATCGTTTTTCAGGCATTGGTGAATCAGCGCAAACGCGAACAAGCCATCGGTACCGGGACGAATGCCAATCCATTCATCGGCAACCGCGCCATAACCAGTGCGGACCGGATTGACCGCGATGATTTTTGCACCGCGTGCCTTCAGTTTTCCGAGGCCGAGCTTGATCGGATTGGAATCATGATCTTCGGCAACGCCCCACAACATGAAAATCTGCGCGTGATCCCAATCGGGCTCACCGAATTCCCAGAAGCTTCCGCCCAAGGTGTACAAACCGCCGGCCGCCATATTCACCGAACAAAAACCGCCATGCGCGGCGTAATTCACGGTGCCGTATTGCTGTGCCCACCAACCGGTCAATGCCTGCGATTGATCGCGGCCGGTAAAAAATGCGAGTCGGTTTGGATCTTTTTCACGCGCATCACCGAGCCAGGTCGTCGCAAGACTCAGCGCTTCTTCCCATTCGATTTCCTTGAAGTCACCCGCACCGCGTTCACCGGTTCGCAATAAAGGTTTGCGAAGCCGCGCCGGCGAATAATGCTGCATGATGCCGGCCGAACCTTTCGCGCAAAGTACGCCGCGATTGACCGGATGGTCCGGGTTGCCTTCGATATAGCGAACCTGCCCGTCCTTGATATGGACATTGATCCCGCAGCGACAAGCGCACATGTAACAGGTCGTTTGTTTGACCTCGTCGCTGATCGGCTTGTTGAGTTCGAGCTGGGGTTCGGACATGGCGCATATTGTGAAGGGTAAACGCGCACGACGCGAGACTATAAATAGAGTGGGAGCTGGTTTACCAGCGATTAGATTCCACAGAACGCGCAGTTCTGAACCATCAATCGCGGGTTAACCCGCTCCCACGGTTTTTTAACCTTTGATACAAACTACCTGGCGCAAGCGGTGTACGACTTCGACCAGATCGCTTTGTGCCGCCATTACCGCATCGATGTTCTTGTAAGCCGCCGGTGATTCGTCAATCACCGCGCTGTCTTTACGGCATTCCACGTGGGCGGTTGCTTCCAGATGTTGTTCCATGCTGATTTCCTTCCGCGCCCGGGTACGGCTCATCACACGACCCGCGCCATGGCTACAGCTATGGAAACTTTCTGCATTACCCTTTCCGCGCACGATAAAGCTGCAGGCACCCATGCTGCCGGGAATAATTCCCAACTCGCCTTCGCGCGCGCTCACTGCACCCTTGCGCGTTACCAGCAAAGACTCGCCGGCATGTTGTTCGCGCGTCACATAGTTGTGATGGCAATTGACTGCCATCTTTCCCAGTTGAAACGGCGGCAAACGGTGACGCATCGAGGCCAGCACACGCTGCATCATCGCCTCACGATTGGTGCGGGCGTAATCCTGTGCCCAGGACACCGCTTCCACATAATCGTCGAACAAGGGTTCGTCTTCCATGAAGAACGCCAGGTCCTTGTCCGGCATATGGAAACCAAGCACACGCTTCGCCAATAGCTCACGCGCACGTTCGATGAAGTACGTTCCGATCATGTTGCCGGTACCACGCGAACCCGAGTGCAACATCACCCAGACGGTATCTGTTTCATCGAGACAGATTTCGATGAAGTGATTTCCGCCACCGAGTGTTCCGGTTTGCCGTTCTATTTTGTCAAAACGGATTTTCGGATGCTTGTTCTGGATATTGAACAAACGTGCGTGCAATCCGGACTTTTGCAAATGGCTTCCGATGCTATCGGGAATATTCCGATGTTCACCACCGGGACCACTTCCGACCGGCACACTTCGTTCGATATCCGAACGCAGCATCGCTAGGCTTTCCGGCAAATCTTTCGCCTTCAGCGTGGTTTGAATCGCCGCCATTCCGCAGCCGATATCAACGCCAACTGCAGCCGGGATAATCGCGCCACGGGTCGGCACAACCGAGCCTACTGTTGCACCTTTACCGAGATGGACATCGGGCATTACCGCCACCCAGGGCCCGACGAAAGGCAGGCTGGCGATATTGATCAATTGCGCGCGTGCTTCAGGTTCCAAAGGCACGCCCTTGATCCAGGCCTTGATCGGCTTATGGTGCTCGGCATGCAGCAATGTGAATTGTGAATCACTCATATTATTTTCCATCTTACCTATTGTAGGTCGGGCCCTGGCC
>JBOHYG010000099.1:0-1615 GCA_050737875.1 Arenimonas sp. | reverse complement strand
GTATGGGTGATATCAAATTTAACAGGATAAACGCCGCGATATAACGTAACCCTGCGCCGGGTTTTTTCATGACGCGTGAAAGCAAAGATAGGAATACCGGAACTGATGCGCGACATCCACACACAGGTCGAGCCGGTTTCCGTCAACGCCGCAATCGCCTTTGCATCGATATGATTGGCCGAGTACATGGTGGCCATGGCGATGGCTTCATCAATGGCCTCGAAGCGTTGGCTTATCCGGTGATCGGAGACTTGGGCAACGCGTTGTTTTTCCGCCTCTGCGCAGATGCGCGACATGGCGGCAACCGCCTTGTCCGGATGATTGCCGATACTGGTTTCGGCGGAGAGCATCACGGCATCCGTGCCATCCAGCACGGCATTGGCTACATCGAAGACCTCCGCCCGTGTCGGCATCTGGTGATCGATCATGGACTCCATCATCTGGGTTGCGGTGATGGCCGCGCGATCCATGTCACGGGCCATTTTGATCAGGCGTTTCTGCACGGGTGGCAATCCGGCATCTCCGATCTCGACACCCAGGTCCCCACGGGCAATCATGATGGCATCGGATGCCTCGATGATTTCCTCGATGTTCTCCAGCGCAGCAGATCGCTCGATTTTTGCGATAATGCGCGCCTTACTGTCTTCAGCCTCGAGCATCTTGTGCGCCTGCAGGATGTCATTTGCGTTCTGGACGAACGAGATTGCAACAAAATCCACGCCGATCTTGATCGCGTGTTTAAGATCGATCCTGTCTTTTGCGGTGAGCGCCCCGGCGGATAAACCACCCCCCTTCAGGTTCAGTCCCTTGCTATCGGTGAGTTCGCCGCCGGTGACGACCTCACAGTCAACCTCATGTCCATGCACTTCTTTCACGCGCAATACAATACGGCCGTCATCGATCAGTAAGGTATCTCCGGCACGGACGTCCTGCGGCAGATCTTTGTAACTGACGCCGACGTGTTTTTCATTGCCCGCATTCGGCGGCAGGTCAGTGTCGATGGTGAATGTCGAGCCCTCCCGCAACTGCACCTTGCCGCTGTCAAAGTGTTCAAGGCGAATCTTCGGTCCCTGCAGATCGGCGATAATCCCCACCGCGCGTTTGTATCTCGTTGATAACTTACGGAGTTCATTGGCACGTTGTTCGTGATGGGCATGGGTCTGGTGGGAGTAGTTCATGCGGAATACATCAGTCCCTGCGTGAAAAAGTTTTTCAAGCATGCCCGGTTTGTCCGTCGCCGGGCCAAGCGTTGCAATTATTTTTGTTCTTCTCATTTAATTATATGTAGTGACCTCATTTTAATATTTATTAACGGATTACCGGGAAACTCTGTTTTTCAGCAAATTATCAAAATTCGCGCGCCCGTTCCATGGCAGACCATGCACGCGCGGATTCTTCCAGGATTGAGACGGCCGGCAGTTTTTTACCTTCAAGCAACTCAAGAAATGCGCCGCCGCCAGTCGATATATAGGAAATTTTTTCAGTAACGCCGAATTTTGAAATCGCCGAAAGGGTGTCGCCACCGCCAGCGATAGAATAAGCCTTGCTGTTGGCAATGGCCTCGGCGAGTATTCGCGTCCCTTTGCTGAATTGATCAAACTCAAAAACACCGAGG
>JBOHYG010000098.1:0-2594 GCA_050737875.1 Arenimonas sp. | reverse complement strand
CGCCAACTCTGGTGTTATAGTTTATTCCTGCGGTGGTTGTAGCTCAGCTGGTTAGAGCATCGGATTGTGATTCCGAGGGTCGTGGGTTCGAACCCCATCATCCACCCCAATTACTCAAAACACGATGTTTTTCCTCGTGTTGCATCTTCCACGAACCCTCCAAATTACGGCATAATGTGCAGCTCAGCCGCTCATGCGGGTGGTTTTGTGTGATTCGGGCCGTTAGCTCAGTTGGTAGAGCAGTTGACTCTTAATCAATAGGTCGAAGGTTCGAATCCTTCACGGCCCACCATTCCCATCTGCTTTGCGATGAGTAAGTTTTGCGAAAGTGGCGGAATTGGTAGACGCCCTGGTTTTAGGTACCAGTGCCGTAAGGCGTGAGAGTTCGAGTCTCTCCTTTCGCACCATCCGGTCGTTGTACGTTCATTTCGTATGTACGCGACTATTAATTTTCGCGCTGAAAAAGCGCGGCCGCAGGAGTTGTTATGCAAGTTTCATTGGAAAACACCGCTAATCTCGAACGCCGTATGACGGTGAATGTGCCCGCAACGCGCTTGAATGAAGTGGTGGAAAGTCGTTTGCAAGAAATTGCACGCACCTCAAACATGAAAGGCTTCCGTAAAGGCAAAGTGCCTACGAAAGTCATCGAACAACGTTTCGGCCCGCAAGTCCGTGCGGAAGCCTATGGCGATCTGGTCCGGATGACCTTTGGCGAAGCCGTCCGCGAAAAGAATTTGCTGCCTGCCGGTACGCCAAGTATTGAAGCCGGTAAAAACGGCGAAGACGGCGAAATCACCTTCTCGGCGACTTTCGAAGTGGTGCCTGATTTCGGCACCATCGACGTGAGCAAGCTTGAAGTCGTGCGCGAGAGCGCCGAAGTGGTCGAAGCCGATATCGAAAACATGATCGAAACCCTGCGCCAGCAGCGCCGTGGCTGGATGCCGGTCGAAGACGCTGCCGAAGCCGGTTATCTGGTGAATGTCGATACCTACGCACAAACCGACGAAGTTCGTTTGCCGGCCGAAGGTACCGAAAAAGGCGCCACCGTGATTGGCTCTGGCGTGATGTTCCCGGAAATCGAATCGCAACTGATCGGCATGAAAGCCGGCGACGAGCGCACAATCGAAGTCGCTTTTCCGGCTGATTGGCGTGTTGCCGAACTGGCCGGTAAAGCCGCCAAGGTCCATGTCACCGCAAGCAAAGTTTCACAACCGGTATTGCCGGACGTCGACGAGGCTTTCATCAAGAGCTTTGGCATCCGTGGCGGCAAACTGGATCAATTCCACAAGGAAGTCCGCAATAATCTGGAGCGCGAACTGAAAGGCAATTTGATGTTCCGCCTGCGCGCCGAAGTAGCCACTAAGCTGATCGCCGCCTACGCCCACGTTGAATTACCACCGCGCCTGGTTGCCGCAGAAGCTCAAAGTATTGCTCGCAATGCTGAACAGCAAGCACGCCAGCAAGGTCAGCAAATCAACGCCAACCCGGAACAATTCATGTCCGCCGCGCATAATCGCGTCGCTGCAGCGTTGCTGGTAGGCGAAATCGCGCGTCAAAACGACCTGAAACTGGATCCGGCCCGTTTGAAAGAAACCATGCAGCTGATCGCTTCGACTTACGAAGATCCTTCACAGGTCATTGAACTTTACCGTAATGATCCCAATATGATGTCTCAACTGCAGAATCGCGTGATGGAAGAGCAGGTGATTGATTGGATTGCCGAACGCGCGCAATCTACTGAAGTCAGCCTGAGCTTCGCTGACGCGATGCGTCCGGCAGCCTAACCGTCAATTGGAGAACAATATGCAAGCTACAACGGGTTTGAACTTGGTACCGATGGTCGTAGAACAAACCCCACGCGGTGAACGTGCGTACGATATTTATTCACGTTTGTTAAAAGAGCGCGTGATTTTTCTGGTGGGTCCCGTCGATGATTACGTCGCGAACGTCGTAGTCGCCCAGTTGCTGTTCCTGGAAGCGGAAAATCCCGAAAAAGACATCAGCTTGTATATCAATTCCCCAGGTGGCGTCGTTACGGCCGGAATGGCGATTTACGACACCATGCGCTTCATCAAGCCCGACGTCAGCACCATTTGCGTCGGTCAGGCCTGTAGTATGGGTTCATTTTTGCTGGCTGCGGGCACCAAGGGCAAGCGCTATATCCTGCCGAACTCCCGAGTAATGATTCACCAGCCTTCGGGCGGTGCTCAGGGCCAGGCTACCGATATCGCCATTCAGGCGAAGGAAATCCTGTATTTACGCGAACGCCTGAATGCCGAATTGGCCCACAACACCGGGCAAACCATCGAAAAAATCGCTCAAGACGTCGAACGGGACTATTTCATGTCGGCCGAAGAAGCCAAGGCTTACGGCGTCGTGGATTCTGTTCTGTCCAGCCGTCCGGAAGACAGTATTCAAGCGGGTTAATTGTCAATTCTTGACACATTCAGCCAAAGCCATCCAAGTTTCCCTGTGGATGGCTTTGCGTAAATAAAACCTGTGTTATTCTCAAATCGTACATATTTGGCCTTTAAGGCTGGGTGAAAGCATGACTGACGAACGTCAGGGCCGGTCCGGCGACAATAGTAAAGTTT
>JBOHYG010000097.1:0-1104 GCA_050737875.1 Arenimonas sp. | reverse complement strand
GTAGCGAACTCTTTGCTTCCTTGGCATAATAATAGTACAAAATTCAAGGCAAGATGGGTACGTAAAGAGTCTTCCGTGCATCCCAACGCTCATTCTGGTTTCCATAGTTCATCGGTCGGTCACCCGGCACTGCAACGACTGGATCCAAGTTTCGCCAGATAACTACGCCACCCGCCGTAAGCCGTTATATCAAAAGCATTCACGGTAGCCTGAGTTTCGCATAGAAAGCCGTATTGCCAGCGGCCGTCTTCGAGTTCCACCGAGCCGATGCATAGAGGACTGCGAATTTTGCGCAGAAAATCAGCAAAATTGGCTTTCGGCATTTGCCATATTTCCAGTTCGATCGAAGCGCCCCTGGTTGGCTCGCGAACCAGGCCGGGCCGTTCCGGGGGAGCCAGATTCAATGCGTAGAGCCGGTAGTTGGGGGAAGTTCGGGTGGCCATGCAGAAATGCGCGCCGAGTTCGTGCAGTTGATTATTCAATGGCAGACCCCGCATGTGCGCGCCGCATACGGCGATTTGGATGAAGCCGGAAGCGTCGGGTGCATCGGTTGGCGCAGTGTTTTCCGGTCGTCAATGGCTTTTTTCGTTAAGAAACTGGCGCGCGAGGTCGAACAAGCGAAGATCCGCCAAGGCTGTCGAGCACAGGGTAATCCCGAAGGGTAGACCATGCGAATAAAACCCAGCCGGTATGGCGATCGCCACGAGGTCCAGCAGGTTCATGTAATTGGTGTAATAGCCGAGTTTGTTATTGATGCCAATGGGATCGGCCAGTACTTCGTCGATGCGGTAAATGCGCGCGGCGGTCGGAACCGCGATGCACGATAGCGAGGCCAAGAGCCTCGTCGTTTGGCGTTTGAGTTCGGCTAGACGATCAAAGGCTTCGAAGGCTGCGATTGCGCTTTTGTCGCTGGCCGTCGCGTACACTTGTGCGGTAACCGGATGCAGCGCGCCCGGATTGGTTTCCAGGAACCGCCGGATTCCGGCATGGCGTTCGGCAATCCACGGACCGTCATAAAGCATGCCCGTGGCTTCCATAAAGGGGCCGAAATCGATGACTTCGACGATTGCACCGCGCATTTTGAAGCGATCGATCGCATCATGG
>JBOHYG010000096.1:0-4432 GCA_050737875.1 Arenimonas sp. | reverse complement strand
GGCCAACTTGACTGAAATCAAAGATTTCGCCTTTGTAGATCCACACCTTGACACCGATGATGCCGTAGGTGGTCAATGCTTCGGCGGTGCCGTAGTCGATATCGGCACGCAGGGTGTGAAGTGGAACGCGACCTTCGCGATACCATTCCGAACGTGCAATTTCTGCACCATTCAAACGGCCACCCACATTGACCTTGATGCCCAATGCGCCTAAACGCATTGCGTTACCGACCGAACGCTTCATTGCGCGGCGGAACATGATGCGGCGTTCCAATTGCTGAGCGATAGACTCGGCAACCAGTTGTGCATCAAGTTCAGGCTTGCGAACTTCAGCGACGTTGATGTGCGCAGGAACGCCCATCAATTTCGATACATCAGCTTTCAGCTTTTCGATGTCTTCACCGCGCTTGCCGATCACGACGCCTGGACGGGCCGAGTGAATGGTGACGCGTGCAGTCTTGTTAGGACGCTCGATCAAAATTTTGGAGATGCCAGCTTGCGCGAGTTTCTTGCGGAGCATTTCGCGGACTTTAAGGTCGGCGACGAGATACTCACTGAAGTCACGCTTGTTGGCGAACCACTTGGAATTCCAGTCTTTGGAGATACCAAGACGAATACCGGTTGGATGAACTTTATGACCCATCGTTCTTAACCTTTCTTGCCGGAGCCAACAACCACGGAAATGTGGCTGGTGCGCTTGAAGATTTGGGTTCCGCGGCCTTTGGCGCGGGCCATGAAACGTTTCAGGATCGGACCTTCGTCGACCATGATGCTTGCAACTTTCAGATCATCTACATCGGCGCCATTGTTGTTTTCGGCATTGGCGACGGCGGAGTAAACCACCTTGTAGATAATGTGAGCAGCTTTCTTGTCGCTGAATTTCAGCAGATCAAGCGCTTTAGCCACCGGCATGCCACGGACTTGGTCAGCGACCAAACGGGCTTTCTGCGGCGAAATGCGGGTAGAGCGGAGAATAGCTTGCATGAGTCAGTCCTTATTTCCCGCCCGACTTCTTGTCGCCGCCGTGACCTTTGAAGGTACGTGTGACGGCAAATTCGCCGAGTTTGTGACCCACCATGTTTTCGTTCACGAGAACGGGCACATGGACCTTACCGTTATGGACTGCAATGGTGAAACCCACCATTTCAGGCAGAATCATTGAACGGCGCGACCAAGTTTTGATCGGCTTCTTGCTGGAACCCTGCGCTTCCACCTTCTTGATGAGATGGTGGTCAACGAATGGACCTTTCTTAAGTGAACGTGCCATAGCCTATCAACCCCTGCGATCGCGCACGATGAATTTCTGAGTGCGCTTGTTATGGCGCGTCTTGTAACCTTTGGCCGGTGTGCCCCACGGTGAAACTGGATGTGGATTACCTTGGCCGGCACGCGCTTCACCACCACCGTGTGGATGGTCCACAGGGTTCATGGCTGCACCGCGAACGGTTGGTTTGATACCGCGCCAGCGTTTTGCACCAGCTTTGCCCAATTTTTCCAGGCTGTGCTCGACGTTGCCTACTTCACCGATGGTGGCGTAGCAATCGACTGGCACTTTGCGCATTTCGCCGGAGCGTAAACGCAAGGTTGCATAACCGCCTTCGCGAGTAACCAATTGAGCACCAGCACCAGCGGCGCGTGCCAATTGGGCACCTTTGCCAGGCTTCATTTCGATGCAATGCACCGTTGAACCCAGTGGCATGTTGCGAAGTGGCAACGCATTGCCGGCCTTGATCGGCGCATCTTTACCGGCGATCAGTTGATCACCCGCTTGGAGGCCTTTCGGAGCAATGATGTAGCGACGCTCACCGTCGGCATAGCACAGAAGTGCGATATGGCCGGTCCGGTTTGGATCGTATTCAATGCGCTCAACGCGGGCTGGAATGCCCTCTTTGTCGCGTTTGAAATCGATCAAGCGGTACGCTTGCTTGTGACCACCACCGATATGACGGGTGGTGATACGGCCGTTGTTGTTACGACCACCGGTTTTGCTTTTCTTTTCGACCAACGCTGCGAGTGGGCCGCCTTTATGCAGACCAGCCGTCGAGACGCGCACCATAGTGCGGCGTCCAGGCGATGTCGGTTTAAATGTCATTAATGCCATGGGTACCTACCTCAAGCCTTGGACATCACGTCGATTGTTTGGCCAGGAGCCAAGCAAACGTACGCTTTACGCCAGTTACCACGGCGGCCAGCACGGTTTTTGAAAGACTTACTCTTGCCTTTCACATTGACCACATTGACTGCTTCGACTTTGACATTGAACAGCGACTCCACGGCGGATTTGACTTCAGCCTTGGTTGCGGTCGTTGCCACTTCGAAAACGAACTGGTTATTTTCTTGGATGCGCGATGTCTTCTCAGACACCAACGGCGCCAACAATACAGAGAGATCTCTTGCGGTCGTGTTACTCATGCCAACCACTCCTCTACTTGCTTGATGGCATCGGCTGTGATGACAACGTGGTCAGCGCCGACCAGACTGGCTGGATCGAGACCTTGCACATCACGGATTTGCACATATGGGATGTTGCGAGCGGCCAGGTATAAAGCTTCCGAACCTTCTTCCGTCACGATCAGCGGGCGTTTTACCGCACCCATTTCATTGAGCTTGCTGATCAGCAACTTGGTTTTAGGCTGGTCGACTTCAAAGGTTTCAACCACTTTCAAGCGGTCTTGACGATTGAGTTCGGACAAAATGGCGCACATTGCTGCGCGGTACATTTTGCGATTTACCTTTTGCTCGAAACTGCGTGGTTTTGCAGCGAAGGTCACACCGCCACCGATAAAGATCGGAGCACGATAGTCACCATGGCGTGCACCGCCACCTTTTTGTTTCTTGAATTTCTTTGTCGTACCTCTGACTTCCGAACGGGTCAGCTGGGCTTTGGTACCGGCGCGGCCTGCATTGCGATAAGCAACAACCACTTGGTGAACCAAATCTTCGCTAAACTCACGACCGAAAACTGCATCGGAAACCGACAGTGTCTTGGTACTACCTACTACGGCGAGTTCCATGTCTTATCCTTAACCTTTGCTCGTCGGCCAGACGATAACGTCGCCGCCTGGAGCGCCCGGTACTGCACCGCGAATCGCGATGAGACCACGTTCAGCATCAACCTTCACCACTTGCAAACGCTGCGTGGTTTGATTCACTGCACCCATGTGACCCGACATTTTCTTGCCTGGAAACACGCGACCCGGCGTTTGGCGTTGACCAATCGAACCCGGCGAACGATGCGACAAGGAGTTACCGTGCGTCGCGTCGCCCATTTTGAAGTTGTAGCGCTTGATGGTGCCTTGAAAGCCTTTACCTTTGGTAACGCCCTGCACATCCACCAATTGACCTTCCGAGAAGATGTCCGCTTTGATTTCGCCGCCGACTTCATAACCAGCCAAGTCTTTAGCGTCACAACGCAGCTCCCAGAGGCCGCGGCCTGCTTCCACTTTGGCTTTCGCGTAGTGACCGGCAACTGGCTTGGTCAAAAGCGCAGCGCGCTTGGTACCAGCAGTGACCTGAATCGCGGAATAGCCGTCGGTTTCAGCGGTTTTGATTTGAGTAATGCGGTTAGCACCGGCTTCGATCAGCGTGACCGGGACGGAACGACCGTCCTCGGTGAATACGCGGGTCATACCAGCCTTGCGGCCAACCATTCCCAATTTATAGATAGCTGTCATGTCCGGTACCTCAGGTCAATTTGATCTGGACATCAACGCCGGCTGCCAACTCAAGCTTCATGAGGGCATCGACGGTTTTGTCATTAGGTTGGACGATGTCCAACACGCGTTTATGCGTGCGGGTTTCGTACTGGTCGCGCGCGTCTTTATCGACGTGCGGAGATACTAGAATTGTGTAGCGTTCGATCTTGGTTGGCAGCGGAATCGGACCACGCACTTGGGCGCCGGTACGCTTTGCTGTCTCAACGATCTCGCTGGCTGAACGATCTATCAAACGATGATCGTACGCTTTCAGCCGAATTCGGATTTTTTGATCCGCCATGGCGAACATCCTGTGTGACGTTAAAGAGCGACGGAATTTGAAGCAGTTGTCCAAATTCCCGTGGAAAAAAACAGCGGACTGAACGAGGTCGATCCACTGAGCTAAAAAGTATAGCGTGTGTTAAGCCTTCCTGTCAAACGAATTTCGAGGAATTTTTAACAACAACTGGCTTATTTCCATAAAAATATGGCTTTAGCCAGGGCACCTGACGTGCCTTCGTCCATGAACCGAACACGAATCACGTCCTGTGATTCATTTCGTATGTAGGCCGCCCGGGACTTATAAGCCCGGGCGGCTTGGTACTAAATCTTACTTGATGATCTTGGCTACCACGCCGGCGCCGACGGTACGGCCACCTTCACGAATAGCAAAACGCAGACCTTCGTCCATCGCGACCGGAGCAATCAAGCTCACCACCATCTTCACGTTGTCACCC
>JBOHYG010000095.1:0-1670 GCA_050737875.1 Arenimonas sp. | reverse complement strand
TTCGCAATAAGCGGTCGTGCTTTGGCGAACACCCGTAGGTGCATTGGTGGCCGAACCACAGACATAAGCCATTGCCGTGCTGTTGGTTGGATCAATCTGGCATGAAGCCGTGACTTGGCCGCGAGCGTTGTAGGCGTATTTGGTTTTGGCTTCCAGCACGCCAGTGGCGTTCAAGATGCGACGTTCCGTGGGCACGTTGAAAGTAGCGTGCCAGTCGGTTTGGGTGGTGCGTTTGGTAGCGGCTTTGTTGGCCGATTCGATTTTTTGTGTCAACAAACCGCGGGCGTTGTAATCGGTATCGGTCGTAGTGCCGGCGAAATCGGTTTCGACATCGGTTTTGCCGTTGGTATCATAAACGCGAGCTGCAAAGTTCGTACCACATGCTGGGCAGGCTGCACTCATCGAAGTCATTTTTTTGGAACCGTTAATGACCGTGAAATTGTAAGTCCGTGCTTGACCCAATGGACTTGTAACGACGCTGCTACCGTCTGCATTGTAGACAAAAGAAACTTTATCTACGCCAGAACCAGGTGTGCCATGTTCACTGCTGATGGCAAGGCCATTGCTGTCGTATTGCCAATTGGCGTATTGAATGCCCTTCTCATCAAACAAACCGATCAGTTTGTAGTTCTGAGTCGTCGCACCATCACCATATTGATAACGACGGAACGGATTGTCGGCACTATCCAATGGTGTGGCATCAGGATAAATCGCGCGTTCGAGCATGCCGTTGGCGTCATACTGAAATTTCACCAGCTGGCCATCAGGTAACCCAAGCGCTACGAGCCGTGTCTTTCGATCATCATTAAAGGTGAAGTACTGATAAGCAAAGGTCAGGGTTCTGCCTGCATCATCTATCACTGCATCAAGCTGATCCAACTTGTATTGCAGAGTCAAAACGCGGCCGCTTCTATCTTCAATACTCAGCAGACGTCCTTCTTCGCTATAGCGTTCCTTGTTGTCGCCGTTGTCGGTATACAACCAGCCACCGCCAACGATGTTTTCCAGGCGTTCTGTGTAACCGGCTTCCGGTGTCCAGACATTATTCACCAGCTTGAAGTATTGGCGGCCGCGATCCGGACGAATCAGTACAGCTGTCGTCAATGATGCCGCCGTGTTGTTGAAGTAACTCAGAGAACGATCATAGGTATGACGCCAGTTCTTGCCTAAAAGGCTTGGCTCACGATGATTTCCGCTGATATAAAAACGATCGAAACTAAGTGCCGAGCTTGGAGACGAGTAATCGTTTTCGGTTTGTGCTTTGAAGCCAAGACCGGCATGTATGGGATTACTTTGATTGAGCATGGCAGCATCACATGCCGGGCAATCGCTGTTATCGGCCTTAGGCACGTTATCCGGTGCCACGCATACACCATTGGCAGGGATGTAGCTGGTCGGGCATGTCAGCACTCGAGTTTTGCTGACTAGAAAATCTTGGGTATGGGGACTGCAAGTGTAAGACCCATCGGTAAGCATGGTCCATTGTCCGCCGGTAGCACGTGGATAGCGCTTTTCATATACTTCCGTATGAACGCCATACAGTGAATCGCCCCACTCGTAAATGCCCCAGTCATCTGCCCATGCGCTTTGCGTCACCATTGCGATCAACAGCAACAGGAAAATTTTAAAGCGCATAAGAAACTCCAAATCAGGGCATTGAATCAAGGCAA
>JBOHYG010000094.1:0-26151 GCA_050737875.1 Arenimonas sp. | reverse complement strand
GGATGGCGAAGAGATCGTCGTGAAATACAAATCAGGTTTCAATCTGGCCGTGCTCGCAAATACCGTGATTGATCTGGACGTCGATTTGGTTCAGGAATAAAAAGAAAACCGGAACAAGGCTACTTGGCTGCGTCCTCGCGGCGCACCTTTGGTTTTGTGGCGTAACTTTTAATTTTCGAGAATCCATAGGGTGCGCTCAAGCGCACCTTATGGTCTTGGGTGTCCAGGATTGTTTCATTCGGCACCGGTCTGCATTTTTTTCCACTCGTGCGGCGTCATGCCGACATATGCCTTGAACACGCGCGACAAAGCCAAGGCACTCGCGTAACCCACTTCGTTTGCAATCAGCTTTATCGGTTTTCCTCGCAGCAATAAATCCTGCGCCAAGGACATTCGCCAGGTGGCCAGATAATCACCGGGCGTCATTCCCAAAATATTCTTGAAGCCGGTCGCGAATGCCGTGCGCGACATGCCCGCGCGTTGTGCCAGTTGTTCCAGATTCCAGGCCTCGGCCGGTTGCTCGTGCATCGCCACCAGCGCGCGCCGCAATTGCGTATGCGACAGCCCGGCCAACATGCCGCCGCTATGCTGATCGTTTTCCAGCACGTGCCGCAGCAATTGCACCAGCAGTACATCGAACAAACGATCCACCGCCACGCGACTACCGCACTTGCCGGCGAAGGCTTCGGCAAACAATAAATCAATCGTTGCTTGCAAGTTCGGAAGTTGATTGATCGGCATCACCAGCACGGCCGGCAAAGCCTGTGCCACCGGATTCAATGCGCCGCCACTGAATTGCAAATTGGCACACACCATATCGGCACCCTGCTGCACATCGGAAATAAAGCGATGCGACAAAGGTCGTGGATAAAACAGTACGGTTGGCTGCGTTATCTGCAGCACCGGGTGTTTCGGATGCCGCACCTCCAGTCCACCGCTGCGAATTACATGCAGATGACCTTCGCCCGGCACGATCGGAATATCGTTGATGCCGCACAAGGGCCCGGAATGGAACATCCGCGCGGTCACGCCAAAGCGCCGCAGCAGGCTATCCAGACGGTCGGGGCTGTTGGAATCCATCGTTCACTCCTTTATGAACTAATAGTATGCATTTGTGAACTATTAAATACCAATGATTCCGTATTTATCCCTAATCTTCTCTCCGTGGAAACCCACGCCCTTAACCAACCGGAGAAAACCCATGACCGTCATCCAACCCATCGCCCTGAACCAAGCCGGCCCCGATACCGCCCCCACCCTGGCTGCCATCAAAGCCAAACTCGGCGTTGTGCCGAACATGATGCTGACCCTCGCCAATGCCCCAGCCGCGCTGAATGCCTATGTCGCGCTTTCCGGAGCAGTGGCAGGCGGCGTGCTCAGTGCGGGCCAACGCGAATCCATCGCGATCACCGTGGCGCAGACCAATAGCTGCGGTTATTGCCTGTCGGCCCACACCCTGCTCGGCAAAGGTGCCGGTCTGTCAGCCGAAGATATCCGTGCCGCCCGCGATGCCAATGCCAGCACTGTAAAAAATCAGGCCTTACTGCAATTGAGCAAACGCATTGTTGATGCCCGTGGTCATCTTGATGCCGCCGACATCGCCGCCTTCCGTAATGCCGGTGGCAGCGATGCCGAAATTCTGGAAACGATTGCCAATGTCGCCTTGAACATCTACACCAACTACGTCAACCACATCGCCGGTACCGAAATCGATTTCCCGGAAGTGTCGCTCGATAAAGCTGCCTGAGTTATCGCGTGATCGTGCGGCTCATGTTTCCATTGTGATGATGGAAACATGGATCCGCTGTTTTATCGTCACCGCAAGATCAACGCGCAAGATCAACGACGGCAAGATCAACGGACACCCACCAAACCCATAACCCCTGACGCGACCTTCAGATTCCCCCTACATTTCTGCTTATGGCCACTCGCAATAATGCGTTATGGCTACTGCTCGTTCTCTCTTCGTTTCCGATCACGCATCCGGTAATTATCACTGCGTGTGTCGGATTGCCGCGATTTATCATTTCGAGAAAAAGGAGAAAAAGGGTCAGAGTGATTTATTCAAGGCTAGATAAACCGAATAATGCACTCTGACCTTTTTTTTGCTTGATCTTTGAATGTATTTCGAGGGAGATTCGTAGCCCGGGTCGCGCTCCACCGACCCGGGAAAACGAAGTGGCAATGTCAATCAAGGAAAAACATCCGTGATGGCATGACAACAAAATCAGGGCTTCACGTTATGTGTGAGAACCCGGGGCGATGGAACGTGACCCGGGCTACGGTGTTGTGCACACACATCGAGCCTGGCTATCACCAGTTGGAGTTCGATTTGCGCCTTTACCTGACTCATCGTGATATCGGGCAGCAATAGGGTGCGTTTCTGACGCACCTCATGGTCTTGCGAGGAGTAGGTCAAGTTCGATGCTCTGCTTCGAGGCGTCATAGTTCGGGTAACATGGCGCCCCTATCCCAATACGAGTCGGGAATCTTCATCCTTCTGCTGCCTTGCAGCCGACCGGAAGATTTCGATCTTGAGTATCGTTTGTAGCGAGTTGATCATGTTGAACCAACATCTCCTGTTCTTCTTTGCAATGCTCGGCGCTTTCAATGGCATCGGCTTGGCGCTCTTTCTCTGGTGGCGACCCGGGTGTACATCTACGCAACGTTGGCTGTCGTTGTTGATCTTCATGGTCAGTGTGAGAACGGGGAAATCTGTCGCGTTCTATTTCTGGCCCGCTATCCCGAAGGTCGTTCTGCAGATCGGGTTGACGGCTTGTTTCATGATCGGGCCGTGTCTGTTCTTTCTCGTTCGTTCATGCCAGAGCGAGACCTCCGGACTCGGACGCGTGGATCGTTGGCATATCGCTGGGCTTGTATCGATGGCAGTTGCGGTGAGCGTGTTGTTTCCCTATGCCACCCATGTCGAACTTTGGCGCAATGTGATTACGCCAAGCATCAACTACCTATGGTTGGTTTACCTCGTGCTCGCCACCACGCTGCTGTACCTCAATCGAGCACAACTCTCGGCGTCGACAAACAAAAATCTGTTGCTGGCGGCCACGGCAGGAATCTGGTGCATCTGGATCGCGTACTACACTTCCGGTTACACCTCTTACATCGTCGGCGCCCTTTCATTCTCTTTCGTTCTTTGCCTGAGCGTAGCGGTCTATTTTCGAGTGCGTTCCGGCCAGGCACCGATTGAGCCTTATCAAGATCGCCGGATCCCGGACAGCGAGGCCGCCGCGCATTTGCAGACTCTCGCCGAGTTGATGGCAAGCGAGCGCCTGTATCTCGACCCTGCATTGACCTTGCCCCGTCTCGCGCGCCGGCTTGGCATGCCGCAGACCCGGCTGACTCAGTTGTTGAACGACAACAATCAAACGCCGTTCAAACAATACCTGGCGCAATTGCGCGTCGACGAGGCCAAAAAGCTCCTGCGCCGTGAGCCTTCGAAGTCTCTCGAAGCCATTGCCGAAGCGGCAGGCTTCCAGTCCATGTCGACCTTCTACAGCGCCTTCAAGAAAGTGGAAGGCATCACGCCGACGGCATTCCGACAGTGCTCACCGACTCCGGGAATCGATTCCGAGAGTCCTGAAAATGATTCCAATGCATTGATTTAAAACGAGACGAGTACTGTTCGTCGCTCCTTCCCAACGAGCATGAACCATGTACACATCTCGATGCTTCCGATTCCTCGTCCTGCTGCTTTTCTGGCTGGCTCCGCTTCCCTCTGCCTATGCGGCTGATGATGACCAGGAGCGGGTCGCCATCACTCGCACCTTGACCGACTACTTTGATGGCAGCGCCTATGCGCACCCGGAACAATTGCGGCGAGCGTTCCATCCCGACGCACGCCTGCTGCTCAGCAAGCCTGGCACCGCCTATTGGCCGCTCAGCGTCGATGAGTACGTCGGCCGGTTCTCCGGGGCCAATGCCGGCAAGCCGACCGGGCGGATCGGAAAAATCCTGTCGATGGATGTTGAAGCAGACACCGCAACCGTCAAGGCCGAAATCCTCGTTCCACACCAAGACGCGCGGCTCATTGATTTCTTTTTGCTGCGCAAACTCAATGCCGAATGGAAAATCGTCGCCAAAACTGCCGCACGGGAGCCAACTCAGCGGCGCGGGGACCGCGTACTGTTCGTCCTCTCGAGCGCGAAATTCCATGGTGCTTCGACGCTGTCGGCGGGTGTCAGTTTCGGTGAGGTGGTTCAAGCATGGGATACATTTCTAGCCGCGGGCCTTACGGTGGATTTCGTCTCGCCCGATGGCGGCGCCGCGCCGATCAGCGTGACCGAAGCCGTGGACTTCCGCAGTCGTTTCTATGACGCGGACCTGATGTACGCGCTTGAACACACCTACGCGCCTTCGCAAATCGATCCAGCACGTTACCGTGCCGTGTACTTCGTCGGAGGCAGCAATGCCATCTACGGAACGCCGGAAAATACCCAGCTGCAAAACATCGCCATGCATGTGTACGAGCGCAATGGTGGCGTGGTGTCGGCGGTATGCCACGGCACGGCAGGGCTAGTGAATCTGAAGTTGTCCGATGGCCGATACCTGGTCGGCGGCAAACGCGTCACGGGTTATCCGGAAGAATTCGAAAGACAAGATGCCGCTTATTTCAAGGAATTTCCTTTCCTTATCCGTCAGACAGTCGAGTCACGTGGCGGCACATTCCAAACTTCGGCTCGCGACAAGGCGAACGTCGTAGTCGATGGCCGGCTGGTGACAGGCCAAAACTATTTATCTGCGACACCGGTGGCTGAAGCCGTTGTCGACATCCTTCGCAAACTAGGCGATCAACAACCAGGCCGCGTCGCGGCGAAAAACTGATGTTCAGGGACATCGCCCATCGCCGGGCGATGTCGAATCACATCCCACACTCAATAAAGCAAGGACACTTATGAAAATATCGATCCGATCCATCGCATTCACTGCAGCTCTTCTCCTCATTCTTCCCACTTCTGTCATGGCACAAAACAGCGAGCGTGATGCGGTGAATCGCGTCATGCAAAAAATGATGCGTGCCTTCGAAACGGGCGATGCCAACCTCGCTTTCGAAGTACTCAGAAAAGACGGGGCTGTACTCGGCTACTCGAAATCCAAAGGCCATGTAGTAACGCAAACCGCGGAAGAATGGGCAAAGGGATTCCCCGGCAAGCCAGCCGACGACGAGGCACTGCGCAAACGCAGCTACAAAATTGTCGATGTGACCGAAAATGCAGCGGTCGTTAAAGTGACGCTGGATTATCCCGAGTGGAACGGTCTGGACTATCTCGTGTTGTCGAAGATCGACGGGAAATGGATGATCGTGACTAAATCGTGGAGCGGTCAACGTAAACCGAAAGCACCGTAGCGTGACTCTGAGGGTGCGCATGTCGCACACCTATCAATAATATTGCAGTCTTTTATAAGGTGCGCCACAGGCGCGCCTTATAACTTTTCGGTTCGATTGAGCCGCTCAGTCACAAATCTTGGGGGTCCAGGACTATGCTCGTACCTGTCCAGCATTGTGCTCGCGCTTTAGGCCGTTAACCATCACATCATTGGCAGATTCACCGGGAGAAGATTCATGTTGTTTGGAAAGTATTATGCCACTGCGATAATCGCCGCTGCTCTAGTGTGGGCTTCCTCCCCTTCACTGGGAGCTACTGCAAGCGCATTGGACAAGGCGAACGCACAGGCCAGACAGTTCGTGCAGCAGACGATGAAGGAACAACGCATACCGGGCTTGCAGATAGCAATCATCAAGGACGATCAGATTGTGTTGTCCGAGAGCTTTGGCTTGGCCAATGTGGAGAACCAGGTGCCTGTCACAAGAGCCACCTTGTTTCCCATAAATTCTGCAACAAAGTCATTTACCGGTGTCGCAATGATGCAATTGGTCGAAGCCGGGCTTGTCGATCTCGATGCTCCTGTCTCCAGGTATTTGGATGGATTGCCGCAGGCTTGGCAAAGTGTCCGTGTCCGTCAGCTTCTGGCGCATACCTCAGGGCTCCCGGATATCCTCGATCAACAAGGCCTGATTGGAGGGGGCTCCGAGCAAGACGCGTGGAAGGCAGTAAAGCTCCTACCTATGGACGCGCCTGTTGGCGAGAGGTTCGCCTACAACCAGACCAACTATGCGTTGCTGGCACAAATCATCGCCAAACAAACCAGGATGCCTTATGAGAAATACATTGCAGAGCATCAATTCACAGTAGCCGACATGCGCTCGTCAACGTTTGGCGACAGTTACGACTTGCTTGCCAACGCAACTACGATGTACAGCTATTTCCCACGAAAAACCGACGCGAAAGGCGACGACGAACGGCTATCCCATTGGTTCTATGACGTGCCTCATGGCCTTTGGGCGGGCGGTGGAATCCGAACCACGGCTGACGAAGTCGCGCGTTGGATAATCGAGTTATCAAGTGGCCGGCTAATCAGTATGGCCAATGTCCGAAACATGTGGACGCCAGAAAAACTGAATAGTGGCGCTGACGGGAATTGGGCCGCCGGATGGCCGGTATTGGAAACTTCCCTCCACCGTCAAGTCGCGGGTATGGGCGGCGCACGTGCGGCATTTATTGTTTATCCCGATGATCGACTGGCAATCATTGTGTTTACCAACCTTGTGGGATCAAACCCGCAGAATTTTATTCCCAAGATAGCCGCGTTTTACATGCCATAGCCGCTCAGAAGTGGCAATGTCAATCAAGGAAAAACATCCGTGATGGCATGACAACAAAATCAGGGCTTCACGTTATGTGTGAGAACCCGGGTCGATGGAACGTGACCCGGGCTACGGTGCTAATGAAATCCTTGGTTGTCCTTGTTTTTACTTTTAGGCGCGAAAACTCCACATAACGAACTCTCCCTGCGATTACGCTAAGCTCTCGCATACCTGCGAAGTGGAGAATTCACCATGCTCAAACACGCCCTCGGTTCCGGCCTGCTGTTGTTGGCAAGCAGTGCTTTGCTTGCACAGACAGCACCACCCACTGCAACACCAACGCCCACACCACCACCGGCCTGCGATTCACCGGAAAGCCATCAATTCGATTTCTGGGTTGGGCGCTGGGAAGTTTTTCCTGCAAACAAACCCGAACAGAAAGTGGCCGACAGCCTGATCGAAAAACTCTATAACGGCTGTGCTGTTCGCGAGAACTGGATGCCACTCAGTGGCAACAGCGGCGGAAGTTTGAACGCCTACAACGCTACCGAAAAAACCTGGCGCCAAACCTGGCTCGATGCCTCCGCCACCTTTGCCGATTTTAAAGGCAGCTGGAATGGCACTGCCATGGTACTGCAAGGCGAATGGCCGCAACCGGGCAAACCGCATCAAATCACCCGCATGACCTACACCCCGCACACTGATGGCAGCGTGCAACAGATGGGCGAAACTTCGGATGATGAAGGCAAAACCTGGCAGGTGAGTTTTGATTTCATTTATCGGCGTGCGAAGAAATAAGTAGACCAATTTATTCGAAAAGCTCGAATAAGCAGATTGTCGCATAGTCGATATCGTCGACAAACCAACCCGAAGCCAAATGATGGCCGGCATTCGCGGGCGGGATACCAAACCGGAAACTATTGTCCGGAAGTTTCTGCATGCGGAAGGGTTTTGGTTTTAATTGTTCAAAAAAAATGGATTGAATTAACGTTCGGTCGATTTTGCCGCTGTTGGCAGGAAAATGACCGCGGGTAAATGAACCTGACCCCTATTCGGTTTTTTCGTCCTTGTTTTTTCGCACAGAGCGAACACAACTGTCAGGTTGCCGCGATTTATCATTTCAACACGAATCTAGAAAAAGAGTCAGAGTGATTTATTCAAGTTTGGATAAACCGAATAATGCACTCTGACCCCTTTTTTCGACTCCGCGTTGTGGGTGAGAACCCGGGTCAATGGAGCGTGACCCGGGCTACGGTGCTCTGGCCGCCCCTGCACGCGACTGCTAGACTGCGGGCTCCATGCATTTCACCTGGCCATTCGCACATGACGCCTGAAGCCAAAGCCCGCCAATTGATCGACCAAAAACTCGAACAGGCTGGTTGGGTTATTCAGGACATGAAGCAACTCAATCTTTCCGCAGGCGTCGGCATCGCTGTTCGTGAGTATCCTACCGACACCGGCCCGGCGGATTACGTATTGTTTGTAAATCGTATTGCAGTTGGCGTAATCGAAGCCAAGAAAGACAATGCCGGTGAAAACATTACCGTTACCGAAAGCCAGACAGAACGTTACGCCCACGCAAGCCTAAAATGGCGCAAAGACAACACGCCGCTACGCTTTCTGTTCGAGGCTACCGGCCAGATCATCCGCTTCACAGACAATGCCGACCCTGCCCCGCGCTCGCGTGAAATTTTCCACTTTTTCAAGCCGGAAACATTGGCCGCTTGGTTGGCAACGCCAGAAACACTGCGCCGTCGTCTCGCAGAACAAATGCCTGCTCTCCCCGAAAAAAACCTGCGCGATTGCCAAATTGGCGCTGTCACTGGCCTAGAAAAATCTTTGGCATTGAACAAACCACGTGCCTTGGTGCATATGGCGACCGGCGCAGGTAAAACATTTACCGCCATCACATCGGTGTATCGCTTACTCAAGTTCGGCGGCGCCAAGCGTATTTTGTTTTTGGTTGACACACGTAATCTTGGCAAGCAAGCGCATCAAGAGTTCATGGCCTACACGCCGCCCGATGATGGCCGCAAGTTTACCGAACTATACAACGTGCAGCGTCTGTCCTCGCCAAACATTGATCCGCATTCGCAGGTTTGCATCAGCACCATCCAGCGCATGTATTCCATCCTGAGCGGCGAACCAATCGACGAATCTGCCGAAGACACGCCGCTTGCGGAAGTACAACAATCGAAAAATCAGGAAAAATTTGTCCGCTACAGCCCATCAGTACCGATTGAGCAATTCGATTTCATCATCATCGATGAGTGCCATCGCAGCATCTACAACCTGTGGAAGCAAGTACTCGATTACTTTGATGCCAGTTTGATCGGCCTTACTGCCACACCTGACAAACGTACCTTTGGTTTCTTCAACGAAAACATCGTCGCCGAATATACCTACGAACAATCGGTCGCCGATGGCGTCAACGTCGGTTACGACGTGTACGAGATTGAAACCGAAATTACCCAGAAAGGTGCCGAACTCAAAGCGAAGGAATGGGTTGATCATCGCGACCGGCAAACACGCAAGAAACGCTGGAGCGAAACCGAGGAAGATACTGCCTACGCCGGCAAGGAGCTCGATCGTTCGGTGGTGAATCTCAGTCAAATACGACAAGTCATTCAGGCAATGAAAACTGCCGTCGAAACAAAAATTTTTCCAACCCGCAAAGAAACACCCAAGACCTTGATCTTCGCCAAAACCGACAGCCACGCCGATGACATCATCAACATACTTCGTGAGGAATACGGGCAAGGCAATGCTTTCTGTAAAAAGGTCACCTACCGCGCCGAAGAAGATGCCGATAGCATCCTCAGCAGCTTCCGCAATGATTACAACCCTCGCATTGCCGTTACGGTGGACATGATCGCCACCGGTACCGATGTAAAACCCTTGGAAGTGTTGTTGTTCATGCGCGATGTGCGCAGTAAGGGTTATTACGAACAAATGAAAGGTCGCGGTGTACGCTCGCTCGATGGCGATAGTTTGAAGCGCGTCAGCAACAGTGCCGACGGGGCCAAAACGCGCTTTGTGTTGATCGATGCCGTCGGTGTGGAAAAATCACTGAAAACCGAAAGCCGCCCGCTTGAGAAAAAACCCGGCATGGCATTGAAAGATTTGCTGCAAGGTGTGGCCATGGGCAGCCGTGATGATGACACCGTGCTCTCGCTTGCCAATCGCCTGGTGCGTCTTGCCAAACAATTGGACGGCAAAGCGCTGGCACGTATCGAAAAAATCAGTGGTGGCATTCCTGTGGCAACACTTGGCAAAAGTTTGATCGCCGCGCTCGACCCGGACGCTATTGTCCAAGCAGCACTGGGCACCGCTCAAGCCAATGGCATTACCCGCACGGAAGAAACCTTGTTGCCCGAAGAAATAGAAGCCGCTCGCGCCGTACGTGTTGCCGCTGCCTGCGCCCCGTTTGATAAACCGGAGTTGCGCGATGAGATCGACAATGCGCGCCGTGAACGCGAACAGCTCATCGACCATATCAATCTTGATCAAGTTACCTTCACCGGTTTTTCCGAACAGGCGGAAACACAAGCACGCATCGTAATTCAAAATTTCACGGATTACATCGCTATGCATAAAGATGAAATCGCAGCACTGGATTTTTTCTATCAGCAACCCTATCAGCGTCGTACCCTTACCTTCAGCATGATCGAAGAGCTGCACGAACATCTGAGCAGACCACCATTGATGCTGACTACGGAGCGATTGTGGAATGCCTATGCCCGCATACAGAGCAGCGCCGTAAAAGGCTTGGACCGCAGACGCCAACTCACCGATCTGGTGTCCCTGCTGCGTTTCGCTTTGGGGCTGGACAGTGAACTCAAACCCTTTGCAGATGAAGTGGATAAACGCTTCCAGGCCTGGATTTTCCGCCACAACGCCCAACGTGGCACGGCGTTTACGCCGGAACAAACCGAATGGCTGCGCTTAATGAAAGACCATATCGCCAGCTCTTGCAGCATTAGCCGCGATGATTTTGATTATGCCGAATTGGCTGGGAAAGGCGGGTTGCAAAAAGTGTGGGCTGTATTTGGAGACAAATTGGATGAACTGATGAAGGAAATGAATGAGGAGTTGGTGGCGTGAGTAACTGCCCCGAGTCATGGATAGAAGTTGAGCTTAGCGAAGTTGCCAAAGTAATCCGTGGAATCACATATAAGAAGGAAAAATCAATAGAAATACCGCAGGATGGTTTTTTACCAGTCATCCGGGCTACAAACATCACGGGAACAGCACTGATTTTTGAAGGATTGGTTTATGTGCCAACCAACAACATCTCTGATGAACAAATATTGCAGCCAGGGGATGTAGTAATTGCTTCATCAAGTGGTAGTAAAGAAATAGTTGGAAAAGCCGGTGCATTTAGAGGTGGAGATTTTATAGGCTCTTTTGGTGCTTTTTGTTCGGGCATCCGTCCCTCTTTGGCTCTATCGTCCGAATATTTCGGTTACTACTTTCAGACGCCGTCGTATCGCAAATCTGTCTCGGAATTGTCAGCAGGCTCGAACATCAACAATCTTAAGACTGGTGATTTAGCGGCACAGCGTTTTCCATTACCACCTCGCGCCGAACAAACCCGCATCGTCGCTAAGCTTGAAGAACTGCTCTCCGACCTCGATGCTGGTGTGGCCGAACTCAAGGCCGCGCAGAAAAAGTTGGCGCAATACCGTCAGTCACTGCTGAAAGCCGCCGTGGAAGGCGCGCTTACTGCCGAATGGCGAAAACAAAACACTCCCACCGAAACCGGCGCTCAACTACTACAACGCATCCTCACCGAACGCCGCTCCCGATGGGAAGCCAAGCAACTCGCCAAGTTCGAGGAACAAAACAAAAGCCCGCCTACAGACTGGCAAAAAAAATACCCTGAGCCCGTGCAGCCCGATACCACCAATTTGCCGACATTGCCAAAAGGTTGGGTGTGGGCAAGTGGCGAGCAGCTTTGTGAGTTCATAACAAAAGGAACAACACCACCAAAAGGGTTCGATATCAATGGCGAGAAAAACGTGCCATTTCTGCGTGTTACAAATCTAACGGATCACGGCAAACTTGATTTAGCTGATGAAGTCTTTGTTTCCAAGAAAACGCATCAGGGATTTTTGGCTCGCTCGTCCGTCTACCCCAATGATGTTCTGATGAATATCGTCGGCCCGCCACTCGGCCAAGTCGCAGTGGTGCCGTCAACTTTTGTGGAATGGAATATTAACCAAGCCATCGCAATATTTCGAGCTGTAGAGGGTGTGTTGCCGTGGTTCATCTGCCACTACTTGCTGTCACCAATTGCCCAACAGTGGCTCAAAGCACGATCCAAAACAACAGCAGGACAGACTAACTTAACGTTGGAAGTTTGCCGCAGCCTACCATTCCCGTTGCCGCCGCTAAACGAGCAAAGCTCATTACTTGTCAACCTTGATACCGCAATGAGTTCGATCACGAATCAAGAACATTCCATCGAACTTTCCCTCAAACAATCCAACGCCCAACGCCAAAACATCCTGCGTGCCGCCTTCGCTGGCCAACTAGTCCCGCAAGACCCGAACGACGAATCCGCCAGCGTACTGCTGGAACGCATTCGCGCCGAACGTGAAACACAAGCAGTCGTGAAAAAATCACGTGTACGAAAGGACGCAATTGCATGATTAAAGATGCCGATACTGCACTGACCCAAGCACTGCTTGATTGGTCGTTACCCAATGCAGAATCCAACGTCCTCGAGACCAAACGGGTTTCGGGCAAGATGGTGGGCAAGGCCTTGGAAACCATCTGCGCTTTTGCCAACACCCAAGGCGGCTGGTTGTTACTGGGCGTGGAAGATGCCAACAAAGCCAAAGGCAAGGCCAGACTTTTTGGTATCGGCGAAAATCCCGAAGCCGTCGATGAATTGATGCGAAAACTCAAGACGCATCACCTTCCTGCCATTGATGACATACAGGCTTTTCGCCTGCAAACAACATTGCATGATGGCAATGCCGGCATCGTTGTCGCCGTGTGGGTACCGAAAAGCGACAAAGTGCATTCCATTCTCGACGATGGCACTTGGATACGCGGTGAAGCAAGTAACCGCGAAATGAATGCCAGTGAGATTACAGAATTGTCTTACCGTCGTGGTGTGCGCAGTGCCGAATCGGAACCAGTCGATGTGGATTTTGAGTTACTTGAAACAGATACTTGGCGCTTGTTCCTGCGCGGCCGCGGGCTGACGTCCACAGGAATTGCGGATCAGCTATATCGCATCGGCTTGGCCAAGAAGATTGGCAATGAATTGCGGCCCCTGCGTGCAGCGATTTTGTTGTTTGCCGACCATCCTGGTGCCTTGCTAGCGACGACGGGCTCTCGTGCAGATGTGAGGGTTTTTCACTACAAGGGAAATACCATTGAGAGTGGTGCAGTACCTAATCTTAAAAAAACACCAAAGACTTTGTCGGGACCACTTTATCGTCTGATTGAACAAACGCATGCTTATGTACTTGATGAGTTAGCTGAAGGTCTGACGCTCGCATCTTCCGGTTTTCGCACGGTGCACCGCTATCCCGAGCGAGTAATCAAGGAAGCCATCACCAATTCCATAATTCATCGTGACTACCGATTGAATCGTGATATCCAGATTCGCATTTTCGACAATCGTATTGAAGTATTGAGCCCTGGATTATTTCCCGGCCGAATTACGGCTGCGACAATTCATCGCACAGGCTCTTTTGCACGCAACCCTTTATTGGCCAGCAATTTGCGTGAATTTCCCGACCCACCAAATGTTGATGCCGGGGAAGGCGTGCAGATGATGTTCAATGTCATGCGCGCCAGCAGCTTGTATCCACCTCAGTATCGGGAAATGCGTGACTTGGCGCAGGAAGCGGTCGTTGTGACATTGCTTAATGAAGAACGGCCTGCCATGTGGGAGCAAGTTAGCGACTGGATTGACCGCAACGGGCCGATAAGCAACAGAGAACTGTGTTCTATTTCTAGCCTCGATACCCTAAAAGCATCCAAGCTGCTCAAGCAATGGGTAGAACAAGGCTTGCTCCTTCCAGACCCTACGAAGGCGAAACGGAATATGGTCTACTCCAAGCCTTCAGCAACAAAAGACTTCGAACCAAGTTTAATAATTGCGCCCGAGGATAATAAACCACAGGCATAGCTTAACTTATTGATATTTATATATATTTTAAATTTTTTATTATCCAAAACCAATTTATTACTGCTAAATACCACCTGCTTGATGGCCCTACTCGCAATGCAGTCATAGACCATAATTAATGAATGACAGATCGGACACAAAGTCTGGCAAACCCTAGGCGATAGCAAATGAATACGAGCACCCTTGTCCAGAAAGTCTGGAATTTCTGCCATACCCTCCGCGATGATGGCGTTGGCTATGGCGACTATCTTGAGCAGCTCACTTACTTGTTGTTCTTGAAACTGGCGCACGAATACGTGCAAGAGCCCTACAACCGTGACACCCACATCCCGAAGGGATATGGCTGGACTAACCTGACTTCGAAAGTAGGCGAACCACTTGAGGCGCACTATCTAGCCACGCTGCATAAGCTTGGCCAAGAGCCTGGGATGTTGGGGGCAATCTTTTTCAAAGCACAAAATAAAATTCAGGACCCAGCCAAACTCTCACGTTTGGTGCAATTAATTGATGCAGAAAACTGGATCAGCCTGGATGCCGATACCAAGGGCGATTTGTACGAAGGCCTGCTGCAAAAGAATGCCGAAGACACCAAGAGTGGTGCGGGCCAATACTTCACGCCGCGTGCGTTAATTGAAGCGATGGTGGCGTGTATGCGCCCCGAGCCTATGAAAACTATTGTCGATCCGGCCTGTGGTACGGGCGGGTTTTTTCTGGGGGCCTATAACTGGCTGACACGCCCCGGTGCAAAACTCAACAAGGCCCAGAAAGAGTTTCTGCGCGACAAGACTTTTCACGGCAACGAGATTGTGCCAAACACACGCCGCATGTGCTTGATGAACCTGTTTCTGCACAACATCGGCGAACTGGATGGCGAACCTTTGATCGAGCGCTCTGACGCATTAATCAGCGAACCAAAACGCAAGACAGATTATGTGCTGGCTAACCCGCCCTTCGGCAAAAAAAGCAGTATGACCATCACTAATGAGGATGGTGAAGAAGACAGGGATGCCCTGACGTACGAACGCCAGGATTTCTGGGAAACAACCTCAAACAAACAGCTCAATTTCCTGCAACACATCGTCAGCATGTTGAAAGTGGACGGCAAAGCCGCGGTAGTGCTGCCTGACAATGTATTGTTTGAAGGCGGTGCCGGTGAAAAAATCCGAAAAAAATTGCTGGAAAACTGCGATGTGCACACCATCCTCCGCCTCCCTACCGGTATTTTTTACGCACAGGGCGTAAAGGCCAATGTGGTGTACTTTGACAACGCACCCAAAGATGGTCGCGTGCATACCAAGGGCGTGTGGTTTTACGACCTGCGTACCAACAAACATTTCACACTAAAAACCCGCACGCTGAAGCTGGATGACCTGCAGGATTTCATTACCTGCTACAACCCCGAGAACCGCCACAAGCGGGCAGCCACAGAACGCTTCAAATATTTTACCTATGATGAATTGATGTCGCGTGATAAAGCCAGCCTCGATATTTTCTGGCTGAAAGACGATAGCCTCGATAATTTGGATGACCTACCCTCGCCTGATGTCTTGCAACAGGAGATCATTGAGCATTTGGAAAGTGCACTTGCTTCATTCCGCGAGGTTGCGGCTGGATTACCTGTGCAATCACTCAAGTAGGCACTGATGACTCAGAAAAAACGTGATTTTCGTGGTGCTGATAGTTACGCATTCGAAAGAGTGGCTCGCGATGCAGTCAAGCCACTGTTAACGGAACGTGGGTTCACTGATATCGAGGATGTCCGCAAGCACATTGGTCTCGGGCAATCACAGATAGTCAAAGCGACCACTCCCAATGGGGAATTTATTTCCATGCGAGTCCGGCTTTGCTGGCGCAGAGACGGACATTCACGTAAGGGACATCTTTATTCTGCGGCTCAACTTGCTGCTAAAACTATCGATGGCAATTGGGATGCAACAGTTGCTCACATCGTAAAGAAGGATGTCGAGATTGGTGTGAGTCATACATTATTCTTTCAACGCGACTTAAATTCTGATGTACACGCGCTGCTCATCCCTTCTATAGAACTTCCCGGCCTTTGGCGCGCGCAATTCGATATGTGTGAAGCGCAGATAAAAAAAGGAGCGACTGGAAGAAGTCGAAAAAACTATGCCGCGAACGGCGACAGCCCAACTATATGGTTGCAAGACGATAGGTCTGATGGCGGCCGTGAAGTTGCGAAACTTGTGTGGGGTTGGCCGGGCGTGATCAACCTCATGGAGTCTTCGCCGATTGAATCTGATTTGCGCGCGAAGTACTGGAGTGTTTTTGATGCTGTGAAGGCCTTAGGTAAGCCTGTTTCTGTAGCCGAAGTGAAGCTATGGCTTGAGGGAACACACCCCGGGCTTGACTATTCAGATACTCGCGAAAATCTCACTTTACTGACAGTGAATGACGCCAATCGACGCCACTATGACAAGTATCGAAAACATTTCCGTACCGATATGAGTCATCCGCGTGACCTGATATTCCGAACATCAGAGGGAAGCTCTGTTTTTTATCAGCCATACGTTACGGCGAAACATGGTGTATTCGACTTGCATACTGACGATGAGGGTAATTGGACAGTATTGCATTTCCCAGCATCTGATGTCGCAGCTTCGATAGACTTGTCGGAGGACACTGCAGGCAACACCAGGGAATCTATTTCGTCGATCGAGGATGCGCGTAAATACATAATGCGCGCCATAGCCGCAAGGCAAGGACAAAGGGAGTTTCGCGACGCGTTGATTCAGGCCTACAAAGGTAAATGTGCGGTCACGGGATGCGACACAATTTCTGTGCTCGAAGCAGCACATATCGTGCCCTATTTTGGAGCGCATACACAACGGACTGATAACGGACTACTACTGCGCGCTGATATCCATACATTATTTGATCTTGGCCTACTCTGGATCGACGATACGATGCGCGTTCGAATCGCCGACGTTCTAAAGAATACCGATTACAAGCTGTTCGAAGGGTCTAAGTTGACGTTACCAGTGCGACACATAGATAGACCACATCCCAATCACTTTGATTTTCATCGCAAGTCTAAATTCGGCAACTGCAACTAGCTGGCTTGTAAGATTACTTGGCGCCCAGGGCCCGACCTACGCAAATAACTTCTCGACCTTAAACAAGGTCAACAACCCCATCTCCAGAAAAATACTCGCGGCTATCGAGTGTACGAGTTTCATGGGGATTTTTTCGGCGAATTTGTTGGCGACGAAGACGGCGGGGACGTCGGCGATGAGCATGCCGAGGGTGGTGCCGATAACGACAATAAGACGACAAATGGGGTCAGGTTCATTTATTCAAATCATTAAAACGATTCAACAAATCAAGAACGAAGGCGCTGGGTCCCCGACAAGAGCGTTCGGGGATGACTGCAGAGTGCATGTGCTTTGCAGCATCAAACATTCGGTGAGATCGATCGCGCCTAAAGGACGCTCCCACAAGGACGCTCTTACGGGGCGGTGGCCACCTCATCGAACAAACTTTCCAGTTTTTCATGGCTGCCACGTAACTGCCCCACCACCTCATTCGCCCAACGGTAGTACTCGGCTTTGCGTTCGTCGTTCCAGTTGGCCGGCGGTGCGTTTTTGATGTCGCGCAGATTCGCGATTTTGTCGGCGATTTTTACCAGTTTGGCGCCGTGAGGTTTTGCTGCACCCTTCTCGACCTGGGCGCGTTTGCGGGAGAGTTTGTCGATGGTTTTGTCGTCGGTGACGGCTTCGACATAGCTGAGTACGGTGTCGCCGAATTGTTCGCGGATTTCGCGGCGGCGGTCTTCGATGAACATTTGGTGCGGGCCGCTGCAATCTTCCATGACGTCGTGCAACAGTGCGGCGATGAGGACATCTTCATCGTCGATGCCGGCTTCGATATTCAGGATGTGCAACAGGGCAATGGGATGGTTGATATAGGGCGATTGGGCTTCGTCCTTGCGGCGTTGCGGGCTGTGTTGTTGGGCGGCGTAATGCAGGGCGCGGATGATGTTTTTGGAGGGCATGGGGTTTCCTTGTTTCTTTGTCTATACGTGAAGCTTGGCCGATAGCGGTCTCAGGGTTTGAGATATGCGGACATCGTGAGTTTTTAGGCCGGGTGGCGGTGAGTTATGAGGCTTTAGTGCTTATCGCGACTTCCGTCGCTCCTACGGGGTGGGCGCTGCAATATCCGGGTAATAAAAAACGCCCCACGAGGGGGCGTTTTTTAATTTGGCGGAGAAAGAGGGATTCGAACCCTCGATGGGAGTTAAAGCCCATACACCCTTAGCAGGGGAGCCCCTTCGGCCACTCGGGCATCTCTCCGGGTTTGTTGATTTAGACGGTCAAGCCTTCATCAAGTTGCGTAGTTTAGCGGATTGCACCCTATTCGGTAAACCTTAAGTTTCTTCTGGTTTATCTACCGCTTTATCTGCTGCGCCCTTCGCGCCTGCTTTATCGACGCGCTGGAATATCTCTTCGCGGTGTACTGCCACGTCTTTGGGTGCGGTAATGCCGATACGCACCTGATTACCTTTGACGCCCAGCACCGTTACGGTGACTGAATCACCAATCATCAGGGTTTCTCCCACCCTGCGAGTCAAAATTAACATGCATCTCCCTCCCGATACGTCCGTATACCGGTCCGCGCTTTGTAGCCACGCGGTTCCCGCTTGTTCAGCTTGAACCGATGTTAGTGCGGGTTTGGCCGAGTTGCAATGAAAAGGCCCGAAAACATCGGCTTTCGGGCCTTTTTGTGAACATTTACTGGGTATTTATCAGGCTAAACGCGAGGAAACCCAGTCTTTGACACCGTTCAGCGCGGTGACTAGGGCCGGGCCGTCGTTACCGGCACCCTGGGCTGCATCGGGGCGACCGCCGCCTTTGCCGCCGACCTGGCCGGCCACATGGGTCAGCAGCTCGCCGGCTTTGACTTTGCCCAGTGCGCTGCCTTGCACGGTCGCGATCAAAGCGGCTTTGCCGTTGTCGGCCGAGGCCAGCACGATCACGGAGTCGCCGAGTTTGTTTTTCAGGGCATCGACGGCTTCGCGCAGGCCGGTGGTGTCCAGACCCTCGAGACGGGCGGCCAGAATTTTCACGCCATTGATGTCGATGGCGCTGCTGACCAGATCGAGCGCAGCGCCGGAGGCGGCTTTTGCCTTGATGGTTTTCAGTTCGCGTTCGAGTTTTTTCTGGTGGTCAAGCAAGGCTTTGAGTTTGTCGATGACATCGTTGCCTTTGGCACCGAGTAGTTCGGCGGCTTCATCGAGTTGTTTTTCCTGCTCGGCGAAATATTGCAATGCGCCGTCGGCGGTGACCGCTTCGATACGACGCACGCCGGCCGCGATGCCGCCTTCGGAAATAATCTTGAATACGCCAATGTCGCCGGTGTGGTGCACGTGAGTGCCGCCGCAAAGTTCGGTCGAGAAATCGCCCATCTTCAACACGCGAACGCGTTCGCCGTATTTTTCGCCGAACAAGGCCATGGCGCCGAATTCAATCGCTTCGTCCATGCCCATGTGGTGCACTTCGGCTTCCGGGTTGCGGCGAATTTCTTCGTTGACCATTTTTTCGACGCGCGACAATTCTTCCGGTGTCACGGCCTGGAAATGCGAGAAGTCGAAACGCAGTTTATCCGGCGCGACCAGAGAGCCTTTCTGTGTGACGTGGGTGCCGAGCACGCTGCGTAACGCTGCATGCAACAAATGCGTGGCCGAGTGATTCAGCACGATCGCCTGGCGGCGTTCTTCATTGACGCGGGCCGATACTTTGTCGCCGACTTTCAACGCGCCTTTGGTCAGCTTGCCGACGTGGCCGTGGAAGATCGCGGAAATCTTGATGGTGTCGCTGACGTCGAAATGATCGGAGCCCGGATCAAGCAATACACCGCTATCGCCGCTTTGACCACCGGACTCGGCGTAGAACGGCGTGCGATTGAGAATCACGATGGCATCGTCACCGCTTTCGATGGATTGAACCGGCTTGCCGTCTTTGACCAGCGCGACAACTTTGCAGTCGTCTTTATCGAGGGTTTCGTAACCGAGGAATTCGGTTGCATGCAAAGACGCAACGAGTTCTGCCGGCAACCCGGTTTGACCGGCGAACTTGCCTGCCGAACGTGCACGGGTGCGCTGCTCTTCCATCAGGGTTTCGTAGGTTTCGTTGGCGTTGTCGGCCAGCGTCGCGTTTTTCTCGCGCAGGATGTCGATGATCAAATCCGGCGGGCAGCCGTAGGTATCGTGCATCTGGAACAGTTGCTCGCCATCGAGTTTATTGCCGCTGGCTTTCAGGGAATTTTCCAGACGTTGCATGCCGGCATCGAGTGTCGATGCGAATGCGGCTTCTTCGGCTTTCAGGGCTTGTTCGATCAGCGCCTGTTTCGATTTCAATTCCGGATAGGCATCGCCCATCATTTCGACCAGTGGTTGCACCATGCGCCAGAACTGGCCTTCGACATTCAATGCGCCGAGTTTCCAGATATTGCGAACGGCGCGACGGATGATCCGGCGCAGCACATAACCGCGACCTTCGTTCGAAGGCAGAATGCCGTCGACGATCAGGAACGAACAGGCGCGGATATGATCGGAGATCACGCGCAGCGATTTGTTTTCCAGATCGGTGGTGTCGGTCAGTTTTGCAGCGGCCTTGATCAGGTGCTGGAACAAATCGATTTCGTAATTGGAATGCACGTGCTGCAAAACTGCGGCGACGCGTTCCAGGCCCATGCCGGTATCGACGCAAGGCGCAGGCAATGGCAGCAAGGTGCCGTCGGGCTGACGATCAAACTGCATGAACACGTTGTTCCAGATTTCGATGAAGCGATCGCCGTCTTCATCCGGCGAACCCGGAGGGCCGCCCGGAATATGCGCGCCGTGATCGTAGAAAATTTCCGTGCAAGGACCGCAAGGACCGGTGTCGGCCATTTGCCAGAAGTTATCACTCGCAAACGGTGCGCCCTTATTGTCGCCGATGCGAATGATGCGTTCCGGCGGCAGGCCGACGACCTTGTTCCAGATTTCGAATGCTTCGTCGTCGGTGTGGTAAATGGTGACCAGCAATTTTTCTGCGGGCAGTTTCCAGACGCCGGTCAGCAATTCCCAGGCATAGACAATCGCGTCGTGCTTGAAGTAATCGCCGAAGCTGAAATTGCCGAGCATTTCAAAAAAGGTGTGGTGACGTGCGGTGTAACCGACTTGATCCAGATCGTTATGCTTGCCGCCGGCACGCACGCAACGCTGCGAAGACACCGCGCGCTTGTAGCTGCGTTTATCCGCACCCAGAAATACATCCTTGAATTGCACCATGCCGGCATTGGTAAACAACAGGGTCGGATCGTTGCCGGGCACCAGCGGGCTGGACGCAACGATGGTATGGCCTTTGGATTCGAAGAATTTCAAAAACGACTGGCGAATTTCGGAAGTGGAAACGGGTGCTGGCTGGGTCATGGTGTTGGATTCTTTAAGCAAAAAGGTCTTTCTCGGTTACCAGGCAAGATGCCGGGTGGGGACCGAGTTTTCAAGTCGACAAAGTAGATGCCTAGAATATCAGGCGGGGCGTTGTAAGGCTCTATAAATCTGGCTGGATTAAGCTAGGAAGTTCAATTTTTTCAGACCCCTCTCCAACGGGAGAGGGTGCCCCGCAGGGGCGGGTGAGGGTTCGAACACGCCGGATACAAGCAGACATCATGCGTGATTTTACCCTCTCCCCCAACCCCTCTCCCGTTGGAGAGGGGAGTTATGTTTTTTGATTGTTGGGCTGCATTGAAAAGCGTCGAGCCCGAGGGCCCTCCTACGAGAGGGATTTATTCGTCGAGAACGTGATTGCTCAGCTTGGTCGCTGCAAATGCGGTCTTCTGATCGAAGCCCCGGCGTAATAGAAAGTCAGTGGCTTTGCGGCGAACGGCCTGATCGGCGAGGTCTTTGTTGCCGTATTTGCGGGAAATCAGCTCGAGGGCCGTTGCGGCCCAATCGGTTTCGATGATTTCCATCGCGTTATCGATGTCGTCACGGCTCAGGCCGTGGGTGCCGAGTTCAGCACGGATGCGGGTCGGGCCATAACCGGCGGAAACCCGGGAGCGCGCCAGCACTTCGGCAAAGCGCGCATCGTTTTGAAAATCCTGCTTGTTCAACTTGTCCAAAGCAGTATCGGCGTCTTCACGCTCGATACCCTTGGCTTTCAGCTTGCGGCCAAGTTCCTTGCGCGAGTGCTCCCGCCTGACCAGCAAGGCGAGGGCTCGCTGGTAGGCGGAAGGTTCTTCTCGCTGTCTTGCCATAAGAACTTCTTAAGCTTCTGTTGCTTCTTCGCTGTCTTTTTTCGGCACGATCTTCGGTGCCAGTTTTTCCCGAATCTTGGCTTCCAGTTCGATCGCCATTTTCGGATTGTCTTTCAGGTACTGACGGGCATTTTCCTTGCCTTGGCCAATACGCTCACCGAGTGCCGAGTACCAGGCGCCGGCTTTTTCCACGCATTTGGCATCCACGCCGAGGTCGATGATTTCGCCTTCGCGGGAAATGCCTTCGCCGTACAAAATTTCGGTAACGATTTGTTTGAACGGCGGCGCCATCTTGTTCTTGACGACCTTGATCTTGGTTTCGTTGCCGATGATTTCATCGCCCTTCTTGACCGAACCGATGCGGCGGATATCCAGACGCACCGAGGCGTAGAATTTCAGCGCGTTACCACCGGTGGTGGTTTCCGGATTTTGACCCGGCATCATCATGCCGATCTTCATGCGCAATTGGTTGATGAAGATCACCATGCAATTGCTGCGCTTGATGTTACCGGCGAGTTTACGCAGCGCCTGGCTCATCAAACGGGCTTGCAAACCGACCTGCAATTCACCCATTTCGCCTTCGATTTCAGCACGTGGCGTCAATGCGGCTACGGAGTCGACTACCACGATATCCACGGCATTCGAACGCACCAGCATGTCGACGATTTCGAGAGCTTGTTCACCCGTGTCCGGTTGCGAAACCAGTAAGTCATCGACTTTCACGCCGAGCTTGGAAGCGTAGTTTGGATCCAGTGCATGCTCGGCATCGACGAAGGCAGCAGTACCGCCGGCTTTCTGACATTGCGCAATCACTTGCAGGGTCAATGTCGTTTTACCGGAAGACTCTGGTCCGTAGATTTCAATCACGCGGCCTTTTGGCAAGCCGCCTATGCCGAGCGCCATGTCGAGCATCAGGGAACCGGTGCTGATCACGTCGGCGGCTTCAATCGCTTTGTCACCCATGATCATCACGGTGCCTTTGCCGAATTGTTTTTCAATTTGGCTCAGGGCGGCGGTCAGTGCGCGTTTTTTGTTTTCATCGATTGCCATGATGGTATTCCTTAGGTGTTTAGTATTTGGTGTAGAGAAGCTTATCGGGCACTTGTCGCATAAGCTGAGACGGGCCTGAAATCAATTTGCCAGAAGTAAAAATTATTGAAGTCAGCGTTATTTCCGATTCAGTATCAGGCTTTGTAGCCTTGCTCTGTAGGGATATATGACGTGGCTTGTTCATCGTGAGGACCGAATCAAACCGCAATACAAACCTTCAATCGCGAAATCCTGATCGGGCCTTATTTCAATGGGTGCGAAATCCGGATTACGCGGCAATAACCGAATGCCGTTCTTGCCGATCTTCAAACGCTTGATCGTGATTTCATCGTCGATACGTGCCACGACGATTTGATCGGACTTCGCTTCATTGGTGCGATGAATACCGACCAGGTCGCCATCGAAAATACCGTCGTCGCGCATCGAGTCGCCCTGCACTCTCAATAGATAATCAGGCGTTGGATAAAAGAACACGCGATCGAGCAAGACATAATCTTCGCCGGCGATATCGGCACCGATCGGCAGGCCTGCTGCAACGCGGCCCAACACCGGCAGACGCATTGCATCGGCCGATTCGTTTTTAGTGGTTACTGGAATTTCGACATCTTCGGACGATTCAACGGGTTCGGGATGGCATAAACGGATACTGCGGGCCTGGCCCGGCAGACGACGGATGTAACCGGCTTGCTCCAGAATATCGAGATGGTATTGGGCGGCGCGTACACCGCGGAAGCCAAATGCATTGGCAATTTCGGTCTGCGAAGGTGAACCGCCGTCTTGCTCGATGCGCTCGGCAATGAAGTTCAAAATCGCTTGCTGGTTTTCGGTGATATCCATTAGTAGTAATACTACTAATAAAAATATCTCTGTCAAGCTTTAATCGGGAAAATCCGATATTTCCATTAATTTCATGCAGTTAGTGGCAACCGAGCTGGGCTCGCTTGCCTTCAAGCCGCAGAATGCCCTGTACGCCGTCGGTTTCATTCTGGCGCTTGGCAGCCACTTTTGCCTCGATATCGGTGATGGCCTTTTGCAAACGCTGGCATTCCAGCGATGGTTTTGTCGGCGACGCGCCTATTCCGGAACCAATGGATGATCCGCGCAAATGGCTGCTGTCATCGTTGACGATGGAGCCAACTGCGTAATCATCCGCGAGGGTTGCCGCCAGCGGATTGCTCAAACGCACGGCAAATACTTCGTTGGGCTCGGTAATTTTATCGCCCAATATTTTTACCGAGAAAGTCGTACTGCTTTGCCCGGCCGGTATGGTTTTTCCGACTTGCTGCCAGGCGGCGAAGTCTGTACCTGCTACCGCGGCATTGCCGGTCGCTCCGATTTTCGTGGTGCCGACATTGAAACTGACACCGCTGGCCGGCGCAGGTCCAGATAGATTGATCGTGAAGTTCGCCAACCTCGCACCGGAATTTCCCTCGGTAATTGATGCGTCGCTTATCGACAGTGACAAGGGTACTGCGACCTCGAGGGTCCAGAAACGCGAATGCACCATGTCGGTTCCGGCCATTTCCGGTTTCACGAATGGCGAGTTGTCGGTGACGCGCAATTCCAGACTGCGCGTACCCTCACTCGCCGCCATGTATTGAAGATTATGGCTGGCGGCAGTCGCGCCCGGTATCGCGACACCACCGAGATACCACTGGAAACTCAGCGTATCAGGCGACGGTCTCAACACCGTCGCACTGAAATTCATGTTGGTGCCCGCTTCGTAATAAATGTTTCCCGCAGTAGAAGGTATTTCGGTTCCCGGATCGATCAGATTGATACCCGCCGCCGGCACACCCCAGCCGCCGCGATAAAGTTTCAGCACATATTCCTGCGAACATATCGAACAAAATTGTGCACCGAGACTTCGCATGCCGCAGGCATTGGCGGGCCGGTACATACCGGAAGTCTGGTAGCGCGCGCCTTCAAACAAACCGATACCGGATGTCCCCGCTGGCGTAGGTATTGCATTGCCGGGCGTGATCCAGCTTTTCCATTTGATCAATGCAGGATTGGTTTGATTGGTGACGTTTGCTTCGCATCCTGGAAAACTGATATCGCTGCAAGCCGGGTAGCCCGGGTATGGCGAATTGTATTCATCGGCAAGGTCATGAAAGGTGTGACCGTACTCGTGAATCACGATGAGCTTGGCATTGGTATTGGTCGTGGTAACCGCAATGCTGCCGCCGGAGCCGCCGTAGACCGCGTCATTCAAAATGACGATCAACTGGTCCCAATCGGGGAACGCACTCGCAGCGGTATACACCTTCGAACTATTGATCGTGACCAAACGATGGATTTGCGATGTGCAAAATTTGCCATCGAAAAAGGTATTCACGAAAGTGCCGGCGCCTGCCGCTTTTGGATCGCTTTGCGCTGCGGTATCGGCACAGCAGGATGACGAATTACAGCCGGCGAGATATGGAGGATGATCCACGCCCGATTGCGATGAAGCATTGAACGACGTGGTCCAGTTCAGCAGACTCGCATATTGCGTGTAGGGCGTATAGCCGAACATGGATACGCGAAGATTTTCCGCATCGGTGTTGAACAGCGTTTGTTCTGCGCTGGTGTAACCATCACCGAGTATCAGTATGTCGACGCGGTTCGATGAATTGACGAAGGCCTTGGTCGAATTGAGTGCGGTGTTGGCCAATTCGAGACTCGATGCACTCGCGGCGACTTGCCGCACATCCAATTCCGATGGCATGCCCATGTATTCGAGTTTGATGCGGTCGCCGGCATTTGACGGAATGCGCAACGCGAACGAACGCTGTTCCATTTCAACCTGATGTGACTTGATCTCGCCATCGATGCCATTGGCGGCAAATTCGCCTCGCACGAAACGCGGCACTTCGGCGACTTCAGCCCAGCCGTTTCCGGTAACTAGCAAATGGTCGGCGTCATGCGCAGTCGATTTCAACTTGAGGTTGGAGAGGTTGGAAACCGATCGCTCTTTCGAAAAATTAACCGCTCGGTAAAACACCGGCGTTGCCTTGCCGCTGTCGTCGAGAGTGACCACGATGTAGTGGCC
>JBOHYG010000093.1:0-61825 GCA_050737875.1 Arenimonas sp. | reverse complement strand
GATCCCGACAGTATCGTCAGGCAGGAAGGCGCCGAAGGTTTTGACGCGCGTTTGCAGCAAGCGACACCGCTTTCGCAATTTTTCTTCGATGAAATCAGCAAGGATATTTCGCTCGGCAGCATGGAAGGCAAGGCACGCTTGTCCGAACGCGCAAAACCGATGCTGGCGAAGATTCCCGACGGTGCATTCGCCGATTTGATGATGCAACGCCTGAGTGAAATGACCGGACTGCAGCAACGCAACAATGTCGCGCAGGCGTCCGCCCAGACGAACGTCCCGCGCCGCAATACCGCGCCACCGCCAAAACTGAGCCTGGTTCGCGCTGCTATCACATTGCTGCTGCAACAGCCTTCGCTGGCATTGCATATCGAACCACCGCATTTGTTTGCGATCCTGCGGCAACCCGGCATTCCATTGCTGTGCGAATTGATTGCACTGATTCGCAATCGACCCGACATCAATACCGGCTTGATCATCGAAAGTTTCGATGGCCGCGAAGAGCAGGCTTCATTGCAGAAACTTGCGGCCCAGGAATTCCCGGGAGAACCGGAACACTGGCAAGCAGAATTCAATGATGCATTGCAGCAGCTCGACAAGCAGACACGCATGCAACGCATCGAAGAATTGAATGCCAAAACCGGCCGCAGCTCCGCCGAGAATAACGAGCTGCGCGAATTGCTGGCAGCAAGGATGCGATAAGGCTGCTGACCATCCTTCGACATAGGCAAACCCCGGCAATATTCGCTAGTCTAGCGGTCTACTTCGGAGGACTTATGCGAACTACCCTGCTTGCTCTCGCCTTATTCAGTTCAACCACGCTGTTCGCGGCCGACGCCGCCAAAACAGAACGCATCGAAAGCGGCAATCGCGTCAGCGAAAATCTGCCGGCAATTCCAACCGAATTGCTCGATCGCCTGAATCAATATCAAAACACCCGCGGCACCAGTTTCCAGGGCTGGCTGGATAACGGCAGCATGCTGATCTCGACCCGCTTCGGCGACACCTCGCAAATCCATCGCATCAGCCAGCCAATGGGCATGCGCGAACAGCTGACTTTCTATCGCGAACCAGTGTCTGGCGCATCGATTCAACCAACGAAAAATGGCCACGGTTTTCTATTTTCAAAAGACATCGGCGGCAATGAATTTTACCAATTGCATTATTACGATCTGAAATCCCGTGCAGTGCGCATGCTGACCGACGGCAAATCGCGGAACCAGGGCGGTCTCTGGTCGCAAGATGGTACGCAAATGGCTTACAGCAGCACGCTACGCAACGGCAAGGACACCGATATCTGGGTGCGCGGCCTGGGTGGCGAAGCGAAGTTGGTCGTACAGGAAGGTGGCTCCTGGGGCGCCTCGGATTTTTCCGCCGATGGAAAAAAACTATTGGTCAGCCAATACGTTTCCGCCAGTGACTCGCGTCCGGGTGAAGTGGATTTGACGACCGGCAAACTGACCCTGTTCCCGGTCGATGGCGGCAAGGCGGCTTTCGGCAGTTTCGAATACGCCCGTAACGGCAAAGGCGTGTATTTCGTGTCCGACGAGGAATCGGAATTCCAGCATTTGCGTTTCCATGATTTAACGACGCACAAGATGAGCGTGATCAGCAAGGATATCCCGTGGGATGTCGATGGTTTTGCCCAAAGCGACGACGGAAAATCGATTGCTTTCGTGACCAATGAAGACGGCATTTCGACGCTGCGAGTGCTGGACACGAAAACCTACAAGGCACACAAGCTGCCAAAACTTCCGATCGGCGTGGTAGGCAATTTCCAGTTTTCGCCGGATGGCCAGCAACTCGCGTTGTCGATCAACACCGCCACTTCGCCAAGCGACGTGTATGTGATCAATATCAAAACCGCACAGCTCACCCGCTGGTCGCAAAGCGAAGTCGGCGGACTGGATTCCAGCACCTTCATTGCGCCAACGCTGATTCGCTTCAAAAGTTTTGATGGCAAGGAAATCCCTGCGTTCCTGTACAAGCCCGAAGGCGCAGGCCCGTTTCCGGTCCTGATCAATATCCACGGTGGTCCGGAAGCACAATCGTTCCCGACTTTCAGCCCGAGCATTCAATTCATGTTGCGTGAATTGAAAGTCGCGGTGTTGGTGCCGAATGTACGCGGTTCGTCCGGCTATGGAAAAAACTACCTGCAACTCGACAATGGTTTCAACCGCAAAGACTCCGTGAAGGATATCGGCGCATTGCTGGATTGGATTGCCACGCAGCCCAGCTTGAACAAGGATCGCGTCGGCGTTTACGGCGGCAGTTATGGCGGCTACATGGTGCTTGCGAGCATGGTCGACTATAACGACCGTATCCGTGCCGGCATCGATGTAGTCGGCATTTCGAATTTCACCACCTTCCTGACCAATACCGAAAGTTATCGCCGCGATCTGCGTCGCGTCGAATACGGCGATGAGCGTGACCCGGAAATGCGCGCCTTCCACGAAAAAATCGCGCCGCTGAATAACGCGAAACAGATTTCTCATCCCTTGTTCGTCGCGCAAGGTTTCAATGATCCGCGTGTGCCTTATACCGAAGCCGAACAAATGGTCAAAGCCGTGCGCGGCAATGGCGGCGATGTCTGGTACCTGATGTACAAGGACGAAGGCCACGGCTTTGCGAAAAAAGCCAACAACGATTATTTCGGCGCCGCCAGCATGCTGTTCTGGCAAAAATATTTGCTGGAAAAATAATCGCTCAAGGCAATCCCGTGCCGCCGTCGCCCGATGATTCCCGGTGGCGGCGGGCCGGTATAAATGCATATGGTGACCTCTGATGGTCCCCGACTCCGTTTATCCATCAGTACCCGTAAACCAACGCTGGAGTTCTTGCAGATGAGATATCTATTAAGCCTTTTGTTATTGCTGACTCCGATGGCAGTGCTGGCCGATGCCAGCCAGCCTAACCAAGACGAAGCCGGCAGCCGCGACCTGCCATTCCTGAAACGCTACGAAGGCAGCTTCATCGTCAATTACGAACAGAAAGCCTTCGACCAGGTTCGCTTCCCGCTGTCGCCGTTGTTGAGAGTCCCCAACAAAACCGATGACATGAATAATAATTTCATCGAAGCGAAGAAATCCAAGGTCGCCGAGGGTCGTTATACCCGCCTGATCTATGTCGCACCCGAAGGCCGCTCGACCCTGGAAGTGCTGCGCAACTACATTGACGAAATCAAGGCGAAGGGCGGCAAGGCGCTTTACGGCTGCAATGGCACGCCGTGCGGCGGCGACATGAATGGCAACGATCACGGCGGCGGCACCCAGGGCCTGCTGGAAAAACTGTATCCGCATAACCGCGTCAAAGCTGCCAACTTCACCAATGGCAACTGCGCCAGCACGATGGATGTCACCGAACAGCGTTTCGTGGTGTTTAACGTTCCGACCGAAAATGGCGACGTCCACCTCGGCGTACTGGTTTACAACGTGCAGGATGATTTGTATTGCAAGGCATTCAACGACCGCACGATGGCGATGATTATCGCGATCGAACCGAAAGCCCGTGAACAGAAAATGGTGACGGTCAGCGCCGCCGAAATGCAGCAAGCCATCAACACGACCGGTCGCATTGCCTTGTACGGCATTTATTTCGATACCAACAAGACCGACATCAAACCGGAATCCGACGCCGCGATCGAACAAATTGCCGCCTTGCTGAAAGCCAATGCCGGCTTGAAGGTATTCATCGTCGGGCACACCGATAATGTCGGCAGCAACGCCGCCAATATGGATTTGTCGAAACGCCGTGCCAACTCCGTGATCAGCGCGCTGGTAACCCGTCATGGCGTCAATGCCGGACAAATGGAAGCCGGGGGTGTCGGTATGTTGTCACCTCTGGCAAGCAACGATGACGAAGCCGGGCGCGCGAAAAACCGGCGCGTCGAACTGGTCAAAAAATAAACCGGAAAATACCTTGTAAAAAAACCCCGCTTCGGCGGGGTTTTTGTTTGCGTTCGATTTACTTGATCCAGTGATCGATCAACAGGAACGCAAACAACACCATCAGATACCAGATCGAGTAGCCGAATACTTTCATCGCATAGGCTTCGTTGGGCGGATTCATCAGGCGAATCGCGTAGTAAAGAAAAACCGCATCCAGCACCAGCACGCCGCCCAGATAGAACAGGCCGCTCATGCCGGAGAAATATGGCAACAAAGTCACCAGTACCAGCAAGATGGTGTAGAACAAAATCTGCCAGCGCGTGTATTCGACGCCATGCGTCACCGGCAACATCGGCACCATAGCGCGCGCATAGTCTTCACGGCGGAAAATCGCCAGCGCCCAGAAATGCGGCGGCGTCCAGACGAAGATAATCAGGAACAGTAGCAGCGCAAATGCATGCACTTCACCGGTTACCGCAACCCAGCCCAATACCGGTGGCGCGGCGCCGGCGGCACCGCCGATCACGATATTTTGCGGCGTTGCGTGTTTCAGATACACGGTATAGACGACTGCATAGCCAATCAGCGAAAAGAAGGTCAGCACCGCAGTCAACCAATTCACCAAAAGACACAGAAGCAGCATCGATATCGCGCCGAGTATCAACGCGAAGATCAACACTTGCCGCCCGCTCAGGCTACCGCTCGGCAATGGGCGATGCGAAGTCCGCGCCATTTTTTCATCGATACGGCGATCCAGCAGATGATTGATCGCGGCCGCCGACGAAGCCGCCAGCCAGATGCCCAGATTGCCGAACACCAATGCCTGCCAGGGCGGCAAAAACGAAGCATGTCCGCTTGTCGGTACCGCCAGGAACATCCCGATCACTGCGGTAAACACGATCAAGGCCACTACGCGCGGCTTGGTCAGTTCGAAATAATCGGCGAGCGGAATACGCATCGGCATGGCCATCAATCGGGTGCCCGCAAACGCGCCAGCAAACCGACGACGACGAACAACAACGCAGCTGCGCCGGCATTATGTGCAACGGCGGTCCATAGCGGCAGATTCATCACGACATTGCTGATGCCAAGTGCGACTTGTGCGAAAAGCAGCAACGTCAGCACCACGCCCCAATAGCGCAGACCATGGGTCACGATCATGCGGATGCCGACAAACAGCAAATGCCCGAACACCAAGACCGCCATCATGCGATGCGCGAGTTGAATCGCCACCCGTGCCGCACCATCGAGTACGCCGCCTTCGTAATTGACGCCGATGCCGCGCCACAACACGAATGCTTCCTTGAAGTCATGCTCCGGCCACCACTGACCCTGGCAAGTCGGGAAATCGCTGCCACAGGACAATGCGGCATAGTTCGCGCTGGTCCAGCCACCGAGTGCGATTTGAATCACCAGCAGGATCAGGCCTATCCACAGCAAGACCCGCAATTTCGGTGCGACGCCTTGCACGAGCTGGGTGTCGGGTGTGCTGCGCCATGCCAGCCAGGTCAACATCGCAAAGGTCAGCAAGCCACCCAGCAGATGCGACATCACGATGATGGGTTTCACCAGCCATATCACGGTCCACATGCCGAGCATGGCTTGAAATACGATCACCATCAAAATTGCCGTGCTCAGTCTTGCTGCATCGGAGTTCGACCAGCGTATCGCTTGCAACAACAACAAGAGTTCACCGGCCAGCACCAGAATGATCGAGATGTTGTGATCCGATGCCAGCGAGAATTCAAACGGCTTGTGTAAATTCACGCCGGTATAAAAGGGAATCGAAAGTGCGACCAGCGTCGATGCCAGCAAGATGCTGGTAGCGCCGAAACTGCGACGCCTGGCGGCCAGCAAACTCAATGTGAGAACCAGTAGTCCCAATCCGGCTGCCAAGTGGCGATGCAATTGTTCGCGCCAGGCTTTGCCGACTTCGACCGCGCGTTCGAAATTTTTATTCGCATTGGCGATTTCATGTTCCTGGGTTGGCCAGGCGGCTTGGCCGTAACACGTCGGCCAATCCGGGCAACTCAGGCCGGCATTGGACAAGCGCACGAAGCTGCCAAATACGATGACGCAAAAGGCCAGCGCCACCGCAGCCCAAGCCAGACGATGAAAATGACGAAAAGGAGGATTCATGCCGCTATTTTACGGGATAAGACCGGCCTATTTCAGTAAACGCGCCAAGTCTTTGCGTAAATCGGAAGGATTGAAGCCCGGACGATACTGCATGACCAGATAGCCATCGGGATCAATCAGGTAGACCGCTACCGCGTCGGCGGTACTGGCGACGGGAAGCGCCGACTCGAGTACAGGCGAGGCTTGCATCGCATAAAACTTGCGAAACGATGTCGCGCGCTCCGGCACTTTGCCAAACCACAGCACATCGACACGCTCTGCATGCCGACCCTGGGTTTCCCAAACACGGAACAATGTTTCGGTCATCTCGGTACAGGCAGCCTGGCAATCGGCGCTCGGCACCACCACTACTCGCCACTGGTGTTTTTCCGGTTCCCATGCATACGGCTTGCCATCGGCATAGTGAAACCCTGCCTGCGACAAATCTTTCGGCGGCTGAATCAACTCGCCGAGATTTTTCGAACCCGACGGCGTCCATCCCGACAGACGCAAACCCCAGGCGACAAAAAACGAGGAAAAAAACATCGCCACGATCAATAACAGGATCAGCCGCGATTTCAATTGTGAGGGACGTTCGGTATCAGTCATTTTTTTCTCTTTTCATTCTCATTCCAAGCACCAGCGTCAGGATAATGGTCGCCAGGCACAAACCAAACCATTGCACTGCATAGCCCCGATGTTTTTCGGGCGGCAGTGTATTGGGCAAAACATTTAGATCGCGTGCATGTCCCATCGGCAAATCCGGATCCAGTCGCAGTACGCGTGTCGCGAGCGGCGTTTGCAAGTCCGTCGCGAGTTGCTCCAGCGACATACGGGTCAGCAACCAATATTCCGGATTGCTTTTGACGTAGGCAGGACCAATCGCAATGCCTGGCGACGAGGGCTCAACCAGCAGCCCGCTCAATTGATAAGTGCCCACAATTTTTTCGAGCTTCGGCATGCTGCGATCACCGGGTACCACCAACCATCCCAGATTCACCAGTATTGCCCGCCCCTGCTCGGGCTGGAACACGCGATACACATTGACACCCACTTTGTCACCTAGCCGCTGGTTGTCCAACAACAAGGCCGGCGCATTCAAAAATTGCCCACGCCCGGAGACCCAGGCCAGCTCGGTGTCCTGCTGCTTCGAGAGCTTCGCCAGCGATTGCGGTTTCCGTTCTTTGAGTATCGAAGCCACGCTATCGAGACGCTGTTGCTTCCATTCGGCACGCGAGAGCTGCCAGCGACCGAGCGAGAAAAACGCCAGGCACAGCAATGCTGCGAACAGGTAATACAGCCAGCGTTTATTCACCTATTTATCTCGTTGAAAGCGGATAATGCAATTATCGCTTATCCGAGGTATTGACCGTGCAAAAACTAATCATAATCGGCGTGTTAATCGTGATTTTGTACAACCTGGGTGCTGGCCTGTACTACATGATGGTGGACAAGGGCAAAAGCGACCGCACCGTGAAATCTCTCAGCTGGCGTATCGGCCTGTCGGTCGGACTGATTATTCTGGTGATCATCGGCATCTATACCGGCGTGATCAAACCGCACGGGATTAATCAGGGCTGACGTTTTAAATATTGTCTATCGACTGGAAGATTTCCTGCGCACTCGACGCGATCACCGGCTCACCGAGTGACTCGCGCATGTCGCCAGGCATTGCCGTGCCAATCTGCGAATCCCGAGATAATGGCCTCTGACAGCCCGGAAAATAAAACACCGTGCCGGGCAATTCGAGCAGCAGCCAGAGTGATTGCCAAAGCCGGACATCGCGACAGGGCCGATGAATCGAAATGGTATGGATCAAACTTGCATCGGACGGCAGGACTTGCATAAAAATATCGGATGATTCATCGCTTCCGTATTGAACCTGCCAAAAGTCCTCGTCCATCTCGACCACTTGGCTACCGAATGCATCTCGGATGACTTCCATCGGAATGCCGGCAGCTTCGCCATTCCGGAATCTTTGCAGATAGAGATCGAAGCTCATGGCATCACGATGACTGGCAGTTCTGCTTGCTGACGTTTATTTCGATGATCTGGATTTTGTCTTTGCCGTTATATTGATAAGTCACGGTACCGCCCTTATCGACAATCGCTTTCAGGTTGGCGGTCGTGCATGTTTGCTTGATTATCAACGGCTTCAATGTCTTCATCAAGGCCACTGCATCCAACCCGTTCGATGCGTAATTGACCAGTTCGTATTGGTAAGTCAGCACCTTGCCATCCGCAGAAATTTTTTCCAGCTTGGTGTCGCTGTCGAGCATCACCGGCAATTGCTTGCTGATCATCTTCACGGTGACTTGCAGAAGAAGGGCCAGGTCATTTTCGGCGGCGTTTTCGCAAGTCGATTTTTGGGGCGACCGGGTGAATTCCTCGACGATTTCAATCTGCCCGTCTTCGCGCGCCTTCAGGATCATGTAGTAATCCTTGTCCCGATAGCACTTAAGGGGCGAGTATCGCGACGCGGTAATTTTCATGTTGTCGCCATCCACGGCATAGACGACATTGCTGAATTGACTTCTGTCGTCTCTTTGTTTGGCGATGTCCATGAAATCGACGAGCAATTGCTTCCATTCTTTTCCGTCCATGGCCATTTTCTGTTCCATACCGTCCGGCAACACGCGAACCGCCAGGATTTTTGCATCATCCGAATACAGGTCGGCAAGCGCCACATCGAACTGCCCGCTGAGTGTTTCGTACTTGCCGAAGAAAGCAGCGAAGTCCTTCTGTTCCACAGCGCCAGCCGGGGCGGCGAATGCGGTCAATATCAATGCGAAAACGGGTTTCAAGTTCATGCAGGTTCCTCATTTTTCATCGGCATGAAGTAGTTTCATGTCGTTCGAAGCAATCTGCTTCATGGTCAAAATTTCACTAAGATGGGTCTCTGTATCTTCAAGCACATGTTTGCACAAAATAAAAAAGCCGGCATTGCCGGCTTTTTTATTCGACAACAGTCGATCCGTCAAAGCACGTAGACGAACAGGAACAAGCCCAACCACACCACGTCCACGAAGTGCCAGTACCAGGCAACTGCTTCGAAAGCGAAATGATGGTCCTTGCTGAAATGGCCTTTCGCGCAACGCAACCACATCACCGACAACATGATTGTGCCAAGCGCCACGTGCATGCCATGGAAACCGGTCAGCATGAAGAAGGTCGAACCATAGATGCCGGAACCCAGGGTCAGGTTCAATTCGTGATAGGCGTGAACGTATTCTTCGGCCTGGTAGAACAAGAACAAGGAGCCCAGTGCAACGGTCAGGCCCAGCCAGACCAGCAATGCCTTGCGGGCGTTTTCCTTCAGCGCGTGGTGAGCCATCGTGATGGTGACACCGGAACTCAACAGGATCAGCGTGTTGACCAGCGGCAGGCCCCAGGCAGGGATTATTTCAAAATCGCCACCGATACCAGCCGGACCATTGGTCGGCCAGCCGGCACTGAAACCATGCCAGAGATAATTATTGGTCAGTGCGCCGTCGCCTTCGCCCGACAACCATGGCAAAGCAAAATTGCGTGCATAGAACAGCGCGCCGAAAAATGCCGCGAAGAACATGACTTCGGAAAAGATGAACCACATCATGCCCATGCGGAATGAGCTATCGACCTGGTCGTTGTAATGGCCTTGCATCGATTCGGAGATCACGTCGCCAAACCAGAAGCCCAGGGTCAGCAACATGCCGAGCATGCCGGCCATGAAGACATTGAAGCCCCAGTCGCTTCCGTTAAACCAATTCGCCACGCCCGCCATCATGGTGAACATCACGATCGAACCTATGAAAGGCCAGCGGCTATGGTGCGGAACGTAATATACGTTTGCATCGGGTTGGGCATGTGCCATGGTAATTCTTCCCCAGTCTCTAAGTTATGGCGCCGACCTGGCGGTCGGTGATGAGCTCGGCGCTTTCGCAAGCGCGGTCGCTTTGTCATTGATGAAAAAAGTATACGACAGCGTGACGGTATGTACATCGTCCGGAATATTCGGATTGATCACAAAACGCACCGGCATGTCGCGCTGTTCACCGGCTTTCAACAGCTGCTCGGTAAAGCAGAAACACTCGGTCTTGTTGAAAAAGCTTGATGCAACGACCGGCGCCACCGAAGGTGCGGCATTGCCGACAACCGCATACGTTGCATTGTTTTTTGCGACGTAATGGGTGTCGTACATCTTGCCCGGAATGACTTCCATCGACAGTTGCGACGGCTTGAAATCCCACGGCAATTTCGAATTCACGGTGCCGTCGAATTCAACGGTAATCTTGCGTTCTTTGTTGATCTTGGCGCCGGCCAGCGTTTCTTCGCCGGTCGGGCCCTTTTCCATCTTGATGCCGAAGATTTTTTCGCAGGCAATGTTGTACAAAGGCACCATCGAAAACGCGAACACGAACGAACACACTGAAATCAGTGCGATGTTCTTCAGCGTTTTGCGGACTTCGAGCTTCATTACTTGATTGCCACGCTCAACAAAAATCCGGCATACACGGCGAACGCAATCAGGCCGGCAATCAGCGCAGTCCGCCGCGCTTTCGCGCGGCCTGCTGCTACGGCATTTTGATCAGGGTTCGTCATCTTAGTGCGTGATATCGCCATGGGCCAAATCGCCATCTTTGATGACTGGCGGCGTGGTAAAGCTATGATGCGGCGGCGGCGAAGACAGGGTCCATTCCAGGCCTTTCGCAGCTTCCCACGAACGTGCTTCGGCTTTTACGCCACCACGAATCGTGGACCAGACGATGTAGGCGAACAGCAATTGGCTCAAGCCAAAACCGAAGCCGCCAATCGATGACCACATATTGAAGTCGGCGAAAGCAGGATTGTAGTCAGGCACGCGGCGTTGCATGCCGGCCAGGCCCAGGAAGTGTTGCGGGAAGAACAACAGGTTCACGAAAATCGTGCTAAGCCAGAAATGCCATTTGCCCAGGGTTTCGTTGTACATGTGGCCGGTCCATTTCGGCAGCCAGTAATACACGCCTGCCATGATGCCGAAGATCGCACCGGTCACGAGCACGTAATGGAAGTGGGCAACCACGAAATAGGTATCGTGATATTGGTAATCGGCCGACACGATTGCGAGCATCAGGCCCGAGAAACCACCGATGGTGAACATGATCACGAAACCAAGTGCGAACAACATCGGCGTTTCAAACGTAATCGAGCCGCGCCACAAGGTGGTCGCCCAGTTGAACACCTTCACGCCGGTTGGAATTGCGATCAACATCGTGGCGTACATGAAGTACAACTCGCCACCGAGCGGCATGCCGACGGTGAACATGTGGTGAGCCCAGACGATGAAGCTCAGGAACGCGATCGAAGCGGTCGCGTACACCATCGCCTGGTAGCCGAACAGCGGCTTACGCGAGAAGGTAGGAATGATTTCCGACACCACGCCGAACGCAGGCAGAATCATGATGTAAACCTCGGGGTGACCAAAGAACCAGAAGATGTGCTGGAACATCACCGGATCACCACCGCCGGCCGCATTGAAGAAGCTGGTGCCGAAGAATTTGTCGGTCAGCAACATGGTCACTGCGCCTGCCAACACTGGCATTACGGCGATCAGCAAGAAAGCGGTAATCAGCCAGGTCCAGACGAACACCGGCATTTTCAGCAGGTCAACGCCAGGTGCACGCATGTTCAACACGGTTGCGATGATGTTGATTGCGCCCATGATCGAGCTGACGCCCATCATGTGAATCGCGAAAATCGTAAATGCCGTACTACCGCCGCCTTGCAGCGACAGTGGTGGATACAGGGTCCAGCCACCGGCCGGGCCCCCGCCGCCAATTCCGAAGCCTTGCAGAATCAAAGGCAGCAACAGCAGGGTGAACGCAAATGGCAAAATCCAGAACGACCAGTTGTTCATGCGCGGCAATGCCATATCCGGCGCACCGATCATCAACGGGACCATCCAGTTGGCCAAGCCTACGAACGCCGGCATCACAGCACCGAAGATCATCACCAGCGCATGCGTGGTAGTCATCTGATTGAAGAATTCAGGCGCAACCAATTGCAGGCCGGGCTGGAATAACTCGGCGCGGATTACCATCGCCATCGCACCGCCGATGAAGAACATCAACAGCGAGAACAGCAAATACAAAGTGCCGATATCTTTATGGTTGGTGGAATAAAACCAACGTTCGAAAAAACCTTGCTTGTGGTCGTCGTGGTGACCGTCGTGAGCAGCGGTGTCGTAAGCCATGGCGCGTGCCTCTTAAATAAAATTAGGGTTGGGTGCTGTCAGCAGGTGCGGCGGCTTCATCAGCGGCAGCGTCTTCTGCAGGTACAGCATCAGCATCGATAGTGACCGCTTCCGGAGCAGCAACAGGCGCAGGATTCTTCGCTGCCTTTTGCGCTGCCAACCAGATTTTGTAATCGGTTTTCGACACCACTTTCACCACGATCGGCATGAAGCCATGGTCTTTGCCGCAAAGCTCGGCGCAAACACCGCGATAGGTGCCGATTTTCGACGCTGGCACTTCGGTCCAGGCATCGTTGATCACGCCGGGAATCGCGTCCTGCTTCCAGCCCAGTGCCGGCACCCACCATGCGTGGATCACGTCATCGGCGGTAATCACGAAATGCACGCGGGTATCGGCCGGAATCACCAAAGGATTGTCGACGTCACGCAGATAATGCTTGTGGGCCTTGAGGGCTTCCTGGGTTACGTTCTTGTCTTGACGCAGGCGGTCGGATTCACGATCCAGACGCGAAGTGAACTGCAGGTCTTCGCCTTTGTATTCGTAGGTCCACAACCATTGCTGGCCGGTCACCTTGATGGTCATGTCAAAAGGCTTCGGCGAATGGTTCGCGTTGTACAAAGCCATCACCTTGCCGGTCGCCGGAATCGCCGATGCAATCAGGATGACGATCGGAAGGCCGGTCCACAACACTTCCAGGAAAGTACTGTGGGTGAAATTGGTGTCGGCAACCGCGCCTTTGGATTTGCGGAATCTGAACATCGCATAGCCCATGGCACCAAAGACGATGATGCCGATGATCACGCAGACCCAGAACATCAACATATGCGAGTCGTAGGCATTTTGCGAACTGACCGTAACGCCGTCAGTCATGTTCAGCTGCCAAAGCTGCGGCTCTTTGCTGTCATCCGCGAATGCTGCCAAAGAAGCAACACTGGCCATCAGACCGGTCAACATTGCCGTGATGCGATTTGTTTTCATCATGTCCGCCTCAATCCCCGTACATCAAACTTAAAATCCGTTAAGCGCCGTGAGCCTGCGCCAGTAATATCTTCAACTTTGCCGCCAGATCGAGGCGCTCATCCGGCGCCAGGAACGATCCAACTTCACAACTCTTGCCTTTTGACGCCAGCACGATACGCGGTGCTTCCTGCGCTTTTTCAAGCTGCATGCGAACCCAGTAGGGGTGCGCGTCAAACGCCAACTCTTCCCGACCCGAACGCGTCACGGTGCAGTGTTCTGCATCGAGCTCGATCGTTTCGACACAATTACTTTTCAACCAAACCCAGCGAAGTGCCATGCCGACGAATACGCAGTCGAGCAGTGCAAACGCCGGTGCAAACACATTCCCCATGCCGTAACTCATCAGCGCTACCAACCAGGTAGCCAGCGCAAGCACGGCGAACAAACCGATGAATTGGGCTTTTGTCATCGCACGGCGTGGGCGCAGCACCAAAGCGCACCGGCTGTTTTCCGACAAAAACTGCTCAATCATCGAAAATCCTTAGGCTTACCCACAGGAAATCCCGCTAATTTTACTCGCTAGACCGCCTTACCGGCAACTAGAATACTTCTCGGTATGGGCAGAAACGTGAACCGTGCCGCCCTGCCCAGAGGACTCACAAAGCCGTAGAATTCACCTCTCGCTTTCATCACCCACCAGCCAGGCCGTCTGTGAACCCCATTCTTTCGTCTGAGTTACCCAAGCATTTTTCACCCTTGATGACCCGCATCACCGCTGCTTATGCGCGGGATGAGGCTGAACATTTGAGCGAACTTCTGGAACAGGCCCGACTTGCCGACAACGAGCAGGCCAGCGTACAGGCCATGGCGGCCGGCCTGGTGAAGAAAGTACGAATTCGTGCTGCAGATCCCGGTTTGGTCGAAGCCTTCATGCGCGAGTACGACCTTTCATCGGAAGAAGGTGTGTTGCTGATGTGTGTTGCCGAAGCCTTGTTGCGCATTCCGGATCAGGGTACCGCCGACAAATTGATTCGCGACAAACTCGGCGATGCCGACTGGAATTCACATGTCGGCCAGTCCAGCTCCATGTTGGTGAATGCTTCGACCTGGGGTTTGATGCTGACCGGAAAAATCGTCAGCCTGAATGATGCCACCCAGCGTGATTTCGGTGGTGCGTTCAAGCGTCTGGTATCGCGTGCCGGCGAGCCGGCCATTCGTCTGGCGGTGCGTCAGGCGATGCGCATCATGGGGCACCAATTCGTTTTGGGTCGCACGATTTCCGAAGCGCTGGAACGTTCGCAAAAAGGCGACGGTGCGAATTACCGCTACTCGTTCGACATGCTCGGCGAAGCCGCATTTACCGCTGCCGATGCCGAGCGCTATTTCCAGGCCTACAAAAATGCGATTGACGCGATCGGCGTAGGCGGTCCGTATGCAAATATTTTTGCCGCGCCTTCGATCTCGATCAAATTGTCTGCGCTGCATCCGCGTCTGGAAGTCGGCAAGCGCGAACGCGTGATGAATGAATTGGCGCCGCGTATTTTGTCGCTGGCACAACAAGCAAAGGCCGTAGGTATCGGCTTCACGATTGATGCCGAAGAATCCGAACGTCTGGAATTGTCGCTGGAATTGATTGCGAAAGTTTTTACCGATCCATCACTGAATGGCTGGGAAGGCTACGGGCTGGCAGTACAGGCTTATCAGAAACGTGCGCCATTCGTCCTCGATTACCTGATTGATCTAGCAAAAACCACCGGTCGCCGCATGCCGATCCGCCTGGTCAAGGGCGCGTACTGGGATTCGGAAATCAAGAAAGCGCAAATGGAAGGCTATACCGGCTATCCGGTGTTCACCCGCAAGCCGAATACCGACGTCAGCTACATCGCCTGCGCGAAAAAAATGCTGCAAGCCAGCGACGTGATTTATCCGATGTTTGCCACCCACAACGCACATACGATTGCCGCGATTTACCAGATCGCAAAAAACGTCGGCTTGCCCGACTACGAATACCAGCGCCTGCACGGCATGGGTCATGACCTGTACGCCGAAGTGATCGGCAAGAATGATCTGGCAATTCCCTGCCGCGTTTATGCGCCGGTCGGTTCGCACGAAGATTTGTTGCCGTACCTGGTGCGTCGCCTGCTGGAAAACGGCGCGAACTCCAGCTTCGTCAATCGCATCACCGATGAAAACGTAAAACCGGAAGACCTGGTCGCCGATCCTATTGCCGCCGTCGCCGGTTTTGCCAGCAAAGCACATCCCCGCATTCCAACCCCTGGCCATTTGTTTGGCGATGAGAGAAAAAATTCTATGGGCATCAACCTAGCCAATGATTCCGCTTTAGCCGAGCTCGCCAAAAACGTGAATGCCGCTATCAAAAACTGGCAGGCCACGCCGCTGGTTCCGGGCAGCAAAAATACCGGCGCGATGAATGCGGTCACCAATCCGGCCAACCGCAAGGATGTCGTTGGCCAATGGCAATCGACCGATAGCTCGCAAGTGCAAGCGGCTTTGGATAACGCGCATGCCGCGTTTGCCGGATGGGACCACACGCCAGCCGCATCGCGCGCGAAAATTCTCGAGTACGCAGCGGATTTGATGGAACAACGCATGCCGGAATTGTTTGCGCTGTGCGTGAAAGAAGCCGGCAAGTCGATGTCGGCCTCGGTGGCCGAAGTGCGCGAAGCCGTCGATTTCTGCCGTTACTACGCCGTGCAATCACGCAAATTATTTGGTCATCCGGAAAAATTGCCTGGCCCAACCGGCGAATCGAACGAATTGCAATTGCATGGTCGCGGCGTGTTCGTCTGCATCAGTCCGTGGAATTTCCCGCTCGCGATTTTCATCGGCCAGGTCGCCGCTGCATTGGCCGCCGGCAATACCGTGATCGCAAAACCCGCAGAACAAACCAGCTTGATGGCGTTCTTCGCAGTGAAGTTGATGCACGAAGCCGGCGTGCCGGAAAAAGTGCTGCAATTCCTGCCGGGCGATGGCGCCACTGTTGGCGCAGCACTGACCAAGGATCCGCGCGTGGCCGGTGTTTGCTTTACCGGTTCGACCGAAACCGCTTGGGCGATCAACCGCAGTCTGGCAGCACGCAACGCACAAATCGCAACACTAATCGCCGAAACCGGCGGACAAAATGCCTTGATCGCCGATTCATCGGCATTGCCGGAACAATTGGTCAAAGACGCGATTACTGCCGCGTTCGATTCCGCTGGCCAACGTTGTTCCGCTGCACGAATCTTATTCGTGCAAAGCGATATCGCCGACAAAGTGATTCACATGCTTAGCGGCGCGATGGATGAACTCGTTGTTGGCGATCCTGGCCTGCTGTCGACCGACGTCGGCCCGGTAATCGATGAAGATGCCAAAGCCATTTTGGTCGCGCATGCCGAACGCATGGACAAGGAAGCCAAACTGATCAAGGCCGTGCAATTGCCGGCTGCTTGCGCCGATGGCAGTTTCTTCGCACCGCGCGCCTATGAATTGAATTCGCTGTCGCAATTGCACCGTGAAATTTTCGGGCCGGTATTGCACGTGATTCGCTACGAAGCCTCGCAACTGGACGACGTATTGAATCAAATCAATGCCAGTGGTTATGGTTTGACGCTCGGTATCCATTCGCGCATCGACTCCACAATTACGCATATCGCAAAATCCGTTCGCGTGGGTAATTGCTACGTGAATCGCAATCAAATCGGCGCAGTGGTCGGCGTGCAACCATTCGGCGGAGAAGGCCTCAGTGGCACCGGACCAAAAGCCGGCGGCCCACACTACCTGCTGAAGTTCGCCAGCGAACGCACCTTGACCGTGAACACCACGGCAGCCGGTGGCAATGCCAGCTTGCTGACACTAGCGGATTGATTTTGCAAAACCCCGCCTTTCTGTATCCGGTATTCGCTCTCGCAGCATGGACCTTTTTGGTCCTGCTACTGATTCCGTTTTACCGGGTACGCGCCGGAAGGCGTCGCGAAATCCGCGCCGAAGATTTCAAATACGGTGAATCGGCGACGGTTCCGGGGTACGTCAGCATTCCGAACCGCAATTACATGAATCTGCTTGAGTTGCCGATCCTGTTTTATGTAGTCTGCCTGCTGCTTTACATCACATCGGTTGCATCACCATATGCAATTCAGCTCGCCTGGGCATATGTGATTCTGCGAATTATTCACAGCCTGATCCACCTGAGTTACAACAATGTGATGCATCGACTGGCCGCATTTGCGCTCAGCAATTTCGCATTGATCTCGTTATGGTTTGTCGCGGCAAGACACATCGTTTTCGTTTGATTGCCGGTTCGCCTGCCGCGAACCCCATTTCGCTATATTGGGCAAAACCCGTAAACTAAGACGTCACCGATCCGTTACGAGAGCCCTATGCCCGTCCTGCGTTTTGATGCTGTCAGCAAAACCTATACCGGGCCACACAATGCCTTGAGCGATATCAGCTTTTCGGTCAATGCCGGCGAAATGTTGTTCGTCACCGGACATTCCGGTGCCGGTAAAAGTACTTTGCTGAAATTGATCCATCTAAGCGAACGCGCAACGCGCGGCACCGTGCTGGTCAACGACAGGAACCTGGCAAAAGTGCGTGGTCGGCAAGTGGCTTTTCATCGCCGGCTGGTCGGCGTGGTGCATCAAGACCATCACCTGCTGATGGATCGCAGCGTATTCGACAATGTCGCGCTGCCGTTGCTGATCGAAGGCGTGCCATCGAAGGAAATCGGCAAACGCGTTCGCGTCACGCTGGAAAAAGTCAGCCTGGGCTCGAAAGAAAAATCCCGTCCAAGCGAATTGTCGTCCGGCGAACAGCAACGGGTTGGCATTGCCCGTGCGTTGATCGCGCAACCGCTGTTGTTATTGGCCGATGAACCGACCGGCAACCTGGACCCCTCGCTTGCCGCGGAGATCATGGGTCTGCTCGCCAGCCTGTCGGCGCAAGGCAGTAGCGTGATTATCGCCAGCCACGATCTGGCTTTGGTCAAACGCATGCGCAAGCGTGTGCTGGTATTGAGCCAGGGCAAGCTGATGGATGACATCGCTCCCGAGGAGCTCGCACCATGAGCACGACGCGAACCAATAACAGTGGCTTCGGCGCCCGCCTGGGCGCATGGCGCGATCAGCACGTGTATTCCCTGCTGTCGAGCCTGGGCCGGATTGTTTCGAAACCATTCTCGACCTTCCTGATCGTCGGCGTAATGGCAATCGCGATGGCGCTACCCTTGTCGCTCGGCATGGTGTTGATGAACGTACAGCGGGTATCGGGCACCGTGCAGGCAGCACGCGAGATGAGCGTGTTCCTGAAACCGGAAATTACGCAACAGCAAGCACAGGCCCTGGCAAGAAAATGTGCCGAACGCAGCGATGTTGAAAAAGTGACCGTGGTCAGTCCGGACGAAGGCCTGGCCGAATTCCGCAAATTGAGTGATCTGGCGCAGAGCGTCGACTTGCTTGGCAGCAATCCATTGCCGAGTGTTTTGAAAATTCGCCCACGGGACGACGGCATGGCGCTGGCCGAAGCTTTGCAGCAATGGCCCGAAGCCGATGTCGTGCAACATGATGGCCAATGGCGCCAGCGTTTGAACGCCTGGCTGAGCCTTGGCGAGCGCATGTTGAAGATTCTGAGCATCCTGTTCGGCCTCGGCGTGCTGCTGGTGGTGGGCAATACCGTGCGTCTCGACATCGGTACACGCCGCGAGGAGATCGCGGTCATGCAGCAATTGGGTGCCACCGACGGCTTCATTCGCCGGCCCTTTATCTATCTCGGCTTTTGGTATGGATTGGCCGCAGGCGCACTCGCACTGGGCTTATCGCTTGCAGCAGGCTTAGCGCTTGATGAACGTTTGCAGCCTTTATTGGCCACTTACGACAGCCGTTTCGAGCTACAAGGTCCTGATTTGCTAATGGTCTTGGCCTTGTTGGCCACTAGCGCCATACTGGGCTGGTTGGGGGCATGGCTCGCCAGCGGCCATCATCTCAGGCAAACTCGTCCGACGGATTTGTAAATCAAGACCTTATGAATACACCTGGCTTCAAAATGTTTGATACCGCTACACCCCGCATCATGGTCGTGGATGGGTCAAAAGTTGTGCGAAAAATGATCGAAGGTGTATTACGGCAACAACTACCGGACATGGAATTTATCGGTTGCGAGAGCGCCGAAGAAGCGAAGACCGCCCTGCAATCGGGCAGCGTGAATCTGGTCACGATGGCCTTGCGTTTACCCGATATGGACGGGCTGGATCTGGCGAAATACATTCGCGAACACACGCCGCAGGCTTATATTCCGATCATCGTGGTATCGGGCGATGTGCAGGAACGTCTCGAAACGCGTTCCATTACCGACGATGTCACCGATTATTTCGACAAGTCGCTGGGTTTCAGCGCACTGGCCGCTTTCATCAAGGGTTATGTTGCGCCGGAATCGGAAGCCGGCTGCGAAGTGCTTTATGTCGAAGACAGCCGCGTGGTCGCGATGGCGACTCGTCGCATGCTGGAAAAACACGGTTTGAAAGTCGTGCATGCGACTTGCGTTGAAGATGCTCTGGCACATCTGGAAACCATGATGGCACAAGGTCGCATTCCCGGCCCCGACATCGTGCTGACCGACGTGTATCTGAAAGGCGATTTGACCGGCAAGGATTTGTTGCAGAGCATCCGCAATCAATTTGGCTATCCAAAAGGTTTGTTGCCTGCACTGGTGATGACCGGTGATGCCAACCTCGCCAATCAAACCGATTTGCTGCGCGCCGGCGCGAATGATCTGGTGCAAAAACCGATCGAAGAACGCCTACTAGTCACGAAATTATTATTCCAGTTGCGTGTCGGCCGGCAAATGCGCGCCAAACTGCAAAACAAATAACTTGTGGGAGCTGCTTTAGCAGCGATTAGCTGATTCGGTTTATCGCGAGCGAAAAGTTCATATCGCTGCTAAGGCAGCTCCCACATCTGCTTCGGCCAATCATATCCTCATGCCAGAACATTCCATCCAACTCGAAGCCTCGTGGAAATCCCGTGTCGGCGATTATCTGCTGCGCACCGACATGCAAACCTTATCGGAATTTCTGCGCAGCGAAAAAGCCAAGGGCAAAAAAATCTATCCGCGCGGCGCCGATATTTTTACCGCACTCAATACAACACCGTTTGAGCAAGTCAAAGTCGTGATTCTCGGACAAGATCCTTATCACGGTTCGGGCCAGGCACACGGCCTGTGTTTCTCGGTGTTACCGGGTGTCGATATTCCGCCTTCACTCAGAAATATCTATACCGAAATCGAACGCGATTGCGGTATCGCCAAACCGAATCACGGTTGTCTGACGCATTGGGCCGAGCTAGGTGTGTTGTTATTGAACGCGGTACTGACGGTCGAAGATGGCAAACCCGGCTCACACCAGGGCAAGGGCTGGGAAGGTTTTACCGATCACATCGTCGAACATTTGAATGCAGATCGTGAAGGCCTGGTCTTCATGCTCTGGGGTAGTTATGCGCAGGCCAAAGGCCGCGTGATCGATGCACGCAAACATTGTGTGTTGCGTGCACCGCATCCATCGCCGCTATCGGCCTATCGCGGCTTTATGGGTTGCGGCCATTTTTCCGCCGCGAACCGTTGGCTGGTCGGCGGACAGAAAACCGCGATTGATTGGTCGGTGCCGAATATTTAAGCTGCCAAAGTTTTCGCTTCAAATTCCGCCAGCCACTCGTCATCCGAACCTTCGCTGACGCCTTCAAACAGGAAGGTACTCAGATAACGTTCGCCGGTATCGGGCAACATCGCCAGAATCACCGAACCCTTCTCGGCTTTTTCGGCAACCCGCAATGCCGCGGCCAGCGTGGCGCCGGCAGAAATTCCGACGAACACACCTTCTTCGGCTGCAAGTCGGCGCGAGGTGTCGCGCGCGAGCACATCGTCAATGGGAATGATTTCGTTGGCGATATTCTGATTGAGCACGGCCGGAATAAAATCCGGCGTCCAGCCCTGGATCTTGTGCGGCGCCCAATCCTTTCCCGATAACAAGGATGCGCCCGCCGGTTCGGTCGTGATGATTTTTGTTTTTGGTCGCGCCAGTTTCAAAATTTCGCCGACGCCGGTCAGAGTACCGCCGGTGCCCCAGCCACTGACGAAATAATCCAGTCGCTTGCCGGCAAAGTCCTGCAGGATTTCCGGTGCGGTGGTATTGCGGTGATAGGCCGGGTTGGCTTCATTTTCAAACTGCCGGGCAAGAAACCAGCCGTGCTTGCGTGCCAGTTCTTCGGCTTTGCGCACCATGCCGCTGCCGCGTTCTGCGGCTGGTGTCAGAATTACTTTTGCACCGTAGGCACGAATCAATTTACGCCGCTCGATCGAAAATGTTTCGGTCATCACCGCCACGAATGGATAGCCGCGCGCGGCGCAGACCATTGCAAGCGCAATACCGGTATTGCCGGAGGTCGCTTCAACGACGGTCTGGCCCGGCTTCAACAAACCTTTCTGTTCGGCATCAACAATGATCGCTAGTGCGAGACGATCTTTCACCGACCCGCCCGGATTGAAAGATTCGACTTTCACGTACAAATCCACATGTGCCGGCGCAATGCGATGCAGTTTTACGATTGGCGTAGCGCCAACCGTGTCGAGAATGCTGTTGTAGATCATCAAATACTCCTGAATATATTTATGCGGCTGCCAATAACGAATGTTTTTTCTCGATGCTTGTTTCGTCCAGCGGCGCGGCGCCAAACCAATGCAGGCTGTTCGCGAATGCCGCCACTTCGCCGATGATCAGCAAGGCCGGTGATTTGACCTGATGCTGCGATGCGAGCGACGAAAGCTGCGTCAATGTTCCAGTGACCACCCTTTGCTCGGGTCGCGATCCATTTTCGACAATTGCAAATGGCGTATTCGGATTGCGCCCGTGCTCGATCAATTTGTTTTGCAGACGCTCGAGACTCGCCACGCCCATGTAGATCGCCAGCGTTTGTTTTCCGGCAGCCAGTTGCTGCCAATCCAGCGTGTCTTCGGATTTCTGGCAATGCGCGGTAACCAGCCGCAATGATTGTGCGTGGTCGCGATGCGTCAACGGCACGCCGGCATACGCGGCGCAAGCAAGTGCGGCGGTAACGCCGGGCACTACTTCGAACGGGATGTCGTGGGCTCGCAGAACTTCGCATTCTTCGCCGCCGCGACCGAAGATGAAGGGATCGCCGCCTTTCAAGCGCACTACCCGCTTTCCGGCTTTCGCATGTTCCAGCAGCAATTCGTGGATGCCGTCCTGCGTGGTGTAATGGTGTCCGGATTCTTTCGCCACTTCGATAAATTCGGCATCGCGGCGCGCAAGAGCCAGCACGTCCTTGCTGACCAGTCGATCATGCAAAATCACGTCGGCTTCGTTGAGCAGGCGCAAGGCCCGCAAAGTCAGCAAACCGGCATCGCCGGGGCCGGCACCGACGAGTGCGACCGAACCTTGTATCGCTTTTGCATCTTGCCGTGACAGCGCAGAAAGAAGTGCGTGTTCTGCCTTGATGGTTTGTTGTTGGCGCAACAAGGACAACACCGGGCCCTGCAATAATTTTTCAAACCAGCGCCGCCTTTGCGGCAACACCGGCAGGTGCTGGCGAATGCGTTCGCGATGCCGCGCCAGCAAGCTCGTCAAACTGCCATAGGATTCGTCGAATTGCGCTTCCAGTTTCTCGCGGATATGGCGCGCCAGCATCGGCGCTGCGCCGGCACTGGAAATCGCGATTTGCAGCGGTCCGCGCTCGATTACCGATGGCATCTGATAACTCGATAGCTCGACATCATCGACCACGTTCACGAACAAACGCCGCGCTTCGGCGGCGGTGGCAATTTTCCGATTCACTTCGACATCATCGGTCGCCGCGACCACCAACCAGACACCGTTCAACCATGTTTCCTGAAACTTGCCAGGTAAATATTCGATCTCGTTGCCGGCCGCGAGCTCTTGCAATTCATCGGCCAGCTCCGGAGCACCGACACGCACGATTGCACCGGCCGAACGCAGCGCGGCGATTTTTCTCGACGCGACTACGCCGCCGCCGACCACCAGGACCGGGCGATTGCGAAGGTCGGCAAACAAGGGAAATAAACGGTTGCTCATGATTTGCGTGAAAGCACTAGGGTTTGGGACTAATGTCACGCTAAACGGAGCGGGCTTGAGAGTGAAATGATTTCGGCTACTGTGCCCATGCTTAGAAGTTATGTGCTGCAAGGCCTTGTCGGCAGTATCCGTGCTGGACGCTACCGGGGGCATGGGCTAGCATCGTTTTATCCATTTACCCGCTTATTTCCGGAGAGCCGTCATGTTTCTCATGTGCTGTCGTACGCCGCGTTGAAACCCGTTTCGCGTTCACGACTTTTCGAGAAATTTTCATGACATTGACACAACTTCGTTACCTGCTCGCCATTGCCGACTCCGGCTTGAACATCACGCTCGCCGCGGAAAAGGTGCATGCGACCCAACCGGGTCTTTCCAAACAACTCAAGCAACTCGAAGACGAACTCGGTTTCGTGTTGTTCACGCGTGGCGCCCGCAGCCTGGAAAGCATTACCCCGGCCGGTGAAAAAGTGATCGAACACGCCCGCATCTTGCTGGCCGAAGCGAATAATATTCGCGCGATTGCCGCCAATCTGCGCCGCGATAGCCAGGGCGAATTACATATCGCCACCACGCATACCCAGGCACGCTATGCGCTGCCTTCCGCATTGGCCGCATTGAACCGTCAATTTCCGAACGTCGCCGTGCACCTGACACCCGGTGGCGATAGTGAATCACTCGCGAGTCTCACGCGTGGCGATGCCGAAATCGCAATCATCAGCACTGCCGGCAGCGCACCGGCAGCGGCCGACCTTGCAATTCCGCTGTATCGCTGGGATCGCGTAGTATTGGTATCGAAGCAACACGAACTCGCGAAACTCGATCGTCCGCTGACTCTTGCCGATATCGCGAAATTTCCGCTGGTCAGCTATGAATCCACCCGTGAGCCGGAATCGTCTTTGCGCCAGGCGTTTTCGAAAGCCGGCCTGGAAATGAGTATCGCGGTGACCGCGCGCGATGCCGATTTGATCAAGACCTATGTGCGCGCCGGTTTCGGCGTCGGCATACTCGCCGAAATGGCAATCACGCCGGAAGACGCCGATCTTGTCGCGATTCCGGCCGATAACTTGTTGCCGCGTTGCACCGCCTGGTTATTGCTGCGGCGCGACCGCGTGCTGCGCGATTACACGCAAGCCCTGATCACCCGTTTACTGCCGCAATTGCATGCGCTGGAATTGCAGCGCGCGATTTCCGATGGCGAAACCCTGAAGGTGAATCCACTGCATTGGCGCGATATCGCCAGGCCTGGCGCGATTGGTGAATTCGAGATCTAAGCCGGCGTCTTAAATCCAGACGTCGTTTTCGGCCGTCAGCTCGCTGTGTGCTTCACCGGTGTTCACCACGCCGCGTGGCTCGATGATCATCGCGTGGCATTCGTTTTTCGCACGGGTGATATGTTCGACGCCTTTCGGCACCACAAACATTTCACCGGCGCGCAACACCACATCGCGATCGCGAAAGCCGATTTCCATTTCGCCTTGCACGACCAGAAACACTTCGTCGGTATCCTCATGCCGATGCCAGACGAATTCGCCTTGCAGCTTCACCAGTTTGAACTGGTAGTCATTCATTTCGGCGATCACGCGCGGCGACCAATGTTCGGAAAATTTCGCTAGCTTCTCGGCCAGATTGATCGCATCGTTTTGCATGATCACCTCACTCAATCTTGCGAATTGGTCGCGATCGCGATCGCCTTGATCCTGGCGCGACGCATCGCTTCGCTGATTTGCGGACCTTGCAGTCCGTTGCTGTCGATGTCCTTGAAGCTGATTGACATCGCGGCCTTGTGTACCGACTCGAGCAATGTCCGCGATGGATATTCGCAGTTTTCCAAACCCAGGCGGCCACGCTTGTCGGCTTCGCAGACCAAACCCAATTGCGCGATGCGTTCGGGCTTGCGAAAACCGTCGCAGCGGGCAAGCAAGTCATGCAGGCTGCCGGACCTGAGTTCACCGAGACGATGGATATTCAAATGCTCGCGGCAGCAGATTTCCGCGAGTTCGCGATACTCCACCGGCACCTTGAAACGCCGACAGACATCGTCCAATGGCGCGAGTCCGGATTTTTCGTGGCCGTAATGTTTCGGCAAATCTTCTTTCGGCGACAAGGCCTTGCCGAGATCGTGCGTCAAAGCAGCGAAACCGATCAAGGCATCGCCCGGCGCGAGTTTTGCCGCCATGTCACAGACCATTTGGGTATGCAGGCCGGCATCGACTTCAGGATGGAACTCCACGCGCTGCGGTACGCCGAACAAGGCATCGACTTCCGGCAATAATATTTTCAGCGCGCCGCAATCGCGCAATGCCTGGATGAAAGCCGAAGGCGTCGGTTCTTCCAGCGCACGTTTTAATTCCTGCCAGACGCGTTCGGGTACCAAGGCATCGACTTCGCCGTTAGCCACCATCTCACGCATCAATTCCAATGTCTCGGGCGCGATACTGAAACCCAGTGAAGCGAAGCGCGCCATGAAACGCGCGGCGCGCAAAATCCGTACCGGGTCTTCGCCGAATGCCGGCGATACATGCCGCAGGATTTTTTTCTCGATATCACCTCGGCCATTAAACGGATCGATCAAGCTGCCGTCTTCGTCCTGGGCGATCGCATTGATCGTGAAATCGCGACGGATCAAGTCCTGTTCCAGCGTAACGTCGGCATCCGTGTGAAAAACGAAACCGTGGTAGCCAGCCGCAGTTTTCCGTTCGCTGCGTGCCAGTGCGTATTCTTCTTTCGTTTGCGGATGCAGGAAAACCGGGAAATCCTTTCCGACCGGCAGATAGCCCAAGGCCAACATTTCTTCCGGCGCGGCACCGACCACCACGTGATCATGATCGGCGGCGGCACGTCCGAGCAAAGCATCGCGTACGGCGCCTCCGACCAGATAGGTTTTCATTTGCAGCAGTATTGCGCCAGCAATGCGAGGATTTCCTTCGCGGTATCGCCACGACCGAAGGTGCGGCGAATCGGTTCGATCTGGCTGGAAATATGAAGGGCCAATTCGGATTCCAGATCGAAATGTCCGGCATTCTCGAACGTAAACATCACGATGCTGCGATAGGGAATATTCAAGTATTCAACCTTGCTGCCGGTGATGCCCTGCTTGTTGGTCAGTATCAAACGGCGATCGGTGAACACGAATAAATCGCGGATCACCGCATAGGCTTTGACCAGATTTTCGCCCGGCGCCAGGATCGGGCCGAATTCATCCTGCAGTTTTTCGAGATTGCGCTCGCTGGCATTGCCCAGTAATTGATCCAGAAGTCCCATGGCTATCCTCGATTATTTCAACGGTCGGCACGATTGCGGTCATAGCGGGCTTGGCGATCATCGCCATGCCCGAGAATGTCGGGCAGGATTTCCTGCACGCGCGTAGGCCGGATATTTAGACGGTAAAGACCGTCGACGCCACCGACCGAGTCGGTCAACAGCGAACGGAAATTGTCGGATGAAAACGGTTTGCCCGGCATGAAATCAAAAAACATCGCCTGCATGCGACCGGCAATATCCGGCAAAGGAATAATCAGGGTTTTCAAACCCATCTGGCGCGCCGACATGCGGACGATTTCCTTCAGCGTGAAAATCTCGCCGCCATAAAGTTCGTACACCTCGCCGATGGTTTTCCGGTCGCCGAGCGCTTGCCTGAAAGCCTGCACGACATCGCCGATATAGACCGGCGCAAACTTCGCATCGGCGCGCGCCAGCGGCATCACCGGAGCGAGTTTCAGTAGCTTTCCGAAACGGGTAAACAAACCGTCGCCAATGCCGAAGATCACCGAGGGCTCGAAAATCGTCCAGGCCAGGCCCGATTGTTTGACGGCCTGTTCGGCTTCACCACGGGATTTCAGATAATAACTTTCGCCGCGCCCGGCATTCAGCGAACTCATTTGCAGCAGTCGATTCACGCCGGTATTTTTGCAGGCCTGGATCAACGTTTGCGTCAATTCGACATGGGCGTGATGAAAACCGCGGCCGTTATCGCCTTTCTCGTTCAATATGCCGACCAGATTGATCACGGCATCATTGCCTTGAATGGCGTCCTGCAATTTTTTTAGGTCATAAACATCGGCATTGATCTGTTTTACCGTCGGCGGCAGCAAGCGCAACAAATGCGCATTGAGATTGCGGCTCAGCACGGTGATTTCATGGCCGTCTAGTTGCAGGCGCCTGACCAACGCGCGTCCGACAAATCCGGTTGCCCCAAGGATGACAATTTTTAAAGACATTAGAGTGGTTTCGCTTGGGTAGGTGGTGGGCAGACAAAGGCGCGGCGCTGGTTCTGGTTGAAACGACCCAACATGCGGTCGGTCAGCGACGTTGCACTTCTGTCCAGGCGCCAATCGTATACCACGCTAAAGGCCAAGACACGCGAAACATAATCCCGGGTCTCTTTGTACGGGATGGTTTCAATCCAGAAATCCGGTTCGAGATTAGGGCGCGCTTCTTTCCAGCGCGAGATCGGAGCCGGTCCGGCGTTATAGGCGGCAATCGCGAAATACGGAAAACCGTCGTAACGATCGAGCATCTGCCGCAGGTACGCGGTACCCAGGGTAATATTGGTTTCCGGCTCGTACAGGGTTTCGCCGCCGCGCCATGGAATGCCAAGCCGTGCAGATACCTGCGCACCGGTGCCCGGCAGCAATTGCATCATGCCGCGCGCATCGGCGCCCGAACGCGCACGCGGCATGAAAATACTTTCAGCCCGTGTTTGGCCAGCGACCCATGACGGATCGAGCGAATTGATTTTCGCCTGCTCGCGCAAATGCCGTTCGTGATGCAGCGGAAAACGCAGCGAGTAATACTGCAAATCGGTCGGCGTACTACCGATCGAAAATACCGCACGGTCGTACCAGTTTTCATCCTGTGCGAGCAGGATCGCCACCTTCTTTTCTTCGGCGCTAAAGGTTTCCAATGCGGCGTTGAATTCTTTCAAGGCATAACTCACGCGGTCGATCGCGAATAATTCGAAGGCGCGGACGATGCGGGCATCGTTGGCTACTTTCCGGATGACCTCGCGATTATTGCTCGGCTCCAGCGGGCACAGCACATACGGCTGGTTCAAACGGTCCGCCGCCAGCCAGCCGTGGAAGTTGGGGCTCGATGCCGCTTTGACAAACAATACCCTGGCCGATTCTTTTTGATTCAGTCGTTCGCGCAAGCGCGCTTCGAAATACTGGTAGCGCGAATCATTACGCTGGGTTGCTCCCATTTTTTCGATTGCGGCGAGTGCGGCGACGTTATCGCCACGACTCATCGCTTCGCGCACACGCCACTCGTGCAATTTTTCGTCATACGCGACATCAGGTACCGCATTCAGGCGTTGCGCCGAGTTGGCGCCGTAGGAAGCCACCGTCCACAGCGCCACTTCATTGAGTACGCGGCCGCGTTCACTTTCCTGCAAGCCGAGCGTAGTCGTCACCGCAACCACTTGTTGTTCGGCGGCATCCGGACTGCGTTTGGCCAAACGCACCAGGCCTTGCACGGCGATTGCGCGACTGCGTGCAGTCTTCGGCCACGTGCCGTAGCGCGCATGTGGACTATCGATGTAATCGGCATAGCTTTTCGCCAACGCATTTTCTTCCGCGGACAGATTGACGGCCAGGGCGCGCATCAAGCCGGTCTGGTTTTGCGCAGCCGCCAATTCGATACGCTGCCAACGCAATCCGGCATCGAGTTTATTCAACTGCGTCAAACGCGCGAAAACGCCATCGCACAAATTGGGAAGCGATTTCCCGTTCAACCAGATTTTCTGTGCATCGCTAACCCAGGCATCGTCGGTCTTGTTTTGCGCCATGCGTGCATTCAGATCGGCGCACTGCAATTGGGCGTCATCACTGTCGCGATAGTAACGGACGAAGGTAGCCCAGTCTTTCTGGTCGCTCAAATAATTCAGATAGGCATTGCGCAGCCAATCGGCCGCTGCCATTCCGTTGTATCGCTGCAATAAAATTTCGATCGCTTGCCGGTCGCCGTTAATCAGGGTTTTCGCATTCAGGCGTTTTTTGAACCCCAGCACTTCAATCCAGCTGAACAATGGATGCCCGGATAGTTCTGCCTTTGTTTTCTGGTCAAGCTCGTCGCGTTCGCTTGCCTCGAGTGCGGACTGGACATATGCGCGCTGTGATTTCCATTCATTGGCCTGCGTTGCACCGGCGAACAAAAAAAACAAAGCGGGCAGAAAAATAGTTAAGATAAATTTTGTCATAACCGTAGTTTAGCCGATGCCATCTAAAATACCGCGTGAACAGGCCGATATTCATGGGGCTTGAATGGGCTTTGTATCCCCTGGCAGGCATTTGCGCAGGCTTGATGGCCGGACTCCTGGGTGTCGGTGGTGGATTGGTACTGGTACCGATTCTGGTGTTTTTACTGCCACATCAAGGCGTGACCGAAGCCGATGTGATGCCGATGGCGTTGGCGACTTCATTGGCCAGTATTTTTCTGACCGGTATTTCTTCAGCCTACGCACATCACAAACGCGGCGCAGTGTTATGGCCAACAACGGCATGGCTTGCACCGGGTTTGTTGCTTGGTGCGGCATTGGGGGGCATTTGGGCAGTGCAGCTGCAGGCACGCACTTTGAAAATCAGCGTAGCGGTTTTTTGCGTTCTGGTCGCCACACAAATGTTGTCATCGTGGCCAAAACCGAAAGCCAGCAGCGAAGACCAGATTGCACGCGGGCCTTTTTATAGTCTGTCAGGCACCGTGATTGGTTTTGTTTCATCAATCGTCGGAATCGGCGGCGGTAGTTTGACCGTACCATTGCTGGTCACGCATGGCATTACGCCCGTGCGTGCAGTGGCCACTTCCAGCGCCTGCGGCATCGTGATTGCGTTATCCAGCACGATTACCTATGCCAGCCTCACTCCAACCGGTGCAATGCCTATGGGGAGTGCCGGCTTCGTCAATGTGCCGGTCGCATTATTGATAGCACTGGCTTCAATTTGGGCTGCGCCAATTGGCGCCCGCTGGGCGCACCGCTTGCCGGCGAAGCGCTTGAAGCAGATCTTCGCCGGATTCCTGCTTTCGGTAGCTGCGATCCTGTTTACCCACGCGCTTTGATCAAGCCGGACTATTCGATATAGCCCGGCAGCGTCCTCAGATTACGCGACAGCTTTCACCGCTTTTTTGGCGGCTTTCTTGGTGGCTTTCTTGGCGACTTTTTTAGTCGCTTTTTTTGCTGGAGCTTTCGTGTCCTTACCAACTACTTTCTTGGTCGCTTTTTTCGCAACCTTTTTGGTAGCTTTTTTGGCAACTTTCTTTGTAGCCTTTTTAACGGCTGGCTTTGCTTCTTTCTCGACCACTTTCTTTGCCGCTTTTTTCGCGACTTTCTTGGTCGCTTTCTTGCCGAAACGTCCACCCATTTTGCGGACCGGCTTGCCTTCGGCCAGCAAGGCAACGCATTCTTCCTGCGTCAACGAAGCCGGCTCGCGGTCTTTCGGAATCTTTCCGTTTTTCTCGCCATCGGTGATGTAGGGACCGAAGCGACCATTCAAAATTTGAATGTCGGTGCCTTCGAAAACCTTGATGGTGCGGTTGGCGATCAATTCGCGACGCGCTTCGATCAAGCCATAGGCGTCTTCGAAACTGATCGTGTACGGATCCTGCTCTTTGCCGAGCGATGCGTAGGTATCGCCGTGTTTTGCGAATGGACCGAAACGGCCGACGCCAACACTTACTTCCTTGTGATCGACGAGGCCAAGTTTGCGTGGCAGTCCGAATAATTTCAGCGCTTCTTCCAGCTCGATCGTGTGCATGCTCTGGCCTGGGCGCAGCGATGCGAACTTCGGTTTTTCTTCGTCTTCAACCGTCCCGATTTGCACATAAGGTCCGTAACGACCCAGGCGTGCCGATACCGGTTTGCCGGTTTCCGGATCGGTACCGAGTTCGCGCGCTCCGGAAGCTTCGGCGCGATCGACACTCTCGCTTTTTTCAAGAATCATTTTCTTGAACGGTTTCCAGAAGCGTTCCATCAACGGAATCCATTCTTCCTCGCCGCGCGATACCGCATCGAGTTCGTCTTCAAGCTTGGCAGTGAACTCGTAATCCACGTATTGCAGGAAGTGGCTCGATAAAAATTTACTGACGGCACGGCCCACATCGCTAGGACGGAAACGTTTGTTGTCGAGCATCACGTATTCGCGATACAGCAGGGTTTGAATGATGCTGGCGTAAGTCGATGGACGACCGATGCCGTATTCTTCCAGCGTTTTCACCAGGCTCGCTTCGGAATAACGCGGCGGTGGCTCGGTGAAATGCTGGTCGGTGTGAATCGAAGACAGCGGAATATTTTGTCCCAGCGCCATCAATGGCAGCTTGCGACCTTCATCTTCGTCTTCGCTGGTTTTTTGGTCTTTGCCTTCTTCGTAAACCGCAAGAAAACCCGGATCAACGACCGTGGTTCCGCTGGCACGGAAGCCATGAGCGGTACCGGCAGCCAATTCAACGGTGACGGTATTCATGGTGGCCGGCACCATTTGCGAGGCCAGTGCACGCTTCCAGATCAATTCATACAGACGACGTTCGTCATCGCCTAAAAACTTCGCCATCGCCGATGGCAGGCGCAGAGCCGAGGTCGGACGAATTGCTTCATGCGCTTCCTGGGCGTTTTTTGATTTTGCTTTGTAGACGTTCGGTTTGTCCGGTAATGCCTGGATACCGAAATCGCGTGCGATCACGTCGCGAATTTCCTTCACGGCATCTTCGGACAGATTGGTCGAGTCGGTACGCATATAGGAAATCAAACCGACGGTGCCTTCGTCGCCTACCGCAAAACCTTCGTACAATTTTTGCGCGACCCGCATCGTGCGGGAAGTTGTGAATCCAAGTTTACGTGCGGCTTCCTGTTGCAACGTCGAGGTAATGAACGGCGGCGAAGGACGGCGCTTGCGCTCCTTGCTCGACACATCGGTAACGTGCAATACATCGCCGGCCGCCTTGATCAATCGTTCACGCGCGGCCTGTGCGTCTTTTGAATTGGTCAGCGTGAATTGTTCGAATTTCTTGCCGTCAAGTTTTACCAGACGCGCAGTAAAAGCCTGTTGTGGATGCGCGCACTCGGCCTCGACACTCCAGTATTCCTGCGCCTTGAACGCTTCGATTTCTTCTTCGCGATCGACAATCAAACGCAGTGCGGGAGATTGCACGCGACCAGCCGACAAACCGCGCTGTACTTTTTTCCAGAGCACCGGCGATAAATTAAACCCGACCAGATAGTCCAACGCACGACGTGCTTGTTGTGCGTCGACCAAATCCGACAACACTTTGCGCGGGTTCGCGACAGCAGCAGCTACCGCTTTCGGAGTAATTTCTGTAAAGACGACGCGATTTATTTCCTTGTCTTTCAGCAGGCCGCGTTCTTTTAGTATTTCGGAAATATGCCAGCTGATCGCCTCGCCTTCGCGATCCGGATCGGTCGCGAGCATGATGGTGTCGGCGGTCTTGGCGGCTTTCGCGATCGCTTCAACATGCTTCTCGTTTTTCTCGATCAGCTCGTAACGCATCGCGAAGTTCTTGTCGGGGTCGACAGCGCCTTCTTTCGGAACCAGATCACGGACATGGCCATAGGACGCCAAGACGATAAAGTCTTTGCCCAGGTATTTGTTAATCGTCTTGGCCTTGGCGGGCGATTCAACGATAAGCAGATTTTTGGCCATGAGGCGCACTTCTCCAGATACAACTAAATGACGAATTTCCGACCCCCGACCAGCCTGGCTTTTCGGGTTTTCAGACGGCAAAGCCCGCATTCAAGCGGGCCCAGCCTTTTTATTAAGTGACTGCTTTGGGTCGAGCTGTCAAGCTATTGCTGTAACTTTCGCTATTGTCTGATAAAAAAATCCATACTAATCAGCAAGTTGACAGTTTTCACCGAAGTCGGCGGGTTTGTGAGATGCCTCACAAGTCCATTCACCTTCGCCGCTATAACGGTAACTGAGCGCCTTGTATCCACCGAGGTCCAGATAAATTTCACAGGCCTGCTGATCATCGCTCAGTCCGGCATATATTTCGGTCACCATCGGTTCCAGTGGTTGCAGCAAGGGTTTGAGCTCGGCATCTTCATGTGACAGGCAGGTATTGTCCAGATCGACTCGATTCCGGATGGCCTGCTGAATCGGCACAACCAAAGCCGCAATTTTTTGATGTTTTACTGTTTCCACATGCTCCACCTTTTCGATGAGATGGATCATCGGAAACAGCAAGCTGGCAAATATGACGAACGGGATAATGAAAATGCCCAGAATCAGGATGATCAGTGCACGCTTATTACGATCAATCTGCACCGGCAATGTGCTGGCTTCGCGTTCAAGCACGATGGTATGCGCCAGAAAATCATGCAGCGCCTGGCGTTTCTCGGTAAATGCGGCGATCAGGAATCCGATACTTTGCGTCAGATGACTGAGCGTGGCCGAGAACCAGCGCAAGGCCGCGGTTGATCTATCCAGAAACTCGCCTTGTTCGTTCCTGACCTCGATACCGAGAAATTGCTTACCCCAGGAACCGTGCCTCGACGAGCTTTCAAAATAGATGTGGTACGTACCGCTCAAGCCGAGCAGTATCGGCAGGTAGGCAATCATGCTCAGCGCGAGAACAATCAAGGCCCGCTCGGGGTCGTTCTCCAATGAAGCCCCGGAGGCAAAGTAAGTGATAGTGACAATAATTCCAGTGATCGTGATCGCCGTGGCAGCGAGGATCCATTGATCGACCATCAAGGCCGCCCAACGATGGAAAAAATTGGCGTATTTCACTTCGCGGCCATTCAACATGGGCACGTTGATGCGCTTCAAATCAATCCCCAGCGCATCTGCATGTATTTCCAGACTCTGCCATTGCGGTAATTCCGCATGCCAGACCAAACTGCCCGGACCCAACTCGCCGCGTTGGTAGGCATCCTTGATCACGCTCGCCGCCACCGGTCCGTGTCTATTCTGTTGCAAATCGATGTAATGCCAGAGTTTATCGGACATTGGATGCCCCTTTGCACAAACGCGATGCTTTCCGGATCAATGCAATCACCCTGCCACTTATGGACGGCAGATAATCGGCGCGTATTTTGCAGGCAGCGTTCCGGATGGACCGTTTAGTTTGTTTGACCCCGCTGCGTTGCACTCCCAAATCACGACACCATCTTCGCGAATATCACCACGCAACATCAAAGTCTTGCCGGCGATTTCAGGAATGCTCGGCGAAAAAGTGATTTGAATGTCCTGTGCCGACGGAATGGTAATTTCTGCATATATATTCGAAACAGGTGCGGTCAATCCCGCTTCTGCATCGTTATTGGGCCATTTTTCGGTAGATAAACGGGTTTCGGCAGTAGCCAATTTTGTCGTCGCCGCTAAATTCAGGCCTTCGCTTACTTTCGCGCGGATGGTGTAGTCCTGATACGCCGGTAACGCGATGGCGATCATGATGCCCAATACGGGAACCGAAATCGCCGCAAAAACTGCCAATACAATGGCCCAGGTCGCACATCCGCTTTTTTCCTTTTTGCGAACGCGAAGCGATTCAGGCACGCCGAGCGAATCGAAATGCAAGGACAAGGGTTGCCAGGCCGGCATGCCTTCCTGCCACACCAGACTACTGGTCGTAAGTTGGCCATGGCGAAGCGCGTCTACTAAAACACTGGCTTCCATCGGTCCGACGCGTTGTTGATTTCTATCGACGTAATGCCACAGTGCCATTTTGTATTCCCCGGTTTTGCCAAGCGTAAAAAAAGCCGCCGCAATGCGGCGGCGATTGTTTGAATCTAATTTGTCGTCAGTGTATCGGTTCCGGCTCGTCGCCGAACATCTGGCTTTCCATCCACGCAAATGCCGCTTCCGATCCGGGCTGATTGAACAGCACCATCAACACTACCCACTTCAGATCATCAACATCAATTTCTTCCTGATCGAGCGCCATCGCGCGATCCAGCACCAATTCGCGCTGATCGGCGTCAAGTACGCCCTGTTGTTCGAGGAACATCAAGAAACCTCGGCTTTCGGTATCCAAGCGCTGTAACTCGATATCGGCGAACAGACGCACTGGTGCATCAAGTCGCTTCGCCGGATTAAGCGGGCGATCCCGAGATAGCTCGTCGAGCCATTCAAACGCTTTATTGATTTCGGTAGGACTGAAGCCGGCTTGAAGCAGATTTTTCTGGAGGGAGTCACGATCCCGGACGACATCGGGGTCGTCGTAGATGTAGTTTTCAAACAAGTAGAGCAGTACGTCGAGTATGGTTTCTTCTTTCATTACCTTCGCCAGTGCCGAACCGCGGCACAACGGATGAATCATGCGTTTCGGGCGTACCGACCGTCCGAGACAGTGATATTTCCTTCCAACTCCATGATGAGAAGCATGGACGACAGTTCTGGAGTCGTCAATCCTGTTCGTTCTGCCAGTTGATCCAGATTCACCAAGTCGTGACCGATGGCGTCCCAAATCGGCGCATAAGGCCTTGAGACGCCATTGGATTTGCGCTGCTCGCATGGACTTCCAGCAGTATGAAGACGTCCGCGAAGGGCATCGGCGAGCTCGAGCGCCATAACTTCGAGTGCTTCGACAATTTGTCCGGGCTTTTCAACCAAAGTTGCGCCCTGCCGGATTAATTTGTGGCAACCACGTGCCATCGGATTATGAATTGAACCTGGCACGGCAAAGACTTCGCGGCCCATCTCTCCGGCCAGACGCGCCGTAATCAAGGCGCCCGATCGTTCAGCGGCTTCTACAACCAGACAACCCAGGCTCAAGCCGGCAATGATCCGATTCCGGCTGGGGAAATGCTCACGCAGGGGCGGCGTTCCAGGCGGATGTTCACTGACGATCGCGCCCGATTGCGCAATGACATCCATCAGTTCGCGATTTTCCTTCGGGTACGCCACATCGGGCCCGGTTGCGACTACTGCAATCGTTCGGCCAAGGTCCATATCTTCCAGATCAAGTACAGCCCGATGTGCACTGGTATCGATACCTTCGGCGAGCCCGCTGGTCACGCCCCATCCCGCATGCGCAAACGCTCGGGAGAATTGCCGGGCATTATCTTTCCCGCCGGCGGAGGGGTGCCGTGATCCGACCACGGCAATCTGCGGGTGCCAAAGCAGATCAACATTGCCCAATACGAATAGTACCGCCGGAGGATTTTCAGCGCGGCGCAATAAACTCGGATAGTCGGGACTTTGCCAGTCGACAATGTGATGTCGAGGGTCATCGCACCATTCAAGATCTCGTTCGATTCTGACCAGATCGGGATCAAGTATCCGGATGCAGGCCTTTTCGGAAATGCCGGCAGCACGCCAGGCTTTTTTGCCGGCTTTCAAAATGAACTCGGCCGAACCGAATTCTTCCAGCAATTGTCTCAGCGCAGAAGCACTATCGCCGTAACGAACAAGAATCAACAGTGCGGTGGCGGCATCGAAATGATTTTTCATGGCCGCATAAGTTTGCGGCGCCCGAAGGCGCCGCAATGTAGGAATTTATTACTGTGTCGCGTCAGGATGTTTTAGTAAATCGCCAACCTGTGCTGGACGAATGCCATCCATGATCAATGCATAACTGACTTTGTTGAAAGTGCGGAACACCATTGCGTGACCGAGGAAATCATCCGGCATCGCAAGACCTTCTTTCTTCGCTTTGAAGGCATTTTTGTATTTCACGTTATCCGAACGAAATGCGCCGTCGTGCCAGAGCGAGAATGTTGTGCCATTTCTGACACCGTCTTCCGAACCGACCGACAAGGCAATCACGTTGCGAGGACCGGAATATCTGAGGGCGTCGGTAATCGACAAAATGCGTGCGTCTGCACGGATATTGGTCGCAGGTGTCGGCATGAAGCTGGCATCGTAAGGTGCTGCCTCCACAGGTAACACACGGTCACCCTCGCGGACTTCCGTACCGTTGCCTTGCAACACGACTACGGCGACTTCACCTTGCACTTGGGTGATTTCACCTAATGCCATTTTGGCCAATTCAACACCCAACAACGAGCGTTTGCCTTTGGGCGTATTTTGCTTGATAGCGCCACCAGCACCGGTGCCGGCAGCCCAATGCTGGCCCCAGCCGGTATCCCAGCGTTCGCCGCGGAAATTAAGATCGCTAGCGAAGCTGAAGTTTTTGCCGCGGTAGTATTCCTGCATTGGACGGGCAAGTTGCACGAGCTGACCCGGTTGCGGGTTTGTCATGCCGCGGACGTATACGACTTGGCCGCCGGCTGAACGCAAACGATCTTCTTCGAGCCCGATTACATAAGGCAGGGATTTTGCGTCATCGACGACGGTTAATTCCTTGAGGAAAGCTTCGATTTGGCTCAGAGGGACGGTACCGATCGGCTCACCGGTATGTACCTGCGGGCCGCTCACGTAAGGGCGACCGCCGATGTAGACCAGGCTTAATACATCGCCCGGATAAATCAGGTGCGGGTTCTTGACCTGCGGGTTGGCCTGCCAGATTTCTGGCCACAACCAAGGCTTCTTCAGGAACCTTGCTGAAATGTCCCACAAGGTATCTCCCTTGCGAACGACATAGGTCGAGGGATGGTCTTGGCGCAGTTCCGCCGCGAAGGCGATACCGGCAAGTGCGATAAATGTGGCAGTAAAAACTGCAAGTAAGCGTTTAAGCATGACGGCTATCCACCTGATTCCCCAAGGTATACGGTTGAGACTATAGCCCAAAACTAGGTAAGGAAAGCAAGCCCAAGCAGCTTATAATGCCCAGATTGCCCTCATAATCTTCATTTTGGCCCTAAAACTCATGGCTCTATTACCTATTATTGAATTCCCCGACCCCCGATTGCGCACCGTCGCCAAGCCTGTTGCGCAGGTCGACGATGCCATGCGCCAGCTGATCGATGACATGTTCGAAACCATGTACGAGGCTCCCGGCATCGGTCTGGCGGCCACACAGGTCAATGTTCATCAGCGCTTACTTGTCTTGGACGTAAGCGAGGACAAAACACGGCCAATGGTGTTCATCAACCCTGAAATTCTGCTCTCGGAAGGCAGCCAAACCTATCAGGAAGGCTGTCTGTCGGTACCGGGCATATTTGCCGACGTAAAACGCGCAGATCACGTCAAGGTGAAAGCGCTCGACCGCAACGGCAAGCCTTTTGAAATTGATGCCGATGGCTTGCTGGCTGTTTGCATCCAGCATGAAATGGACCATCTGGCCGGAAAAGTGTTCGTCGATTACCTGTCGCCGCTCAAGCGTGAATTGGTAAGAAAAAAACTGGCGAAGCAACGTAAATTAGTTGACGAAGAACAAGGCTGATGACACTGCGTATCGTGTTCGCAGGCACCCCTGAATTTGCGGTGCCGTGTTTGCGCGCAGCCGCACGTCTGGGCGATATCGTGGCGGTGTATACGCAACCGGACCGGCCGGCAGGCCGCGGACGGCAACTAACGCCTTCGCCGGTCAAAGTCGAAGCACTCGCGCGTAGCTGGCGAATCGAACAACCGGAAAATTTCAAATCGATCGAAAGCAAGAAAGTATTGCGCGAACTCAATGCCGACGTGATGGTGGTAGTCGCTTACGGTTTGCTGCTCCCGCAGTCAGTACTTGATATTCCGAAACACGGTTGCTGGAACGTACATGCATCATTGTTGCCACGCTGGCGTGGCGCTGCGCCGATTCAACGCGCGATCGAAGCCGGCGATACCGAAAGCGGCGTTTGCCTGATGCAAATGGAAAAAGGTCTCGATACCGGACCGGTACTGCTGTCCTTAAACACGGCGATTTCGATCGAAGACACCGGCGGCAGCCTGCACGATCGCTTATCTGCACTTGGCGCAGAAGTATTGAGCGACGGCTTGAAATTATTGCGTGCCGGCATCAAGCCAATTGCACAAGCGCAACCGGAAACCGGCATTACCTACGCGCATAAACTGGACAAGCAGGAAGCCAAACTCGATTGGTCCAACCCCGCACAAACGCTGGCCAATAAAGTTCGCGCATTTAATCCCTGGCCTGTCTGCGAAGCCCAGGTCAATGGCGAACGCCTGCGCATCCATCACGCTACCGCGATTCCATTGCCCCACAAGCAAATACCCGGAACCATCTTGCTCGCGAATCAACATGGTCTCGATATCGCGTGTGGCGAAGGTGCTCTGCGTTTGCATTCAGTGCAACGCGAAGGCGGCCGTCCGATTTCAATTACCGATTATTTGAACGCCAATCCTTCGCTGCGAGCAATGCAATGAGCCCGGGCACCGAAGTACGGGTTATGGCGGGAAAAATGGTGGCACAAGTGCTGGCCGGAAAGCGTTCATTGAAAGCCGTTATCCAGCAAAATATCGGCGAACTGAATGATCCGCGCGACCGCGCCTTGCTCGAAGCAATTTGCTTCACGACCTTGCGGCACCATCGTTATTACGAATTTGTCTTGTCGCAGTGGCTAAACAAACCCTTGCCCCGCAAAGACTTTCCGATCCAGTGTTTATTGCTGACCGGACTGGCGCAATTGCACGGCATGAAAATGCCGGCGCATGCCGTGGTTTCGGCGACTGTGGAAGCAGCACGCGAAGTCGGGCAGGCAACCCAAGTCGGATTGGTCAATGCCATCCTGCGCCGCGCTACCCGCGAGCCGCTGCCGACATCAAGCAATCAAGCCATTCAAAGCAGTCACCCGGATTGGCTGATCAAGCAATTGCAACACGAATGGCCAAATCATTTTAACAATATCTTGTGGGCCAATAACGAAGCTGCTCCCCTGTGGTTGCGAGTCAATTCGTCGCGCAGTTCACGTACGGAAGTACTGGACGCATTCCGTGAAGTGCAAATCGAATGCGAGGCTCCCGTTAGTCCTTCCAATTCCATTTGCGTGATGGAACATCAAGCTTTGAATGTATTGCCCGGCTGGAGCTCCGGAAATTTCTTGGTACAAGATGGTGCGGCACAACTCGCTGTTGAAGCTTTGGATGCGAAACCAGGTGAATATATCCTTGACGCCTGCGCTGCACCGGGCGGCAAGACGGCGCATCTGGCCGAGCTAGTAGGAGATGGTCGCATTCTTGCACTGGACATTGCAGCTGCGCGACTGGCGCCCATCAATGAAACCCTTGAACGACTTGGACTTGCATCACCGAATATCCAGGTGAAAATGGCGGATGCATCAGATTCGGAAACCTGGTGGGATGGCGAACAATTCGATGCGATTTTGCTTGATGCTCCCTGCTCGGCTACGGGGATTATTCGCCGGCAACCGGATATCAAATGGCATCGCAAGGCCGAAGACATTGGCAAGCTTGCAGAGCTGCAAGCCCGCATACTGCGTTCGCTCTGGCCTTTGCTGAAACCGGGCGGTCGCTTGCTGTACTGCACTTGTTCGGTTCTGAAAATGGAAAACGAATTCCAGATCAACGGTTTCCTGTCCGATACCAAAGACGCCATCGCATTGCCGCTGGACGAGAAGTTCGGTCACGCAGGCGGTCTGGGTCGGCAACGCTTCCCGGGTGAAGAAAACATGGATGGATTTTTCTACGCACTGATGCAAAAACGCAATGAGGTTGCCGCGTGACTGCACTGCCGGCACTGAGTCTGGATGACCGGAAGCAGCTGTTCTGGTTTTTCGTGTTGGCATTCGTCGTGCTGGCCGCAGGCTACGGTTTGCGGGAACCCTGGCCGTCGGACGAACCGCGCTTCGTGCTGGTGGCGAAGCAGATGGTGGAAAGCGGCAACTATTTGTTCCCGCATCGCGGCATCGAGTTGTACCCGGACAAACCACCGTTTTTTTTCTGGTTGTTGGCGACCTGCTACAAAATCATCGGTAGTTGGCGCTGGAGTTTTTTGCTGCCTTCGCTGATCTCCGGCATGTCCGTTCTGTTCCTGACTTACGATTGTGCACGTCGCCTCTGGAATCCGCGTGCCGGCATCTGGGCAGCCGCAGCGGTCTTGTTTAGTTTCCAGTTTGCGTATCAATTCAAGCGCGCGCAGATTGATCCGGTACTGGTTTTGTTTACCACGATCGCCCTTTACGGTTTCATCCGGCATCTGCTGCTCGGACCGTATTGGCGCTGGTTTTATGCCGCTTGTTTTTTCTGCGGGCTCGGCATCATCACGAAAGGCGTCGGTTTTTTACCACTGCTGATTTTCATTCCCTATATCGCACTGCGTTTCGCCAATGCGAACGGCATGTCCGAGCGGACCGATTCATCTGCATTGCGTTGGTCGGGCGGCATCATTTTTTTCCTTGCCGCGATAGCAATCTGGCTTGTTCCACTGCTGTGGACGGTTAACCAGAACGACTCCATCGAGCAGCACAAATATCTCAACGATATTTTGTTCCGGCAAACTGCCGAGCGTTACGCCAATCCCTGGGGACACCACGAACCCTTTTGGTATTTCGCCGAAATCATCGTGTTTTTCTGGATGCCGTTTTCACTGGCGTTTTTCTGGCTCTGGAAACCGTGGCGCGAATCCTTCCGCAGCAAGGATGCAAAAGTCTTGCTACCGCTGGTCTGGGCAATTCTGGTCGTGGTGTTCTTCAGTATCAGCAGCGGCAAACGCGACATGTACATTTTGCCGGCCCTGCCCGCCTTCGCCCTGGCTGCAGCACCGTTTATGCATGCCTTGTCGGAGCGCAGCAGTTTCCGATATGTGTTGACTGCAGTGATTGCAATTCTCGGCGCATTGTTCATCGTGGCCGGCGTGCTTTTAATAAGCAGTGATCCCGGCTTCGAGAAAAAACTTCTGCTCGAACGCGGCGCAGCTTCGCTGGAACCGGTGTGGTGGATGTTTCTTGCGGTTGGCACAATTAGTTTCCTCGCCAGCCTGATCTTCAGGCACAAAAAGCCGTTGCATGCCTGCCTGGTTTTTTTCCTTTCGCTTTGGCTCGGCTACAGCTTTGTCGTGTATCCCGTACTCGATGGCGCTAGCTCTTCGAAAGACATCATGACAACTGCGCGAAACTCGGCAGGAGCAAGCGTCACGATTGGACTGGTTGACTGGAAAGAACAAAATCTGTTGCAGGCAACCGGACCAACCACCGATTTCGGATTCCTGGATTCGCCGGGCACGCAATTGCAAAAAGGCGTGGCCTGGTTGAAGACTTCACCGGATCAACGACGCCTGCTGGTGCAATCAAGCAAACATACCGAATGCATCGATTTCAAAAACGCGGATGCGGTTTCGCTCGGCAATGCAAACCGCAGAAGCTGGTGGTTGATCGGCGCAGCGGCGACCACCGGCTGCCATTGACGCCCTGATAAAATCGTTATCATTTATTTGCTTAGGCAGTATGCTGTTATCGCGTGACATGGGAGCCGTATGAAAATTCTTATTCTTGGCGCGGGGCAAGTCGGCACTTCGGTAGCGGCCGCGCTCGCTTCCGAAAACAACGACATTACCGTGGTCGATAACGACCTGCACCGCCTACGCGAACTCTCGGAAAAGCTCGATATCCGCACTGTTGCCGGCCATGCATCGCTGCCAAGCGTGCTGTCGCAAGCGGGCGCCGACGAAGCGGAATTATTGGTCGCGGTGACTTCCAGCGACGAAGTCAATCTGGTCGCCTGCCAGGTTGCCGCCAAGCAATTCAAAACCAAAACCCGAGTCGCGCGTTTGCGCGAAGCCGAGTATCTGGCGCTGGCCACGGAAGGCGGCGAGCATGCCGTGGTCAACACCGCGATCAGTCCCGAGCAATTGGTCTGCAAACACATCAAGCGCCTGATCGAATATCCCGGCGCCTTGCAGGTACTCGATTTTGCTGATGGCCGTGCACAGTTGGTGGCAGTCCGCGCGGTCTCCGGCGGCGCTTTGGTCGGCCATGAAATTCGCGAGCTGCGCCAGCATTTGCCGAGCAATGTCGATGCCCGCGTGGCCGCCATTTTCCGCAAGGGCAAGCCGATTCGCCCGCAGGGTCATACCATCATCGAAGCCGACGACGAAGTTTTTTTCCTGGCCGACCAGAAGAATATTTCCTTGGTAATGAGCGAGCTTCGCAAACTTGACTCGCGGCCGACCAAACGCATTTTCATTGCCGGCGGCGGCAATATCGGCCGCAATCTTGCCCGCATGATCGAGAAAAAGTATTCGGTAAAAGTGCTCGAGCGTTCACGTGATCGCGCCAGGAATATCGCCGAGGATTTACTGAATTCGATCGTGCTGGTTGGCGACTGCGCCGATGAAGATTTGTTGCGCGAAGAAAATATCGATCAAACCGACATCTATTGCGCACTGACCAACGACGACGAAGCCAACATCCTGTCGGCCATGCTGGCCAAGCGTCTCGGCTGCCCGCGAGTGGTCGCCCTGATTAACCGCCCGTCCTACGCCGAACTCGTCGAAGGCGGTAGCATCGATATCGCCGTCAGTCCGCAACAGGTCACCTTGGGCGCCTTGTTGTCGCATATCCGCGAAGGTGCGCCGGCCTATGTCTACCCTTTGCGCCGTGGTGCGGCCGAAGCGATCGAAGTCATCGTGCGCGGTGATCGCAGAACATCGCGCGTGATCGGTCGCTCACTGGAAGAATTGGAACTGCCGGAAAACACCACGATCGGCGGCATCGTTCGCGGCGAAACCCTGTTGATTGCCCACCATGATCTGGTGATCGAACCTGGCGACCATGTCATCTTGTTCGTGATGGACAAGCGGCAATTGTCCAAAGTTAACATGCTGTTCCAGGTCGGAGGCTCGATTCTGTGAGTCTGCGCATGCAGGCCATGTTGCGAATTCTCGGTGCGATTATCGCGGCATCTTCGCTGATTTCGCTGCCGCCCCTGATCATTGCAGTCGTATTGGGCGAAGACACCACGGCGGCATTTCTTGAAAGCATGGCAACCCCGGGAATCGTCGGTCTGCTGCTCTGGTGGCCGGTGCGGCATCTGCGGTACGAATTGCGTTTGCGCGACGGCTTTTTCATCACGACCGGCATCTGGATGATCGCCAGCCTGATCACTGCGCTGCCATTCACGCTGGCGGCTCCGTATCTTTCCTATACCGATGCCGTCTTTGAAGCCACCTCCGGACTCACCACAACCGGCGCCACCACCATCACCGGTCTCGACGCCCTGCCTCGCAGCATGGTGTTTTTCCGGCAATCGCTGAATTTCTACGGCGGCATGGGTATCGTGATTTTGGCAATTGCGATTTTGCCGATGCTGAAAATCGGCGGCATGCAATTGTTCCGCGCTGAAACCAACGGCTTGCAGAAAGACAATAAACTCACGCCGCGCATTGCCGAAACTGCGCGCGCCTTGTGGATGGTCTATCTTGGTTTGAACGTGTTGTGCGCATTGAGTTACTGGATCGGCGGCATGACTTTTTTCGATGCGATCTGCCACGGCATGTCGACCGTAGCGACCGGAGGATTCAGCACGCACGATGCCAGCTTCGGCTTCTGGAACAATCCGCTGCTCGAATCGGTCGCCATTATTTTCATGCTGCTGGGCGCATTGAATTTCGGCATGCACTGGTATGCGTGGCGGCGTGCAACGGTAAGCCATTACCAAAGTGATTCGGAACTCCGCACCTTCGTCATCGTCGCGCTGGTGGTTGCATTGCTGGTCGCCGCAAACCTTTATCTCGGCGGACATCCCGGAAATATTTTCGACGCCCTGCGGCATGGTTTATTTCAGTCGGTTTCCAACATCACCACGTCCGGTTTTATTTCAAGCAATTATTCCGAATGGCCCGGGCTGGCGCCATTATTGTTGATCATGGTGGCTTTCATCGGCGGCTGCGCCGGTTCCACCGCAGGCGGCATCAAGGTCGCGCGCGTGCAAATGGTCGTGCGCCAGGGCTTGCGTGAAATCAAACAACTGGTCCATCCGAAGGGACAGTTCCTGGTCACGGTGGGTGGCAAACGCGTGTCGGAAAGTGTTGTGATCTCCGTGGCAGGATTCTGCACGCTGTATATCTGCAGCTATCTGGTTATGACCCTGATCCTGACCGCAACCGGTGTGGATATCGTCACCGCATTTTCCGCGATCGCCGCCTGCATCAACAATATGGGCCGCGGCCTGGGTTTGGTAACGTCCAATTTCCAGGCGCTGGATGATTTGTCGATCTGGGTTTGCAGTTTTGCAATGATCCTCGGACGACTGGAAATTTTTACCGTACTGGTGCTGTTAACGCCGCAATTCTGGCGCGAATAAGAGTCGCGCGGTGCGCGACACTAGCACCCTAAAACGGCAGCGGCGCCCGACTGATTTTCGTCGACAGTTGTTTCAACAGGATTTCGGCTTGCTCGCGTGGCAGATAGGGAATCCGGAACGGTGATGACATCGCCTGCGCACCGGCCGTGTCCAGATAAAGACTGGCCATGCCATAACGGCGATCCAGAATGCCCTCATGCAATCTCAGGCCTTGCAGTTTGCTGATTTCAGCAAAGCGCCACTCACGCGAAAGCCAGCCTTCGCGTACCGCTATCAAATTGTCGTCCTGTGCAAACGCCGCATGCGCCGACCATACTTTTGCCCGCAGAAACAAGACCGGAATAATCAGCAAAGCCCAGGCAATATAGGCCTGGTAAAAAACCGCGCCTGAAATTGCCGCGAGCAGCACCATCGACGCCGGGATCAGGAATTCACGCTTCCAGGCATCGTCATGCAATGGTTGCCAGTTCTTGATTGGCCACTGATCACTTGCCAGGAAGCGGGCGATTAACTGGTCCATTTCTTCCGGTGATGCCAATGGCACCAGATCGCGCAGTGGTGATTTGTCCTCCTGGTTGATTTCGACACCGGCAGCGCTATCGACTTTCAAACTGCGCTTGTTAAAACGGCGATGCAACCAACCTTCGGTAAGACCATACGCCTGGATCCGGCGCAACGGCAGACTGCTACGCAAACGCGACAGCAATCCACGCTGCACGGTCAGGCGGCGTCCGCGCTGCGACAAACTGAAACCGTGATATTGCAGCAATGCCATCACCACCGAAAACACACGCAGCAGCACTACAAAGAAAACTATCAGCAGCAGGATACCCAACACCGTTGCCGAGGTACCCAGATGCAAACTGTCCGACCAGCCGAACAGAAATTTGACGGCAGGCTTTATGAATTTGCCGATTGAATTTCCGGCGCCCTGCGACAAAAGATAGGCAGCACCGCCAATCACGAACATGCCGCGATTATTGATGAGCCCGAGTTTGACAACATCCAGCACCGACAAACTATGCAACGTTGATGCGTCCGACGATGCCGCTTCCGACGCAGAACTATTGGCATTGGCTCCGACGTTGGTACGGATCAATTCCTCCAGCGCATGTGCATCGGCAAGACTCAGCACGCGCATTTCCGCTTCGGCTTTCGCACCACCGGCCGCTTCGAGCCTGACTTCGGCAACATTGAAAAGGCGATGCAATATGTTCTGCGTAATCGATACATTCTGGATTCGGCTGAACGGAATATGCCGAACCGATTTCTGGAATACTCCGCTACGCACGACCAACTCGTCGCCATGCACGCGATATCGATAAGTGAAGTACTGGAATACCGAGTAGATCGCCAACGCCACAACGCCGATCAGCGAATAAAATTCATAGCGATCGCCGCGCCCGGTGAACAATAAAATCAGCAACGGAACTGCAAACTGCCTGAGTTGCACCAGCAGCACGAACATCCAAGACATCGGATGCAGGCGACGCTGTTTTTCAATCTCGGATTTGGCTATGGCAATGCCGACATTTTCCGGCTCACTCGTCATTTTGACGGTCCTTCGGCACCAATGCATCGCGCAGATATTCGGCGTCGGCCAGCAAGAGTCCTGACTGCCTGATCGCGCGCTCCTGGCTTCCTGCGGTATGGATTACCAGCGTCGCCAGGCCATAACGGCGTTCCAGTGGACCACGCTCGAAATCCAGATGCTGCACGCGCGAGCGTGGCAAGCAAATTTGCTTGAACCACATTTTTCCGCGTCGCACATTCAAGGCCTCGTCGTCGAGTTTCCAGAAGGTATTTTTCCACCGCTTATGCGCGATCACCGCCGCCAGGCTCGCGGTCAGCAGCGACAAGGCCAAAACAGCCGACAAATACCACCAGGGTGAATCGTCTTGGGCAACCACGAAAATGCTTGCCGGCAATATCGTGATCACGAATGTCCAGACGGCACCGACACCGATGAACACATTGCGTGCCGAAGGTGCCAATGGCCGCCATTGTTCGGCCAGCTGCGGCACGGGGATTTCTTTTGTGATTTCGGTATTCATGATTTAGCGACGTAATTGCCTGTAGGGATTTTTTTCGCCGCTATTGGGCGGCCTTAGCGTGTAGCGTTTGTAAGTCCATTGGTACTGCCGAAGGTCACGTTTTGCGATCGTTTCCACTTGCGCGTTCATCACTTCGGTGGCCAGCAACAAATTTTTGTCCTGGATCCGTGGATCTGCCATTTCAAAAAACAGATCGAACCCGTCCTTGGTGGCTTCGGTATAAGCGAATACCACCGGCGCCTGGCTACGTTCGGCCAATTTCGGGATCAGGCTCAGGGTCAGGGCCTGCTTGCCGAAGAACGGCGCGAATTCACCGCCACCGAATTTCGGCTGCTGATCCGGCGTTATGCCAACCGTGCCGCCGGCTTGCAGTGTTTTCCACAGTGGCCGCATCGCATTGGTTTCCGCCGGCACCAACACCACGTTTTCGCCACCGCGTGCGCGCCGCAGAAACACATCGCCCCAGGTTTCCTCGGGCACGCGATACACCAGCGCGAACGTGCCACGCGACGCCATGTACGCGATCAGCAATTCCCAATTGCCGTAATGCGGTGCGGCAATGATCAGGCCTTTTCCCGCTACCTGGGCAGCATCGAGTTTTTCAATGCCGTGCACGTTTTTAATCAAACGCAAATTATCGGCACGCGGACGCGTCCAGACTCGCAGGGTTTCCAGAAAATTACGGCCGGTCGAACGCATCACGGTTTTGACGAGTGCTTCCACCTCGTCCACTGCAACCGCTGCGTTGTATTGGAAATTCACGCGCGCCACTTTTGCTTCACGCGTATTCAAGTGATAAGACAACAAACCCAGCGTTTTGCCAATCGCGCGCTGCCAGGACAAAGGCAAACGACCCACGATGGCGGCAAGCAAAAATAAAAAATGCCCGAACCAGGCAAAAGTCTTCATAAGCCGAAGTCTAAACGGGAGTGCTTGGCGATGACCACATTAATTGACCTGCATTTGCCGACTCTGGCAGCATGCTTGCATGATTGCACTTATCCAGCGCGTTTCCGAAGCCAGCGTCGAGGTCGATGAAAAAATTATCGGCGCTATCGATAACGGATTGCTTGCCTTGGTCGCCGTGCAACCGGGCGATGATGAAACGCGTATTCAGCGCATGTGTGAACGCTTGCTGGGCTACCGTGTGTTCGGCGATGAACAGGGCAAGATGAATAAATCGCTGCAGGATGTCGGCGGCGGATTGTTGCTGATCAGCCAATTCACCCTGGCGGCCGACACAAATAGCGGCAAACGACCAAGTTTCAGTAGCGCCGCCAGCCCAGAGGACGGTATGAAAGGCTTTGAACGCCTGCTAAACCTCTGCCGCCAGCAGCACCCGAAGGTTGAAACCGGCCAGTTTGGCGCCCATATGAAAGTTAAGCTGGTCAATGACGGTCCCGTCACGTTTTGGCTGGAAACCTAAGCCCCAAAATAACCTGAATAAAATCAGTTACTTGCCGCTTAAGTCTTGATTCCTATATAATGCCGGGTTCCTTAACGTCTGCGGCTTTTTTTCAATGAGCATCGATCGTCCGACGCAACAGTCCGATATTAAACTACTCATCAGCAAAGGTCTTGAGCAGGGTTACTTAACCTATGCCGAGGTCAATGATCACCTGCCTGATGACATCGTCGATCCAGAACAGATCGAAGACATTATCGGCATGATCAACGGCATGGGTATTGAAGTGCATGAAGTTGCACCCGATGCCGAAACACTGCTGTTGTCAGATTCCACACCGGTACAAAGCGCCGACGATACCGTAGCCGCCGAAGAAGCCGCTGCTGCACTGACCGCACTCGATACCGAAGGTGGCCGCACTACCGACCCTGTCCGCATGTACATGCGCGAAATGGGTACGGTCGAATTGCTGACCCGCGAAGGCGAAATCGCCATTGCCAAGCGCATCGAAGAAGGCCTGGGCCAGGTCCATGCCTCGCTCGCCAGCTTCCCGTGGTCGATCCAGCTTTTGCTCGAAGATTACGACCTGCACCTCGAAGGCAAGAAGCGTCTGGCCGAAGTCGTCAGCGGCTTCCTCGATCTTGAGCCACCGGTTGAAGAAATTCCGGTTGAAGCACTCGATGAGAATGCTGAAATCGTGGTTGAAGAAGTGGTCGAAGGCGATGGCGAAGACGGCGAAGCGACGGCCGTTGAAACCGGACCGGATCCGCTCGAAGTCGCGCGCCGCATGGATATCCTGAAAGTCCTGCATGCGAAATTCCTGAAGCAGCACGCCAAGGGCGGTTCTGCCGACAAGAAGACCCTGCAAATCCGCGAAGAAATGGCAGCCGAGTTTTTGCGCCTGAAACTTCCCAATGTGCAAATGGATAATTTTGTCCGCAAGCTGCGCGAAGTGGTCAACTCGATCAAGGATCACGAACGCCGCATCATGGACATCTGCACCCGTCTGGCAAAAATGCCGCGCAAGGATTTCCTGCGTGCCTGGCCGGGCAACGAACTGAATACCCTGTGGGCCGACGATGTCATTCGCCGCAAGCAAAAATGGTCGTCCGGCGTGCGCGAGCACAAGGACGACATCGTTGCCGAACAGGAAAGACTGGCCGGTATCGAATCTTCGTTGCACCTGTCTCTGGCCGACATCAAGGAAATCAGTCTCGCGCTGATCCGCGGTGAAGCCAAAGCACGCAAGGCCAAGAAAGAAATGGTCGAAGCCAACTTGCGTCTGGTGATTTCGATTGCGAAAAAATACACCAACCGCGGTCTGCAATTCCTTGATCTGATCCAGGAAGGCAACATCGGTCTGATGAAAGCGGTCGATAAGTTCGAATACCGTCGCGGCTACAAATTCTCGACTTATGCTACCTGGTGGATTCGTCAGGCCATAACCCGTTCGATCGCCGATCAGGCCCGCACCATCCGCATTCCGGTGCACATGATCGAAACGATCAACAAGCTCAACCGTATTTCGCGCCAGATGCTGCAGGAAATGGGCCGTGAAGCAACGCCGGAAGAATTGGCGAAGAAAATGGAAATGCCGGAAGACAAGATCCGCAAAGTCCTGAAAATCGCCAAAGAACCAATTTCGATGGAAACACCGATCGGCGACGACGAAGACTCCCATCTGGGCGACTTCATCGAAGACACCAATGTCGAATCCCCGATGGAAACCGCGACCAATATCGGCCTGCGCGAAACCGTCGGCGACGTACTTGCCGGCCTGACCCCACGCGAAGCGAAAGTGCTGCGCATGCGTTTCGGCATCGACATGAACACCGATCACACGCTGGAAGAAGTCGGCAAGCAATTCGATGTGACGCGCGAACGTATTCGTCAAATCGAGGCTAAAGCACTTCGCAAATTACGCCATCCAAGTCGCTCGGAACAACTGCGCAGCTTCCTTGATCTGGAATAATTCGCAAAAGATTAAAGCCCCGCAGTGCGGGGCTTTTTTTGGATCGAAAATCGTAATTAAAGGTTTCCCAATTGCTCCGCAGCAGCGATAATAATCACTGTCGGGCCTATAGCTCAATTGGTTAGAGCAGCGAACTCATAATTCGTTGGTTCCAGGTTCAAGTCCTGGTGGGCCCACCAAATAGGCATCCGAGGATGTCCAGTCTATTCCAAGAAACTACCTGAAACCCTTCTACTAAAAGGGTTTTTTGTCCGAGACCGTCCAGACCCATCCACTTGAATCCGGCGCATAAGTGAGTCAAGCTGTGAGTCACAGACTGACCCTCAGTCCTGCTGACTCACAAATGCTTGACTCACTTATGGCTGACTCACATGTTGACTGACACAAAGATCCGCTCGCTAAAGCCTAGAGATAGTGCGTATCGCATTGCTGACAAGAATGGGCTTTGCATTGAAGTGCGACCAACTGGTGCCAAAGCCTGGCGCTACCGCTACCGTTACGCAGGCAAGCCAAGCATTGTTACTCTGTCGGAATATCCAGGGATGTCCTTGATTGAAGCGCGTGCCGAACATGAGAAGCTACGCGCGCTGGTTAAAGGCGGAGCGAATCCCGCGCAGGTAGCACGCATTGAACGCGCTGTTAGAACGGAGCAATCGGAAAGCACTTTTCTAGTTATCGCTACTGAACTGCTGGCGAAGCGCGAGAAGGAAGGTCTGACTCCCGGTTCCGTCAAGCGAGAACGCCGTCTCATCGAAAAAGGTTTGGCAGGTATTGCGGACATCCCAATTGCCGAAGTGACTGCACCTATATTGCTAGCGGCATTACGCAAGCTGGAGAAACGCGGAGTCGTAGAAACGGCTCATCGCGCAAGGTCACTCGCAGGCCGTGTATTCCGCTACGCCATTGCAACCGGGCGCGCTCAACGCAACCCAGCCGACGACCTCACCGGCGCATTGGAACAGCCTCAGGCCAAACACTTCGCTAGCGTGACTGACCCCGAGAAGATCGGAGAGTTGTTGCGAGCGCTGTACACCTATCAAGGCTCGGTTGTCACCCAGACAGCACTAAAGCTCGCCCCTATGCTTTTTGTTCGCCCTGGCGAACTTCGCAGTGCGAAGTGGAGTGAAATTGATTTAGATAAAGCTGAGTGGCGTTTCACGACAAGTAAGACAGGCACTCCGCACATTGTTCCGCTGCCTAGCCAAGCAATAGAAATGCTGCGTGAACTGTACCCGATTACTAAACGAAGTGATTATGTTTTCCCGAGTGTGCGCAGTGCCTCGCGTGCCATGAGCGAGAACACAATCAATGCCGCTTTAAAGAACTTGGGATTCGATGGTAAGACTATTGTCGCTCACGGTTTCAGAGCTATGGCTCGCACTGTACTAGACGAAGTTCTTGGTTTTCGGCCTGACTTTATCGAACACCAACTTGCGCATGCAGTCCGAGACCCTTTGGGCCGTGCTTACAATCGAACCGCCCACTTGGCGGAACGTAAGAAGATGATGCAGGCGTGGGCTAGTTACCTGGACTCATTAAGACTCAATACTAAGGTTGTTGCTATCCGCCGCAAAGCTGGCTGAACATGAAATCTCTAAGCGGATATGCAGACGTAATACGTCATAATTGTGGTATTTCGTTAATACTTCACTGTTGACGAATTTTCAGGTTAAGATTCAGGAGTACCCGTTTTTAGCTGCGCTAAGGCAAGGCGAGATGAGTCTAATTTTGCTCTTGATGAAAACATACCGATGGGTCGAAGTAGTCCATTGGGATAAATAGGTAAACGGCAAAAATAGTGTCGCAGACAAGGGAAGCGAGATGGCTAGCGCAGAACAACTAAAAGCGCTTTTAAAATCCCATATTGATCGGGACGACCGGCAGTTTTATTCAGTTGCGATGCAAGTTGCAGCGCATGAAGCGAAGGTTGGGCACGGCAAACTCGCAGAAGAACTTCGCGAGATGATTGATATAGCGAAGGCTCGCACTCCGTCCGAAAAACAGCATGGCAATTTAGTGCCAATGGCTCGTCCGCGTGGTGAATTGGCGAACCTTCTCACGGTAACTTATCCCAAGAGTCGCTTGGCAGATATGGTGCTAGATCAGCGCATCGCCACGCAGATCCAGCGCATCATGAAGGAGCAGCGCCTCTTTGCACGCATTCGCGAACACGGATTATCACCACGGCGTAAATTATTGCTGGTCGGCCCTCCTGGTACTGGTAAAACAATGACCGCATCTGCTTTAGCGGGCGAATTAGGCATCCCGCTATTTTCAGTTAGATTGGACTCGCTTATCACTAAGTTCATGGGTGAGACAGCAGCAAAATTGCGTCAGATTTTCGATGCAATTTCCGAAGTTCGGGGTGTCTATTTTTTCGATGAATTCGATGCAATTGGTTCGCAACGTGGACTCGCAAATGACGTTGGGGAAATCCGTCGTGTTTTGAATAGCTTTCTCCAGATGATCGAACACGATCAATCCCATAGCCTCATTATCGCAGCGACTAATCACGCTGAAATCCTTGACTATGCGCTTTTCCGTCGCTTTGATGATGTAGTTGAGTACCACCTTCCTACGCCTTCTCAGGCGATTGCTTTAGTTAGATCCAGGCTTGGCAGATTTACACCAAAGCCATTCTCGGTAAAAGCCGTAACTACAAATATCAAAGGTCTTAGTTTTGCGGAAGTCAGCCGGGCTGTTGATGATGCTATTAAAGACGCCATCATGCACGAAGAGTCGCGTATCAATGTCAATGTACTATGCCAAGCTCTTCAAGAACGTCAACAACTTAGCCCAAAAATGAAAAATAACAAATAAGAGAGCACTGAATGGCGGCTGATCAACCTCAAGATAAGCGTCCGCACTTTGTTCTTAGGGGCACGTCCACCTCCATTGATTTCACCGCACACACACCAAAAGGTGGGGCGACAAAGGTCATCCCGGATTTGCCAAGACAGCAGCATGGTCAAGCACTGCAAACTCAATTACACGTACTGAGGCCAACCCAAGTTGCTGTGGTTGAGGCGCAGCGGCAACAAGGGCTAGAAAGCGGCTTAGGGCTGCAAATTCAGTTCACAGGCCAGCCAGAGGTAGAGCTTGCTTTTGAGAGTCTTGCGAACGAAACAAAGAAGATCGAACTCCTTAGTGTGCGCAAGGAAGGCAATACAACTTTTGCGAATGTGTTTGTTCCAGATGGGCAATTAGCTCACTTTGAAAACTACGTCATCGAGTATCTCGAAGAAAAGAAAGATAAGAACGGGAAATTGCTTGATCATCACAATTTGCTAAATACCATTGAATCAATTCGCAACATTGAATTGAACGCATTGTGGACTGATCTTCCAGAGCTACTTCCCGAAGATCCAAACACATTATTTTGGTGGGAAGTATGGCTGCCTGTTCGTGGGCAGCGAGATAGCGTAGTTGAAGATTTTAAGAAACTAGCGAGGCTGGCTGAATGCACCGTCAGTAATCACCAGGTCAATTTTCCAGAACGCACGGTGCTATTGATGTATGGTTCTCAGAGGCAATTCTCGCGTTCAGTAATGACATTAAACTGCGTTGCAGAGTTGCGGCGTGCCAAAGATACCGCTGAGTTCTTCGATGGCATGGGAGTTACGGAGCAACAAGAGCGGCTAGAAGATTTACTACAACGTGTGAATTTAGCAGAGGATAGCGACGCTATTCCGCGCATTTGTTTGCTCGATTCAGGAGTCAATCGAGGACATCCATTGTTAGAGTCCATGATAGCTATTGCCGACATGCACTCAGTCGAGCCGGCTTGGGGCGTGGATGATAGCGCTAATCATGGCACTGGGCTTGCCGGTTTAGCAGCCTATGGTGACTTAACAGAAGCTCTTGCATCGACTTTTTCGATTGACGTAGCACATCGTCTTGAGTCAGTTAAGATCATCCAGGAAGAGGGAGGAAATGAAGGTGACGAACGACATCACGCATACCTTTTCGCAGAGGCAGTAGGCCGCCCTGAAATTACAGCGCCTGGTAGGCGAAGAGTTTTTACTTCTGCCGTTACAGCGTCTGACTACCGTGATCGTGGTCGTCCATCATCTTGGTCGTCAGCGGTGGACAGTCTCGCCGCCGATCCTGACGGTGCAGGTGAGTTTCCACGACTGTTTGTCTTATCAGCAGGAAATACAAAAGATCCTAATGCCTGGGGTGCTTATCCCGCCAGCCTTTCCACAAATCTTGTACATGATCCTGGCCAAGCCTGGAATGCAATAACTGTTGGTGCCTGTACGTCTAAAGTTGATACGGATGGTCATGCGACTCTAGTTCCGGTGGCACAAGAAGGTGATCTCAGTCCATTTACAACTACTTCAGCTACCTGGGACAGTGCGTGGCCACTGAAGCCTGAGGTAGTTTTGGAGGGCGGAAATGTAGCGAAGGACGCTTTAGGTGCTGTTGGTATGTCAAGCCTTAATTTGCTAACAATTCATAACGCGCCTGTTGAGCGGTTATTCACAACAAGTAATGCGACCAGTGCAGCATCAGCTTTATGCGCAAGATTGGCCGCGCAAATTATGACTGCATATCCGCATCTGCGTCCGGAAACTATCCGAGCTTTGTTAGTCCATTCTGCCGAGTGGACTAATGCAATGCGTGCTATGCATCTTCCTGCTGGGAGACGCCCTACTAAAAACTACTATGTTAACTTGATTAGACATTGTGGCTGGGGAGTTCCAGATTTGGAGCGTGCGCTTTGGAGCGCAAGCAATTCTCTTACGTTGGTTATCGAAGATGTTGTTCACCCTTACGCCAAGGTTCAAGGGAAAGGAGTCGCAAGTCGTGATATGAACTTGCATGAATTGCCTTGGCCAAAAGATGAATTGGAAGCATTACAAGATGCGAACGTACAGATGCGTGTAACGCTTTCCTACTTTATAGAGCCAAACCCGTCTTCACGAGGTGCCACATCGAAATTTCATTACCCATCACATCGCTTGCGCTTCGACATACAACGCCCTCTAGATGCATCGACAGAAGAGTTCGTTGCTAGAGTGAATGCCGCAGCTCTGCGTGAAGATGATGGAGACCCGGTAAACCCCAAAGATCCAAATTGGTATCTCGGAGACCGCCAACGTCATCGCGGCTCATTACACCAAGATGTGTGGGAAGGTAGCGCCGCTGATCTAGCTAGTCGTGGTTTCATAGCGGTATATCCCTCGGCAGGCTGGTGGCGTACTCGCCCTGGATTGGAAAGATATGGCCTGCCTGCACGTTATAGCTTAGTCGTGTCTATCCGCTCACAGCAGACTGAAGTTGATCTGTACAACGCAATTGCACAGAAAATTGAAGTTCCACAAGTAGTGATTGTTTAAGCTGACATTGCTTTTACTGCAATCTATTTACAATATAGCTGCTAGGATTTCACCCACCCTTCAGATGGATCTAATTCATGACGTCAATCCTAACTGTAAAACAAATAGTCATGGCGAGAGCTGATGAATGCGCAAAGATAATTGGTGATCGTTTTTTGCCGTCAGTTAAGATTATCTATGGCGTGGTCGGGAATGCCCCTACCGCAATCGGCAGCTGCTTTTTTTTGCGAGTCGCTGGCCAAGCCTTTCTTGTGACAGCAGCACATGTTATCGACCAAAATAAATATACGAGTTTACTTGTGGGCGACATTAATAGCCTGATAACCATTGAAGGTGATTTCAACATCACCGTTGCTCCAGATAGCAATCGGAATAAAGACCTGTATGACTTCGCTTTCTGGAAAATGTCCGAGCCTATGCTGAAGAAAGTGACCTCACTGCAATGCATCGAGGAGGATCAGGTTTCTCACAATAGAGGGCGTTTAGATGGGCGTCAGTTTCTGGCGATGGGCTATCCACATTCGCAAAATAGTGAAATCAACACCTCGGAATTAAAGGTTAAAGCCGCTGCATGGACCTACCAGGGCATTCATGTGGAGAATGCAGCATTGGCTGAAAAGCTGGGTATCTCAGGAACAGATCACTTCTTTATCAAGTTTGAAAAGCTCTCAGGCAATTATCACGGGGCGATTTACGAATCAACGAATCCCACTGGAATTAGTGGTGGTGTTCTGCTTGATCTTTGTCTGCCTGATCCTGCACACCTATCGGAGAATTCACCTTGCATTGGACTCTTGGCAGGGATCGGTATTGAGCATCATGCAGATTTTGATGCGATGGTCTTCGTAAGAATTGAGCTGGTCATTGAAAAAATTCGCCAGTCCTTGAGCTCGACATAAATTCTTTTCCGATTGAAAATTAAATAACGCAAAATTTTCTAACTTTTATTTAATCTCACTTTGTGCTTGAGAATTAGCGTCGCCTGTGAATTTAAGTTCGAGTTTTCCCTACTCAAACTAATCTCAAACACATATCGCCCCATGAGACCGAAGAAACTGGCTCTGCGTAAGTGCGTTCCGCAACGCGGCCCATCTACAGTAAGTCCTAGTGATAATTCTCGTATTCAGCAAACGTCACACGGTAATTAGACTTGGCAGTCTCAAGCAAAGGTTCTTGTTCCTGAAGTAGGCTCACATATCTGTCCATCATGCCTCGCGAGACATATGTTTCTGTTGAGCCCTGCGATGATGCACTAATAAATTCAATATCATCGGGATACTCTGGCTGAATGCCCATTTCTGCCATCAATAGAGCGCAATCGTCTCCATGTAATTGCCCGCCAGCTTCAAATAAGTAAGTAGTTGTTTCCCCAGGACCAAGCGGCACTTTGGAATTCCAAGAAAATGTTTTAGTTTTTATTATAGTTAAATTTAAATTAGAACCATTAGTTACGATCATTTTTTCCACGCAAGTTTGGTCTACGGGCAAGATTTCTACTAGGCTAATCGTTATGTGTTTGAAGGCCTCATCACCAAGTTTTTGATCAGCTATTTCTTTGTTTAGCTCATCAACTACCTTTTGTTGATCTTCCATTTTCTCCATAAAAAATTCTGACCTTAGTTTCAAAATAAATCTATGGACCTGCCTGTAGTCCATTCCATGTATCTGTTTCAACTTCTCCTCGTCAGACCCTCGACTGGTCAAAAGTAAAATTGATATGTCTTTGTTAAACATTTTTTTATCTTCTTCAGACAGTTGGCTCTGCATTTTTTTTAATGATGACTCGACTGTTTCTGAATTTGTTCCGTCGAAAGTTGAATTGCATCCGCAAAGCACAATCCCTAAAAAGCCAAGCAGCATAATAATTTTCATAATTTTCCTTTTTTTCTGAGAAATCAGTTTCAACCAATTTACATAAGCGCAACAAATGACAGCGATCTGAAAATCATGGCAGAGCCCCGCATGGCCTACTATCTGAATTTCGTTTTCTATTCTCAAATCTCTGCTCAGATATCATTTCGGATAAATGGCTGTGCTCGGCTGCCACTATATCGTATTTTCCGATATCTGAAATTCCAATATAGTGTTCTAGGCCACTTATTAATTTTGTGGCCATGCCAAAAACTATTCACAGACCGGAATATGACGTATTACGCAGTTTGTTGAGGCAAGCGAGGCTTGAGGCTGGCGTTTTACAGAAGGACCTGTCGGCCGCGCTAGGGCACCAGCAGTCCTTTGTAAGCGATGTCGAGCGGGGCGTTCGACGCATTGATATTATTGAACTGCGAGATTTCTGCTTGGCATTTGGAATTGATTTTCACGAGTTTGTGGCAATTCTTGAAACCGAAATTCATCAAAACAAATCAAAATTAAAAAAACTGACTGCTATAAAAAGTATTGGCAATACTCGAAAAACTAAACCAAGTAAATAGACCATAGAAATTTGAGGTTAATTCAACGATTAGGATAGAAAAGGAAGCAATGTACTGACTTGCGAATGACCTGGAAAGTCGTTTTCTTTTTAGCTTGCAAGCCAGTTTGCTTTCAGCATTCGCAATTGTTGTTATAGCGATCCGAGTGCAACAAAAGACCATCACTCAAAAAAATCTCAACCACATATCACCCCCACGAGACCGGAGGAACTGGTCTCGCGTAAGAGCGTTCCGCAACGATTCGCTCCGAGGGATGCTCTGATGACATGAAGGATAAGTCTGATTTTCTTACGTGCATCTTGGTCGTGACTGCTGCCGTATTGGTGGCTATCGCAAGATGCTCAGGTTGCAACGCGAAGTTGCCCTGATCCGCAATTCACTATTGGCAATACGCACAAGGCCCGGACTGTCCGGGCCTTGTGCGTTTATGCCGTCGATAAAAAAGGAAAGAACATGCACTTGGTTGAAACAATGGCCTACGCAGGGGAGAAGCCTTGGCACGGGCTTGGTAATAAGCTGGAGCGGGAGCAGTCCATTGATGCCTGGAAAGAAAGCGCAGGCATGAATTGGACAGTTGAAGAGTCAGAGGTTCGCTTTATCTCTGGCAAGAATGGAATTGGATCAATCAACGCCTTCCCGGAACAAAAGGTCTTGTATCGCTCCGACAGCAAGGCTCCGTTAGCGGTGGTGTCGAAGCGCTTTCGAGTTGTGCAGCCAGGCGAAATTCTGGAGTTCTATCGCGACCTGACAGAAGTGAACGGCTTCGAGTTGGAAACCGCTGGTGTGCTGCGTGAAGGTCGCAAATTCTGGGCGCTGGCGAAGACTGGCCAGAGCACTACGCTTGATGGACAAGACCGCGTAGATGGCTACCTACTGCTTGCTACGGCCTGCGACGGTACGTTGGCAACGACAGCTCAATTCACCTCTGTGCGCGTGGTCTGCAACAACACCCTGTCTATTGCTTTGGGCGATTCCAGCAGTGCAATTAAGGTGCCACACAGGAGTCAATTCAATGCGGATGCAATCAAACAGCAATTAGGCATTACCGTCTCGTCATGGGATGCGTTTGTGACACGTATGAAAGTGTTGGTGGCGTGCCCTGTTGACCCGGATTCAGCTGAAGGTTTACTGCGTCGTGTTTTGAGTTATCAATCGCAGGAAAGCAAAGAAATGGTGGTCAACGAACAAGCGCTAGCCAATGTTCGCTCGCTGTACGAGGGAGGCGGAAAGGGTGCCCTGCTCGCTTCCAGTCGTGGCACAGCATGGGGACTACTTAACAGCGTAACTGAGTACGTCGATCACCATCGGAGAGCTCGTAGCGACGACCACCGCCGCGATGCAGCGTGGTTCGGAGCTGGCGCGTTATTAAAGCAGCGAACTCTGGAAGAAGTTACAAAGCTGGTCGCTTAAACGCGCGTTTGAAACAACAAAGCCCGGCCTTTACAGGCCGGGCTTTTTCTTAAAGGCTTAGGCACTAGGTTGAAAAAAATACCTATCCGCGTAAGAAGAAATTCGTCAATGAACTAGGAGAGTGATGATGTTTCGAGTGGTCGGTGGTGTCGTGGTATATGGCTTCGCACTGTATGGAATAGTCATGGCATTAAATCGTCCATGGTTGAAAGTTGTCGTCAAGCCGGAGGCGAATGTCTAGCCTGAATGAAGTGTAGGAAAAGGATTGGTAATGTCCCAACTAAAATATGACCTCAGTTCGGATCAAGTGGCATGGGTCGAAGACCAGCTGTCGAACGACGAGGTGTCTAGTGATGTAGAGCTTATTGGCTACTTTGTGGCCAACGGCCTGCCAGTAATCCAAGCCAAAAGCGTGGTTACGCACCGGCAAGATTATCTGCTCAACATCTATCGGATTGGGCAAGGGCCGCTTCACGGCAAATGATGGCTGTCCTGGCATGGCGGAAATAAAAGAACAAGGAGGGGAGCTTCTGCTCCCCTCCTTGTAATATCCGCATTCTTTTTTTTCGCAAAAGGCTTGGGGCTGGGGTTTGGTCCGCGATGCCCTATTCTGGGGTGCACGAAAGCTACCCGGCTATGGGACAATTCAAAAGCAGGGGGGGTAGGGTGTTTACAGCGTCGCGCGCCCTGCCCTAAATTCTTGGCCTAGTCCTTTGCATGGACCGAGCCGTACCGGCACGGAATCCATTGCGGGCGCGGAAGCGACGCTAGATAAGCAAATTTCACCATGAATGCAGTTGAAATCGAATCAGCAGTATCAGACTTGGCTCTCCAGCCCTTTGACAGCGCTGAATTTCCGATCGCTTTTCTAGCCGCTTTCGGCAACAAAGAAACCACAATCAAGCGTCTTCGCAAGGGTGACTCAAACACTTCAGATTTCCTAGGCGGCTTACTCCAGCGTAATAACATTCATATTGCAGTGTGCGAACACGGTGCAGTAGGCGAAACACTAAAAGCTCTTCGTGAAAGCCCCAAGACTCTCCAGGCGAAGGCAAAATTCGTATTAGCAACAGATGGGGTGACGCTGGAAGCAGAAGAGCTCGGCAGCGGAGAGACAATTGCTTCGGACTATTCCGACTTCCCCAATCATTTTGGTTTCTTCTTACCTTTGGCAGGGATCTCCACCATCAAGGAGATCAAAGACAATCCTATCGATGTGCGTGCAACGGGGCGTCTCAACAAGCTCTATGTTGAATTACTTCGGGAAAACGTGGAATGGGCGAAGGAAGAGCGCCGTCCTGACATGAATCATTTCATGGCGCGCTTGGTGTTCTGCTTTTTTGCTGAGGATACCGATATCTTTGATGACAGCGGATTGTTTACAAGCACACTGGAGCAGATGAGCGAGCGGGATGGCTCCAACACACACGAAGTGTTGGAAGTCATTTTTCGTACTATGAATATCAAGCCTACTGACAGGGCGGCGGCTAACTTGCCACGATGGGCTGATGCATTTCCTTACGTCAACGGCGGCCTGTTTTCAGGCAGTACGGAAGTACCGAGTTTTAGTCGCATGGCACGTACTTATGCAATACACGCAGGTCAATTGAATTGGCGCGAGATCAATCCGGACATTTTCGGATCTATGATTCAAGCGGTAGCCGATGAGGACGAGCGTGGTGAGCTTGGAATGCACTATACCAGCGTGCCAAATATTCTAAAGGTTCTGAACCCGCTGTTTCTAGATGACCTCCGGTTGCAACTGGAAGAGGCTGGCGACAACAAAGTTAAGTTACTTAATTTACGTAAACGCATGGCACGCGTTCGGGTATTTGATCCTGCTTGTGGTTCTGGTAATTTTCTTGTAATTGCCTATAAACAGATG
>JBOHYG010000092.1:0-1050 GCA_050737875.1 Arenimonas sp. | reverse complement strand
CGCCACCCAGCGCCAGACCTTGCAGCAGGCGCAAGCCAATCAGGATTATTGGCGCCGCCACGCCGATGCTGGTGTAACTGGGTAGCAAGCCAACCAGAAAAGTGGACGCACCCATGATCACGATGGTGACCAGGAAGGTGTACTTGCGCCCGACCATGTCGCCGATGCTGCCGAACAGCAACTCGCCAAAAGGCCGCACCGCAAACCCGGCAGCGAAGGCCAGCAAGGCGAAGATGAAACCGCTGGTGGGGTCCAGCGCGGAGAAAAATTGCTTCGCGATAATCGCGGCCAGCGAACCATAGAGATAGAAGTCATACCATTCGAAAACGGTACCGAGACTGGATGCAAGAATGACCTTCTTGTGGCCTTGGCTTAATACGGTGTCAGGCGCGGCAGTTTCGATGGTGGCTTCGGCCATGGTGCTTTCCTTGTTATGCATGCTGGGTAGCATAACGTAGGACCGACGGAAGTCGGGACGGGGATTACTGCAGGCTTGTCCCGACTTCCGTCGGTCCTACGAAAAGGTGCGCGACACGCGCACCCTAAAGATTCTTGCCTTTTTCCCAGGTTTTTACCGGACGTCGGTCCTTGGCGGCACGACGGTTTTCCTTAAGCCGGAAGTCGGTGCGACGATCTTCTTTCTTGCGTCGATCCGCATCTTTATCGCGCGTGTTGGCGGTGAATTTCGCTTTTCCTTTCGGCGCTGCGGTGCTTTCGCCTTCGAGCGGTTCCAGGCCGACCCCATTCAATGAAATGTCTCGCAAATCGCCGGACATAGTGTTTTTCTCCCCAAAAAAACCAGGGAAAATATCGCAACACTCGATTTCCGTGTCAAGCAGCCGGATTGCTGCAAAACAAAAAAGAATCGTCGCCCTGTTGAAGAACGGGGCCCAGAAGCTTAGGTCGAAGTAAGTTTTAGACGCTGCCTTGTAGATGTTTTTGGGTCCTGACTTCCGTCGGAACGACAACTCGATAAGAAGTGCGTGAGCGCATCCTACAAACCGATGGGTTTCCTGCTAGATTAAGTGAGAGCTTGACCGACACATACAC
>JBOHYG010000091.1:0-15606 GCA_050737875.1 Arenimonas sp. | reverse complement strand
GCCGAAGGTTATGCAAAAGCCAAGGAACATTCACGTTCGGTAATCGTTGAAACTTTCATGGAAGGTGATGATCATCGTTTGCTGGTCGTGAACGGCGAACTGGTCGCTGCGACAAAACGCACACCGGGCCATGTGGTCGGCAATGGCGTGCATACCATTTCGCAGTTGGTCGATGTGGTGAATCTGGACCCGCGTCGCGGTGTTGGTCATGAAAAAGTGTTGACGCGTCTTGAGCTTGATGCCCAGGCCAGCATGATGATGACCCGCATTGGTTACACCGCCGATTCAGTGCCGAAAGACGGCGAAGTGGTTTATCTGCGTTCTACCGCCAATCTTTCTACCGGCGGTACTGCAACCGATGTTACCGACATCATTCATCCAGATAATCGCGATATGGCCGTGCGTGCAATTCGAGCAATTGGATTGGATGTGGGCGGTGTCGATTTCCTGATTACCAATATTGCCGAAAGCTACCGAAATATCGGTGGCGGTATTTGCGAAGTGAACGCTGCGCCGGGTTTCCGTATGCATGTCGCACCAAGCGAAGGCACGCCACGTGATGTTGCAGGACCAGTAATTGATATGTTGTTCCCGCAAGGTTCGAATGCACGTGTGCCGATTGCAGCAGTGACCGGCACCAACGGTAAAACGACAACGGCCCGCATGTTGGCACACGTCACCAAGATGGCTGGTTATACGCCGGGCCTGACAACGACGGACGGCGTTTACATCGATGGTCAGCGTACCGTCGAAGGCGATATGACCGGTCCGGTTTCCGCGCGTATGGTTTTATCCGATCCGCAAATCGATATTGCCGTTCTCGAAACCGCTCGTGGCGGTTTGGTACGTGCCGGTATGGGTGTCGCCGAAGTAAATGTCGGTGCCGTTCTGAATGTGCAATCGGACCATCTTGGTCTGAAAGGCATCGATACACTGGAGCAACTGGCCGAAGTCAAACGCATCGTGGTCGAAATCGCGAAAGATTGTGCCGTGTTGAATGCCGATGATCCGAATGTCTTGAAGATGTCCGGCTATACCGATGCAAAAATGATCTGCTACGTCACGATGAACCCTTCGCATGGACTGGTGCGCGAGCATATTCGTGCCGGTGGTCGTGCCTGTGCGCTCGAAGACGGCGTCAATGGCCAAATGATTACGCTGTATGACAAGGGCAGTCACATACCTTTGCTCTGGACGCATTTGATTCCGGCAACGATGGAAGGCCGTGCCTTGCACAATGTGCAAAACGCGATGTTCGCGGCTGCAATGGCATTCTCGCTCGGCATCAAGCTCGATGCGATACGCCAGGGCTTGCGTACGTTCGATACCACGTTCTTCCAGGCGCCTGGCCGCATGAACGTGTTCAACGAGCATCCGTTCAAGGTCTTGTTCGATTACGGCCACAATGCACACGCGGTCTCGGTAATGGCCGATTTGGCGCAGCGCCTGGATGTAAACGGCCGTCGGATCGTCGTGCTCGCCGGTCCCGGAGATCGTCGCGATGAAGACTTAGTCGCAATTGCCGATGCGGTAGCAGGGCGTTTCGATCATTACATTTGCCGTCGCGACGATAGTTTGCGTGGACGTGATGGTGATGAAGTGCCGCGCATCCAATCGCGTGCATTGAAAGACAAAGGCGTTCCCGATTCGGCGATCTCGATTATTCCCGACGAACAGGAAGCCATCGATGCCGCATTGCGCATGGGACAGCCGGGCGATTTGTTGCTGATCTTTGCAGATGCCCTGGTACGTTCCTGGAAACAGGTCATCAAGTTCCGCCCTGAAGGTGCGGCACCAGAACGCGTCGCAGTGGCTGCAGCTCCGGTTGCAGAAGCGGTGACCGAAGATACGTCGTTCAGCACGATGGAAGGTATTTCACGCGATGAGCGCGGAATTTTCATTTCGCGTGAATCCGACGATTAACCGTAGATAGCCATTTCATGACCGCAACTGCTCATAGTGAGCCTGTGCAAGGCTTCGAGGATTCTCGTCGCCTGACGGGACCGAATTTGTACTTGCCCGGCTGCGGTGTCGCGCTTGAAGTTCTGGGCGGGAAAGTCCCGCCAGATACAATTCTGGGTGAATGGAAAAGGCATGTCGTGCAAGCTTTTTCCTACCTGCAATGGCAGTTTCCGGAAATCGCCATTCGCAAACACAAGACCGGTGCCAGCCTGGCATTTTCTGCGCCAGCCGATCAGCTTTATTCGGCAACCGAAGTGAATGAATGGGCATGGTTGATGGCTGCTGATTGCGAGCAGGAATTCCATTCGCCCGGCGCTCCAAGTTTGACTGACGAAATTTCGGCTTTTTGCACATTGAAAAGAATGGCGAAAGGTGAAAGTAATGCGGTTTTGATTTCGCTCGTAAAAGCCGCGGATGCCAGAAATCTGCCGACATATTTCGATGACGAGTTTTTTTCAATCGGCGAAGGGCTGGGAAGTCAAACATGGCCGATTGATGCCTTACCTGATATTGCATCGATCGATTGGAAAAATTTCTCTCGAATTCCTACTGTGCTGATTACCGGTTCGAACGGCAAGACAACAACGACGCGACTGGTTGCAGCGATTTGCCGCGAGCAGGGTTGGCATACCGGGCACAATTGCACGGATGGTTTGTTTCTCGATGGCATTTGCTACGAAGAAGGTGATTATTCCGGGCCGATGGGCGCACGTTCTATTCTCCGCAATCAACAGGTGCAGGCTGGCGTTCTGGAAACGGCGCGTGGCGGAATTTTGCGGCGTGGCTTGGCAGTGCAATCAACCAATGTCGCTGCAGTGACCAATATCAGTGCCGATCATTTTGGCGAATACGGTATCCACGATTTATCGGGACTTGCCGACGTCAAACTGACGGTTGCGCGTGCATTGAATAAAAATGGTGTTCTGGTGCTAAACGCGGATGATCCCGAGCTAATGAAAAAAGCGGATCGCTTAGACTGCCGACACGCATATTTTTCAATGCAAAAAAACAATAGCCATATCGAGAATTTAAAGAGTCGTGGTGGAATCGTTTGTGAATTGGTCGAGGGTCGTCTCTATCTGAATCGGGACGACCTCGGTGCGATCGTCGATATGCCGCTAAGTATCGGTGGTACCGCACTATACAATATCGAAAATCTGGCTGCTGCTGCATGTATCGCTTTCAGTATGGGAGTGAATGTCGCCGCAATCAGGAATACCCTGATAAACTTCGGTGCCAGCAATAGCGACAACCCCGGGCGTTTGCAACGCTGGCAAGTCGGCGGTGCCGATGTGCTGATTGACTATGCGCACAACCCGGAGGGTCTGTACGGTTTTTTATCGATAGCGCTTGGATTGAAACAATCAGGACGATTGGCATTGTTGTTGGGGCAAGCCGGCAATCGCGAAGATGAAGATATCCGCGCACTCGCGAAAGTTGCGGCAGACTTCAAGCCGGATTTCGTTGTGCTGAAAGATATCCAGGGATATGAGCGGGGTCGCAAGCCAGGTGAGGTTGCAGACATTTTGCGCAGCGCCCTTGTTGAAAATGGTGTTCCGGAAAATCGTCTCGTCACGCAATTGGATGAAGTCGATGCCGTGCGGGCCATTCTGGAGTGGGCCAGCGCAGGCGATTTGCTCGCGTTGCCGATTCACTCAACCAAGGGTCGCGCCGAAGTGGAGCTATTGATGCAAACCTTGAGTGATTGCCATTGGAAAGCGGGCGACAAGTTGCCTGCAAGATTGGAGAAAACGGAATGAAAATTAAATTATCGATACTCGCGTTGCTGCTGTTTTTTACTGTCAGCACAGTCATGGCAGCCGATACCGTGATTATCGTCGTGCGCCATGCCGAAAAATCGAATGATGACCCAAAAGACCCGGTTTTAAGCGAACAGGGTAGCGCGAGAGCTAACAAGCTTGCATTCGTTATGAAAGACTCAAACCTCCAAGCGGTTTACACCACGCAATACAAGCGTACTCAGCTAACTGGACAAGCTGCGGCAGTACAAAGTGGATTGGAATTGCAGGTTCGTGCCGCCACCAAGGAAAACGCCAAAACCTATGCGGCGGATTTATTAAAAGAAATACAAAAAAAGTATCGCGGGAAAACAGTGCTTATTGTTGGCCATAGCAATACGGTGCCGGAAATCGTCAAGCTAATGACGGGTATCGATATCGTCCCGATTGGCGAGAATGAATTTGATCGTCTTTACGTGATTACCGTGGGCAAAAAACCTAGATTGGTTTCGACCAGCTATAACCCGTAGCTTCATTCATGCGAGCGGCGCAAGCAGCGAATTCGCTGCTTGCGTAGTCTCTCAGCTTTGTTTACAAAGCTTTCAGTGTCCGCATTACCGGATATTTATTGAACTCTTCATCCCAGGATGAATGCAAACGGTAGAAATAATTCAGCCTGGCTTGCGGGTCTTTTGCAAACTCGGCGTCTTCCGCCAATTTCTTTTTGAACTCAGCCGTCAATGCCGGATCCCTCGCGAGCATTTCTTCCGCGACTTCTTCGGCTACATATTCTTCCATGTACTCTTTTTGTTCGAAGGCATTGTTGAAAAAGCCCCATCCGAGCAATGAGTCCGGCGCCTTGGCTTCAAACAATGCCATGACGAGTTTCGATTTGGCTTGATTCAGCGGTACGTACAAGCTTCCTTGTTTGATATCGCTAGGCTCGGATTTCCATTCGCCAGTCAAGGTCAGGCGCTGATGGCCTTCGACGGATTGTGCAGATTGCTTTGCAGTTTCGGCCCGGAAGGTTTGCACTTCGGCGTTGCTGACAGGTTTATCCAACACGTGGAAGCTGATGCCATGCTGCTTCAGTTTTTCTGCAACCAATACGGCATAGGCGGGCGGCACGATATAGGCGGCCGGCATGGTTTCGCTTTGTCCTACGATGATGTCGTCGCGCAATGGCAGCTTCCAGAGCTGTGGCTTCTTTTCGTCGTAACGCGTCATCAACTGTCCTGAGACATCCGATGCAGTCCTTGAATAGGCATAACCAAGGAAGTCCACAGTCCGCACTTTTTCGCTGACAGTGTAATCAAGTGCTTCCTTTTGTCCGGTCTTGGCTGCCGAACGTGCATCTGCCTGATCGACAATTTCCTGCCAATGCCGGCCATGCGTTGCCGTCAGCCGCAGCATCGCATCAATCGTATTTCGCGTGATGCGAACCCGGGTTGGATAATCTCTCCATGAATGGGTTTCGACCAGAATTCCGAAACGATTACGCAAATAAAAATATCCGGTCGAAAAACGGGGCGGTGCAACGCCGTCGTTGAATCCCGAACTCGGATCGTCATAAGTATTGAAGGATGGATAGAAGCCAAGCGGTAGCGAGCCTTTCGATTTTAGTTCGGCCATGATTGCTTTCTTCATGCTCGACCCGATTGCCCGCAACTCCGTATCGCCGGCATTGACCGGTTCGACTTGGATCGCCACATCGTGCCTGAATTTCGCACCGTCGGTAACGTGCAAATCCACGTACGCGATCGGGTCCCACTCTTTTACCAATCCCAGCATGGCCTGCATTTCAGGCGTATCAGCCTTGGCGTAATCGCGGTTTAGATTGAAATTCTGTGCCGTGGTACGCCAACCCATTTCTTCCGGGCCACGTTGGTTTGGGCGGTTCCAGGCGGCGAAACGTTCATGTCCATCAACGTTGAATACCGGAACAAAAATCAATACTTGATGCTTCAGCCAGCTCTTCTCGACAGGTTTCTCCAGCGCATCACGTAGCGCAAGAAATCCTGCATCTTTCCCGTCGATTTCACCGGCGTGAATGCCGCCCTGGATGAGCAACACCGGGATTTTTTGTGCTTTTGCAGCTTCCGAATTCAAAGTGCCACTGCGTGATGCAACCAGTGCAAGCATCGGGCGATTTTCGGGTGTACGTCCAAACTCGATGCATTTCACCGCATCCGGATACATGCTTTGAAATTCGGCGCATAGCATCGTCACTTCTTCGTAACGGCCGGTTTGTTTGAACCCGGATTTTTCCGCCGTAGTTTGAAGTTCAGTTTTTGCCGAGAGAGTTACAGAAGTAAATAAAATGCACAGGCCAAGGAGGGCATTACGCAACATGATTTCTATCCGGAATGATTTTCCGGATCATGCCTGAATTGCACGGTTTTCGACAGCGTCCGTGTTCAGCGAGTCGTTAGTGTTGTCTCGATTCCGTGCAGATTTGGTATGTCGGTGCCAAGCGCCGGAGTGCCGACGATGCGCGGTGCCCGACCCAATAACTCGGGTAAGCGATTGACCCTGGGAACATTGTCGTATTGCAACAATTCCCAGTGTCCGAACGAGAACGGCGAGAAATGCAAGACATCGCAAACGTGGCTGCCGATTCTGGCGAGCAGGTTGGGTACATGGATGCAGCGAGCCGGTTCTGCCGTATTCGCCAAACGAATCGCCTGCATATAGGTTGCCATGTCGCGTAACTGCAAGCCGCCGAGGTCGAATTCGCGTTGGTCCGATCTTGCGTTCGCGGCAATGGGAAACTCGACCAGTTTGGCGAGTGCTTCTCCTAAATCGACTACATCGAGTGCGGCGATTTTTCCCGTCGCTTTACTCGGTAGGAGGTGCAGGGGCAGAAGCGCCAATCGGCGTATCCAGCGCGCGCCAAAACCACCTTTACCATCCAGCAGCGATGGGCGAACTAGGCAATAGTCTGCGCCACTCATTCCCAATAATTGTTCGGCCTTGAATTTGCTTCGCAAAAAACCACTGCGATGATCGTGGTTAAGGCCAAGTGCCGAGACGTGAATCAAACGGATATTCTTTTCCTTGCAAGCCTGGGCCAGCGCCATGGGCGCATGCAGATGGACGGCTTCGTAGGTTTCTTTCCTGCGTTCCCGCAAGATACCTACGCAGTTAATGACGGCATCGATGTCCTGCAAACTGCTGCGCCATTGTTCTGCATAGGGCATTTGTTCGAAGCGGACTTGGCGACGCTCGTAATCATGTGCGGTCGTATCGAGTCGTTTTCCAACTCTTTTTGGGTGTCTGCTGCCGACAACCACCTGGTAATTCAGTTTTAGCAGAGCGGCTACTGCATAGCGGCCGATAAAGCCGGCGCCGCCTAAGACCATGACTTTCATGACTTTTTCCATGTCAGGCTCGCTTCTTTCTGTCTAGCTAAAATGTTCAGACATTTCTGTCTTGACAGAAATATATGACGAAACTAAAATAAATGCAAGGGGTAAGGAATCTTATGGAAACGATTGCTGACTATGCTGTAGATACGTTGAGTCCGATACGTCGGCGCTTCGTGATGCACTGGGGCGAGATGGGGACGCGATGGGGAGTCAATCGCACTGTCGCGCAGATCCATGCATTGTTATTTCTTTCGGGACGGCCGATGCACGCCGAGGAAATTGCCGAAATTCTTCAGGTAGCTCGCTCCAATGTCAGTAATAGCATCAAGGAATTGCAGAATCTTAATCTTGTGCGCGTAGTGCATATATTTGCCGATCGCCGCGATCACTTTGAAACCTCGAAGGATGTCTGGGAGTTGATGCGTACCGTGGTACGGGAGCGTAAATCACGCGAGTTCGATCCGACGGTCGGAATCCTGAAAGAATGCATGGCCGATCCCGCCTATGCCACCGAAGACAAAGATACTCGCAAGCGCATTGAAGACACTTATGGCCTGATGGTGGCGATGTCGTCCTGGGGCGAAGAGATGCTCAGGCTTGAGCCTGCCACTTTGATGAAGGTGATGAAGCTGGGCAGCAAAATCCAGAAACTTTTACGTGACAACACCAAATGAACATCGCCTATCCGCTGCGAATTTATTACGACGCGTCCTGCCCGCTATGCCGTACCGAGATGCATGCACTGAAAAGTTACGACATCAAGCAACGCCTGGACCTGGTGGATTGTTCGCCGGTCAATTTCAGCGATGTGTTTGCCGACAATGCAGGCTACCAGCGTAAAGAAATGATGCGCTTGATCCATGCGAGGGCGGCCGATGGCCAGTGGTTAATAGGTGTATCCGTGTTCGAAGCTGCTTACGGTGCGACCGGCATTATCGGAATGCAGAAAATGTGGGCGAATCCGTGGCTAAGGCCGATATGGGATCGAATCTATCCGTGGATTGCCGACCACCGGATGGGACTCTCCAAGCTCGGCGTTACGCGGCTTTTTGGCTGGATGGTAAAGCGCGCCGCAAAAAAAGCGGTAATGAAATCTCAAGCCTGCGCGAACGATATGTGTGAACTGTAAGATTTACGTCGAAGTGCAACGATTCAAATAATCCAGCGTCTTTCGTGTAAAAAATCGTAGTCGGCACGGCAGTCATCAGCCACCTTTGCGGCATCACCGCTCAGTTGGGTTTCACGAGGATGCCAGGCCTCAAAACCCGTCGATGCTTCAACGGCAGCGTACCAATAGGGCGCCCAGACGCCGTCACTTTCACGCCGCCCGGGCGGCCAATGCAACATACGTTCGGTGAATTGAATGTCCAGATATTCGCAAATGGTACGGAGATATTTTTCCGGCGTACGCAGAAAATCGCCTGCATCGATAATCGGAGCAGCATTGCCTGTAGCTTCAATTATTTCCTCGTACAGTTTTCGCTGTTGTGGAATGCCAATATCCTCGGGAGTCACAGTCGCACGGCTTTTGACATAGGAAGCCACCACTTCTGCAGGGTCTCGAATCAGCAGGATATTGGTCAATTTTGGAATCCATCTGCGGTCGTAGTCAGGCAACAAGTGATGCGTCATGTGTTTCTGATACCAAACCGCATTCTTGCCAGGTATATCGCCCAGAAGGTCCGCAATCACTTTTTCATGATCGGTTTGTCCGGCGGCGATAACTTCATCGCGACCTGGGTGATCCATTTTCGTGTCGGAAAGAAACGCCGCATACAAAGGTTCGTCCGATACCGCGCAGTCGCCACGATTTTCCCAGGCACGCATCATGGCGGTGGAAATGTTTCTCGGGCCACTCCACATCGCAATGCGCAAGGGAGTGATCATTGATTGGGTTTTCCACGTTGCGAAATATCACGCTTGACCAGTTCCTGGTATAGCGATTGCAGTTTTTCCACCATCGGTCCGCAGCCGTCGCGAATCACGCGCCCATCAATCGTATGGACCGGCGCAACGCCCGCGAATGTGCCGGTAACGAAAGCCTCATCAGCGCTGTAAACCTCGGTGAGGCTGAAGTTTTTTTCGCGAGCGGTGATGCCGGCTTCCCGGCAAATTAGCAATACATTCGCTCGAGTTATGCCAGCCAGGCAGTAATCACCGCTTGAGGTCCACACTTCATCTTTTCTGACAATGAAAAAATGGGTGGAATTGCAGGTCGCGACAAAACCATGCGGGTCCAGCATCAAGGCTTCGTCGGCACCGGCTTCGGTGGCTTGTATGCATGCGGTGATGCAATTCAATTTGCTGTGTGAATTCAATTTTGGATCTTGCACGTCGGGAGTACCGCGGCGTACGTGCACGGTGAACAATTTCAAGCCGCGTTCCAGCACTTCAGTGCGCGGCGTCTTGAATTCCGGGATGATCACGATAGTTGCAGAACCAATCGTTGCCCTGGGATCCTGGTACGGCGTGCGCTTCACGCCGCGGGTAACCATTAGACGCATGTGCGCGCCATCGCGCATGTCATTCGCTTCCAGCGTTGAATAGATGGCGCTGCTGAGTTGCCGGCGATCGAGTCCGATGTTCAGTGCTATGGCTTTGGCGCCTTCATACAAACGGTCCAGGTGTCGATCGAGGAAGGCGGGGTGCCCATCATGAATCCGCATGCCTTCCCAGACACCGTCTCCCAGCACGAAGCCGCTATCGAATACCGAAACGACGGCTTCCTTGCGAGGTTTCAATTCACCATTGACATAAATCAGAATATTTTCGTTGCGCTTGTCGTCATTGAACTCGTGAATGCTGGTTGCCATGGCTGCTCCGAGACCGAAAGGGTGTTGCCGAAAACTCTATCCGACTTGCATCTGCTCGAACTCGTCATCGGGTAGGCTGAAGAATCCCCAGAACGGAGTGTTCTGCGAACTCCAGGCGGCAGATGTTTCTTCAAGAATTTCTATCAACGTTTTGAAGTCTTCGTCATGGGCATCGCGGTAAAGATCGGCGTTGGAAAAGCACACGACGAAAGCGTCCGACGCGAGCCAGCTCAAGTCGCTTAAATAATCAGCCAGTGCATCCCAGTTGTTTCCGAAACTGGGTGGAAAACTCAACCCATTCGATAATTCTTCCAGTAACTGCGTTTTGGTATGGCAGTGTTGCAAGTCGATGCTGCAGAAATGGGCGTCGTTTTGCTGGGCAGCCAATTCTATGGCTTCCAGATCCGAGCTGGTCACAAAGAAAACTCCCGCGTTTTCCGATTGCGTGAGTAATTCTTCGAGCGGAATTTCATTCATGGCTTAACCTCGAATTCGCGAAAGCTGTCGTAGTGGTCGTCCGTGTAGTAATAGATTACGACGGGATTCCCGCCGGTGATGATCCTGCGTGCTCCCCGATGATTGAGCCCCGGAGTCTCAACGGTGTATTCGTGATAGTGGCCACGCGGCTGGCCAGGTAAACGTTTCTCGCGATTTTGAAACACGACGCCGTCTTGCCGGTAGGGAAAAGGGCCACCCTTAAAAATCAAATCGAGAGTTGTTTTGGCTTCTGCAGGCAGAAAATCCGGGAGATTATTTGTTTTTTGAACCACATCGTCATGCGTGAGTGACGCTGCTGCAGGCGGGCTTTGAATCTCCGGCCGTGAATGTTCAACGACTGGTGCAGACGCAACCGGATTCTGACTGGTGGACTGTTGTCCGAGCCAAAAGACCAGCAAAAATGCGGCGAATAGCGCTATCCAGCCATATTTTTTCAGCATATGCGTGAACATTCCTACTGGAATCCCTCATGAGTCTAGCAAGCAATCGCCGGACTTAGAACTAAAGCACGCCCGGCCCGTGCGATAATGCCGCATGAAAAAATTTACCGAATTAACCAGCTTGGCACCAAGCCTGCTGCAAGCCGTGGATGCCTTGGGCTACACCGAGATGACTGAAATCCAGGCGGGTGCTTTACCGCTGATGTTGAACAGCCAGGACATTACGGCGCAGGCAAAAACAGGAAGTGGAAAAACCGCCGCATTTGGTCTTGCCTTGTTGGCAAAACTGCAAAGCGAGCAAGGCCGTCTGCAAAGCCTGGTGTTATGTCCGACCCGCGAACTGGCCGACCAGGTCAGCAAGGAAATTCGTGCACTCGCACGCTTCATCCCGAATGTAAAAGTACTCAGTCTTTGCGGAGGCATACCATTGCGTCCGCAATTGGCATCTCTCACGCACGAGCCGCATATCGTTGTCGGCACGCCTGGTCGCATCCAAGAGTTGATCGATAAGGAAGCCTTGAAGCTTGACGCGCTCCAATCGGTGATTTTGGACGAAGCCGATCGCATGATGGATATGGGGTTTCTCGATGCCGTGAAAAGCATTTTGAAGAAAACCCCGAATACCCGGAATACCTGGTTGTTCTCGGCAACTTATCCCGAAGAAATTCGCGCGATCAGCAAACAGTTCCAGAAAGCGCCGGTCGAAGTGACTGTTGAAAGCCAGCACGCCGACAGCGTGATTCAACAACTTTTTTATCAAGTCGAGCCGAACGACAAGCCCGAAGCTGTGATTGCATTGTTGATGGAACATCAGCCGGAAAGTTGCCTGATTTTCTGCAATACCAAAATCGATGCGAAAGGCTTGACCGATGTTTTATGGAAACGCGGCATCTCGGCGATTGAATTGCATGGCGATCTGGAACAGCGTGATCGTGATGAAACCCTGGTTCAATTCGCCAATGGCAGCAGCCGGGTGCTAGTGGCGACCGATGTGGCCGCACGCGGTCTTGATATCAAAGCGCTTCCAATGGTTATTGCTTATGAACTGCCAAGTGACGCCGATATCCATGTGCATCGTGTTGGCCGCACGGGCAGGGCTGGTGAAACCGGGCATGCGTTGAGTCTGGTTTCGAGTCGGGAAATGGGGCGGATATCCAAAATCGAAGAAATTATTGGTGCCCCGATTGCATGGGCGAAATTGCCGAGTCGCGGGCGTTCATTATCTATGCCGGTGCCGGCCATGAAGACGATGGTGATCGATGCGGGGCGTCAGGACAAATTACGTCCTGGTGATATTTTGGGTGCGCTCACCGGGATCGGTGGCTTGCAGGCAAGTCAAATTGGTAAAATTGACGTGTTCGCGACTCGTGCATACGTCGCGATCCAGCATAATGTTATCGAGAACGTGATTCCAAAATTGCGGGCCGGTAAAATCAAGGGCCGTAATTTCCGGGTCCGGAAACTTTAATTCACCATGAGACTGAATAAATTCATCAGTGAATCGGGATTGTGTTCAAGGCGCGAGGCCGATGAATTAATCGATGCCGGACGGGTACGGCTTGACGGCGAGGTTGCCGAGAAAGGCGCGAAATGGCTAGAAGGGATGATCGTTCTTGTCGATGACAAGGAAATCAAACTCAAGACGGTCGCCAAAAACAAACGCCGCCATGTGTATATCGCCTTATACAAGCCGGTGGGTATTACCTGTACTACTGACGAAACCGTGAAAGGCAATATCGTCGACTTCGTCGATCATAAAGAGCGTATTTTTCCGATCGGTCGACTGGATAAGGATTCAGAAGGCCTTATCTTGATGACCAGCAATGGCGACATCGTCAATAAAATACTGCGTTCGGAAAATAATCACGAAAAAGAATACCTGGTTGGCGTCAACAAGGCGGTGACCGACGAATTTTTGCGCGCGATGGCGCGCGGCGTTCGTGTTCATAATGAAATCACCAAGCCCTGCAAAGTCTATAAATTGGCCAAGTTCGGTTTTCGAATCATCCTGACGCAAGGTTTGAATCGGCAAATTCGCTTGATGAGCGAAGCGCTCGGTTATAAAGTTAATCAGCTGCGCCGCATCCGGATTATAAACGTTAAATTAGGCGCAATGAAACCGGGCGCCTGGCGTAATTTGACCGACGCAGAATTGGCCGGTTTGTTGCCGAATTTCAAGGATTGGTGAGGAAGTCATGTTGTTAGCGCGCATCGTTTTTACAAGTGTTTTTTTACTGTCTTCCATGCAGATTGCGGCAGCTGTGAAAGCGCCCAGTACTGGCGAGCTACCTGCAGATGCAATCGAGTCCGCATCGGGTATGCATTACAAGATTTTGCAAGCCGCCAAGCCCGGAGCTGCAAGCGTGAAGCCGGACTTTTTCGAGTATCGGGTGACAATCTGGACCAAAAACGAAGCCGGTAAATTGGTGGCAAGAGATAGTGGTTCGTTGCGCTCCAATTTCAAGACGGTGGCGCAAACTACGCCTGCTTTGGCCAGGGCTGTCCTGATGAGCCCAATTGGAGAGATTCGCCGTTGGTGGTTTAGCGTTCCCAATGCTGCAGGACAATTCCAGATTGTCGATCTGACCGTGCTGGGCAATATTGATCCAGCGCCAGCACCTGCAGATGTTTCCGCAGTGCCTGCAAATGCCAATAAAACGGCCAGCGGCTTGGCTTATCGTGTTATTAAAAAAGGCAATGCGAGTGATGGAAGCCATCCGACCTTGCAAAGCATCATCACCATCGACTACAGCGGCTGGACTCCAGACGGCAAATTGTTCGACAGCTCGGTTACGCGCGGTGAGAAAGCGACCTTCCCGCTGAGTGGATTGATTTCGGGCTGGAAAGAAGGATTGACCTTGATGAGTCCGGGCGACACTTATCGTTTCTGGATTCCCGGCCATCTGGCATACGACAGCATTCCCAACTCTACAGGTCCGAAGGGCATGCTGGTGTTTGATGTCACTTTGTATAGCTTTGAGTGATACTGATATTGCGTTCAGCAGAACAGCAAAATTTTCTAGCGGATATTCAGCTCGTTTTTTTCATTCAAGGTGCCATCTGCCTCGATAATGGCATATGACTTTCGGTCGCCATCGAACACGACGGCCACTTTCGGCAAAAACGGCGGGCGACGAATAAATTTCAGTTCCCAGCCGAATTGTTCCAGGCCACGAAGCGTCATCAATTGGTCGGAGTTAAGCTCTCGCTTCAACTCTGCGCTTCGTTCCTTGTCTCTTCTGCGACGTTCAGCATCCGGCATAAAACCCCCATGTTGAGCAGGAAACGGAAAAGCCGCTCCATTTCATACCGCTATTCAACCGCTAAAACGTTCCAGCCACCGGCAAGCGGCCAAACCAGCAAGACGTCCACTCGCCATGCTGGCGGTCAGTAGATAACCACCGGTTGGCGCTTCCCAATCAAGCATTTCTCCTGCAAAAAATGTGCCGGGTATTCGTTTCGACATCAAATTTTCATCGACGGCGCATTCCATCACGCCACCAGCGGTGCTGATTGCTTCATCAATCGGGCGGGTTGCCGATAATTTAATGCAGTAAGACTTGATGGCACAGATTATTTTTTCAACGTCCTGCCAATCTTCCTTGCCGAGCGTTTCATACAGAAGCCCGATTTTGACTCCTTCCAGGCCTGTGTGACGACGCAGATGGTCGGTCATCGAGCGTTTGCCACGCGGAGTGTTCAGGTCCTTCCTCAAGCGCTCTGCGCTTCGGCCTGGGCAGAGATCGCAAATCAGTTCGGCACTGCCCTTATTTTCAAGACTGTGACGTAAATCGGCAGAAATGGCATAAATGACGCTGCCTTCGATGCCAGTAGAGGTAATGACGAATTCGCCTTGTAGGCTTTTTTTGAGGTTATTGGCATCAAATCCCGAAACAACGACGGGTTTGATAGGTGCTCCCGCGAAGCGTGTTTGGAAGTGCTCGCTCCAGGCATGCTCAAAACCGCAATTGCTGGGTTTCAGCTCGGCGATATCGATCCCGGCTTTTTGCATCCACGGGACCCATTGTCCGTCGCTGCCCAATTTTGCCCAACTGCCACCACCCAGGGCGAAGATAACCGATTCCGGTTTGACGATTTTCAAGCCGTCCGGGGTTTCAAAGCTCAATCCCTTTTCTTCATTCCAACCAACACATTGATGGTTCATATGAAAGCGCACGCCGCTTTCTCGCAATCGGCGGACCCAGCTTCTTAATAACGGTGCTGCCTTGAGGTCGGTCGGGAAGACGCGTCCGGAGCTGCCAACGAAGGTGTCGACACCGTATGTTTTCGCCCAGTATCGCAGCGCGTTGGCATCAAAATCTTCCAGCCAGCCGCGCACCCAAGCACTTTTTTCGCGATATCGGCCTACAAAGGGCTCGAAATCTTCTGAATGAGTAAGATTTAATCCGCCTTTGCCGGCCAGCAGGAATTTTCGGCCGACCGAGCCCATCGAATCATAGAGTTCCGCTCTAATACCTTGATTTAGCGCGGTTTCTGCCGCCATCAGACCGGCAGGGCCACCGCCCACGATGACGAGACTAGGCTGGCCGGTATCGGTTTTTGGCTTGAAATCGGGGGTCAAATTGGCTTTTCCGGCGGTCGGGCGGGGCAATTATGGTGCTTTTCTGAATAAATCGCTGCTTGACAAGTGCAAATTGCTTTGGAATCGCGTATTGTTCGCCTACTGTTTTTGCTTGGGTCACGGTGCATTGTGACCCGATGCGGTAGATCTACTGGTCCGCTACATCGCTTCAGATCACTCCATGCAAGCTCAGTAACGGCGTAA
>JBOHYG010000090.1:0-1612 GCA_050737875.1 Arenimonas sp. | reverse complement strand
CAACACATCCACGCTGTAGGTCAAACCACCGACGCTTTGAATGGCGTAATCGGCATCATAGTTTCTTGTTTGCGTGAGTGGACTCGGTGCGCTGCCGCCAGCCGGGACCGGGAAGCTGAGTTGCTTGAGTGGGCCGAACGGCAAGTAATCGACATTGTCGACCAGGGTTTTGGTCATGCCGCTTTGGGTGACGGTGACTTGGATAGTTTGACCCAGTCCATTGCGAGCGTAATTCACCACCATGCCGCTTGGATAGGTGATGCTGCTGATGCGCCCGGCTTTGGTGTAGCTAAACAATAAAGTACTGACCAAAGCATTATTGGTGACTTGCTTGCGGGTCATGTTGCCGAAACGGTCGTAACAATATTGTGTGTTGCCACTCGGATCGGTGAGTTGGGTCAAGCGACCCTTGGCAAAGTTTTCACCAGCACCGCAAATCGCGTTGACTGTGTCATAGACATAGCTGCTGGTGAGTCCACTGGCGCTTGGGTAGCTGACTTGGGTCAAGCGATTCAAGACATCATAGCTGTAATTGCTGACCATCAGTTTGGCATCGGTCTGCGACTTGCGATTACCCGCAGCGTCATAGGTATAGCTGGTGGCACCGGTATCGGGGCTGCTCAGGCTGGTTAAATCATTCAAACCGTTATAGGTATAAACGGTATTGAGGTTTTTCGGATCAATGACCTTGGTCAAATTGTCGCGCGCGTCGTAGCTGAATTGCGTGGTCGCGTTGATCTTGCCGGTGCCTTTGTCCTGAATGGTTTTGATCAAGCGATTGAGCGGGTCAACATCCTGGTCTACCACACGATTCAAGGCATCGGTGCTGGTGTCGAGATTGTCGTTGGCATCGTAAGCCAGTGTGGCCAATGTGGTATTGGCTGCATTTTTGCTGGCTTGCAAACGACCCAGCGTGTCGTACACGCGGCTCAGGTTGCGCGTGAGGTTATCACCCGAATCATTCGTCTTTTCGACCTCGCGATTTCCGGCATTGTCCAAGATGTAGGTGATGCTGTTATTCAAGGCATCGCTTATACCCGTCAAGCGGTGCGCGGCATCGTAATTGAAGTTAATGAAATCGCCATCGGCCTGCGTGACCTTGCTGACCAAGCCGGCGGCATCGTATTCCATGCGGGTGATGACATCATCGGTTTCACTCGCGTTATCGCTGCCGCGGGTTTTGCGAGCCGTGAGCCAGCCACGGGCGTTGTATTCCATGTCGGCAATCACATTATTGGCGTCTTTCATCGACAGGGGGCGACCCGCACCATCGTAGACCAGGGTTTCGGAAGTTTGATTCAATGCATTGGTCACTTTCCACAGATCGCCTTTGCGATACGTGCAAGTGGTGGGCGATGTAGCGCAGGAAGCCTCATCGGTTTGGCGGTAGGTCAGCGTGGTGATATCGCTGACATCGGTACGCGGACCATTGCTGGAAATCGCCAAGCCGATCATTGGGCACGTGCCGGACGTGATATCGGCTTGTTCGCAATAAGCGGTCGTGCTTTGGCGAACACCCGTAGGTGCATTGGTGGCCGAACCACAGACATAAGCCATTGCCGTGCTGTTGGTTGGATCAATCTGGCATGAAGCCGTGACTTGGCCGCGAGCG
>JBOHYG010000089.1:0-2695 GCA_050737875.1 Arenimonas sp. | reverse complement strand
TCCGGATATGGGTACCTGGAATTACGCGTACGACGACAAGAATCGCTTGATCTCGCAAACCGATGCAAAAAATCAGACGATTTTGCTGAGCTATGACGCACTGGATCGCCTAGTCCAGAAGAGTACGCCTGCCGGTCAAAGCCTGGCCTATTTCTCTTACGATACCAGCACCAATGGTATTGGCCGTCGCGCTACCATGTGCGTCGATGTCTGCAGCAGCGGCTGGGGCTCCGGCACGAAGTATCAATACGACGTCATGGGCCGTATCGTTGACGAGCGGCCATACACCAACAAAAGCATGGCGATGAACCCGACGGTCGCCCGCACCTACGATGGTGCCGGCCGCGTTCTCGATATGACCTACCCCGACGGCGAGGTGGTCACTTACAGCTACGACACCGCTGGCCGTTTAAGCGGTGCAGTGTCCAGTGCATTTACCTCGCAGAACATCGTGAGCTCGGCTACCTATAACGCCCGTGGCAATTTGGCCACGCGTACCTTGGGCAATGGTGTTGTTGAGACCTTCACTTACGACCCGGACCGCTTCTGGTTGACCGGTGTCAGTGCGTCGTTGAATTCGACCTTGATTCACAGCGTGAGTTTGACACGCAACAAGCGTGGCGAAGTCACCAGCCGCAGCAACACGCTGGAAAGCAATGACAACTGGTCTTACGTTTACGACGATCTGCGTCGCATGACGACGGCAACCAATACCAATAACGCGTTCTGGTCCGAGTCGTTTACCTTCGATGAAACCAACCGCATTACCTCCAGCAGCCGTTTAGGTACCTATAGCTATGCTGCTGCGGGTAGCGGACAACCGGCGAACGCACCGCAGAATATCGGTGGTGCCACATTGCAGTACGACGCCAACGGCAACATGACCAGTGATGGCGTGACCACCCTGGTATTCGATGTGGAAAATCGTCCGGTCAATGTCGGCGGCATTGCCAGCACCTACAACCCGGAAGGGGAACGCACCAGCGTTGGTACGGTGTATTTCACCAAAGACCTTCGTGAATCCGACAGTGCCACCGGCATTAGTACCCAGTATTACTTCTTTGGCGAAAGTCGTGTTGCCAGCAGTTCGCAGGGACAACTGACTTTCTACCACGGCGACCACCTGAACTCGGCCAGCACCATGACCGATACCAATGGTGCCGTGATTGGCCGTCAGGTCTTGTCACCTTATGGCCGTAAACTCGCGACCGGTGGTTATACCGGTCCGATTGGTCTGGCAGGTCAGCGTCTCGACATCACCGGCCTGTACCACATGGGCGCCCGCGAGATGAATCCGTCGCTGGGTATTTTTGTGACGGCTGATCCGAGTGGTGCGCCTGATCCGGAAAAACCGCAGACATTGAGTCGGTATGCGTATGCGAATAATAGTCCGACTAATTTGGTGGATCCGACGGGGTATGTGGCGGAGTCGCCTGCTGACACCGTAATGAGAGTTGGACAAAATTTAGTTAATAAGGCTAAGGCTTATGTAATTAAAAAAACAACCGAGGCAGTCGTGAGAGTAGTTAATGGCACTATTGAACGAGGGAAGGCTGCAACCCAAAAGTTCTTCTCCCATAACACTTTTGCTTTATCTTTGGGGTTAGGAGGAACAATTGCACGGCCAAAAGTACCTGGTCCACAAAACGCGGTACCAACTGGAGCAGTTGGCGGCTCTGTCTCAATTACTCTCACCCACAGGTGGGATATATCCGTTACGGCATCGTTTGTGCCGATGGCAGGTCATGGTGGCGGCGCAGCTGGTGGTATTAGCTTGTCTCCCTCATTCACTGAGGGAGGAGCAACTCCAAGGGGCGGTTTAATTACAACGAATCACCATATTGAAGCATCTATTCCAGGAGCCGGAGAATCGTTAAGCGGAGCCTATGATTTTAGTAAAGAAGGTGGCGCATATTCGAGAGGAATTGTGCCAAGGGCCTCAGTGGGCGAGCTTGCATTTGTTGGAATTGGTGAGCAAATTAATGCCACTTATACTTTTACAGGACCTAAAAAAGCACAAAAAGAGGATGAACGTAAATAATGTCAAATACGAAAAACAATGTTCTCCCACATCTCATACTTTTTATTGCGCACTTGTTCACTATTGTGCTTTTGATGTTGCCAATTTATGTTTTATGGGAGCAAAGCCTCAGGTTTTTTGACCTTTTTGACTTAAACGAAATCAATTCCGAAAAACTAAAAAACTTTCTTATATCTCTAAGCATCAGCTTTTTCGGACTAATGGTTATTATTTTTTGCAAAAAGATGGCTCGAAAAAAAATCGCTGATAGCGAAAAATAAGACAAGGACACCCACTGACTTGAAATAAGACAAGGACACCCACTGACTTAACTGACTCTCCTGCGTCTCCTTGTTCTGTTACTGATTGCCACTGATGGTTCTTCATCCAAAAGCACCGGAATATCCGGTGCTTTTGTTTTATGTCAGTCAATAAAAAATCATCGCCCACGCTTATTTCTCCCTTTCGGGCGCCTGTATTTCTTCTTGTTGACTCAGCTTTGTTTTTGCAAGCTCAGTGCAGTGCCAATACCTTTCAACCAACGCTGATTCAATCGTTCCGCCATCGCCATCAAATCCTGTGCTTCACCCACCACACGCCAGTAACCGGAGCCAATGGCTTTGACTCTTGTTGCCCAGCGTTCTGGTTTGCTATCGAATCGTTTCAATACACTGG
>JBOHYG010000088.1:0-1934 GCA_050737875.1 Arenimonas sp. | reverse complement strand
GGCTACGGGCGGGGTCCAGTTCAAAACGCACGCCACCAATCGCCCATATCATCCCGGTAGCAGCGAGGATCAAGCCCATTCCGATCAAAGTGCCGAAGAAAATTTCTTTCACCCAGCGTCGATCAATCTGGAATCCAACATTGGAAAGCGGTTCTTTCCTCAGGCGTGTACAGGCCCAGGTTGCAAGCAAGATAAAGATAAACGCGGCCGGTTCGAGCCACTCGGCAGGAGTGCCGAATTGCTTGATTCCCTTGGTTATCGGGCCGTAAACCAGTCGGGTGGCGGCAATAAATCCAATGAAGATGAGGATCCACCAGCCGTTACGAAGGCGGTTGTCTATATTGAAGAATATTGTTTTCAAGGCACTTTTCCAGTTGGCGTGGGCGAATTTGCAAAGCATTTAGCTTTATATCATTTAGCTTGATATAAAGATATAATGACTTTTATGCGGCCGGATAAAAATATGCCAGAGGTACTGCATTACCTCTGGCTGGATACGCCGTGTGCAAAATGGGTGATTAATTTCTCGGGTGGGCTTGCGAGAAAATATCTTCAAGGTTTGCCATGGATTTTATATACCGTCGCGCCAGGCAAAAACGGCGTTGCTTCGCCTTTCAACCATGCCGAGTGGCCCGAGCCCCAGAACGGTGACATCGGGTGCCCGCTTTGGCCGCCAGGCATATGGATAATGCCGTCGGCCTCGTGGCCCGGCGCAACTACCATACGTTCACTGGCACCGAATTCCGGCGCGACTACGCGCGGCATATTCATGTCGCCATCGAGCTGGTCCGTCGGCATGCACAGCCAGTCTTTCGTGAAAGCGGGCAAGGCGCGTGATATCGGATGGCAAATGGAAGCCGTGTTTCTTTCGCCCCAGGTACGGTCTTTCAATGGGCCGATTTCATTTAGTTGATCGTACACTTCTTTTGCTGCATCACTAAGCAAAGCATCCCAGCTGGCATATTTCTTCGGCAATAAATGCTCTGGTTGTTGCGTAATCAGTTGCCAGGTTACGCCTTCGATTTGCGGCAAGTCGGGCATCTTGAAATCTGCGCCCAGTTTCACTTGTGCAGGCGCAGTCAATCCATCCTTGATGCGATCAATCACGGCAAGGCGCCAGGCTCGGACGAAACGGTAGCTTTTTGCATCTGCTGTGGCACGAGCATCCCATTTCTCGGTAGCAGCACGAATGTCATTGAACATGGCATCGTTTTTCTTTTCGCTGAGCTTGTGAAGCTGTTGCCACCAGCGTTGCAGAAACAAGGTGCGGTCATCGAGTTGCACGGCCAGCAAATCTTTTTCAGTGAATTGCTGCTTCGCAAACAAATCATCGCGAATCTGTTTTGCACGTGCGCCATTCGCATAACCGGCATCGCCGATTTGTCCCAGTGCATCGCCATCGGTCACGCGGGCATTGGCACTCCACAGGCGATTCGAATCCGGAGAAATAATCTGCGGATGCAAATAATCCGGCGTGAGTGGCGCGTCAAAACAGGCGGCATCGGCCGGTTTTTTTTCATCCAGCGGTTCGGTGCGCCGGCAACCGGGCTCCCAATATTTTTGCAGACCAGTCAGTTTCCATGAAATCTTGCCGCTGCTGTCGCCGAAAACGGCATTCTGGTGGGGCATGCCGGTTAGCTGAAAGAGTGACAACGCTTGTTCGTTATCTTTTGCACTGGCCAGCGACATTATCTTCGTACTCAAGGAGCCTGGCGTGTGCGCGATCCAGGACAATGCAAGCTCGTCGCCATTGATATCTTTCGCCATGATTGGGCGGCCATTGCTTTCGCGAATATCAAACTCGACGGCTGCTGAATCCTTGACGAGTATTTTCTCCTTGTAGGTTTTGATGTCATCGGTATCCGCATGCACGACATACCAATCCAGCCAATCGCCATAGGAATTGGTAAAGCCCCAGGCCACATGCGTATTGC
>JBOHYG010000087.1:0-12411 GCA_050737875.1 Arenimonas sp. | reverse complement strand
ATATCCGCCTGCGTCTGAGTCGCCTGGGCAATCGCCGTTATGAGTTCTCGACCGATGTCGACCAGGTGAATACCGGCTTGAAAGGCGCTTTCGGCGATTCCTCGTGGACATGGGATGCCACTCTCAGTTACGGAAAAATCAACCAAACCTTCAAAAACTTCGGTTATATCGATTACGTGGCTTTGGCCGATGCCCTCGGTCCGTCACAAGCCGGTATCTGCTATACCGACGGCACCTACACCACGCCAATTCCAGGTTGCATACCAATCAACTTTGTCGGTGAATTCGATCCTAGCAATGCTGCTGGTCAAGCCCAGCTGGAAGCTTTGGCCAACATCAGCGTAGATCTGCTCAATACCCGCACACAAAGCCAAAAAGGCTTCCAGGCAAACTTCAGTGGTGACTTGTTCTCCATTGGCGACCGCAGTGTGCAAGCTGCATTTGGCGTTGAATTCCGCAAAGTTTCTTTGGACGTCGATATCACCCAGGCACAGATCTTCGATCCTGTGACACTGACCTGCGGTGTTTCACAGGAAATTTGCGCCTCCGATACTCACGGCAGTTACGACGTGAAAGAAGTTTACGGCGAAGCCCGTATTCCTTTCACGGACAAATTCAGTGTCGAAATCGGTACCCGCTGGTCGGATTATTCGAGCTTTGGTGACACCGTCAACAGCAAGCTCGGTTTCCAATTCCGTCCTTCGGAACAAGTATTGCTGCGCGGCACCTATGCGGAAGTATTCCGCGCACCAACCGTCAGCAATCTCTTTGGCGGGCTGGCCGTAACCAACCCTACCTTCAAAGATCCTTGCAGCAACAACCTCGGTGCAAATCTTTCGTGCGCACCCACCCCTTATGTGCAGTCAGATACGCAAACCACCGCGGTATTGGGTGGTACACCGACTCTGGATCCTGAACATGGTGATGTGATTACCTTGGGCGTAGTTTATGAACCTTCCTGGCTTGAAGGTTTTTCGACTACCGTTGATCTGTGGCACACCAAGCTGGAAGATTCCATTGGACAGCTGGGCACCCAGAACATCCTGAACACCTGCTTCGGCAGTGTCTCGGCTCCGGGCTCCACTCTCGCCGATCTCTCGCCGGTCTGCACACTGATTACACGTCGTCCAGATGGCTCGATCCAGTACGTTACCGATCGTGATGAAAACGTCGGCACCTTCGACACATCGGGTGTTGATATCGGCTTCAAATATCGCTTCGATACCGCGTTTGGTAATTTCCGCCTCAGCCTGGACAGCACCTACCTCAGCAAGTTCGATGTGGATCTGGAGTACAACGGTGTATTTGTTCAAGACCAGCAAAATGCCGGCACCTTCCTGTCATCTGCAAATGGCGGCATGGGTAACTACAGCAAATGGCGTGCTCTTGGCAGCGTAAACTGGAGCAAAGGTATCTGGGATGCTTCCTGGAATCTGCGTTACGTCGACGGCTTCACGGTCGGCAGCACCGAGTTGGACGGGACCTGCGCAAACCTTGGCCTGCCATCGGGTTCGCCAGGCTGCAAGTTCTCCATTGGCTCTTACACCTACCACAACGTGCAAGCGGGCGTGAAATTGTGGAACGACAAAATCAAGATTCGTGTCGGCGTAGACAACGTGAACGATAAAGTCCCACCAATTCTTTATCAAAACAACTCGCTCAACGGCAATACCGACGAACGCACCTTCGATACTGTTGGCCGGTACTACTGGATGAATGTAGGCTTCACGTTCTAATCAAACAGCTTTCTGCAGTGTTTAAACCGCAGCCTTCGGGCTGCGGTTTTTTTTGCCTGCCGTAAAACAGGCGAAGGGTTCAGTTCCGGTAACCGAACCGCTCCATCCACGGCTCGAGATATTTCATCACTGCCGGCGTGAAATATCTTTCATAAGCTTGCCAGCGACCGACCGATCTTGCGTTTACCTGCTCGACCACCTGCGTGTAACTCGGGGTCTTGATCGCACCCTTGCTTTTCGCGCGCTCGGTGAAGGCAAGCAATTCATCGTGCCATGGCAGGTTCAGGAACTGGAATAAATCACGGGCGCGGCCTTCGGTGTCGGCTACCAGATCCTCGTATTTCCATTGCAACACCGGCAACTTGAGCTGCTCGGCGCTTTGATACCAATGGGTAAATATCTTGTCGTACATCTGTGCCGTGCTTTCCAGTGTTTCGAAAGTCAACGCAAATGCCGGGGCACGGAAATGTTGCATATAGCAACTCAACACCACATCGCAGGGGTGACGGATGGCGAGAATCACCTGTCCGTTCGGGAAAAAGTTTTGCAGCGTTGGCAGGCGGACCATGTTCAGTGGGTTTTTATCGACGATGCGGTGCGACTTGTAGTCCGGCGCAACCAAAGCCACTTCGCTGAAATAGGCATTACGTTGTTCCTGCCATTGTGGTTTCGTCAATTGTGCTATGCGACCGAAAATATCGCCGCCGTCGGCCGTCAAGCGCCGCACGATGTGTTGCAGAAAAGGTTGCTCGTCGAACGAAACCAAAGCCGGATGTGCGTCGAGTAATTGTTCGAGCAAGGTCGTGCCCGAACGCGGAAACCCGACCACGAATATCGGATCGGAATTTTCATCAACAGACTGGCAATCCGGATACCACGCAGGTACCGCCTGTTCCAGCACTGCAAACGCCTCGGTGCTGTCTTTCAATGACGGATGATTTTTGCTGATCAAGGCACGGCGCTGTGCATGCGCGTTTTGCATCACCTGCATGACGGCATCCGGCTGCATGCATTTATCCAGCACGGCCGCGTATTCGAATTCCAGCCCCAGTTTCAATGCCGGATCGTTATGCGGTTTGCGCAAAATGCGTTCGAAGTAATTTTTCGCGGCCGTAAAATCCTTGTCGCGCATCGCCATCTTGGCCTGCATCTGCAAAAAATTATCCAGCAGCTTCGGGTTGTGCTGCATATCGTTTTCATGCAATTGCACTTGAATTGCCTTGGCTTGCTGCAGGCGATTGGTGCGCTCGTAAGTCATCACCAGGCCGATATCGCAATCGTGTTTCAAATCCGGATCGTGCGGCGTTTTTGCAAACTGTTGAATGGCCTGTTCGTACCACTGGCCGCGAAACAGCAAATAGCCGAAATCGGCACGCTGCCCTTCATCCAGATTGATTGATTGCAGATAATCGGCACAGGCCTTCGCTTCCGGCCATAAATCCATCGCCTGCAGAATTCGCAATTTGAACAAATAAAACTCGGCATCATGCGGTGCACGCTCGATCGCGGTCATGATATGGCGGCGCGCCAATTCGAGCGGACCAACCGCGCCATACGCTCTTGCCAAACCGAAATGCATTGCGGGATCGGTCGCGCCTAGCAGCAAGGCTTTCTGCAAAGGCTCCAGCGCTTCCTGCTCACGTTCGAGTTCGCACAGACAATTGCCTAGATTCGACCAGTGGGCCGCTGTCTGCGGCTCCGCCGCGCACAGATCCTGAAACTCCGGCAAGGCCTCGAGCGGTCTTTTCAGAAGACTCAAAGCCATTGCCTTCATCATTTTCCAAGCATAGACATCCGGCCCGCCTCGGCCCGCTTGCAGCGACATCTGCAATACGCCTGCGAAATCACCCTGTTCCAGAGCCTTGAAAGCCTGAGTTATGGGGATGGCGGGACCGGAAATCGAATCGGACATGGGGCAAAAAAGGTTATGATGAATTCAGCACGAAATGGAACAACAAGAGAGTTAGTTTACCTTGAACACCGCCACCGCAACCGACTCGCTCAGCCGGTATATCCAGGTTTTCGACGACGCATTCAGCCCGGCCCTGTGCCAGCAAATGATTGCCTCGTTTCATAGCTTGCAGCGCTTCCAGCGACCTAATGGTCGCGGTATACGCGCGGGTCATGATGAGAGCGCCTGGACCGAACTCAATCTCGATCCGCTTTCCGATGCCGGTTTCCGTGCCATGATTCTCGAGAACATGCATCGGCATTGCAGGCAATACAACGAAGTTCTCAAACAGCCGATTGCCATTCCGTTCACCGATAAAATCAGCGAACTGGTGATGAAGCGCTACAAGCCCACCGGCGATGAAGGCTTTCAGTTGCATTTTGATTCGATCGGCGAAAAAGCCAATCGCTACCTGGTTTTCCTTTGGTATCTGAACGATGTCGAAGAAGGCGGCGGCACCGAATTCCCGGAGCTTGGAATTACCATCCAGGCCAAGGCCGGACGCCTGCTGATGTTTCCACCGTACTGGCTTTACCAGCACCTCGGCCAGCCCCCTATCAGCAACGATAAATATATTTTATCGACGTATTTTTTATTCTAGTCATGAATGATTTGGAAAAACTCGCCGCACACAACAAGCAGACTGCGAAAGCGATGATGCAATCGGTGTTCGAACTTGCCAGTGATTTGGCAGGGCTCGGCACTTTCGCAGAGCAAGCCGCGAAAGCCCGCAATGCGATGCCGATCAACCAACGCCTGACGCAAATTCAAAACGCAATACACCAGCTGCGTGCCGATTTGGGAACTTTGCGTGGTCCGTATCTGGGCCAGCAATTGCATGCACTCGGCGTCAATCAGACAAGCAAAGACTTGCAGCTGCATATCGGCAGTGGCCCCTACAATCTGGATGGCTGGATCAATCTCGATATTTTTCCGGCCCAGCTCTCGACCAATGTACTTTGGGGCTTGCCGTTTACCGATGGCCAATGCCGCTTCGTGTTTCTTTCGCATTTGCTGGAACATTTGTTTTATCCGACCGATGCATCGGCGCTGCTGCAGGAAATTCATCGCATTCTGGCGCCGGGCGGCATTGTGCGCATCGTGGTCCCGGATATCGAGCAATGCCTGCGCGCCTATCAGGAAAACAACAGCGAATTTTTCGAAAAGCGTGCCGAACACTGGGGAGCCGGCGATGGCAATGCCACGCGACTCGAACACTTCCTTTCCTACGCCGGTGCCGGGCCCGATCCCGCCTGGTTATTCGAAGCGCACAAGTTTGGCTATGACTTTGAAACTCTGGAACGCGCATTGCAGCGCGCCGGTTTCAAAACAATTATTCGTTCGAGTTTCATGGGTAGCGAACATGATGCACTGCGCGTGGACAAACATAGCCTGGTCGCGAGTGCGAAATTTGGCAATGACTACTATTCCCTTTTTGTCGAAGCAATAAAAGAATAATGACTGCAATCATCCAGGCCCTGTTGAATCAGGCACGCCAATATGTCGAAACCAATGATGTGCGTGCCGAAAAAGTATTTTCGGTCGTGCTGGAAAATGATTCTTTCAATGTCGAGGCGCGCACTTTCATGGCGCGCGCGGCGATGCGAGACGGAAAGCCGCAACTGGCATTCGAGCATCTGCAAATTGCGACACGGGTTAATCCCGGTAATGCTGCGCTATGGCGCAGCCTCGGGCTAACGCAGATAGCACTGGAACAATGGCCACAGGCACAGGAATCACTGGAACAGGCCCTCAAGCTGGCGCCTAAAATGCACGTTGCACGTTTGCATCTGGGCAAGGTCCAGGAAAAAATCGGCAAGTATAACGATGCCGTTAAAACCTATCTGGATGCATTGAGCCAGGCGCAGCGCGCCGGGCTGTGGCTTGATGAATCCACCACGCCGCCGCAACTGGCGGCAGATATCCGGCATGCGATTGACGTCGCCAATCGCGGCCGCATGGAAATATACGAAACCCTGATGCATACGCTGTTCGAACGTTTCGGCAAGGATGATTTGCAACGCGTGGATTTGTGCGTGAAAGGCGTCCTGGGATTCGAAAATCTCAGGGCTTCGAACGCCCGGCAAAAACCGACCTTCATGTATTTTCCCGGTCTGCCGGAAACGCCGGTATTCGATCGGCATTTATTCCCGTGGCTTGAACAACTCGAAGAAAACCACGAAACCATCCGTGCGGAAGCCGTGGCGGTGTTGAACAAGCGGAATGGTTTTTCACCATTTCTGGATCTAGGCGAAAGCGACAAGGTGGCCGATTATCTCGGCGGCCAACAACCCGTGTGGGATGCCTATTTTTTCTACCGTCATGGCGAAAAAAATTCCCCGCATCATGACGAATGCCCGAATACCTCCAAAGCGCTCGAGTCTTTGCCACTGGTTCGAATCGCCGAACACGCCCCGGAAATCTGTTTTTCGATGCTGACCGCCGGTACCCACATCCTGCCGCATTACGGCACCAGCAATATCCGTTCGGTGGTCCATCTGCCACTGATCGTGCCGGAAAATTGCGCGCTGAAAGTCCATGACCAGCTCGTCAGCGGCAAGACCGGCGAAGCCTTCGCATTCGATGACACATTTCTGCATGAAGCCTGGAATCGGAGTAATGAAACCCGCACGATTTTACTAATGGATGCCTGGAACCCGCACCTGACTGAAATCGAACGCATCAGCCTTAGCGAACTGATCCAGAGTATCGGTCACTTCAACCATTCCTAGGTGGTTCGTGGACGGTGCCGTCGCGGCCGCACCCGATGGCTGGAATGGAAAAATTTATCGGCCATTGATGAAACTGAATAAAGTTCATCCGCCAATCTGAATTTGCGTTAGTTCTGCGAATTTTAAGCTGTGGCGCACAAATTTGTGCCTGGATTGCGATACGATTAGCCACTCTACACACACCCTGGTTATTCCGATGCTTTCTTCACGTCTTCCTGCAATCTTGGCCGCGGGCTTATTGGCTTTGGCTTTTTCACATCAAGCGAGTGCCGTTCGCGTTAAAGGTGAGGAAGTAAGAGCCCCCACAAAATCGGCTCCATTGACCTTGCGCTCCAGTAATTTCCCGAACGCTTCCATCGCGCGTCTGGAATTCAGTCAACTTGCAGTTGAGCGTATTGCCCAAGTTCAACGTTATAACAAAGCAAATGCAAACTTTAAGGCAGTAAAGATCGGTATCGGCAGGCTTGTTGATGGAGAAGCGTTGCAAAAAGAGTTGCCTGCCCTGCAGTGGCAACTTCTTAAATCGGGCAAAGTGACGCGCTTTGAAGTGTCATCACCCGATGCACTTTCCACTCGCGTTGGTTTACGCATCGGCGTGCTTGATAACCGTGCAGAATTGCGTTTTTACGGTTCCGGCAATCCGGACAAAATTGAAGCAGTCGTGCGCGCCACCGATGCCAAGCGTTTAGTGGATCAGAACATGCTGTACTGGACGCCAGTAACGGAAGGCGAGAAACAGATTGTAGAAATCTTCATGCCTCTCAACGCGCCTGCAAGAGATGTCAGGATTTCAGTAGTTTCAGTAATGCACATGCTGGTATCGATCAAGGACAATTTTTCTCTCATCAAAGCCTTTGGCGATTCGGATACCTGTGAGGTGAATGTAGTCTGCAGTGTCGGCACCCTGGGACAGAACTACGTCAATGCAAAAAACTCCGTCGCGCATATGGTTTTTACCCAGTCAAATTCTACCTTCCACTGTACCGGGACCCTGCTAAATGACAACGTTGCCGCAACGCAAATCCCGTATTTCTATTCAGCTAGCCATTGCATTAACTCCCAATCATTGGCCAACACGCTGGTTACCTTTTGGAATGAAGAAAGCACGGTCTGCAATCCATCGAATGCCGGCAGCCCAACCCAATTAACCGGTGGCGCCACTTTGCTATACACGCAATCAGGTGGAAGTGTTGGTAGCGACAGCGGGACCGATGCCACTTTCTTGCGTCTCAATACCACCCCGCCTGCCGGCGCTTATTTCGCTGGCTGGGATTCATCCAGCCTGGCTAATAGCACGCCGATTACCGGCATTCACCATCCGGCAGCTGATGTGAAAAAAGTTTCGCAAGGCACCAAATACATAAGCCACAACAATACCCAGCGCGTCAGTTGGTCAAGTGGCACAACCGAACAAGGCAGTAGTGGCTCGGCTTTGTTTAGCTACGATTCGAATGGCTACTATTTACGCGGTGGATTGTTTGGCGGAGCCGCCAGTTGTTCGAACTCGGGCGGCAGTGCTGCCAGCGGCAACTCCGATATTTATTCCCGCTTTGATGTGGTGTACCCGAACCTGACAGCTTGGTTGACTCCAGCACCGGTCGTTGGCCCAACAGTGAGCCACACCGGTCCTTGGTACAACCCTGCCGAAAGCGGTTGGGGTCTGACCTGGTTTGATGACTACAGCGGTGGCAACTATTTCGGCCTGATGTTTATCTACACCGGCACCGGTCAGCCGGACTGGTACGAATTCGCTGGTGCCTGGACGGGTAGCGATATTCATAGCGGCAATATCCGGAAAAATACCGGACCGGCTTTCGGCACAACGTTTGATCCCGCACAAGTCACCAAAACGCCGGTCGGCACTTACACGCTGACTTTCACTTCTGCGACTTCTGCTACGCTGACCTTCACCATCGGTGGCGTGACACGGACCAATATTCCACTGACAAAACTGTAAGATTCACTTCGATCAAAAGAAAACGGCGGCTTATTAGCCGCCGTTTTCTATTGGGCACGACTTTTCTATTGAGCACGACCTTGATAGCTTATAAAAATCAAGATTTTTTGACTTTCGCAATCGATAAAAACCACATGTTCAACCAAGCTTGTCTCCGTCGCATGAGATAATTTCACGAACCGCTTACAAAAAATGTATAATGTGCGGTTTTTTTAACCGAACACATGCTCAGGGGCACCTTGTGACTATCTCTCTCAACGCATCAAATGTGGTGCGCATATCGCTGCGCGCGGAATCTGCCCTGTTGTCAGCAGAAAAAACGAGGCCTGCTAATTTCTTGCGGCTATTTAGCGAGAAAATCAAAGGCGTTGTTCTAATTTCAGGGCTACTATTGAGTACGCTGGTAGCAGTCGTATCAATCGCGGCGGGACCGCCTAATGCTGCCCCAACACCACCTATACAAGTTAGAGGCTTAGGCAACTCTCAAGTAGCATTGCAGAACGGCGCATTCACTACGAATACCTCCATCGCGGTGCCAGCATTTCACGGCGTCACTCCTTCACTTGGCTTGAATTACAGCTCGTCTGGCAGCAATGGATTTGTCGGCGTAGGTTATTCCTTGTCCGGCCTGCCGGAATTCGAAAGAGAATACAAATCCGGAACCACCGTGATTCGCTACGAAGGTGAGCCACTAGTTGTCTCCTCAGCATTAGGCGGTAATTACGCCACGATTCGCCAGTCCTTCCTGAAAATTAATTTTACCGGTAGCGGATCGACCGTCACACGTGCCGACGGCACCGTAATGACGTTTACAACCATCGCAAGCAATAAGTGGGGAGTGAGCAGCGTTCGTGACATTCACGGCAATACTGCGAATTACACTTGGACCCAGGACTCTGGCAATGGCGTCCTTTACCCAAGCACCATTAGCTACGGCAATGCTGTAGTCACCTTCAACAAAGAGCTGCGTAGCGATGAAGATATTTACGCCACAGGTTCAAACGACCTAGCTAAGCGTCGTTACCGCTTGAAATCGATAGCTGTCACTGTAAACGGAACGCAATTGCGCTCGTATGAGCTGACTTACGGATACAGTGCACGTACCGGCCGTTCGATGTTGAAAAACATTCAGCAATTTGGACGTAATTCTGCGAATCTGCCTGCGAGTACGGCGACTTGGTCCGACAATACTACCGGTTTCGAAAATGTCGCTGACATTTCAAATAGCTATGGACTTACTGCGGCAATTTGGGCCAACTCATCTTTCCAAAACGGTGATTTTAATGGCGACGGCAAGGAAGATTTGCTTGTCAGATATAACAACAGCACCACTGTCTATCTTTTATTAGCGAACAATACCGGCGGCTTCAATAATGCCGTTAATATTACCAATCTTTACGGAATGGATAGCAGTCGTTGGAAAAATGCCGCTGTCAATCCCGGGGATTTTAACGGCGACGGTAAAACGGATCTATTGCTACAGGTGCCTTACTCTCCTTTGCAGTTGGCACCCGCCGAATATTATGCCTACACATTGATCGCCAATAACAATGGCGGGTTTGAAAGCAAAAAAGACGTTACCAGCTCGACCGGCATCGGCGCTTATAACTGGGGCTTTACAGTTCGCACTGGCGACTTTAACGGCGACGGCATGACCGATCTGCTATTTCCGAACCAGAACACTTACAACACCACCACCCGATGGGCATCGGTCGCCTATGCTAGCGGTACTGGCAGTTTTGGCTATGCGAGCCAAATCCAAGCAAGCAGTGCTATTTCGGCATCGCAGTGGAGCATCTCGACTCTCACGCTAGCGGATTTCAATGGCGATGGCCGCACAGATGTACTCGCCCAGATTCCCGGCAGCGGTAACATCCCCAATAAAGCCGTCGTGTTGCTTGCAAAAACGCTGTCCGGTTCACCACTCTTCAGCGGCGGCACGGACATTACTACCTTAGGTGGTTTGACCACGACTGACTGGCTATGTGCCAATGTTACTCCAGGTGATTTTAACGGAGATGGCAAAGTCGACGTGTTAATAAAGAAGGCCTCGAATTGCGCCTGGGTAACGTATCCGAAACTGCTGTACGCCAACGGAGATCAAGGCAATAGCTTCGCCAATCCCATAGATATTACCAACCTTTACGGCATGACGGCGGAGAGTTGGCATGACTCTAATTTATCTACCGGCGATTTTAATGGTGATGGAAGAACTGATTTATTTGCATCCCGAAATAATTACACACCGTCGGAAAACCACCACGTCATACTGGAATCCAAGGGCAATGGCTTCAATGACGGTCGCATTGTGGATACCAGTTATGGCATGACAAAAACAAACTGGGCCTTCGTTGACCGCATCGGTGATTTCGATGGCGATGGCGACGATGATATGTTTCTGCATGCTAGTGCCAGCGGCGGAAAGATACCTCCAAAAATCCTGAAAGCCGGCGACACAAAAAGCAACGTCATCACCGCAATTACCAATGGCTACGGCAGCACCAGTACCATTGCTTATGTACCGACATCGTTTTGGATCAATTCGAATAATCCACCCCGCACCCAAACGGTCACTTCGATTGCCGTCACCGATGGTCGAGGCAATTCTGCTACTACCAACTATGAATATGCTGGCGCAGCATGGGACCCGGCGGAACGGCGTCATCTTGGTTTTCGTTATGTAAAAAGCACTGATCCAACAGGTGCCTATGTCGAAAGTTACTTTTACCAAGGCGAAAGCTTTCAATTAGGCGAGCTGGAAGAGACTAGAAGCTACAACGCAAGCGGCGGCTTGATGGCTCGAACCAAACGCACAGTCACCGGTTCCACTTCCGGCCCGTGGATTAGATTACTCACTCAGGAAGAAACTTCCGAATGCAATGGCGATGCCAGCTGCAAAACCACTCAGAAAAACTTCACTTACGACGCTTACGGCAATATCACCAATATTGTTGAACAGGGCGACATCAGTGTTAGCGGCGACGAGCGCAACACCAGCTACGTATATTATCCAAACCTCAGCAGTTACATCGTTAACCTTCCCGCCACAGAAATCGTGCGCACAGGTACCACGATTACCGGACAAATACTGCGTGAAAAACATAATTATTATGATGGTGGCGCTTTAACATCGGTGCCGACCAAGGGTGACGCCACGCGTGTCGAGCAGTGGCTCAATACCAATAGCTCTTTCATCGGCAGCACCGCCACCTACGACAGCTACGGCAATAAGCTGACCGAAACCGATTCCTTGGGCGGTGCCACCACGACAACCTGGGACGCTGCGGGCCTGTTTCCGTTAACGATTACCAATGCCTTGGGCCATGTTTCCAGTGTTAGCTGGGATCCGGTTTGCCAACAAAAAGCGACGACGACCGACCCCAATCTTGCCGTTACCACCTACACCTACGACAACTTCTGTCGTATAACACAGGAACTACGTGCAGATGGTGGCCACACCGATACTGCCTACGTCAATTTTGGCAACCCCGCCACTCAATACACCAGCACCACGATTCACGATGGTCTGGGCAATTCGCAGTGGACCGCCAGTTATTTCGATGGTCTGGGCCGTGAATGGCAGACCTTCAACAATAATTCGGAAACCGTCGAGACCACTTACAACAATCGTGGTCTGGTGGCGAGCGTATCGGCTCCGTTTGCATTGAATGAAGCCAAAAAGTTAACGACCTACCAATACGATGCACTGAACCGCGTTACCAAAAAGACTTTTTCCGACACGTATTTCCAGCAATATCTTTACGATGACTGGAGCGTGACGACCTGCGATGAACTGGGCAAGCCACGTAGTCGCTACAGTGATGCCTATGGCCAAATTCGCAAGGTACGGGAGTACACCGGCAAAACCTGCGTACTCGCCCCTACCGGCACCGTTGGCGTGGATATGTTCGACACCCAGATCCAGTATGACTTGGTGGGCCAGCAAACCGGCTTTACCAATGCCAAGGGTTACAGCAGCAGCTCGACCTTCGATTCTTTGGGTCGTCGCACCAGCCGTGTTGATCCGGATATGGG
>JBOHYG010000086.1:0-23851 GCA_050737875.1 Arenimonas sp. | reverse complement strand
GCGTATAAGATCGCACCATCAGGTATATGTGGAAAATAGTTCATCAAATTTCTTATCCATTGGTGCCAGTCTTGTTCTTCAGCTTCAATGGCAGTTCCAACTAGGGCATATCCACCTGCTGCTGCTGCGAGTGGATTCTGAGTCTTCTGAAATAGCAACTCAACGGCTGTATCAGTAATTTTTTTAGCAGCCGGCATTGCGCCCGAGGATAAAAAGCCGAGCAAGATGCCGAGTCGCTCATCGCGGACCGCAATCGATGTCGCAAAATCAAATTCTCTTACTGGTTCTTGAACGACAATTTCCACTACAGACTCTACGCCTCTGTATAAATCAAGCCATGGCGTAGGAAGACTCAGTAGCTCGAGACTCTTGCTGCGTTCCACCACACAAAAGTCTCGAGGGAAATTGCTCTTCAATGCAATCGCACCACTTCTTGCATGTGAGCCATGCGTCACCAGATAGACTGCATAATCCTTATCGCTAGCAAACGTCTTAATAGACCGACATGCCTTGCCGCCATTGAGCTTCTTTAGTAATTCACTTGGGCTACCTTTTAGTGACGAGAGAGACTTCCAAGTATCAACCGTCCATTGAGTTGAAGAGAGGATCGAGCTGAGATTATTTATCCAATAAATGGGGCTCCCGATGTCTACAATTGAGCTTGTTGGACGAAGGAGTAAATTTGACGCAGATGAGCCCTGGCGCCCAAAATCACCGTCTGATGGTGTGGTGACACGTTTCAACAGAGCATTACCCGTCTTCAAAGATCCCACTCCACCCCGTGGCGAACGCCCCTTCGTTGCTACCACAGCGAACCTGCCGGATGATTTTTCGCTATATTCTACTGAAGGAGCACTAAGCATCCTTTCTTTGAGTGCAGTTGGTGAAATAGAAGTGTTTGCCTTACTAGCAACATTGCCCATCAGGTGTTGCCAACCAAGCCACTCATGCGGTGAATCATCTGCTTCGAGAACAAGTTCGCTACTACCTTTTAGCGGCACACGCACGTTATCAGACAGTATCTCGCCGGATGGCAGTCGAACTTCGACAAAATAGGGCCCAGGCTCCATCGGGATACTGAGCGCAGCGGTTGCTTGATTAGAGATAGGTATGAGCTTTTCACTTACTGATGATGTAGAGCCACTGCTGTCTTCAATTTTTCGTATTTTCGCGAAAACATTTGGTGGCGGCCCGCCATCGGAAGGGATGTATTTATTGACGCGTATACGAAGTGTGCTCATGGCGTCACCTTTAGCGGCTTGCCCCAATATGGTGGTCTAACGGTCTCGTTGATCAAAGTCGTTACTTTATATTTTGCGTTCTTGAAATCTGCGTGAAAACTATAAGTGCCTGTAGGAATAGTCAGCCGCCATGGTGCTGCATTCGGGAGGCGCTTTTGTTTGAAAGCTTCGTTTTCACAGCGAAGCGTAGCTTCTTCATGAGCCTGTTCGGGTTGAACGCGAACTATCACTGGCACAGATGGAAGCTTAACTGTGTTTATTGTCATTTGTTGCATGTGATCGCCATTGGGTATCTGCTGCTCTGAGATACCTAATTCGCGACTTGCCTCAAGCATTAAAAAATGCAAGGCCGCTTGCAAATTCGTAGTCTTGATTGTCCACGGCCCATCTTCATCCCCAGCACCTGCCCCGGCTAAAGACTGTAAAAGCGCTTCAGTAAAGACGCTGGCTTTACCGGGCCTTGCATATGCTGGCTCTCCGGCAATCGTAGAATAAAAGATGGGGCCTGCTCGCATTCGTCCACCGGGGTTAGGTTTGGCTCCGGTCCAATTGAATATTGGTTTTCCCGCATAGCCTTGGTTTTTGTCCAACAGCGTTGAACCCACGCGACAAGCGTCAATAAAATAGCACTGTCTGCGTGCATTACATTCTTCCATGGCAGAGTGAAAGCGTCGAAAATCAAGCGCACAATTAAGAGGGCCGTTTTCCTCGCTGCCAAAATCAGATGTCAATAGTGCCAGATCAGTTCCATTTGAAATACCGTGACCACAAAAATAGAAAAGAAGTAGATGATCGGGGTTTTCTTCGCCTAGTTTATGCCAATCACGAATTGCTTTTTCTACTGATGCAATGTCAGCCGCGCCGACCGACTTAGAAGTTACTTTATTCTTCTTCGAAAATTCAAAGGCACTTTTTGTTTTTTCTGAAACGAGTAATCTAACTGAAGCCAACGGGCGATCAGGACTTTGATATTCCTCAACAAGCCATCGTGCAAATTGTCTGGCCGAAGCTGGAGGGGACTTCAGCTGAGCCATACCTTCAGGCTGGGGAAATTTCTTTTTGCCACTTCCGCCAGGTAAATGGAGATAGTGCCCGACGCCAATAACCAGAGCATGAGTTGCTGCTCCGTTTATTTTTTTTGAGAATACGGTACTCGACATAGTTGAAATGTTCGCGTTTTATTGTAGATCGTCGCATTTTTCAGGAAAGACACTATCCCGAACGTGGCCCCTTAACTGATATACGCTACAAATAGGGGCGACAGGACAATACTAATGGAACTGCTACCTTTCTGATCAAAAAACTCTACTCAATTTGCAATCTTTACGCCTAGCGAGTTCCGCATAGCACTCGAGACAAATAATGAAAATGATTATCCGCGAGGAGTCATAAATAACTAGACTCCTATTTCAGCTGACGCTCTCATGATGGCGACCGCAAGGAATACTTCTCGAAACTAGTATTCTTCCAGCCTTAATCTTCGCTCACTTTTGTTTACGGCGTTTAGTTAATCGCTACTGTTTACCAAGTACCGCAACCGTTGTCTGCCAGGGCTTCCCATCATCGCTGGGAAGAGACTCCGTGCCTACATGCAGTAATTTGTAGTTGTGTACTGAAATATAGTGGTTAACTGATCCAGCGAAATTATATGTATCGATTCTGAATTCGCAATGTTCACATCGAGATGGACTGTTTGTGCTGATATGTACAACATGTTTTGTGCTTATGTGCATGGCGCATCCCATATTGGATGGTTAAACTTACCTTACTTACTAGCAACAGGCTCTGAGCCGCCCCGTCTGCGACCCCTCACAAGCCGCCTATTTAATCGTAACAAACGCTGGCATCTCTGGCCGGCTCGACAAACCATGCCTAACAAGACGCAGTAGCAAGCGCCATCGCTTTACTAGCGTCTTATGCCATCCATTTACTAGCGACTTATGGGCTCTTTACTAGCGTCTTATGGGTACCAAAGTAGTGCCTTATGGGTGTCCGCACAGCTTTTTTCTATTTCAAACTCAAGAGTCGGCCCTCACCCACACTTGCTATACCCACAATTCAAACAAGTCTGACACCCATCCATCAAAATCATGGCCTTGGTGTTGCACTTGAAGCACATGCTTGCGCTGGCGGGAAAAGAGGCGCCCTCGCCGGTGGTAGCCGTTGCTGCCTCGTCAGCGCGTAACGCGCTTTCAGCACCGGCTCCGGCGAGGTCGCCCGGAACAAATTCTTCGGAACCCGCGCTGTCGGCGGGATTAGACTTTTTTGAGTTGCGGTTCTCGTAGGCGGCACGTTTTTCGGCGATCAGGGCACGTTGCGCGTCCGACATTTCCGGGTCGTGGATCAGGCCGATCGATTTCATGTGTTGTTCGATCACGCTGCCGATTTCGGCCACGATCGACGGCATGTAAACGCCGCCGGCTTTGAAGTAACCACCGCGTGGATCGAACACGGCTTTCATTTCTTCGACCAGGAAGGTAACGTCGCCGCCTTTGCGGAACACGGCACTCATGATGCGGGTGATGGCAACCACCCACTGGAAGTGGTCCATGTTCTTGGAGTTGATGAACACTTCGAACGGACGACGCAGTTCGTGTTCGGTGCCGGGGTTGAGCACGATGTCGTTGATGGTGACGTACATGGCGTGTTCGACCAGCGGCGATTTGATCTTGTAGGTGGAACCCACGAGTGCTTCGGGACGCTCGAGCTTCTCGTGCATCATGATGATTTCAGCCATCGGGCGTTCGATGATGATGGTCTGTGGCGCAGGCGCGGTTGCCTCGACCTTATCTTCGGGCTTGATCACGCTGTAGTTCTTGATTTTTTTTGTAATTTTGATGGCCATTGCTGCTTAAACTCCTGGGTGTTTCTTGTAGTGTCTGCACTTCTTCATGTAGTGCGGTGTCGTTTGGTTTGCTAGTTTCGTTTTACCCTCACAGCCCTGCACACCCTTCGGGCGCCGCCCTGCGGGGCACCCTCTCCCAATGGGAGAGGGGCTCGGCGAGTTTTATCTTTTCTTTGCTGCTTTCTTTGCTGCTTTCTTTGCCGGTTTTTTCGCTACTTTCTTGGCTGCCTTTCTGGCTGGCGCTTTCTTGGCGGCTTTTTTAGGAGCTGCTTTCTTAGCTGCCGGCTTTTTCTTGGCGGCGGTTTTCTTTGCGGCTTTTTTGGCGGGTGCTTTCTTGCTGACGGCGGCCTTGGCTTTGTTCACCATGCCCATCGCGTATTTTTCGGCTTCACCCACTTTCTTGCCGGCAGCGGCGGCAGCGGATTTCACTGCCTTGCCAGCCTTGGATTTTTCAGCCGACTTGATCGCGCTCTTGACGGCCTTGCCGGCTTTGGATTTCTCTGCCGACTTGATTGCGCCTTTGACAGCGGCCTCCGCTTTTTTACGAGCCGGTGCGGTTTTCTTTTTGACGGCGGCAACCACTTCGTTTGCCTTGTCGCTGACGGCTTCAACTGCACTATTGAAGCTATTACTGACTACATTGCCTTTGTTGGTGTTCATGGTGCCTCCTCGTTTTTGTTGAAGCCTTACCTTTGTTACGACATGTTGTTCTTCAATCGGCCAACACGCAAATGCTGACCGGGAAAAGAAATTAGAATTTACCGTAGTAGCCTTCTTTCAATGCATCAAACAAATTGGCGGCGCTGTGGGTTTCGCCGTCGTATTCGATTTCTTCGTTGCCTTTGACTTCGATCACGCTGCCGTCTTCGAGTTCAAACTTGTAGGTGGTGTTTTCCAGATCCGATTCTTTCACCAGCACGCCCTGGAAGGCAGCCGGGTTGAAGCGGAACGTGGTGCAGCCTTTCAAACCTTTCGAATGGGCGTAGCGATAGATGTCCTTGAATTCTTCGTAGGCGAAGTCGGTCGGTACGTTGGCGGTTTTGGAAATCGACGAATCGATCCACAACTGCGAAGCGGCCTGGATATCGACGTGCGCTTTCGGAAGAATGTCGTCGGCGGCGATGAAGTAATCCGGCAACGCGGCCTTGGCATCGGTCGAATACGGCATTGCTTCCGGATTGACCAGGGTGCGGTAGGCCAGCAATTCAAAGCTGAACACTTCGACTTTTTCTTTCGACTTCTTGCCTTCGCGGATCACGTTGCGCGAGTAATGGTGCGCGAACGAAGGTTCGATACCGTTACTGGCGTTGTTGGCCAGCGACAGCGAGATGGTGCCGGTCGGTGCGATCGAGCTGTGGTGCGTGAAGCGGGCACCGACTTCCGAGAGTTCCTTGACCAGTTCCGGTGCGACGCCGGCCACGCGTTGCATGTAACGCGAATAGGTGGCGTGCAGTTCGCGGCCTTTGATTTTCTGGCCGATTTTCCAGCCGTCTTTTTTCATTTCCGGACGCTTGCGCAGCATTTCGGCATCGACGTTGAACTCTTCGTCCATGATCGGGGCCGGGCCTTTTTCCTTGGCCAGACTCAGCGCGACTTCCCAACCGGCGATCGCCATGGCTTTCGAAATTTCTTCGGTGAATGCGCAGGATTCTTCCGAACCGTATTTCATCTTCAACATGGTCATCGTCGAGCCCAGGCCCAAAAACCCCATGCCGTGACGACGCTTGCGGAGAATTTCCTTGCGTTGTTCTTCCAATGGCAAGCCATTCACTTCGACCACGTTGTCGAGCATGCGGGTGAACACGCGCACGACTTCTTTGTACTCTTCCCAATCGAACGCGGCTTTGTCGGTGAACGGGTCGCGGATGAATTTGGTCAGGTTGATCGAACCGAGCAGGCAGGCGCCATAAGGCGGCAATGGTTGTTCGCCACACGGATTGGTTGCGCGGATGTTTTCGCACCACCAGTTGTTGTTCATTTCGTTGACGCGGTCGATCAGGATGAAACCCGGCTCGGCGAAGTCATAGGTGGACGCCATGATGCGGTTCCACAATTGCTGCGCGCGGATATGGCCATACACTTTGCAGGCGACCAGGCCGTCTTCGCGGCTTACGTAATTGGTGCTGTGCGGCCATTCGCGCCAGATCACTTCTTTGCTGTTCTCGAGATCGACTTCGTTCTTTTCCTTGATGTTAACCGGGAAAACCAAGGGCCAATCGCTATCTGTTTCGACAGCTTTCATGAACTCGTCGGTGATGAGCAGTGACAAATTGAATTGACGCAGACGACCGTCTTCGCGTTTGGCACCAATAAATTCTTTGACGTCCGGATGCGAAACATCGAAGGTGCCCATTTGCGCACCACGACGGCCGCCGGCGGAAGACACGGTGAAACACATCTTGTCGTAGATATCCATGAAGCTCAGCGGGCCGCTGGTGTAAGCACCGGCGCCTGCTACATACGCGCCGCGCGGACGCAGTGTCGAAAATTCATAACCAATGCCGCAACCGGCTTTCAGGGTCAGGCCGGCTTCGTGGACTTTCTCGAGAATGCCGTCCATCGAATCAGTGATGATGCCCGACACGGTGCAGTTGATCGTGCTGGTCGCAGGCTTGTGTTCCTGGGCACCGGCATTCGAAGTAATACGACCGGCTGGAATCGCACCGCGGCGCAAAGCCCACAGAAAGCGTTCGTACCAGTATTTTTGTTTTTCGGACGTGGTTTCGGCATCCGACAAGGCTTTTGCGACGCGCTTATAGCTGTCGTCGATCGTCATATCGACGGCTTCGCCTTGTTTCGATTTCAACCGATACTTCTTGTCCCAGATATCGTATGAGGCCGGTTGCATTTCAATTTCTGCTACCGATGGTGTTTTGACCGCTTCCAAGCGAACCGTACTCATATAGCCTGTTTCCTCCAAAAGCCACCGCTCCGCGTTGGCTGTTAATGTGAATTCGTTCATGTTTCCGAAGGGGAAAGACAGGTAAGCGCGCCTGTGGGCCAAAACCCGCGAGCGTCCAATTTGTCCAAGCTTACTTCCATGTTTGTACCGCGATAGGTGCAACCAGGCTTCTGCAGGGCCTTTTGGGCATTTGGTGCATTGCGACACCACCCCTTGGGGCCTCCCCCCGCCACTCACCCAATATATTGTGTGAGAGCCGAGTAGCGAAATTACGCCGTCCTTTCCCTGCTGTCAACACTTTGTAACATCTGGGGGGCGTAATTTTTCTTTATGAAATACAAACACTTACTGAACGGCACCGCACTACAATGACCTCTTGCAGGGTGAAAAAAGTTTTCGTTTTGCTAGTCTCTGGACAAATTTTCACCTACCCCCTTTCCCGAGCCCATTCCGAGCAGCCATGCGCCCCATTCCCACCATACTTTGTGTCTTTTTTGCTGCAATCGGCGGCGGTTTGACGGTGCATGCCCTGACTTTGCCGCCCGAACCCAGCCCGGCCACCCAGATTGTCCAAACCGCTTCTGAAGCCGTCTTGCCGGCCTCGGCTTATGCGGCCTTGCCGGCCCAGGCCGGCGGAACGCCAGTGCCTTCGCTGGCCCCGATGCTGGAAAGGGTCACGCCTGCGGTGGTCAACATCTATACCAAGCAGGTTATTCGTTCGAACACGATATCGATCCAGGAATATTTCCGTGGCGTGCGCGTACCGCAGCAGCGTATTTCGCAATCGTTGGGTTCAGGCGTGATCGTCGATGCGAAGCGCGGTTTGATTCTTACCAATAATCATGTGGTCGAAGGCGCCGATGAAGTCTCGGTGATCCTGAGCGATGGCCGCACTTTTGAAGCACAGCCGATTGGCTCGGATGCCGATACCGATATCGCGGTGATCCGGATTCAGGCTACCAATCTTGTCGCGCTGCCGTTGGCGGATGCCAAAACCTTGCGGGTCGGCGATTTCGTGGTCGCGGTCGGCAATCCGTTCGGTCTTGGCCAAACGGTCACCTCGGGCATTATTTCGGCAGTCGGCCGCAGTGGCTTGCAGGGCTTCGGCTATCAAAACTTCATCCAGACCGATGCCTCGATCAATCCGGGCAATTCCGGTGGCGCGTTGGTTAACCTGCGTGGCGAATTGGTCGGCATCAATGCGGCCAGTTTCAATCCGCAAGGTAGCGCGGCCGGCAATATCGGCCTGGGCTTCGCGATTCCGGTCAATCTGGCCAGCGAAATCATGCGGCAAATCATGGCTTACGGCGAAGTCCGTCGTGGCTCGCTGGGCGTCGATACGGTGGACATCACGCCGGAAATCGCTTCGCAACTCGGCCTGAAAAATATTCGCGGCGCTTTGATCTCCAAAGTATTCCGTGGCTCGCCTGCCGAAGCCGCCGGTTTGAAACCGGAAGACGTGATCATCGCCTTGAACGGCCAACGCACCGATGGCGCCGAAGCGCTGCACAACACCGAAGGCCTGTTGCCGGTCGGCCAAACGGTGAAAGTCGATTTGTTGCGTAACGGCCAGCCACTCAGCATCCAGACCACGCTGAAAGCGCAGGCCAAGGAAATGGAAGGCGCGCAAATCGATGTCCGTTTAAGCGGCGCCACCTTGATTGATTTGCCCGAACGTTATCGTCAGCAAGGCGCGCGCGGCGTGATCGTCAGCAAAATCGCAAACAATACCCGTGCTGCCCGCAGTGGCCTGGAAGCCGGCGACCGTATCGCCATGGTGAACAGCACGCAGATCCGCGATTTGCAGGATTTACGCAGTGCGCTCGCCAGCCCGCCGCGTGAATTAAATCTTGGCCTGCAACGCGGCCGCCAGACCGGTTATCTGCAGATGAAGTAATGACGCTTTACTCCCTCTCCCACCGGGAGAGGGCCGGGGGAGAGGGTAAGAACCCGCGGGATTTTCCCGATTTCATTTTTTAATCCGCAGCATTAATTCCTGAAAGCGCTCACACATAGCTGGCGCTTTGCAGTGCTAAACTTGTAAGGTGAAACACACACTCCGCGCACTCAGTATCGATTTGGACGACACCTTGTGGCCGATCTGGCCGGTGATCGAACGCGCCGAATCGGCACTCGATATTTTCCTGCAGCAGCATTGCCCGAATACCGCGAAAAAATTTCCGATGGAAAAAATGCGCGAGCTGCGCATGAATATCGTCGACATGTATCCGGGCATCGAACACGATTTCACCCAGCAGCGGAAACTGTCGCTTTTGCATGCGCTGCGCGAAAGCGGCGACGCCGAGCATCATGCCGAAGCTGCATTCGATGTTTTCTACGCGGCCCGCAACAAGGTCGAATTTTATCCCGATGCGATACCGGCATTGAAACGGCTGGTAGCACGCTACCCGGTCGCGGCATTGACCAATGGCAATGCCGATTTACATGCGATCGGCATTGCCGAGCATTTCGTGCATTTCGTGACCGCACGCAACGAAGGCCACGCCAAACCGGACGCACCGATTTTTCACAGCACGGTTTCGCGCCTGGGCGTGAGTGCGCATGAAGTGTTGCATATCGGCGACGACCCGCTGCTGGATATCGTCGGCGCGCAGCGCGCCGGACTTCGCAGTTGCTGGATCAACCGTCGCAATGAAACCTGGCCCGATATCTATGCCGCGCCCGATTTACAATTTACCAGCCTGACCGATCTGGCTGATTATCTAGAACACGCTCCAAAAGAAATGGAAATCTCATGAGCTTGCCACCCTGCTTTGCCACCCCTGACCAAATCGCGAATGCGATTCCCCTGGTCCTGATGAATCGTAGCGATTTCGCTTCCTGGCGCGATCAACAAACACCGCACGTAAAAGCCTGGTTGGCAGCGCATGCATTCAACGGCAGTGGCGGGACTTTTTTGATCATCCCGGGTGGCGATGGTCAAGTCGAGATGGTTGCGGCCGGCGTCAATGACGCAAACGATCCGTATTGCCTGTCGCATCTGCCAACGATGCTGCCTTCGCAACATGCCTATCGCATTACCAATGCCTCGCCATTGAAAATGGATTTGACGCTGGCCTTGTTGAGCTGGGGCCTGGGCGCCTACCGTTTCAACCGCTATATCGAAAGCAAACCGGTCGCGCGCTTGTGCCTGGAATCGGTAAAGGAAACTTCCGAAACTTTTGCGGTATTGAAAGCCACCACGCTGGTACGCGATTTGGTCAACACGCCAACCGAGCACATGGGTCCGGAAGAACTTGAAGCAGTCGCGATCCGTCTTGCACAAGCATACGGCGGCACTGCGAATATCATCGTCGGAAACGATTTGCTGAAACAGAATTTCCCGGCAATTCATGCAGTCGGCCGCGCCAGTCACCGCGCACCGCGATTGATCGAATTGAACTGGGGCGATGAAACGAACCCGAAAATTTCGATCGTCGGCAAGGGCGTGTGTTTCGATACCGGCGGTCTCGATATCAAAACCGCCGACGGCATGCGCAACATGAAAAAAGATATGGGCGGCGCCGCGCATGCGCTTGGTCTAGCGCAATTGATCATGGCGACCAATCTGCCGGTCCGCATGCAATGCCTGGTGCCTGCGGTGGAAAACGCGATCAGCGCGAATTCGTATCGCCCCGGCGAAGTGATCGTGACGCGCAGCGGCTTGAGCGTGGAAATCGATAATACCGATGCCGAAGGTCGCGTCGTGCTCGGGGATTCATTGGTGTATGCCTGCGAATCGTCACCGGAATTGCTGATGGATTTCGCAACCTTGACCGGCGCAGCACGTATCGCACTCGGCCCGGATTTGCCGGCGCTGTTTTGCAACAACGAAAAATTGGCGGCCGATTATTTGCTGGCCGGCGAGCAGACCTCCGATCGCTTATGGCGCATGCCGTTATGGCGCCCGTATTTGTCCTACCTGAAAAGCAATATCGCCGATCTGGCCAATGGCGGCCCATCAAGAATGGCCGGTTGCATCAGTGCCGCCTTGTATCTCGAACGTTTCGTGAAAGAAGGCATGCCGTGGTCGCATATCGATGTGTATAGCTGGAACGACGGCGAACGCCCGGGACGCCCGGCCGGTGGTGAAGCGCAGGGTTTGCGTGCGGCCTATCAAATGCTGAAAGCGCGGTACGCGAAATAGTGGCGCTGCGTTCGAAAAAAGCAGCCGCCACGCTGCTGATAATTTTAGTTGCCGCATTTCTTGCCGTTTATTTAGGTCAAGACAACGTTGCCATTAATTCCTCGAATGCTTCGAGCGAAGTAGTCGCGTCCGGAAAGCCTGCCGATATTGTTACCGTCGCCGATGCAAGAAATGCACTCGCCCCTGGCAAGGCTGCCAGCTCTTTGGCATCAAGCTATCAATTGCCACCAATGAACAAGCCGATTGATGAAGTATTCGATCAATTGAAACTGGCATCCGACAAGGGTGAAGCAAAAGCGAGCTGCCGCCTGGCGCTGGAACTGTTGAAATGCCAGTTGTCGCTGCAGCAGGACGAAAAAGAACTCGAGAAGTATGTCGTTTTCAAATATCCGAAAAGATCGGAAGAAGAGCTTCTCGAAATGCACAAAATCGATCTTGAAAGATTGGATTTATATCGGGAATGCAAGAAATTATCCCCCGATAAATTGGCCAACACCGCCGATCTTTTGGAACGGGCTGCCAATCAGCATCAGCTGGACGCAATGGCGATGTGGGCCAGTGGTGAATGGATCAAGGGCCATTACGGCAATTCCGATGCCTATCTGCAAGATCCGGCATTCCTGCGGTGGCAGCAAAATGCTATTCCGATGATGAACAGCGCTTTGCAGCAAGGCTCCTATACGGCGGCTCGCGATTGGCTAGATGCCTACTTGCTGGACGGTGGCCCGAAGTTTTTCAGCCTGATCAAAGACGATCCGAAAAAAATGTATGCCTTCTGGACACTTGCCGAGCTGCTGGAAAACGATATTCCGACGCCGCCGCGCGAATTGTCCGCCCGGGATGCGATGGCTGCGGAAGCCGAAGGCCGGCGCATGTTCAAGGACTATTTTCACGGCACACCGATCGGCAAGGAAAATTTGAACAAGGCGAGAGTGTGGCTCGGTGATCGCAACGAAGACCGTCGCGATCTTTGCAACGCCGGGCCCTGATTCGTTCGCGCCAACGGCGCAGTAACTCCGGATAGTCGCCCGATAATATGAATTTCCTGACTTTTGTCAGGTGATTACCCCTTGACGCTCAGGCACACTATGTCCATTCGCTGAATCCGATTGGAGTGTCAATGTCTGCCCCGAATGATCTTTTGAATGAATTGCGCATTGATCGCAAGGCACCCGTTACAGCACCGGCTTCCAACAACACTTTACGCTGGGTCCTGATTTCCCTCGTTATCCTGAGCTTGTTGCTGGCGGGTTATTTCATGTTTGGCCGCGAGAAACCAGTCGTGGTGCAAACCGCGATCGCCACTTCGCTGGCCAATACCGGCTCGGGCAATGCATCGGTACTGGATGCCTCCGGCTACATCACGGCACGACGCATCGCGACGGTCTCGTCGAAAATTACCGGCAAGGTAAAGGAAGTGTTGATCGAAGAAGGCCAGCGCGTCGAAGAAGGCCAGATTCTGGCCACGCTGGAAGCCACCGATGCAGTCGCGCAGCAAAACCTGTCGCAATCGCAATTGGCATCGACTCAATCGCAATTGGCCGAAGCGCAGGCGCAATTGAAATTGGCCGAGCGCAATCTGGCACGCCAACGCGAATTAGCTACGAAAAAACTGGTCGCCGCTTCCGCACTCGATGCCGCCATCGCCGAACGCGATTCGCGCGCGGCGCGCCTGGTCAGCTTGCAACGCAGCGTGACGGTCGCGCAGGACCAATTGCATATCGCCAATAACGGCATGGACAACACGGTGATTCGCGCGCCATTCGCCGGCGTAATCGTGACCAAGGCGGCGCAGCCGGGTGAAATGATTTCGCCGATCTCCGCCGGTGGCGGTTCGATTCGTACCGGTATCGGTACTTTGGTCGATATGGATTCGCTCGAAGTGCAGGTTGACGTCAACGAAAGTTACATCGGTCGCGTGCAACCGAAGATGCCGGTCGAAGCGGTGCTGAATGCTTACCCGGAATGGAAAATTCCGGCCGAAGTCATTGCAATCGTGCCCACCGCCGATCGTAGCAAGGCAACCGTGAAGGTTCGTATTGCGCTGAAATCGAAAGACCCGCGCATCGTGCCGGACATGGGCGTACGCGTGAGCTTCCTGGAAGGCGACAAGCCGGCTGTGGTTAACGCGGTGGCACCGAAAGGCGTCTTGATACCGGAAACCGCATTGGTCGGTGACAACGCGGTGTTCGTTATCAACGAAGGAACTGCCAAGCGCCAAAGCGTGCAAGCGGGCGACAAGCGTGGCGACCAGCGCGTGATATTGTCCGGGCTCGATGTCGGCGACAGCGTTGTAATATCGCCACCACCCGATCTGCTGGACGGTGCCCGCGTCCAAAGCCAATAATATTTTTCTCCCTTCATTCTTTCCATCAACCGGAATCTGCATATGTCTCTTGTCACTATTCGCGATGTCACTAAAAATTACACCCGCGGCAAACAACAAATCGAAGTACTGCATGGAATCAATCTGGAAATTCCGAAGGGCGATTTCGTCGCGCTGATGGGGCCGTCCGGTTCCGGCAAAACGACGCTGCTGAATCTGGTCGGCGGTCTGGATCAGGCGACCTCGGGCAGCATCGAAATCGGCGATCGCCGCATCGATGGCCTGTCTTCAAGACAACTGGCGCAATGGCGGGCAGAAAACGTCGGTTTCGTTTTCCAGTTCTACAATCTGCTGCCGGTGTTGAGTGCGTACCGTAATGTCGAACTGCCCTTGTTGCTGACGAAATTGTCTGCTGCAGATCGCAAGCGCCGCGCGCTGATTGCACTCGAATTGGTTGGCCTGGCCGATCGCGCCCATCACAAGCCTAAAGAATTGTCCGGCGGTCAGGAACAACGCGTCGCGATTGCCCGCGCGATTGTGTCAGATCCAACCTTGCTGGTCTGCGATGAACCGACCGGCGACCTGGATCGAAAAACTGCCGATGAAATCCTGACGTTGCTGCAACAACTTAATCGCGACCATGGCAAGACCGTGATCATGGTGACCCATGATCCGAAGGCCGCGGAGTTTGCCAAGCGCATCGTGCATCTCGACAAAGGCAGCCTGGTCAACACTCCTGGCGACCACTAAAGGGGATCACCGATGAAGTATTTCCACCTGATTTGGGCCAGCCTGTTCCGCAAGAAAACGCGGACCATCCTGACCTTGCTTTCGATCATCGTCGCATTCCTGTTATTCGGTTTGTTGAGCGCGCTAATTATCGCGTTCAATCGCGGCGTCGATTTGGCGGGTGCCGACCGCCTGGTCACGCAAGGCAAATATTCGCTGACCGAAGTGTTGCCGATTGGTTACTACGAACAGATCAAGAAAATTCCCGGCGTAAAAGGCGCCACGCATGCGCAATGGTTTGGCGGCGTGTACCAGGAACCGAAGAATTTCTTTCCGCAATTCGCAGTCGATCCTGCCAGCTATCTCGATATGTATCCGGAATTCGTGATCACGCCGGAGCAACGCAAGGCATTCGAAAACACCCGCACCGGAGCCATCGTCGGCGCATCGCTGGCCAAACGCTTCGGCTGGAAAGTCGGCGACCGCATTCCGATACAAGGCACGATCTGGCCGCTCGCCAATGGCAGCAATAATTGGGAATTCGAATTGGTCGGCACTTTCGAGGGCCGCGATGAAACCGCAAAGAGCCAGGAAGGCGCGATGCTGTTCCATTGGGATTACTTTGACGAAGCACGCCGTTTTGCACGCGGCACTACCGGTATCTTCATCGTGCGGGTCGCCGATTCGAACAAGGCGACCGCGATCGCGACCGAAATCGACAATCGTTTTGCCAACTCGCAAAATGAAACCAAGACCGGTTCGGAAAAAGCCTTCAACCAGAATTTCATCAAGCAGATCGGCGATATCGGTTTCATCGTGCAGGCCATTTTGAGCGCGGTGTTTTTCACGATTCTCCTGGTCACCGGCAACACGATGGCGCAATCTGTGCGCGAACGCATTCCGGAAATCGCGATCCTGAAAACACTGGGCTTTTCCGACAGCAAGGCACTGACGCTGGTGTTTGCCGAAGCGATGCTGCTCTGTTTGTTGGGCGGCTTGCTTGGATTGTTATTGGTCAGCCTGCTGGTACCTGGCATGGCAACAGCAATGGAAAACTTTTTGCCGGGTCTCGGCATCAATGCCAGCACCTGGATTTATGGCGGCCTGATCGCCTTGGGCTTGGGTGTTTTCACCGGCGTATTGCCGGCCTTGAAAGCGCGCAATTTGAAAATCGTCGATGCCCTCAGCGGCCACCAATAAGGATTAGCAACGATGAATTCGATTTCCCAGATTTACGAAATCTCCATGATGAACCTGCGCAATATTCCACAGCGACTTGGAACTTCGTTGGTGATCGTGATTGGTATCGCCGGCGTGGTCACCGTACTCGTCGCCTTGCTGGCCATGGCGGAAGGTTTTCGCCACACGTTGGCGTCAACCGGCAAGGAGGATTTCGCGATCGTGTTGCGCTCCGGCGCTACCGACGAACTGTCGAGTGGTTTTGACCGCGATCAGGCACTCGTTATCGCCCAGGCACCGGGCGTACGAAAGAATGCATCCGGGCTTGCATTGGCATCGCCCGAGCGATACGTGTTGACCAATTTGGTAAACCGCAAAAACAACGAACCTTCGAATGTGCCGGTCCGCGGCGTCGATGCGATTGCGTTTGAAGTAAGGCCTTCATTCAAGATTGTCGAAGGACGCATGTTTGCGACCGGCGCACGCGAAGTCATCGTGGGTCGCAATGTCAGCAAACAATTTTCCCATACCGCCGTTGGCGATGAACTGCCGGTCCGTGACGGTGATTGGAAGGTGGTCGGTATTTTTGAAAACGGCGGCGACGTACACGAATCCGAAGTCTGGACAGATCGTGCGACCTTGTCCGGCGTGTTGCGCAGTAATTCGGTTGCCTCGCTGCAAGTGCAACTCGAAAATGCGGCGGCTTTCGATACGTTCAAAACAGCGCTCGCCAACGATCCTCGCGTGAATGTCGAAGCCAAGCGGCAATCCACGTATTACGCTGCGCAATCGCAGGCGACCGGCACCTTCATCACGGTACTCGGTACGATTGTGGCTTCGATCATGGCGCTGGGTGCGATTTTCGCCGCACTCAACACGATGTATTCCGCGGTGTCGACCCGCACCGTTGAAATTGCGACGCTGCGTGCGATTGGTTTCGGCAGTTTGCCGGTAGTCGCCTCGGTCCTGCTGGAAGCGCTGGCGCTGGCCTTGCTGGGTGGTATCGCCGGTGGCTTGATCGCCTATGTGTTGTTCAACGGTTTCACCGTGTCAACATTGAACTTCCAAACCTTTTCGCAAGTCGCTTTCGCGTTCCGCGTGACGCCAGGCTTGCTGGTGCAGGGTTTGATCTGGGCACTATTTATCGGCTTTATCGGCGGACTGATGCCATCCTGGCGCGCAGCGCGGATGCCGGTAACGGTGGCCTTGCGAGCAGCGTAATTATTCAGTGATAAGCTGGGCCATGAATTGGTCCGGCTTTTGTTCGGTGATTTATTTTTTCTTGACCGTCATCAAGATCACGCCAAACAAAATCAGCAGCATCGCACCGATCGCATGGTGATTAAATTTTTCGCCAAGCAATACCGCACCAAAGCCGACCGCGATTACCGGATTCACATAGGCATAGCTGGTTGCCAACGCAGGCCGCACATGGTGCAACAGCCAGATGTAGGCGGTGAACGCGATAATCGAACCGGCGGCCACCAGATATAACATCGCGATCGTTGGTTGCAACGCAGGCATTTCGTGGATGCGTTCGCCAACGGCAAGACCGACAATACAAGCGCCAACACTGCCAACACACATTTGTGCAGCCGCCGACATGAAAGGCGTCGGTAAATCCTGCTTGCGCGACCAGATCGAACCGTAAGCCCAGGAAATCGGCGCGATCAACACGGCCAGCAAACCCTGCCAACTCGCATTCATGTCAGTGCCGATGTTCAGCCAAAGTACGCCGGCAAAACCGATCGCGATACCGACCCACTCGCGCGTGCTTGGATGCTCGCCGCGCAGCGCCGAAAATAATCCGGCCCACAAAGGCATCGCCGCCACGCCAATCGCGACCAATCCGGTCGAGACGGTTTGTTCGGCAAGATTGACCAGCGCATTTGAAAGTACAGTCAGCAAGATCGCCAGCACGAAAATCCCGCGCCACTGTTTTCGCGTCGGCGCAGGTTCGCCGCGCCAACGCAATACGGCGTACATCAGCACGCCGGCAATCAGCATGCGTATCGCGGTCAATAAAAACGGCGGGTAATCGTGCAACGCGATCTTGATCGCGTAATAAGTCGAGCCCCACAAAACGTAGACTGCCAGCAAGGCGGATATCACTGCGGCTTTGCCGGGTCCCGCCAATTTGATTTTCGTCATGTCGTTATTTTACCGACATTTCACCGGCAAGAATTTTTTCCTTCAGCGGCAGCCCCCAGCGATAACCGCCCAAGGATCCATCGCCGCGAATGATTCGGTGACAGGGAACCACGACCGCACACTTGTTTTTTGCACAGGCACTTGCGACCGCGCGCGCCGCGTTCGGCATTCGCAGTTTCCCCGCCAGTTCCGCATAGCTGAGCGTTTCGCCAACCGGTATTTTCATCAAGGCCTGCCAGACGCGTTGCTGGAAAGCGGTACCCATCAGTTCAAGCGATACCTGGCTTTTCTTGCCCGCCAGGAAATCGACTACCGACGCCACTTTCGGCGCGATAAATTCGTCGCGCCCGGCATCGACGCGTTTCAAATCCGCTGCCGGAAATTCTTCCCGGAGTTCATCCTCGAGTTTGTTTTCCTTGTCGCCAAGCGCAATCGCACAAATGCCGCGTTCGGTGGCCGCGATCAATGTCATGCCCAATCGGGTTTCAAGAATCGTGTAGCGAATTTGCAAACCGGCACCGCCGCGCTGATACGTCAACGGCGACATGCCGAGTTTTACGGCACCCTGTTCGTAAACACGACTCGGCGAACCAAAGCCTGCTTCATACAGTGCGCGCGTCACATCGTTGTTTTTGCGCAGCTCGGTTTTGAAGCTTTTGAATTTTTGCTGCGATACAAATTCTGCCGGCGTCAGTCCGTAAGCCTGCACGAATTGTTTCTGCAGATAGGCCGGACTCCAGCCAACGGTTTTCGCGAGCTGGGTGAGCGCATGCGGCGCTTTTTCCAGCAACTCGCGGGCCTGGGCAACTTGTGGTGGCAATGAGGTCTTGTTCATGGCGCCAGATTAGCCAAGCCATCCGGGCTTGGCTATCCGAATCTTGTTGCGCTGCCGGAAAAAATAATCCCGGCCTGGGCCGGGATTATGGTTTTGCTTCGCCGGGGAACCGGATGAATCAATTCGCCCAGATTTTATCGTTCCTGGTCACCAACACTTGCGTGGTCAGCACCGGGCTGGCTTTCAGAAGGATGATGGTATCGGCCAGGATTGCCGCCGATTCGCGCATCAACGGATCCGGACGGTTTTTCGCGGCTTCTTCCTCGGCGACCTGCACTTTCACATCACGTTCGTTGGCCTGCAAACCATCGTCGGTATTTTGCGGACCGGCATCGGCCAAGCCCAAGGCTTTGCGTTCTGCATCGCGGGCTTTGCGCTTGGCTTCGTTGCGATCACGCTCCGTCCTGCGAATCGTTTCATTCAACGACAGGCTTTTCTTTTCGCGCTCCATGCGAAACTCGGAGACGTCTTCGCTCCACCACATGAACTCGCGATCATTGGCAACGCGCGCTTTGTGCTGGGTCATCAACTTGCCGACAATCGGCTTGAAGTTGCCGAGGTTGGCGTAGCGTGCAGCTTCGATACGGGTGAACGGCAATGCGTTGTCGTAGGTGCTTTCGCCAAATTCGGTGGCGTCGACGGTGACCGGGAATGAAACATCCGGAGTCACTGCGGCGTTTTGCGTGGTGCCGCCATCGATACGGAAAAATTGTTGCGAAGTGATTTTCGCAGTGCCGTATTTGCCGCCTTGCGCGCCGCGTTCCGGTGGCAATGGCAACAAGCCTTGCACAGTACCTTTACCGAAAGTCGGTTCACCGATAATCAGGCCACGGCCGTAATCCTGGATGGCGGCCGCGAAAATTTCCGATGCCGATGCCGAAGAACGATTGACCAGCACGGCCAATGGACCGTTCCACAACACGCCGCGATCTTCATCACTGCGCACCTGGGTATAGCCGCCGGACTGGCGAACTTGCACGACCGGACCACGATCGATAAACAGGCCGGTCAGATCAACGGCTTCGTCGAGCGAACCGCCGCCATTTTCGCGCAGGTCGATAACAACGCCGTCCACTTTTTCGGCTTTCAATTCATTGAGCAAACGTGCGACATCGGTGGTTGCCGAACGCGGGTTTGGATCGCGGCGTTGCATGGCTTCGAAGTCGGCATAGAAAGCCGGCAATTCGATCACGCCGATGCGCTTGCCTTCGATATCGAGAATGCGTTTGCTGGCGGCCTGATCTTCCAGTTTGATGGTGTCGCGCACCAGGGTCACCATTACGTGTTTGGCGTCAACGCCCTGGTCACCGGGAATAATATCGAGACGTACCTTGGTGCCTTTGTCGCCGCGGATTTTTGCGACAACATCGTCAATACGCCAACCAACCACATCGATCATCGCGCCCTTGTCGCCCTGGCCGACCGAAACAATTCGATCGCCGACTTTAACCTTGCCGGACAATTGCGCAGGTGAACCCGGCACGATCGTACGAATCACCACGTATTCGTCCTGGCGTTGCAATACCGCACCGATGCCCTGCAGCGACAAGCGCATTTGCATCATGAAGTTTTCGTGCGACTTCGGACTCATGTAGCTGCTGTGTGGATCGATAGACAGCGTGTAGGCGTTCATGAAAAATTCGAAAGCGTCATCGCCGCGTAATTCGGAATTGCGCTCGACGACTTGCGCATAACGCTTGTCGAGTGTCTTGGCGATTTCTTCCTGCGTACGACCTGCCAACTTCAGGCGCAACGCATCGTTTTTAACCGACTTGCGCCACAACTCATTCAGTTCGTTGGCATCGGCTGCCCATGCGGCGTCCTTGCGATCGTAGGCCCAGGTTTCCTGGCTGCTGAAATCAAATGGTTTTTTCAACAAGCTGCGCGCGAATGCGATGCGTTGATCGACACGTTGCTGGTAGGTTTCGAAAATGGTGAAAGCAGGATCCAGCTTGTGGCCCTTGATCGCATCGTCAAGCGTGGTTTTATAGCCTTCGAAATTCTTCATGTCGGCGGCTGTGAAATACATTTTCTCGCTATCGAGCATGTCGATGTAGCGGCGGAAAATATCGGTCGACAATTCATCGTTCAATGGGCGTGGGCGGTAGGCCAGATCGCTGTCGGAGAACACGTCGTAAACATAGGAAGCTGCAATGGCCTGATCGGCAGTCGGATGCATGCCTGCATCGGCCTGAACGGGCTTGCTTTTCGTGCCGGGTGCCGCGCCGATTGCCAATGTAAGCGGAATCAGGGCGGTTAAGGCGATTAGTTTGCTTTTCAACATGGTTTTCTCGCTGCTGTGTACGGTTTAAGCATGCGCCGCTTTGCTGCCGGCGGCCTGTGCCAATGGTGATAGTCTTGTAGTCTGAACCTGAACTTAGACAGAAGGTTCCACAAAACCCGCATCTGCCGCCATACGGTCAGCGTGATAGGACGAACGTACCATCGGACCCGAGGCGACGTGCGTGAAGCCCATCTCCATGCCCAATACTTCAAATTCCTTGAATTCTTCCGGCGTCCAGTAGCGCATGACCGGGTGGTGATGCGGCGTCGGCTGCAGGTATTGGCCAATGGTAATCATGTCGACGTTATGCGCACGTAAATCGCGCATTGCACCGAGTACCTGCTCTTTTTCTTCACCCAGTCCTAACATGATGCCGGACTTGGTCGGCACGTCCGGATGCTGGGCTTTGAATTTTTTCAGCAAATCCAGCGACCATTGGTAATCGGCGCCGGGACGCACATTCGGATACAACTCGACCACCGTTTCCAGGTTGTGGTTGAACACATCAGGTGGATTGGTCGCGAGAATTTCCAGCGCGCGCTCCATGCGGCCTTTGCCACGGAAATCCGGCGTCAGGATTTCGATCTTGATGTTCGGGCTGAGCGCACGAGTTTCGCGAATGCAATCGACGAAATGCTGGGCGCCACCGTCGCGCAAATCGTCGCGGTCGACCGAGGTGATTACGACATAGCGCATGCCCATATCGGCAACGGTGCGGGCGAGATTCATCGGTTCGGAAGCATCCGGCGGTTTCGGGCGGCCGTGCGCGACATCGCAGAACGAACAACGGCGCGTGCAGATCGCGCCAAGAATCATGAAGGTCGCGGTGCCGTGGCTGAAGCATTCGTGGATATTCGGGCAACTGGCATCTTCGCAAACGGTAACCAGGCGGTTATCGCGCAATTTCGATTTCAGTTTTTCGACCGCATTGCCGGAAGGAATTCGCACGCGAATCCAGCTCGGCTTGCGCAACACCGGCGCCGTTTCGAATTTCACCGGGCTGCGGGCAATTTTACTTTCGCCTACTTGCTTGACGCCTTCTTGCAGGGAATTGATGACCGTCAGCGGAATGGTTTTTGCGTCAGACATGTTCGGGGCTTTGAATATCGGAAGAGGAAAGATCGGGTAATTGTTCGGTAAATGCCGGCGATAACTGCAATTGCTTCGCCATCTGTCTTACCAGTTCGGACTTGACGACCGCCAAGTCGCCCGGACCGCCGCAGTTTACCATCGAGGTCACCTGCAAACCCTGATAACCGCAGGGATTGATCCGTGAAAACGGTTCCAGATCCATATTGATATTGAACGCCAATCCATGGAATGTGCAGCCGCGCCGGACCCGAAGGCCAAGGGCACCGATTTTCGCGCCTTTCACGTACACGCCCGGCGCGCCTTCCTTGCGCAGCGCTTCGACATTCCAGACCGCCATCGTGTCGATCATCGCCTGCTCGATCCGGCAGACGAATTCGCGTACGCCGATGCCGATCCGGCGTAAATCCACCAGCGGATAGGCCACGATCTGGCCCGGGCCGTGATAAGTCACCTGACCGCCGCGATTGGTCTGAACCACCGGAATATCGCCAGGCGCCAAAACATGTTCAGGTTTGCCGGCTTGTCCCAGCGTAAACACCGGATCGTGTTCGACCAGCCAGAGCTCGTCGACGGCATCCTCGGCACGGGCATCGGTAAACCGTTCCATCGCCGGCCAAACCCGCAGGAAGCCTTGACGGCCAAGGTCGCGGATAACCCAGGGGGAGGTTTTTACAGCGTCCACTTAACTTCCGGCAAAGCCCGCAATGCTTCATGGGCGGCGTCATATTGCTCGCGACTTTCGGCATGGAAAGCGACCGTGACCGAGATGTAGTTACCCTTCGTCGATGGCTTCGAGCGCAGGGTGTCGGCATACCAGGTGATTTTCATCGATTCCAGGGTATGGATCACCAGCGCATCAAGGCCTGCATCGGCCGCGCCCATCGCGCTGATTTCGAGTGTGCCGGGGAATACAAAACCGCGTTGTTCGGGAGTGTCGTTCATCGACATATTATCGGGGCAATGACGCAGTTTCCCAAGGCCCTTCGAACCCGGATGGCCGGAAAAGCGGGCCGCCATGGCAAACTATGCGGATGGCCCGAATTCCCGACGCTTTTATCGATGATCTGCTAGCACGCACCGATGTGGTCGAGCTGATCGGTTCGCGCATTCCGCTGAAACGCCAGGGGCGCGAATATTCGGCTCGCTGTCCGTTCCACGACGAACGATCGCCCAGTTTTACCGTGAGCCCGAACAAGCAGTTCTATCATTGCTTCGGCTGCGGCGCGCATGGCACCGCGATTGCGTTCCTGATGAATTACGACCGCCTGGAATTCATGGACGCGGTCGAAGAGCTGGCAAAACGCGCCGGTATGGAAATCCCGAAAGACACGCGTTCGCGCAATGAATCGGGCGAGTCGAAAGATTTGTATGCGGCGCTCGAGGCGGCGACGCAGTTTTTCCAGAAACAACTCGCACAGAATCCGGCAGCACAATCGTATCTGGATAAACGCGGTGTCGATGCCGAGAACCGCGCGCGTTTCGCGATTGGTTACGCGCCCGATGGTTTCAATGGTTTGAAGGATGCGCTTGGCACCGATGAGCGCCGCATGAAGTTGCTGGAAAAAGTCGGCCTGTTTTCGAAAAACGAAGCCGGACGCATCTACGATAAATTTCGCGATCGCGTGATGTTCCCGATCCATGATCGCCGCGGCCGCGTAATCGCATTCGGCGGTCGCGTGCTGGTGAATGCCGATAAAAGCGGGGACGCCGGCCCCAAATACCTGAACTCGCCGGAAACGCCGCTGTTCCACAAGGGTCGCGAGTTGTACGGCCTGTGGCAGGTAAGGCAGGCGAATTCGAAAATTCCGCGCCTGATCGTAGTCGAAGGCTATATGGACGTGGTCGCACTGTTTCAGTACGGCGTCACGCAGGCAGTCGCAACGCTAGGCACCGCCACCACGCCTGACCATGCCGAACTTTTATTCCGCAATGCCGCCGATGTATATTTTTGTTTCGACGGCGATCGCGCCGGCCGTGGCGCGGCCTGGAAAGCGGTGGAATCGATCATGCCGCGCATGAAAGACGGACGCCAAGCCTACTTTTTATTTTTACCCGATGGCGAAGATCCCGACAGTATTGTCAGGCAGGAAGGCGCCGAAGGTTTTGACGCGCGTTTGCAG
>JBOHYG010000085.1:0-1583 GCA_050737875.1 Arenimonas sp. | reverse complement strand
CTCGTTAATCCAGTAGCAAAATTTAGTTGCCAACGACGACAACTACGCTTTAGCCGCTTAAGGCTTCGCCCTGAACCCACTTGTGTCTGTGCTCGTGGATGTAAGGTCATTATCACAGAATCGTTTACGGTGGCTACCCGCCAACCGAAGACTAAATTTAGCGGGTATGTCTGACGGTGTGCCTCGCACGTTGTGTTGCCGGCTGACGAGAACGAACAACGAGCTAAGCATGTAGTGCTGGATTTGGAGCACTTTCGGACGGCGGTTCAACTCCGCCCACCTCCACCATAAAAATAAAAAACCGCCGAAAGGCGGTTTTTTATTTGGCGAAATGAATGGTCCCGGGCAATTCACCATGCATCCCGCAATGCCCGTGATCGCGTTTGCGCCATCATGCTTGTCGGCAGGTGTAACACAGCCTTGTCGCATCCAGAATGGAGCCCTTGACACGGAACTTGAAATACTTGATTTGCGTTTCCTAGCCCGCTGAAACAACCGAGTTCCATATGACACGCGAAACTTTCCAGATTCTGTTTCTCGCAGGCACATTGAGCTTGATCGCCTGCACAGATTCGAAAGAGCCCAAGCAGGAACTTCAAACCGGTACGGCCAAGCGTCATTTGCTGGATTCGAATCTCGACAATAACAAGCATGAGAGCGCCGCGGAAATCGTCCGGTATTCTTCAAAAATTTCCGATATGGACAAGAAAAGTTCCCTGGAAAAAACCCCGTACGAAATCGCCACGGCGAATGCAGAGAATGAATTCATGTTGGCGAAACGAAATTGCCAAACCTTGCCTGCCGAGCAGAGGCCCGATTGCAGCAATACAGCCGAAGCAGAATATGAAGTTACCAAAGCCGCTGTAGAAGCTCTCCATTTATCGAATGCAGAGACGTACAGTTATTAATCATTGGCACGACGTCTCGTGCATTTCGCCCAGTTATTCCGATTCTTGACGCAGCAAACGCCTGTATTTCCTGCAATGGGGCAATGGCACGCTTGATGCTATTGGTTACTTGTACGATTAACTACGTACGCCCCCGCATGAAAAGGAACCCCGTCATGACGAAACATCAAGCGCACAATCCATCCAAGACATCCGGTTTATTGGGCAAGGCACATTCCGACTCCCGCAATGACCGTGAAACCGAAGAACGCAACGCCCGCATTGACCAACATCGTGCCGCCGCCGAAGCCAACGTCGGCGGCGATGAAGAAGAGTAACGCCTTCAAATTTCGAAGCCATTCCGATGTCAAAAAGGAAAGGCGCGAAAGCGCCTTTCCAAATGCAATGCACACATTGCTTTCACCAGCCAGAGTGAACCGTGAAGAAAAAGAAAACAAAAATAATTCAAGCCGAGATGAATTCCCAACCGGAAACAATTCGGAAAAATTACCTGGGAAGTAAAAAACTGGCGGAAAAAGTGGCCCTGATCACCGGTGGAGACAGCGGCATTGGTCGCGCAGTGGCGATTCACTTTGCACGCGAAGGCGCCGACGTTGCAATCCTCTATTTAAACGAAGATGCAGATGCAATGGAAACGTCCGGCTTGATAGAAGCCGAAGGCCGCAGATGCCTCCG
>JBOHYG010000084.1:0-23766 GCA_050737875.1 Arenimonas sp. | reverse complement strand
GAATCAGCCCAATCGCAGAGCAATACCGTTCGCAACACCGACGAAACCGTCGGATTTTCGGTAGAGGTTGGCGGTAATTGGGGGTTGGTAGCCATTGGCTCGATTCAAAGACGCTTGTCTTTGTAACGGCTAAAATGCCCGCTGACGGCCACTATTCAGCAACGCGCCAGGTACCGCCGCCACGTTTTTTGGCTTCATACAATGCAGTATCGGCGAGGCTGTACCAATGCGACCAGCCACCCGGGTCATGGCAAAAGGCACCGCCGACACAAATGCTGAGCGTATGTTCACGCAAACTGGGCAGCCGCAGGCCGCGAACGGCCGCCATTAATTCCAGCGCGCGGTTGCTTAATTCACCGCTGTCGGCGACTTGCAGGACCAGCGCGAATTCATCGCCGCCAAGGCGGCAGGGCAGATCCATCGGGCCGGCCATGCGGCGCACTTCTTCGGCGACTGCACGCAATGCGGCATCGCCAGCCAGATGGCCACTGCGATCGTTGATTTGCTTGAAGTGGTCCAGATCAATGAGCAACAAGGCCAAACGTTTTCCGGCGATCGGATGGCGACCGACTTCATCCATATAGCGATACAGGCCACGGCGATTTGCCAGGCCGGTTAAATCATCGGTGCGGACCAATTGCTGCGCGACCGACAATTCGCTGCGGGTTTGCCGCAAGGTGTCGAGCGTTTGCATCAGGTCTTCGTTGCGACGGCGCAGGCTTTGCATCATTTGATGTTCGCCGGCAACCAGATACGTGAAACTGCGTTGCATGAATTTAGCGACGATCGCCGGATGGCTGGCGAGCAGGCCCTGGAAGGCTTCGGTGGTAATTTCATACAGCATGCCGGGCGCTTCGGCGATCGCGTGCGCGAAGCGCTGGTGTTGTCCGATGAAGACCGACAGCTCGCCAAAAAAATGGCCGGGCCCCAATAATTTGTCGACCAGGCCATCGTCGAAGCTGAGGCGAACCTCGCCGGTATCGATCACGTACATGCTGCTGGCGTCATCGCCGCGACGAAATAATTCTTCGCCGGGCAGCATGGCGCGGCTCACGGCAACCGAACACAACGCCTGCATTTCTTCGTTCGAAAGCATCGAAGGAAGATGCGAAGTGTGTTGTGCGGATTGCTTGCGGGTTTTGGATCGCACTAGTTCAATCACAGCTCGAAACCAATGGAGTAAGCATCAGAGTGTAACCAAAAAGTTGGCCCAAAGTGAGCCTTGGGTCACGCTGAAACAGTTTGTAACGTCTTGCTTTGCTGCACCTGCAATAAAAAACCAGGGCCGAAGCCCTGGATTTTATGGTGATAACCGCCAGCGATGTCAGTGATGGAACTGCTCTTCTTCGGTCGAGCCTTTCAACGCGGTGGTCGAGCTTTGCCCGCCCTGGATGGTCTGGGTCACCGAATCGAAATAGCCGGTACCGACTTCGCGCTGATGCTTCACGGCGGTAAAACCACGGTCGGCGGCCGCGAATTCGGCTTCCTGCAATTCGACGAACGCACTCATCTGGTTGCGGGCATAGCCATAGGCCAGGTTGAACATCGAGTAATTCAGCGCATGGAAACCGGCCAGCGTGATGAACTGGAATTTGTAACCCATCGCTGCCAGTTCTTTCTGGAATTTCGCGATCGTGGCGTCGTCGAGATTTTTCTTCCAGTTGAACGAAGGCGAGCAGTTGTAGGCCAGCATCTTGCCCGGGTATTTGTCGTGAATCGCATCGGCAAACGCTTTTGCATAGGCAAGATCCGGTTTGCCGGTTTCGCACCAGACCAGGTCGGCATATGGTGCATATGCCAAACCACGCGAAATTGCCTGGTTCAAGCCGGGAATGGTTTTGTAGAAACCCTCGACCGTACGTTCGCCGGTGCAGAAGGCCTTGTCGTTGTCATCGACATCCGAGGTCAGCAAGTCGGCGGCTTCGGCATCGGTGCGGGCAACGATCAAGGTCGGCACGCCCATCACGTCGGCGGCCAAGCGTGCTGCGATCAGTTTCTCGACAGCTTCGCGGGTCGGCACTAAAACCTTGCCGCCCATGTGGCCGCATTTTTTGACCGAGGCGAGTTGGTCCTCGAAATGCACGCCGGAAGCACCGGCTTCGATCATCGATTTCATCAATTCAAATGCATTCAGCACGCCGCCGAAACCGGCTTCGGCATCTGCCACGATCGGTTGCAGCCAATCAATACTGTCATTGCCTTCGGCATGATGCAGTTGATCCGCGCGCAACAAACAATTGTTGATGCGCTTGACCACTTGCGGCACCGAGTTGGCCGGATACAGGCTCTGATCCGGATACATTTCACCGGCGAGATTTGCGTCGGCGGCCACTTGCCAGCCGGACAGGTAAATCGCGTTCAAGCCGGCTTTCACTTGCTGCATGGCTTGATTGCCGGTCAAGGCACCGAGCGCATTTACGAATGGTTTCTCGTTCAGGTATTTCCAGAGTTTTTCGGCGCCGATACGTGCAATCGAATGGTCGATCGCAACAGTGCCGCGCAAGCGTACGACTTCTTCGGCGGTGTAGCCGCGTTTGATGCCGGCCCAACGAGGCGAGGTCGCCCATTCTTGTTTCAGTTGCTCGGCGCTGGGAAGTGTCTTGCTCATGGTCTGTCCTTCGTTGGTAGGAGCGACGGAAGTCGCGATTGCCTGTTCTACTGTGAGTGGAAAAATGCGAGTAATGCATCTAATAACGGTGGCTTAATCGATACGTTGATAGGCCGGTAGGGTTAGAAAATCGGCGAGCGTGTCCGAATGCGTCAATTCATCGAGCAAGGCAATGGCTTCATTGAGTTTTGCCGCGCCAGGCACCCGCATGCGGTCGGCCAGTTTGCTCGGCAGCGAAATCAGGCAGCGTTCGAACAAGGCAAAATCGACTGGCGAGCCGTCCTGCAAATGCAGGTTGCCGTGATGCAACCATTGCCAAAGTTGGGTGCGGGAAATTTCTGCGGTGGCGGCGTCTTCCATCAGCCAGTGAATCGGTACGCAACCATTGCCGTCGAGCCAGGATGCGAGATAACGCACGCAAACTTCGACGCTGTTTTCAAAACCTTTCTGCGTTATGGTTCCGAGGCACGGCTTGATCAAATCGTCGCGCGCTACCGATACATCTTCTCGCAATACATCTCGCTGATTTGCATTCGGCATATGCGCGTTGAAAATTGTTTCGGCTTCCTTGATCAGTGCCGGATGTGCGACCCAGGTGCCATCGTGTCCGGCGTTTACTTCACGCAGTTTGTCGGCACGTACGCGATTCAATGCGGCTTCGTTGGCTTCGGGATCACCGGAAATCGGAATCTGTGCGGCCATGCCGCCCATCGCGAGTGCGCCGCGGCGATGGCAGGTTTGAATCAGCAATTCCGAATAGGCTTTCAAAAACGATTGCGTCATCAAGACCTGGCTACGTTCCGGCAATACCTTGTCGCGGTGATTACGGAAAGTCTTGATGTAGGAAAAAATGTAATCCCAGCGTCCGCAGTTCAAGCCGACGATTCGCGAACGCAATGCGTGCAGGATTTCGTGCATTTCAAATGCGGCCGGCAATGTTTCAATCAGCACTGTGACTTTCATCGTGCCGAGCGGAAGGCCCAGTCGTACTTCGATGAAGCTCAGCACTTCTTCCCACAGCGCCGCTTCTTCCATGCACTGCATTTTCGGCAGATAGAAATACGGGCCGCTGTTTTTATCAAACTGGGTTTTCGCGTTGTGGAATGCGAACAGCCCCAGATCGAACAAGGAGCCCGACATCAGTGCACCGGCAAGTTGCAGATGTTTTTCGTCCAGATGCCAGCCGCGCGGACGCACCATCAGCACGGCAAGGTTTTCCTTGTTCAGCACGTAATGCTTGCTGCCGTCCGGCGCCATCCAGTCCAGCTCGCCGGTCACGGCCTTGCGCAACGCGCGTTGGCCGGTCAGCAGGTTTTCCCAGGTCGGCGAGGTCGAGTCCTCGAAATCGGCCATATAGACCTTGGCGTCCGAATTCAGGGCGTTGATGACCATTTTCGGCTCAACCGGGCCGGTAATCTCGACTCGGCGATCGAGTAAGTTGCCAGGTATTTCGGCGACTTTCCAGTCGCTTTCGCGGATATTGCGGGTATCTTCTCGGAAGTCTGGTACTGCGCCAGCATCAAATTGGGCCTGGCGCACTTCGCGCGCCAATAGTCGCGACTGGCGTACCGGTTCAAAGCGTTGATGCAGTTCGGTCAAAAAAGCCAGCGCCGCCGGGGTCAATAAATCGCCCTGGCCTGGCTGGGTAGTCGCAATGATTTCGAGTGAGGACATGGAAAAGGGACCAAGAAAGCAGGGCTCAACCTTAAAACGCTTGTTTTAATTTGACAAACTAAATGTTTGAATAGAATCTATTAACAAACCTTATAATGAATTAGAGCTAATGCTTAAAAACCCTACGCAACGCTTTTATTACAAGGGAGACCGGCTTAAACCGCTGCGGGCTTTCTGTCAGGCAGCGCGTTTGGGCTCGATTTCACGGGCAGCCGAGGCGCTCTTCCTTAGCCAGCCGGCGGTGACCCTGCAATTACAAGCGCTGGAGCGCGACCTTCAGGTCAAATTATTCGAACGCGGTGGTCGCCGAATGACGCTGACCCGTGAAGGTGCTGCCTTGTATGAACTTGCCCGTCCACTGGTGGAAGGCCTGGATGGGCTTGAGAACGAATTTCGCAATCAACTAAAAGGTCTCGAAGCCAGCGAGTTGCATGTGGCGGCGGGCAGTTCGACCATTTTGTATTTGCTTCCAGCCATCGTGCAGGCCTTCAAGCTGACGCACCCGAAAGTGCAATTGGTGTTGCATAACGTGACCGGTAAAGATGGCCTGGCCTTGTTGCGTTCGGATGCCGTCGATTTGGCGGTAGGTTCGATGCTCGATGTACCGACCGATTTGTCCTACGCGCCGGTGTATAGCTTCGATCCGATGTTGATCATGGCGAAAGGCCATCCGCTATCGAAAAAAGAAAAAATACAACTGGAAGATTTAAGCCCGCACGGTTTGATTCTGCCGCCGAAACGCCTGACGACATGGAGTTTGGTAGATCTGGTGTTCCAGCAAAGACGCGTGCCGTATACCGTGGCGCTGGAAGTTGGCGGTTGGGAAGTGATCAAACAATATGTCGCGATGGGGCTGGGCATTTCGATTGTGACCGGCATTTGCTTGAACGATGCCGATCGCGACAAATTGGAGATCCGCAATCTTCGCGATTATTTCCCGCCGCGCAGCTATGGCGTTGTGGTGCGCAAGGGCAAGTTTCTATCGCCGCAGGCTCGGGCATTTTCCGATCTGGTCAAGCCGGGCGCATTCGAGCGTCACGATTATTTCGAATCGGGCCATTCGGAGCGTTGAGTGCAGTTTCAGCCTGATCGGGACATTGGCAGGCCTGTCAAAGGGCCTAGTCGCTGCACGCCGGCTCGCGTAAACTGCCTGAAGTTTGACGCATCAGGCCGCAGCGCCTAGTCTTCCGCTTCTCACCATTCACTTATCGATGGAAACATAGTCATGCCTTTAGCGATTAGTTTTGAACTCTCCGACCGCGATCTTGAACATTTCAATGCCGCCATCAAGGCCGCACGCGATACCGCCGGCCACAAGTCTGCTGAAGAAGTAACCGCTGCCGCCGGCAAATTGCTGGAAGACGCCAACAAGGTCGATTTGCCGGACTTCATTGCATCGCGTTTGGATCAATTGGATGCCTTGATTGCGATGGTTCGCGACGAAGGCTGGTCGCTGGGTGACGAAGACCGCCAACGTGTGTTGTCTGCGCTGGTCTACTTCGCCGATCCGGCTGACATCATTCCCGATAGCGTTCCAGTGCTGGGTTATTTCGACGACGCCATTGCGATTGAATTGTGCGTACGCGAACTCAAGCACGAATTGGAAGCCTACGAAGAATTCTGCGAATACCGCGAAAACGAAGCACGTCGCCGCGGCGTAAGTCCTTCGGCGGTTGGCTCGGCCGAATGGCTGGAAGCGCGTCGCGAGGAGCTGCAAGACCGTATGCATCGCCGTCGCAACCGTGAAACCGACAGTGGTTACGGCAATTCTTCCGGTTATAAGCGCCAAGGTTATGCACCGGCCTGGCGTCCGGGCTTGCTGCGCGTTCGTTGAGTTTGACCGTGGCGAGCGTCTTCCGTCGAATGCGCTCGCTCGAAGATTTGAATGCGCATAGCCTGAATACGTCGATTTCGCATTTGGGAATTCGCATCACCGAAGTAGGCGAAGATTTTATTCGCGGCACCATGCCGGTCGATCAACGCACCAAACAACCATACGGTTTATTGCATGGCGGCTCGTCCGCCATGCTGGCCGAGACGCTAGCTAGCGTCGCGGCCAATATGTGCGTCGAAAAAGAAGGCCAGCAAGCGGTTGGTCTTGAACTAAATTGCAACCATATCCGTGGCGTCACCGAAGGTGTCGTCACCGGTACTGCGCGTCCGGTACATGTCGGCCGCAAAACCCAAGTCTGGGATATTCGCATTGAAGACGCACGCGGCAAACTTTGCTGCGTCTCGCGCTTGACCCTGGCGGTAATTGAAAGCGCCTGAGTATTTTCGTGTCCTGCCCGATGTAGATCATGGAGACGCAGCACAATGAATTTTATTAAACCGATTTGCCTGTTTGTGCTGTTGGCTCTTGCGTCGTTTCCGGCGTGGCCTGCCGAAGACCCGACCATGTTGGTGTTCAAGCAATTATCCGGCCTGGTGGGTGGTTGGGCCGGAAAATCACCGAGTGGTCGCGAGAACAAAGTTAATTATCGGCTCACTGCCGGCGGTACTGTGCTGGTTGAAACCTGGTCGTTGTCATCGGGACGTGAGTCAATGACGATGTATCACATTGACGGCGAGACTTTGATCGCCACGCATTATTGCCCGCAGGGAAATCAACCGCGCCTGGTGCTGATGCCGGATGACGAAAAACTGAGTTTTGCATTTCACGACGGCACCAATCTGCATATCCCTGGAAAAGCGCATCAATACAGTTTCTGGCTGAAGATCATCGATGGCGAGCATTTTCAGCGTAATGAAATCTATGTCGAAAATAATGTCGTTATCGACAAGCCTCCCGTTGAGGATCCGCAGGAAACGTTCAGCTATACGCGGATTAGCGCGCCAACCAGCGCGGAAAAATAACTCATGGCTCGCTTTAGCCTTGCCATCTGAAATGGGATGGGCAAGCGATAAGCTGAATCGCGGCCTGCATACCCGGGCGTTGGGTGCGTGCTCTAATCTTTTTCAGGCACAATGCCGGCATGACGGCTTCTAACACGGCAAGCAGCGCAGGCCGCGACGGGCTACGCCCACTGCGCTATTTACTGCGAGTACCACTCCTGGCATTGCATGCCTGCGTGTTCTTGCCGATGACTTTAATCATGATCAACCCGATTTGCGCGCGCATCGTGTTCCGCGGCGAGCGCCTGGATCACCGCGTGATTCGCTGGTGGTCGCTGGGCATGGTGCGAATTTTCGGATTCAAAACCAAGCGCTACGGCACGCCGTTGCCGGGCGCTGTTTTATTTGTCGCCAACCACGTCAGCTGGATCGATATCACCATGTTGCACAGCCAGCGCTGGATGGGTTTCGTTGCCAAAGCCGAAATCGCCAATTGGCCGTTGATCGGCTGGATGGCGTCGCGCGGCGGCACGATTTACCACCATCGCGGCAGCAATGATTCGCTGCATGGTGTGATGCATCAAATGGTCGAACGTCTGAAAGAAGGTTTGGCCTGTGCGGTGTTTCCGGAAGGACGCACGACCGATGGTCGCGAGATCGGCACTTTCCATGCGCGCATTTTCCAGCCGGCCGTATTGGCCGAAGTGCCGGCGCAACCGGTGGCATTGAAATATGGCGAGCGCGGCAATGCGCAAACCATTATTGCGTTTGGTCCGAAAGAAAATTTTCTGCAGAATTTTCTGCGTTTGCTGGGCGAACCGACGCGCATCGCGGAAGTCCATTTTCTGGAACCGGTCGCCAGTAGTGAAGAAGGTCGCCGTCGCATGGCCGATACCTGTCGCGAACGTATTTCATCTGCAATGAAGTTATGAAACGCGTCAGCTCCTACCGTGCCAGCGGATGGTGGTTACGCAATCCCCACATGCAATCGCTTTTCAGCAGTACGGTATTCCGGAAAAACGCCGGTGCCCGTGCTTTGAATAAAGCCGGCGCGGAAACCAGCGAGCACGTGATCGATGCCGGCAACGGCGTTCGCCTGCTCGGCTTCTACAGTGAAAATAAAACCCGTCCGGCGCGTGGTTTGGTGTTGTTGCTGCATGGCTGGGAAGGTAGCAGCGATTCCAGTTATATGTGCCACACCGCCGCGCGTCTGCTGAACGCGGGCTTCAATGTTTTTCGCCTGAATTTCCGCGATCACGGCGACACCCACCATTTGAACGAAGGTCTGTTTCATTCCTGCCGTCTGGAAGAGGTCGTCAACGCCGCGCATGAAATCGAAAGAAAATTTCCGGCGCCGGTATTCCTGGCGGCCGGTTATTCGCTCGGCGGTAATTTCGCATTGCGACTTGCACTTGCTGCCCCGACGGCCGGCATCAATCTGAAACACGCGGTCGCCATTTGCCCGGCGGTGGATCCCTCCGGCGTGATGCGGCAGCTTGAAGTCGGCCTGCCTTTGTACCACTGGTATTTCATGAAAAAGTGGCGCGGCTCATTGCTGAAAAAACGCGCCCTGTTTCCGCAGCAGCATGGTTTTGACGACGGCATATTGAAGAAAAACATGCGCTCGCTGACGCAGTGGCTGGTCGAGCGCCACACAGACAAATCCGACGAAGAAGATTATTTCGATGGTTATTCGGTAGCCCGCGGCCGTCTGGCTGCCCTGCAGGTACCGGTTAGCGTGCTGGCTGCCGCCGATGACCCGGTGATTCCGATCGACGCATTCAGGGATCTGCAGCTGCCGTCACACTCCCTGCTGGAGATTGCTGAACACGGCGGTCATTGCGGCTTCATCGAGGGTGCGAGCATGCGTGGCTATGCCGAGCGCTGGGTCGTGCAACGCCTGGCTTTGGCACTGCAAACCGGCGCCACAGCCAGCTAGGAAGCCCTGCGAGTCTGGAACCCGCTATAATGGCGGCTTCCGTTTTTTGAGCTCCTATTCATGATTGCCACCATTACCGACGCGCTGAAACGCGGTGACACCGCTGCGGCTCTAAGCGCTGCTCAAGCTTTTGCCATTAGCGATGCCCAAAACCCGCAAGCACATCATTTGCTTGGCATCTGCTTGCAAAAAAGCGGCGATATTCCCGGTGCACGTGCCGCGATCGACCAAGCCATCAATCTGGCGCCCGATCGCGCCGATTTCCAGATCAGCCGTGCCGCGCTGGCACTCGGTCAAAAAGATTATTCGTTGGCCGAACAAGGCATGAAAGATGCCGTCAATCTCGATCCGAACCAGTTGCAGGCCTATGTCACCCTGGCGCATATGGCGCTGGCGCGCAGCGAACACGAAGAAGCCAGCAAGCAATTGAAGTTGGCACAACGAATCGATCCGAATCATCCGCAAGTGTTGTTGCTGGAAGGACATATCGCGCAATACGGCGGGCAAGTCGATCACGCTCTTAAATGTTTTAATGCCGCCGCCGAAGTCGCGCCGAAAAATTCGCTGGCGCAAGTTTCACTCGGCATGGCTTACGGTTCCCGCGGCATGTGGCCGTTCGCAGAGCAGGCCTTGAAAAATGCGATCGCGCTTGACCCCGGCAATCCCGGTGTATTGCGTGGTTTGGTACGCAGCCAGGTACAGCAGGAAAAATTGCTCGAGGCGATCGATACACTGGGCCAGTGGTTGATCAACAAGCCTGCCGACAACGAGGTGCGGATGATGCGCGCGCAGATGCGCGCACAAATCGGCCAAGTGGAAGAAGCGCTGGAAGATTTATTGATGGTCAATTCGGCGATGCCGGGCAACCCGAAAATCCTGGCGCCGCTGGTGAATACCTTGCTGGCGATCGGTCGTCCTGAAGAAGCCCTGGAAAAACTGGAAGCTGCCGTCGGCAGTTTTCCGGAAAACAATAATTTATGGTCGATGCGGGCATCGATCACTTCCAACAATTTAGCGGCAACGCTGGAAGTCTTGCAGCGTTGGCTGGCAGCCCATCCGGATAGTCCGCAAGCGCATGAAACGCTCGCACAAATTCGTGAAATGACCGGCGAACTTGAAAACGCCGAACTCAGCGCAGACAAAGCTTTATCGATCGACAAAAATCTGGCATACGCACAATTCATCAAGTTGCGCGCCGAAATTCGCAAAGACCCCAAGCAGGCTTTGGTGCGACTCGATGCGCTCGAGAGTGCTGCAAGCAATCCGGAATCCGAGCGCATGGTGCATGCCTGGCGCGGTTTGGCTTACGACAAGTTGCAGCAATACGAAAAGGCGGCCGAAAGCTTCCGTGAAATGGCAAAGCGCCCGCTCGCGCAAGCACCATTGCCGCAGCCGATGCCGTATCAAGAAAACGACAAGCCAGCAGTTGCCGGAAACTTGTTATGGGCGCCGGTGGGCGTGAGATTGGAAACCGTACTGCAAGCCTTGTCGCAACCATTGGGAAATCGTTTGTTGATCGATCGCAATACGACGCGAGTCCGCAAGGACGGTTTCGGCCACATGCGTGCAACGCCCGGAGCACCGGAAGCCGGTACCACCGAGAAATGGCAAAGTGGCATCCGGCAGCTTGGTATCGAGCCTGAAATGGCGGTCGACTGGATCCCGCAATTTGATGGCTATACCGCATCGGAACTGAAGGGCGTGCGTACGATTGCCGTTATCTGCGATCCACGCGACGCGTTGATCAATTGGATGGTATTCGGCAGCGCCCAATCGTATATGTTCCTGCCTAACGAAGCGGTGTCGGCAGAATGGTTGGCGCAAACCTACGAAGCTTTTGCCACGCATCTTGAAAATCACCCCGAAGCGGTCAGTCTGGTCAAAGTCGATGGTCTTCCGACACAGGCGGCTTCGGTAGCGCTTGCACTGCAAACCGCGCTGGGCATGGAGCAAGCGCTGGATGAGAAAATTCTCGCGATCAAAACGCATACTCGCGGCGGTTTCGACAATCAATTTGCCAGCGGCCATTGGCGTCATTATCGCGATAGCTACAAAGTCGCATTTGATCGTCTGACGCCGGTTGCCGTGCGTCTTGGCTATTCGAAGGACTAAGCGGTATGCGTCTACGTGCAATACCGGCATTGATTGTCGTCATCGCGATGCTGTCGATGCCGGCGTCGGCTCAAAGCGAGCCGAAGGCCAAGCCGGTCGCCACCGATGCAATCACGCCGGTGGTTTCGCAGATGCTTGGCAAGTTGCCGCCCAAATTTATTTATCCGGGTGATGGTTATTATTCCGCGGAGCTTGCCAAATCCGGCGTGCAGGGCGAAGTGAAACTCGAGCTGGAAGTTACGAAAGAGAAAAAACTCGTGTCGGTGAATATCGTCGCCAGTAGCCAATCGTCCGAGCTCGATGCGAACGCAGTCGAATACGTGAAAAGCGAAAACTGGAAATTTCCGGTCGAGCGCGAGATCGAGGCCGATACCAGCTACAGCTTCAGTATTCTTTTCAGCAAGGATTCGATCCTGACGATCAATGCGAAAACCTGCGCCGATTTCAATACCGATCTTGAATACGTGCACACGATCCGGCCGGACGACCAATCCAATAATGTCGCCGCGCTCGAATTGATTGCAAGCATTTACACGGTGCAGTTGATCAAGACGCAAGGTGCAAGCGAAGCCTTGAAGTATGCAAAAGCGATCAACGCGATCCGTACCGATACGATCAATGCCTGCCGTGAAAAACCGGATGCGCTGTTGATCGAAAACTATGTGAAGGCGGCCCGTCGCTACGACATCAAGTTTTGATGTTCATTCGCCATTGGCGAGAAACAGAATCAGCCCTGTACCAAGTAGCATCCTGTAGATCGCAAATGCGGTAAAGCGATGGGTCTGGATGTAGGTCAGCAGCCATTTCACCGCAATGAATGCAGTAATTGTGGCAGCGACAAACGCCACTGAAATTTCCGACCAGCTTTCGTGTGGCACACCGTCCACCGTCAGCTTCAATAATTTGTAACCGCTTGCCGCAAACATGGTCGGTATGCCGACCAGAAATGCAAATTCGGTCGCGGCCGCACGATTGGAAGTGCCTGCAAGCAGGGCAACGAAAATCGTGGCGGCAGAACGCGAAGTACCCGGGAATACCGCAGCGACCACTTGTGCCAAACCTACCAGCACCGCAACTTTCCAGGTAATCACGGATTGGTCGGGTTTATTGGCGGCGTAATGTTCGGCGATCAGCATCCAGATGCCGCCAATGATCAAAGCCCAGGCCACCGGTGCCACCTTGTCGGGCAATACAAAACCCATTTTGACGATGGTGTAACCGAGTACCGAGGTAATCAAAAAAGCCGTGATCAGTTTTAACGCGTAATCGCGATTGTCGGTTTCGAAAAAACCGGTGCTCAATTTCCACAGGCGTTCACGATAAATCGCGACAACCGCAAAAATCGCGCCGGCCTGGATAAACACATTGAAGAAATCGGTTTTCGCGCCCAGCCAATGCTCGGCAATCAATAAATGACCGGTGCTGGAAATCGGGAGAAATTCGGTAATACCTTCGATAATGCCCAGGATCAGGGCGGCAACAAGATCATTCACTCCGGAGTATCCAGATCAGCAGTAAGGTGGCGCGTATTGTGACGGATTGAGATTGGCTGTGTCAGGGGGCGATATTGAGGCTGGGGATCAGGGAAAGATGCATTTGGGTGCAAAATGTGTATTTGCGCACTAAATTGGTGCGTTTTCGAAATTGCGAACGTTTTATGCTCTTTGTAATCAATAAGTTATCTGCATCGACTGTTGGCACGCGACTTGCTATTGAAACTAGTCCCTCACCCTGCCGGAGTGTTTCATGTCGCTTGAAAACATCAACAAATTAGTCAAAGACCACAGCATTGAATTCGTCGACCTGCGTTTCGCCGATATGCGTGGCGTGCAGCATCACGTTACTTTTCCGGTCAATATCATCGAACCAGCCCTGTTTGAAGACGGCAAGATGTTCGACGGTTCCTCGATTTCCGGTTGGAAAGGCATCAACGAATCCGACATGATTTTGTTGCCCGATGCCAGCACCGCGTATCTGGATCCGTTCTATGCCGATCCAACCCTCGTGCTGATTTGCGACGTGCTCGATCCAGCCACCATGCAAGGTTATTCGCGCTGCCCACGCGGTATCGCCAAGCGCGCCGAAGCCTTCCTGAAAGCCAGCGGCATCGCTGATCAGGCATTCTTTGGTCCAGAACCGGAATTCTTCATTTTTGACGGCGTTCGTTTCGCGAACGACATGGGCAAAGTGATGTACGAAATTTTCTCGGATGAAGCGTCCTGGGAAACCGGCAAGAAACAAGACGGCGCCAACCACGGCCATCGTCCAACCGTGAAGGGCGGTTACTTCCCATTGCCACCAGTTGATTCGCTGCACGATATCCGCGCCGAAATGTGCAAAGTGCTCGCAGCCGTCGGGCAGGAAGTCGAAGTGCATCACCACGAAGTGGCGAATGCCGGCCAATGCGAAATCGGTACCAAGTTCAATTCGCTGGTCAAAAAAGCCGACGAACTGGCCACCATGAAATACGTGATCCGCAACGTCGCCCATCAAAATGGCAAGACCGCGACCTTCATGCCGAAACCCATCGTTGGCGACAACGGTAGCGGCATGCACGTGCATCAATCGCTGGCCAAAGGCGGCCAGAATCTGTTTTCCGGCGAAGGCTACGGCGGCTTGAGCCAAATGGCATTGTGGTACATCGGCGGTATCTTCAAACACGCACAAGCGATCAATGCGTTCGCGAACTCGACCACCAACAGCTACAAGCGCCTGGTGCCAGGTTTCGAAGCACCGGTGATGCTGGCCTATTCGGCACGCAATCGTTCGGCTTCCTGCCGTATTCCATTTGTGCCAAACCCGAAAGCACGCCGCATCGAAATCCGTTTCCCGGATCCGATGAACTCCGGTTACCTGACTTTCACCGCGTTGATGATGGCCGGTCTTGATGGCATCAAGAACCAGATTGATCCAGGCGCACCAAGCGACAAGGATTTGTACGACCTGCCGCCGGAAGAAGAAAAGAACATTCCGAAAGTCTGCCACAGCCTCGACATGGCTTTGGACGCGCTGGAAAAAGACCGCGACTTCCTGAAAGCCGGTGGCGTGATGAGCGACGACTTCATCGACAGCTATATCGAACTGAAGATGGGCGAAGTCACCAAGTTCCGCGCTGCGACGCATCCACTCGAATATCAAATGTATTACGGCATCTGATTTTTCAATGGTTCATGAGTATGAAACGGCCCGGTATTCCGGGCCGTTTTTTTTCGCCCGTGTTTGCACGTTAAACACGTAACAAGACGGTCAATTAAGTGTAAAGTCGCGTCACCAAAGAGTAGGGAAGTAATGATGGCAATGAATAAATGGAATTTGAAAGTTTCGTGACCAACCTTGAAACAATTTCGCCCACCCAACGCGCCAGTGAAATAAAAATACCCGTTCTACTCGGTGCCGGCCGCGAGGATAAAATTGCGCTACCTTTACATACCGAGCGCATGCGCGAGGCCATTTTGAAAGCCGGAGGCTCGGTTGACATGGTGATCTACGAAGGCGAGGGCCATGGTAATTATCTTTATAAAAAGCAGATTGATTGGGCTAACCGGGTGCTGAATTTTCTCGACAAGCAAATCGGACCCGGTTCACAGGGCGGGAATTAGGGATGGCAATCCAATGAAAAAATTGGCAGGTAAATTTTTCTACATCTCGTGTGCGCTGTTTGTGTTGTATCTGCTCGTGCTTTGGATGGAGTGGCTGCCGCCGTCAACGCCCGCCGGGAAAAAAGCGGTTGCGATCATGGAAGCGCCGTTGCCGGTGATTGCCGATCGTGAAAATGCGTTCGGCGAGTTTTGGCTTTTCCCCTTCGATATACCGGACGCAGACAAGGCAAAAGTACTTGCGGTCGATATCGAAAAATTCTCGCAACCTGCCGAAGGTGCCTCGACGGCCTTGGATGAATACCCGATATTCGAGGACGCCGATGATCTGCTCTGCAAGCCAAGGGAGGACGGCTGCATAGAAAAACTGAGGTCTAGTCAGGATAAATACCGCGAATTTTTCGCGCAGAACTCAAAGCTATCCGATAAGGCGGTGGCGTTGACCAGATACAAATCATCTCGCTCGCAATTTAGAGCGGATCTCGCCACGCCGCTCCCGAATTTTCCCGCACCGGCAAATTGGCAATTAACGACGGCGGCCTGGTGGCATGTCCAGGGCAAACAAGCGGAATCTATCGATCTGGCCTGCCGCGCCGCCAGTTCGTGGCGTGGAATGGCCGAAAATTCGCAAGGTTTGATTGATCAAATGGTTGGACTGGCATTCTATGCCGGCATGAGTCGTCTGCTATCGGAAATATTAAGCGAGACTCCGAACGAATTTGAACTGCCGACAAGCTGCGACGATGCTTATCGTCCGGTGGAGCTGAAGAAATTTCCGGTTTGCCAGAGCATCAAACTGGAATATCGAATGATGATGGGCATCGAAACGGATCCAAAAACGGTAAGCGGTCCAAGCCCGGATATGAAAGGTCAAAGCGGGACCGTCAATCGCATGAATTCGCTTTGGAACAACAAGCGCGCAACCAAAGAGAAGTTTGCGCTTGGGTTCGTCGAACAATGCAGCGACGATCGGGAAATCCTGAAGGAATCCGAAAAACCGAAAGAAAATTTCTGGAATGGTCTTTCATTTACCGAGCTTGTCTTCAACCCGATCGGTGGAATCCTGGCCAATATTTCGCTAAGCGACTATTCCCATTATTCCGAGCGCATGCAAAACCTTGTCGTTATCCGGCAGGCGATGCAGATCGTGCTCGATGACCGGATCGGGAAGCAGCCGGCATCGAGTGCAGCGACTGATATTTCGATCCCCGGCAACATGCGCCTGAACCGCGATGCAAAAACCGTCGAAGTGGATTTGTACAAAGGTGCAAACAAAACCGAAAAATTGAGTTTGCGCCTGGCCGGGTCAAGGCAGGCTAAATAGCTCAAGGCGGCGAATCGCCGAGCCCTGGTAACCGGGCTTTTAGTGAGCGAGCAATCCCGCTGCTATGCTTGCCGGACAGTGAAAGGGGATTTGGGAATGGCCATGCGCAGGCTGCTCGGCAAGGCATTACTGGTTTTGATTGTGCTGGTTGCCTTGTATCTATTGTTGCTCTGGACGGAATGGTTGCCGCGGTCGATACCGGCCGGCCGGAAAGCCGTGGCCATCATGGGCGAAGCACTGCCAAAAATTCCCGACCAGCAAAACGCGTTCGCCGAACAATGGCTGTTTCAGTACGACATTCCCGCGGCGGATATTGCCGGCGTGATGTCGAGCGATGTCAAAAACTTTTCCCGACCTAGTGCCGTGAAAGTCTATGCGACATCCGCCAGCGGGAAATACCCGAAATTCGAGGATACGAAAAATCTCCTTTGCAAGCCCAAGGGGGAAAAATGCCTCGACAAGATACGCGGGCAATTGGAAGACTACGACAAGTTTTTCGGCGACAACGAAAAGCTGTCGCAAAAAGCGCATGCGCTGACAAGATTCACGGCGGTGCAATCGGCGTTTGTGCCAGGCTTTGCAAGCCCGATCCCAAATTACGGTATTGCCGCGCAATGGCAGATAAGCTTTTCGGCTTATTTGTTCGCGAAAGGCAGACAAGGTGAAGCGTTCGAACTGATTTGCGATGCAGCGAATTATTCGCGCAACATGGCCGAGAATTCCTACGGCCTGTTCGAGCAACTCGTGGGCCTGTCATTTTACGGCCACGATACCCGCCTGCTGGCGGAAATGCTCAGTGAAAGCGCCGGCGATCTCGTGCTCCCAGCCAGCTGCGAAAATGCCTATCGGCCGGTGCAACTGAAAGAGTTTCCGCTCTGCCACAGCATGCGGCAGGAAAACCGGGTGATCCAGTTCGTAATGGCGGAGATAGAGTCTGGCAATGTGTCCGACAGTGATCTTTTCACCGATGGTAGTTGGACGGACAAGCTAACTATTCTCTGGTTCAACCGTCGCGCGACCGAAGAACAATTCGCCTTGCGGCTTGTGCGGCATTGCTCGAGAGATCCGGAGGCATACGACCCGTCTGCCACGGCAAAGGGAAAGCTGTGGAATGGTTTTACCTTCGGGCAGTTATTTTTCAACCCGATCGGCGCCAGGTTGGTATCGATCGATGGCAGTGGCGCGGAATACCACGTCGATTACCATGCCCGCATGAATAATTTGCGCCTGGTGCAGCGGGCGATGCGAATGCTGTTATCGCAGCGCGTTCTGACTGCTTCATCGAAGGTAGCAGCGCCGGCGTTGCCGTCGTCGGGCACGATACGCTTCAACGAAAAAACCAATACCGTGGATATTGATTTGTACAGCAGCGAAACTAAAAACGAAACCTTGAGTCTGCCGCTGGCGAACGCGAAATAGCGCAAGAAACTTCAGACATTTCATTGAGCTGCCGTGATTATCGCGACCCATTTCGCAGGCACACATTCAGCACACGATGCACACATCTTCAGCACATTTCTGCCTGCTAGCCTGAAGGCTACCAAGGGTCGGTACGGGCGGAAAGAAATGCATTATCCTTACCACATGCTCCATCATCGTTTGAAATACGGGTTCTGTTGCCTGCTGGTATTATCGGCATGCACAACGCCCTCGTCGTCGAAGAATCCCCTGGCGCAGTGGTCGCCGTCGCCGAATTTCGATACCCGCAAACCGCGCCTGATCGTGATTCACCAGACCGAAATGGAAAGCGCCGAAGCCGCCTTGCGCGTACTGCATTCGCAAAACGCACAGGGCCGCGTCAGTGCGCATTACCTGATTGCCAATAACGGCAAGCTCTATCAACTGGTTGCCGATAACGAGCGTGCCTGGCATGCCGGTGTCGGAAGCTGGCAGGGTATTACCGATATCAATTCGATTTCGATCGGCATCGAATTGGATAACAACGGCAGCGAGCCATTCGAAGAACGGCAAATACTTTCGCTGATTCGATTGCTGGACGATCTTTGCAAGCGCTTCAATATCCCCCGCGATGCCATCATCGGCCATGCCGATCTCGCGCCATCGCGTAAAAGCGATCCGAGCCGTCATTTTCCCTGGCAACGTTTGGCGCAAGCCGGGTTTGGACAATGGTATGGTGAAAATCTAATCGAGCCGCCAACAAACTACGACACGGTGCAGGCGCTCAAATCCCTTGGTTATGACACCGCTGATTTACCTGCAGCCGTGAAAGCGTTCCATCGGCATTATCGCGGCATTGAAACCGACGTGCTGGACGCGGAAGACAGCAAGATCCTGTTTGATCTGCAAGACAAGCAGCGCCTGAAAATATTGCAGTGATTGCACCGCTTGCGCCTTAGGGCTTATAAGGCAAGGGAAGACTTCAATCGCCTGCGCTGGAAGTACATGACAAATCCCGGGCTGCAAAAAAAATCGCTGCGTTTCCTGATGGCGGGAACCTGCCTCTGCATCTTGCTGGGATTGGCGGTACAGCATTCCGCACTGGGTGCCTGGCTGGATGGCAAATATTTTGATTTGCAGACGTACACGCTAAAACGCTATTTCCCGACCAGGATTAAAAACGATGTGATAGTCGTCGGCATCGACGAGGCGACGTTGAAAGCTTTCCCGGAACCGATGACCCTGTGGCATCGACATTGGGGTGACTTCATGCGCGCCATGCATCAGGCCGATGCATCGGCAATCGGGCTCGATATCATCATGCCGGACCGGTCCTTCAACGATATCGTTCCCGGTTATGACCAGAGTCTGATGACCGGAATTCTGGTGGCCAGGAGCAAGCGACCGCTGGTCCTGTCGGTCACGATCGACAGTCAGGGTCGGCAACGCGGCATCGCCGGGAATTTTTCCAGTGCGGCCGGTGAAAACGGACTCGGTTATGCATTATTCCCGCGAGAAATCGACCAGCGAACGCGACGTTTCGACGAATATTTATCCGACGATCGCAGCAAGACGGCAACACTGGTCGGCCAGATGGCACGCGGCTTGAATCTGAAACCGCAATCGGGATACATCGATATGTCGGTCGGTTCGTCATTTCAGTATGTGCCGCTGCATCGAGTGATCAGTCTTTATGAAAATGGCGACATCGAAAGTTTGCGCAAACAATTTGCAGGCAAACCGGTGTTGCTTGGCACGCTGTTGCCGGGTGAAGATCGATTGTCCTTGCCGGTGAACCTGGCGGCCTGGGAAGACAACGGCAATTTTGTATCCGGCGTGTTATTGCATGCGCAAACGCTGCGTAATTTCCTGAATCAGGGTTTGTTGCAACCGGCCGCCGGCATATTTGTCTGGCTCGGTATCGTATTGACTGCGATGTGGTGGCTGCTGAATTCAAATCAATTCAGCAAGTGGCTGATATTGCTGATCTGGAGTGCAGGCTTGTTTGCGCTGAGTTTGTATTTGTTTCGGCAAGGAATATATCTGCCGGTCAGTGCGATGATCGCGACAGCATTGCTGGCCTTGCTCGGCCGCGGCGGTGTCGACGCGCTGGACCATTTGAAAGAGCGACGACTATTGAGAAGCGCGTTCGGCAACAGTGTCAGTCCGAATGTGATGGAAGAAATCCTGTCGGGAAAATTGACGCCAGAACTTGGTGGCACCCGGAAATTCGTCTGCATTTTGTTTTCCGATATTCGCGGCTTTACGACCCGAAGCGAATCAATGACGCCGGAAGCCGGCATTCATTTGCTTAATCGGTATTTCGAATGCGTGGTTGAGCAAATCCATGCCAACGGCGGTGCCGTGATCAATTTCATGGGCGACGGCATCATGGCGATCTTCGGCGAGCCCAAGCCCTTGGCAAATCCGTGCACGGCCGGATTCGATGCAGCCAAGGCGATGCAGCATGCGCTGACGGGATTCAACCAGCAATTGCAGCGCGAAGGCATTGCGCCGATCGAAATCGGCGTCGGCGTACATGCCGGCGAAGTAGTGATTGGCCATATGGGCTCGAGCAACCGCAATGACTACACCGCAATCGGCGATGCGGCCAATGTTGCTTCGCGAGTTGAAGGTCTGACCAAGGAAGTGGGCTATAGTATTGTCTGCTCGAAAACGATTATCGATGCACTGCCAGACAGCGATGGTTTGGTGGCATTAGGACCACAGGCAATCAAAGGGCATACACCGGTGGAAGTGTTTGGTTGGGGTAAGCTCTGAATCAGACTTGAGGCGATAGATGCGGAATATGCGGAATCTGCACGCTCTTGGTTTTGTCTTTTTGCTCCTGCTTCTGGGGGCCGGTTTTGCGTGGGCAAAATCACCGGCCATCGTCGGCATGGTTACCGAAATACAGGGCCAGGCCTACTGGCAAAGCGACGTCAAGAAAAAGCCCATTTCCGAGCTGGCCGAGCTTACCGAGAATTCAAAACTCGTATTGTCGAAAAACAGCAAACTGGCCGTGATGTATTTGCAAACCGGACAACAATATGAATTAAGCGGCCCGAGTCTGGTGCAATTTAAAAACGATCAACCGATTGCGTTGAACGGTGTGTCGCCCAAAAAAATTGGCGTGACAGCTTCTGCTGAAAGCAAGGCTCGTATCGAACCGAAAAAAGTGCAGACCGCTGGCCAGACTTTGGTTTCGACAGAACAAAAACAGGATCCGAATTTGCCGGTCGCTGCTGCGTCGGCACCGCCGCCGCCGCCACCAATGGCAGCACCGAGCCCGGTATCAGCAGCACCGGTTGCATCAACGGAAGACATTGCGGCAGCGCGGGTACGCATGGCCGAATACGAGGCTGCCAAGCGCACGGCCGAAGCGGAAGTGATGGCAGCAAGGCAGGCAGAAATGGCTTCGAGGCAGGTCGAGCGTGAAGCCGCGGAAGCGGCATCTACTGCTGCAAGCAGTTCCGAGCCCTTGGCGGCAGATGTTGCGGCACCGGCCGAACCTCCGAAACCGGTCTGCGCACCACCAGAAAGCGATTCCGGATCCGGGCAAAGTGAGCTGCCGCCTTGTAGTGAAATCAAGGACTGATTACGCTCAGTCGGTCGTAAACGCGTAACAAAAATTCACTTTGCGACACTTGCCGTTTCATTCATTTGCACTATTATGGTGCAATGTCGGACCCCGCCCACATCAGTGTCGAAAGCCTGGCCACGCCGGTGGCATGGCTGACTGCTGCGGGCGCCCTGCAAAACTGCAATCAGGCTTTTGCCAGTTGGCTCGGTGTCAGCGTAAGGCGCTTGCAGGGCATGCCGCTGAGTGAATTGGATGTCGAAATCGGGCGTTTGTCGGAAGTCTTCCAGCGGCTTCCCGAAATCGGCCATACCTTGCGAGTGCATCGTGCCAGATTGGCATTCCCGGGCTCCGCTGAACATTTCGCCGAACTTTGGCTGACGCGTTTGGAATCCGGCGAAGTTCGTATCGAAGCACACCCAACCGAAGAATTTCTCGGCGAAGATCCGGCCAAGGCCTTGCCTGCTGCGCTGTCGGCGGCATTGAAAGGATTGGCACATGAAATTCGCAATCCGCTTGCCGGAATGAAAGGTGCCGCTCAATTATTATTGCGTCGCGTCGATGACCAGGATTCGAAAGAGTTGATTGATTTGATCAGCGTCGAAGTCGAGCGTCTTGCCGCCTTGGTCGAACGCTTATTGCACCCGGCACCGCCGCGCGAGTTTGGCGACGTCAATATCCATGCCGTGCTGGAACGCGTATTGCAGTTGGCCGATACAGACGCCGGCTGGGCCGTGAAACTGGTACGCGATTACGATCCGAGTTTGCCGGAATTATTCGGCGACGCCGATCGGTTGACGCAGGCGATCTGGAATCTGGTTCGCAATGCATTGCAATCGGGTGCATCGCAAGTTGGTTTGCGTACCCGCGCCGAGCATCATGTGTTGATCGGCGACACTGCGCATCGTTTAAGTCTGCGCGTGGAAATTTCCGACAATGGTCGTGGCGTTCCAGAAGATCTGGCCGAACAAATTTTTCTGCCACTGGTCAGTGGTCGCGCCGAAGGCACCGGACTTGGGTTGGCGATGGCGCAACAAGTCGCACGCGAGCATGGCGGTTCACTCGGCTATCGTTCGCGTCCGGGACATACCGTGTTCACGCTCCTGCTGCCGGTCAATGATAATGATCTAGAAAGTGACGATGAATAATGCGCGGCTCTGGGTTGTAGACGATGACCGAAGCGTGCGCATTGTGCTCAGCCAGGCGCTTCGCGACGCCGGCTATCAAGTGCATAGTTTTGATTCCGCCGATGCCGCCTTGTCTGCACTGAATACCGAAACGCTGCCGCATCTGGTGATTACCGATGTGCGGATGCCGGGAACCGACGGCTTCAGTTTTCTGGAAGCCCTGAAAAAACGCCACGAAAACCTGCCGGTCATCGTGATGTCGGCCTACACCGACATCAGTTCGACCGCGAGTGCGTTTCGCGGCGGTGCGCACGAATTTTTATCGAAGCCGTTCGATCTCGACGAAGCCATCCATCTGGTGGCGCGGGCATTGCCGGAAAAGGCGCAGGCGCAGGAAGACAGGCACAAGGAAGACGGTCACGAGTTACTCGGTAGCACGCCGGAAATGCGCGAGCTGTTCCGCGCGATCGGACGGCTTGCACAAGCGCCGCTATCGGTTTTGATTACCGGCGAAACCGGTACCGGCAAGGAATTGGTCGCGCGCGCCCTGCATCGCGAATCGCCGCGTTCGAACAAACCGTTCATTGCCTTGAACACCGCCGCGATTCCGGCCGAATTGCTGGAATCGGAATTATTCGGCCATGAGGCCGGTGCGTTTACCGGCGCACAAAAAAAACAGATTGGCCGTTTTGAACAAGCCGATGGCGGCACGCTATTCCTGGATGAAATCGGCGACATGCCGGCCGGTTTGCAAACACGTTTGTTGCGCGTGCTTGCCGAAGGCGAATTTTTTCGCGTCGGGGGCCGCGAACTGATCAAGGTCGATGTTCGCGTGATCGCCGCAACCCATCAACACCTGGAATCGCTGGTCAAGGAAGGAAAATTCCGCGCCGACTTGCTGCACCGCCTCGACGTGGTGAGATTGCTGGTGCCGGCATTGCGCAATCGGAAATCCGACGTGCCGGCACTGGCGCAGCGTTTTCTCGAGCAGGCCGCGAAACAATTGAATGCTCCGGTCAAACGCTTCAAACCCGAAGCGTTGGCAAGGATGGAACAACATGATTGGCCAGGCAATGTGCGTGAACTGGAAAATCTTTGCTGGCGTCTGGCCGCGCTGGCACCGGGCGAAAGCATCAGCATGAAAGATTTGAAATCCTGCCTGCGCAGCAATGAATTAATCGTCGAGCCGCAGAATATCTGGCAACAGGCATTGGCGCGCAGCGCCCAACAATTGCTCGGGCGCAACGAAACGAATATCCATGCGCAGCTGCGCGAACAGTTCGATAAAATATTGCTGGAAACCGCGCTCGAATTCACCGACGGCCATCGCCAGCAAGCGGCCGAAAGATTGGGTCTGGGCCGGAATACGCTGACCCGGAAACTGGGCGCTTCACGCACAGGAAAAAACAGTGAGCCAAAACAATGAGTCAAACTGAATTTGAAATTTGCCTGGCTGACGCGAGTCACGCCGCGTTATTGGCCTCCTGGGCGCAGGCGATGGCGATGGAAACCGAACACAAGCATCTCGATACCGACACCGTGACGAAGGGCGTGCAAGCCGGTATCGCTGACC
>JBOHYG010000083.1:0-5165 GCA_050737875.1 Arenimonas sp. | reverse complement strand
CTTTAGAATTGTTAAAGCCTATCCTTCGAATGCGTCGAGGCCTGAAACCGATTATGTTTATTTGCAATTAGATCCCCCGGTAAAGAAGCGCGGTATTTCCAAGCGTGTCAAAAAAACACCGTAAGTCGCGCGAAAGTGTAGGTCGGGCCCTGGCCCGACGCTCCATACAGATTGCGAAGATGCTTGTGTCGATCGAAGTGTCGTAGCCTAGATGCAGCGCAGCGCAATCCGGGAACAACTTGCTTCGAACTCCCCGGATTGCGCTGCGCTGCATCCGGGCTACCAATGAACTCCGAAGGTGATCGCCTATGCCTTCTGGTAAGGTTCGCGGCGCGGTGGCGATGCCATGATGCCGCACGGTTCAACGGATCATTCGCATGAAACGCGATAAGGCGCGCACCCAAATGTCGGGCTATATCAAAATATTGGGTGCGCCACAAAAAATGGGGTCAGGTTGATTTAATTGCATTGACGTAGCCCGGATGAAGCTTCGCGTAATCCGGGAACAGCTTGCTTCGAACTACCCGGATTACACTGCGCTCCATCCGGGCTACAAATATTCGTAACGCGATAACAAAAAAATGGGGTCAGGTTGATTTAATTGTATTGACGTAGCCCGGATGAAGCTTCGCGTAATCCGGGAACAGCTTGCTTCGAACTACCCGGATTGCACTGCGCTCCATCCAGGCTACAAATATTCGTAGTACCGTAACGCGGTAAGTCGGACAAATAAAGCAATTGTTGGCGACCACCGGAACCACATCGAAGGACCAGCATATGACCAAATACCTTATATCTTTCCCCAGCGCGGCGATGGACGTTCCCGAGGAAGAGATGCCTGCCATCTCCCGAGATTCGCGTGCGGTGGTTCAGGAGGCTAAGGACGCGGGTGTTTATGTCTTCGGTGGTGGCATCAACGAAAGCGTGGCGCCGGTGCAAGTTGCAGGCGATGGTGCCGCTATTGCGAGCACTTACCCGGATTACAACGGTGGCTTCTGCGTTCTCGAGCTGCCAACACGCGAGTCCGCGCTGGTGTGGGCCGCAAAACGCGATAAGGTGCGCACCCAAATATCGCGTCATATCAAAATATAGGGTGCGACCCGGCGCACCGTTTGTTTGATATTGCGTCGTTGCGTCCGGCCCCGCGGCTTCGGCATTGGTGCGCTTGAGCGCACCCTATGTGCTAAAAAGATTGTCGCTACCTTTCTGTATTATCGTTTCATCCTTGCTACAAAACCCTCGCAGTCCTGGCGACCACCGGAACCACATCGCAGGAGCACCCTATGATCAAATACCTCATCTCTTTCCCCAGCGCGGCGATGGACGTTCCAGAGGAAGAGTTGCCTGCCATCTCCCGAGATTCGCGTGCGGTGGTTCAGGAGGCTAAGGACGCGGGTGTTTATGTCTTCGGCGGCGGCATCAACGAAAACGTGGCGCCGGTGCAAGTTGCAGGCGATGGTGCCGCTATTGCGAGCACTTACCCGGATTACAACGGCGGCTTCTGCGTTCTCGAGCTGCCAACACGCGAGTCCGCGCTGGTGTGGGCCGCAAAGCTAGCGACAGCTTGTCAATGCCCGCAAGATTTACGGGAGTTCATGTTCGATCCGGAATCGTGACGCAATAAGGCGTAGCCCGGATGAAGCTTCGCGTAATCCGGGAACAGCTAGCTTCGAACTACCCGGATTGCGCGAAGCTGCATCCGGGCTACTTAACTGACATATTCCTGCCGCAAACACATTGCATGCTCTGGTTTTGGTATCGGAGTGCTTGGACATGATCGCTTTTCGCTTCGCAATGTTCGTTGCGGCCGCACTGCTTGTGTCAGGATGCGCGGTAACGCCAACCCAATCGAAACCAATGCTTGATCCATCGCAAAAACCGCTTGTCATCGGCCATCGCGGCGCCAGTGCGTTGCGGCCGGAACATACGCTGGCAGCTTATGCAAAAGCGATTGAAGACGGTGCAGATCTGATCGAGCCGGATCTGGTCAGTACCCGCGATGGTGTATTGCTTGCACGGCACGAAAACGAAATCGCTGGCACCACCGACGTGGCCGCACGAGCGGAGTTTGCATCCCGCAAGGCAACCAAAATCATTGATGGCGAGCACATCAGTGGTTGGTTTACAGAAGATTTCACTCTGGCCGAGTTGAAGACGCTGCGCGCACGTGAGCGTTTGCCTGAGCTGCGTTCCACCCAATATGACGGCAAGTTTGAAATTGCGACACTCACGGAAATCATTACGCTGGTGGCCGAGGAATCTGCAAAACGGCATCGCATTATTGGCTTGATTCCAGAAATCAAGCATTCAACGTATTTCGCGAGTATCGGCTTGCCGATGGAAGACAAATTACTTGCAGCTCTTGCTGTTCATCCTTACACGCAAAAAGCGCCGATCATGATTCAGTCGTTTGAAACTGCAAATTTGCGTGAATTGCGAAAAACGATCGGTAAAGCTTCCAACATTACGCTGCTGCAACTAATGGGGCGTCGCAGCGAGAGCCCTTACGACACTGTGCTAGCGGGCGAAAAAATTTCCTACGGCGACATGATGAAGCCTGAAGGCCTGCGTGAAATTGCCAATTATGCCGATGCTATCGGCCCCGCCTATCGTGACCTTGATCTGCAACGCAGCGAAAACGGCATCATGCGCAGCGCTTTGATCAATGATGCCCATGCCATTGGTTTGCAAGTTAACGTCTACACTTTTCGCCCGGAGAATTATTTTCTGGACAAATCCCACCGCGATGATGCCGGTGAACGTGCGCGAAATGAAGTTGGCGCTGTCGGTGAAATTCGCGATTATCTTGCACTCGGCATCGATGCGTTTTTTACCGACGACCCGGCACTGGGAAGGCGTGCAGTCGATGGTGAATAATTGTTAAGCACCGTAGCCCGGGTTGTGCTTCACCAACCCGGGTTGATAGAGCGCAACCCGGGCTACGTATTTATTCGCAAGCAACACCATCATTATCCCGATCCAGATGACTCGCATAGCCGGGTTCGCCACGTCTCAGCGGCGCGGCACCGGCGGCACGCACGGCAGCGCAATTGGGATAATAGGTTTTGCCGCTTCGCGTGGAAGGCGACGTGTTGCTACTCAACGATGAGCGTGTGTTGGCGTTTGAAGCGCTGCCATTGTGACAATGGTAAGTGCCGTTTTTACGATCATTGTGGCAACCTTCGGCATTGGTTCTGCCGCCATGTGCCTGCACTTGGAATGCGGAACAGGCGAGGGCAACAACGATCAAGGATTTTGACGCATTCATCAGCGACCCCAGTGAAGCTAGGTGGGTCTGTTCTACGCTCGGGTTATCCGATGTACAAGCAATTGGCGATTTCGTGACAAGACTTAACAGGGTAATTTTGGCATTGGCCCGACCTGCATTCTCGTTGTAATTTGATTTCAATCATAGGGGCGCATGCTTGCTGCGCCCGATTAGAGGTTCGAGTTTCTCAGTTGGAACCGAACTTCCAAACACCTCGAATAATGTAGGACCGACGGAAGTCGGGACGGGGGATTGCTGCAGACTTGTCCCGACTTCCGTCGGTCCTACTAAAATCGTCATCCCCGCGCGGGCGGGGATTCAGCACTGTAGCCCGGGTTGCGCTTCACCAACCCGGGTTGATAGAGCGCAACCCGGGCTACGTTATTAGTCAATTGGCATACGCGGTTCGTAATACCGGAACACAGTGTATGCGGCCGGTGGATCGATATTGCTCAGGCTGACCAGTACATAACCGGATTCAGGAAAAATCCGGACATCGGCATTCATCCCGGGCGAGTCACCGCCATGTCCGAAGCGACGCAATGGTCCTTTGCCCACGGTAATGAAGCCATAGCCATACCAGTTTTCGCTAATCTGCGACTGGGTTGCCTGGGCAAGCAGTTCCGGCGACAAAAGTTTTCCGCTTTGTAGTGCCTGGGCAAATTTATACAAATCCCCGACCGTCGAATAACCACCGCCCGCTGCCGTGCCGCGGTAAGGCAAAGTGTCGTGATTCGATACGGATTTATCATCCCGGCTGGTATAGCCTTTGCTTCGATCTTCCACTTTTTCGGATTCGGGCAAGGAGCCGCTAGCCATCATGTTGGCCGGCTTGAAAATATTCGCGTCGACATAATCGTAATAGGATTTACCGCTGACGCTTTCAACAATCGCGCCCAACACGATAAAAGCAAAACTGTTGTATTCGATTTTTTCACGCGGTTTGCTTAATGGCGCTCGTGGTCCGTAATAAGCGACATAGTCGGCATGTGTTTTCAACTTTTCGCGCAATATGGCGTACGTCTCGGGCGTGAAGCCTTCGCTGTCGGAAAAATCGATGTCGACCAAACCGCTTTGATGCGTGAGCAGATCGCGCACAGTGACTGAAGAGCGAACACTGGCATTCGGAAAACTCGGCAAGTACTGGTCGATGGTGGCATTCAGGGAAACTTTTCCGGACTGAACCAACTGCAGGATGGCGACCGCAGTAAACATCTTGTTTGCAGAGCCCAGCCTAAACCTGGTTTCAGATTTGTTTGGCATACCAGCCTCGCGATCCGCCATGCCCCAGGCTTTTTCCAGCAAGACTTTGTCGTTTTTTGCAATCAGGACGGCACCGGAAAACTCACCCTCTTCGGCAAGCTTATCAATCCGGTTTGACGGTGCCGCCAAGGCATCGGCTTGCGAGCGACGCGGGATATCAATCGAATCGAATTCCAGCTTGAGTGCCGAAGGTGATTTTTTCGGGAGCGAGAGGGTGACACGCAATTGTTCATCGGTGTCTTTCTTGTCACGCACCAATGCAATCAATCCATGCGTTTTGGATTCTTCGATTTTGACCAGTTCATAGCCACCGGTTTGCTTGCTCCAATCCAGCGTTTCTTCGGCCGGATCGGTCAGCCCGAAGCTTGCGTTGAATTTTTTTATCTTCTCCAGGTCGCGAGAATTAAAAGCTTCAAGCCAGGCTGAAAATGCGGCTTCCGCCCCGGTCTTCGGTAACGGTGACTCTGCATTTAGCGACCCGCAGAAAGCGAGTAAAAACAGTATTACGGTGTGACGCAGAATCGTTGTGGTCGACATTAGTAGGCCGTAGAAGTCATGAGGATCGAGCATGAATGCTCTGTCGTTCGTGTATTTTCGTCAAGCGTGTGACCCCGGTTACCTAATAATGTAGGAC
>JBOHYG010000082.1:0-11326 GCA_050737875.1 Arenimonas sp. | reverse complement strand
CGGCAACATGGCACTCATATGTATCATCCGCATGCCGATGAAATGACGCAGATGGCATTGGGCATGATGGGCTTGTTTATCATCCATCCGAAAGCCGGTGAAGCCGTCACGGTCGATCGCGACTACGCTTTTATTTTGCACAACTTCGCATTACATCCAGGCACACGACGTCCCGACCCGTCGGTCATGCAAAATTTCGATTTATGGACCTTCAATAGCAAAACATTTCCGGCGATTGATCCACTGGTCGCACGCAGCGGCGAGCGCGTGCGTGTCCGGGTCGGTAATTTGTCGATGTGGAATCATCCGATCCACATGCACGGCGTGCAATTCCAGGTCACCGGCAGCGACGGTGGTCGCTGGCCGCGTCCGCAATGGCGTAGTGAAGTCACCGAAATTGTCGGTGTCGGACAAGTGCGCGACATCGAATTCATTGCGGTACCGGGCGACTGGGCATTCCATTGCCATATGTCGCATCACACGATGGGCCCGATGGGCCATGAAATTCCGAATACGCTCGGCGTGAATCAAGACGGCCTGGAAGAAAAAGTACGCGCGATGTTGCCGGGCTATATGGCTATGGGCGAAAACGGCATGTCCGAACATCAGGACCATACCGACAGTGGCCACATGCCGGGACCACCGAATACATTGGCGATGATGACCGGTAAAGGGCCGTTCGGAAATATCGAAATGGGCGGAATGTTTACCGTCGTGAAAGTACGCGATGATTTACCGAAAGGCAGTTATGCCGATCCGGGCTGGTATAGAAATCCTAAAGGCAGCGTGGCACGACGCGTTAGCAACGACCCTGATTTCGGTAAGCCGATTCGCCGGAAAACCTGAGTATTCGGGTGCCGGCGATTGGCGTTAGTAAATAACTCCAAGAAACCCTTGACTCTGGAGTAAGCTCCAGGGTGCAGACTAACCACAGCCCGCCAATATGGGCTGTGGCGAGGATGCAACCCGAGATTCCTCGCACACACCGCCAATCATTTGTTGAGGAGCGCTGCTGTGACAACCCGATTCCTGTCTGCCTTCCTTGTCGCAGCCTTTCTTCTATTGCTGTCGCTGACCGCAAGCAAGGCCGACGCAAAAACCAATCATTGCCAGAACAAAACCTGTCGCTGCATTTTCAGTGACAGCGAACTTCGGCTCACGCCGTGATCGGAGTTTTTATGCCAGACAAAGCCATGAATATCGGACAACTCGCCAAGCTGACAGGCATCAGCATCGATACGATTCGCTACTACGAAAAGGAAGGCGTTTTGCCGAAGCCACAACGCCTGGGTTCCGGCTATCGCCGATATAGCGACGACGATGTCGCTCGTCTTGAATTTATCCGTCGGGCAAAAGCACTGGGCTTTTCACTTTCGGAAATTTCCAGCCTGCTTTCCCTCGCCAGTAATTCGCAGGCCGATATGTCAGGCGTGAATGCTGCAGTCAGACTACATCTGCAATCGGTAAAAACAAAACTAGCCGAACTGGAACGGATTCGCAAAGGCCTCGAAGCCTTGATTGATATCTGCCCGGGACAAGGTGAAATCAATCATTGCCCGATCGTCGCGGCACTCTCAAGGGAATCATGAAATGAATCACCAGCACGGCAGTGACCATTCGCATGCACACGGCCACTATGATCAAAAACCGTATACCGATCCGGTCTGCGGCATGAAAGCCGGCGAGGAAATTTCACTGCGGCATGCCGGGCATACTTTCTATTTTTGCTCCGAACACTGCAAGACGAAATTCCAGGCATATCCGGAAAAATATTCATCGCCCGAAAAAAATGTCGCTGAAATTCCGGCTGTCGCCGGCACTAAATACACCTGTCCGATGCATCCGGAAATCGTGCAGGACCACCCCGGTACTTGCCCGAAATGCGGCATGGCGCTGGAGCCGACGATGCCTTCGCTGGAAGACGAAAGAAATCCGGAACTGGAAGATTTCTCCAGACGCTTCCGGTGGACCTTGCCGCTCAGCGTGACCGTATTGGTGTTGGCGATGTTCGGCCATGATTGGCAATGGCTGACAAACAACGCACGCACCTGGCTTGAATTTGCTCTGGCTACGCCCGTTGTAGCCTGGGCTGGATGGCCGTTTTTCGTACGTTGCGTGCAATCCATTCGCAGCGCCAATTTCAATATGTGGACGCTGATCGGTATCGGCGTATTTTCCGCTTACTCTTACAGCGTCGCTGCGACATTAATTCCGGACGTCTTTCCCGCATCGTTCCAGGAACACGGCCGGGTTGGCGTGTATTTCGAGGCTGCGGCCGTCATTGTTTCATTGACTTTGCTGGGTCAACTGCTCGAACTAAAAGCGCGTACGAAAACCTCGGCAGCGATTAAAGCCCTTTTGAATCTCGCCCCGAAAACAGCACGTCGAATCAATGCCGACGGCAACGAAGAAGACATCGAATTGAACCACGTCCATGTCGGTGACCGGCTGCGCGTCCGTCCTGGCGAAAAAGTACCGACCGATGGGGAGGTACAGGAAGGTCAGAGCAGTATCGACGAATCCATGCTGACCGGTGAGTCGATGCCGGTATCGAAAAATACCGGCGACAAGGTGATCGGCGCCACGATGAACATCAGTGGCGCGCTGATCGTGAAAGCCACGCGCGTTGGTTCGGAAAGCATGCTGGCGCAGATCGTGAACATGGTTGCTCAGGCTCAACGTTCACGTGCACCGATGCAGCGCATGGCAGATACCGTTTCATATTGGTTTGTACTCGCCGTGCTGGCGGCTTCGCTCGCCACCTTCTTTCTATGGGGCGTATTCGGACCCGAACCTTCCTGGGTCTATGCCGTATTGAATGCTGTCGCTGTCCTGATCATCGCTTGCCCTTGCGCATTGGGTTTGGCAACGCCGATGTCGATCATGGTCGCGACCGGTCGTGCCGCGAATATAGGCATATTGTTTCGAGATGCCGAAGCGATCGAGAATCTGCGAAAAATAGACACGCTAATCGTCGATAAAACCGGAACGTTAACCGTCGGGAAACCGATGTTCGATTCGGCGCTTGCCTCCGCTGGAAATTCCGAGGAAGAAGTATTGCGTATCGCCGCCAGTCTGGATCAGGGAAGCGAACATCCACTCGCCGCCGCCATCGTTGCGGAGGCGCGAAAAAGAAATCTGGTCTTATCGAAACCTGAAACATTCGAAAGCAGTAGCGGCATCGGGGTACGCGGCCGGGTCGATGGCAAAGCCGTGGACTTGGGAAATACCCAATTAATGACTGATGTCGGTGCCGATATTTCCAGCCTGCAGGACGAAGCAGAATCAAGACGTGCAACCGGTGCCAGCGTGATGTTTCTTGCGATTGACGGGGAATTTTCCGGACTGCTGAGCGTTGCCGATCCGATCAAGTCATCAACACCAAAGGCTTTGGATGCATTACGGAAAATCGGGATTCGCGTGATTATGGCGACCGGTGATGGCGTCACGACGGCCAGATCCGTTGCCGAAAAACTGTCCATCGTCGAAGTGCACGGTGAAGTACGGCCGCGAGACAAGCTCGCTCTGGTCAACAAACTAAAATCGGAGGGACGTCGAGTCGCGATGGCCGGTGATGGCATCAACGATGCACCTGCGCTCGCTGGCGCCGATATCGGCATTGCGATGGGCACCGGTACCGATGTCGCGATGTCGAGCGCACAGGTGACGCTGGTGAAAGGTGACCTTGAAGGCATTGTCCGCGCGATTGAATTATCGAATGCGACCGTGGCCAACATGAAACAGAACTTGATGTTCGCGTTTTTTTACAACAGTGCCGGCGTGCCGATCGCTGCGGGCATTTTGTATCCCGTGTTCGGATTGTTGCTTTCGCCGATGATCGCAGCGCTCGCCATGAGTTTAAGTTCGGTCTCGGTGGTCGCCAATGCACTGCGACTTGGCATTGCAAACGCGAAAGCTAGAAAATCATGAATCGGCGGCATAAAAAAGCCGCTCTCGACAGCATGCAATCAAACGCCATGCTCGAAAATTCGTAATCGATTCTTGGTCCACTGGCGGCCGAAGCATCGCCTTGCAGCCGGAATCATCCGATAAAATCAGGGTTACACCGATATTCTTCAACTGCAAAAAACTCAACCCGCGCCAAGCCGACTGGCGAAGTTATCCTCGTTTACGCTGTATTCGGCAAACGGGTAATCCAGTCGCGGTCCACTGGCAGCCAATACATCGCCGTGCAGATATGCAACTTCCAAGGCCCATAGTTGCGCCAACGCATCGGTATTTTCTACTTGATCAATAATCAGGCTGCGACCGCTCTTGTACCAGGGCCTTACAAATGCCATAAAAATAGTGGCCGGCATATTGTGAATCGCACTAAAAGGCAGCCGTAGCATGTTCACCGGAAATTCCAGCAAGGCTTCAATTCTCGATAGACCGGCAGCATTATCCGAAACCACGATGGAGACACCAAAACTTTTCAGCCTCTGTAATAGATCGTCGTACTCGGGGTGTTCAAGCAGCGATGTTGCATCAAGTTCTATCAACAACCCATCCGCATAGCTTTTACGACGACGCAACTCGGTCTGGAGCCAGTTCATTTGCGCTTCGGTTACCGAAGCCAAATCCAGCGATACCAATATTCGCGTATTGCGCCCTTTGGAACGCTCCACTTCGATTGCTTCAAAGGCATTGAACAGGCCAATGCGCTCAATCATCGGCAATGCACCGGCTTCACGCGCAAGAGCGAGATACTCCCCGCGACCAACCCCCTGAAGCGGCAAACGGGAGTCACGCAATTTCGCATCCAGCGAGTACAACCCGACCTGCCCCTTGTAGAGCGGCAGCATCGGCTGGAAATCGATAATGATATTCTGGCCTGTCGCAGCTTCCCTGACCCGCTCGCGAATCATCATGACTCTTTCCGGTGGCATTGCCCCGTGCTCCCGGGTCAAAACGCCGTCGTGGCGATCCCCGCCCTGCCGATGTGCGATCGATTGGGCACAGCAGGCGGAAGCAACCCAGCGATCTGCATCGTCTGCATCGACACCATTGGGTGGCAATGCAATACCGATGGAAAGTGTCAGTTTGTGCTCATGACCATGCATCCGGAAAACCTCGCCCGAGATTTTCTTGCGCAAGGCTTCTGCAACTTCAATAACTTCCTCGTGATTTTTCCGCCGCAATAAAATACCGAAACCGAATTCCAGCCAAGTCGTGTATGCATCGTTTTGACGCAGGATTTCGTCAAACCATTGCATGACGGTTTCTTCGAGCGCAAAAGCTTCCGCCAGGCCAAGCAGTTTCCCAAGCTCGTCTGCCTGGTCGATTTTTACCGCCAACAATGCATGCCATGGTTTAAGCGGGCGCCGCAATGCGGTGGCTAATTGACGGAGAAAATCGCCTCGCCGCAGCTGGCCCGAGCTGGAAGGCAAGGCAGTTGATAATAACGCCCGGCGCTTCACCATCCTCATTCGCTTTATGCGGCTGCGAACTTCGGCAATCAGAATGCGTGGCCGTATCGGTTTGGTCAGGAAATCATCGCCGCCGGCCTGTATCGCGCGAAAGCGGGTTTCATCCTCTTGTTCGACTGAAATGAATACGATCGGCAGCACGGAAAGTTTTGGCTGTTGCCGCAAATGCATGGTCAAACTAAGTCCATCAAGCCCCTTCATGTACAAATCCATCAACAGCAAGTCGGGCTGAAAGCTCGCAATCTGTTCCAGCACCGCGTTTGGATCAGCACATTCAAGCACGGTCATGCCAGCTTGTTCCAACACGAGACGCAGGTAGATGCGGGTGCCAGTATCGTCATCGACGATCATTACTCGATAAGGCTCTTCGATCGAACGTTCGATCACGTCAAGCACCCGGGAGACAAGCTTCAAGTCATCGAGACTTTCAAAAAAAAGTTCGGCTCCATGCAACATCGCTTGCAAACGCGAATTCGAACCGCCTTCTCCTATCGCAATGACCACCGTACTGCCATTCGCGGGAACCTGTTTCGACAGGGTGTCAATCATTTGGCAGACTGTCTGTACCTGGCTTACCGTAACCAGCAATGCCGAAGCCGGCGTTCGCGCCAGAAGTTCAGCCAGACTTTGAGTGTCTTTAAAGCTGCGCAATCTAAAGCCGCGTGTTTCAAAAGCTTTTATCAAAGCCGCAGGCGTTTCCGATTCCTGCATCAGGACTCCGATATAGCGAACTGTTTCGGTTCCTTGCGGCAAATATTTCGAAAGCGAATTGGCGAGTTGTTCGGTAAGTCGGTCAAAGACCTCAGAATGTGTCAGGCTTGGCGCTTGCTGTTCATGCAGGCCCGATAGATAGACATATAAATCCAAAGCACTATCGTGCACTGCCGGCAATTGATGTTTACCCGCATCGTCCGCCAAACGCTCAAGCGAATCGATGGTCAATGCAAGTAAATCCTGATCCCAGCCCAAGGCGGCCAGACTCCGGCAATCGCGGAGAACGGCCGAGGCTAGCTCGACCAGCGCGCGTAACGAAACATCAAGGACGGACGTGTTGATGGTAAGGCTCCTTATCCGGTTCGTTAGAACGAATAACCCCCTGATTTGCCCAGGGCGCGTCACTCATACCTAAAACGCAATCAAAACCTGAAACTGGACAGTACCACTAACCCCCTGATGTTTAGTAGATAGCACACGGCATTCGGCCGAAGCCACAGCCCTAAAATGCGTGATCGAACGCTACATCACCCTCCACGCCGACCTGATAGGCCGACACGCGGCGCTCGAAGAAATTGGTGAGTTCCTGGACGTCCTGAAGCTCCATGAACGGGAATGGATTGCGCGCGCCGAAATGCTTCGACAGCCCCAACTGGGCCAGGCGCTGATCAGCGACGTACTCCAGATACTGCCGCATGTCTTTTATCGACAGGCCGGCTACACCCCAGGACAAGACGTCTTGTGCAAACACCATTTCACAATCGACCGCTTCGGTCAGCATTTTCAGGATCTGCTCGTTCAATTGATCGTCGAATAAATCCGGTTCTTCCTCGCGAACGGTGCGAATGACCTCGAACGCAAATGCCATATGACCGCTCTCATCGCGGAACACCCAATTGGTGCCTGAAGCGAGCCCATGCAACAAGCCACGCGAACGCAAATAATAAACGTAGGCAAATGCGCCGAAGAAAAACAGGCCCTCGATACAGGTCGCAAAGCAAATCAGGTTCAACAGGAACTGACGGCGTTGCGCCTTGGTTTCGATCCGGTCGATCTGGTTGATCGAATCCATCCAGCGGAAACAGAATTCAGCCTTGTGACGAATCGCCGGAATGCTTTCAATCGCCGTGAACGCCTTGGCGCGGGCTTCCGGTTCCGGTAAATAGGTGTCGAGCAGGGTCAGGTAAAACTGCACATGCAGTGCTTCCTCATACAGCTGTCGCGACAGATACAAGCGGGCTTCCGGTGCATTGATATGCTTGTACAGATTCAACACAAGGTTATTCGACACGATTGAATCGCCGGTCGCGAAGAAGGCGACTAGCCGTTCAATCAGATGGCGCTCTGCCGGTCCGAATTTATTGCGAAGATCATTCACGTCGAGTGAAAAATCGACTTCTTCGACGGTCCAGGTATTGCGTACCGCATCGCGGTACATTTCGTAAAAGGCCGGATAACGCATCGGCCTCAGCGTCAGTGCAAAGCCAGGGTCCAACAAATGGGAGGATGTGCTCATTATTGGCAGGCCTCGCAGCTTTCCGGATTTTCCAGGGAACAGATAACTGCCGCCGTATCCTGCTCGGCACTGGTCACAGTTGTTTTCGCAATACGGGTAGCCGGACGTGAACGCAGGTAGTAAGTCGTCTTGATGCCGCGTTTCCAGGCATACATGTACATCGAGCTGAGCGCACCGATGTTCGGGCTTTCCATAAACAGGTTCAAGGATTGCGATTGATCGATGAACGCACCGCGATCGGCCGCCATGTCGATCAGCGAGCGCATCGGCACTTCCCAGACCGTGCGATAAACCTCGCGCAGTTCATTCGGGATTTCCGACATCGATTGCACCGAACCTTCGGCCAACTTGATGCGGTCTCTTACTTCCGGTGTCCATAAACCGAGTTTCTTCAACTCCTCGACGAGATAGCGATTGACCTGCAGGAAATCGCCGGACAGGGTCTCACGTTTAAACAGATTCGACACCTGCGGTTCGATGCATTCATAGCAACCGGCGATCGATGCAATCGTCGCGGTCGGTGCAATCGCAATCAGCAAGGAATTTCGCAACCCCTGTTCGCGGATACGTGCACGCAGACTATCCCAGCGCTCAGAATTACTTGGCGAAATATTCCAGGCGTCGAATTGCAATTCGCCCTGCGCCGCACGGGTTTCCGCAAATGAAGGATGCGTGCCGCGCTCCAGGGCCAACTCGGTCGAAGTGGACAGTGCCTGGTAATAAATTTCTTCGGCAATTTTCGACGACAAGTTACGCGCCGCTTCCGAATCGAATGCCAGGCGCATCTGGAAGAACACATCCTGCAAACCCATCATGCCAAGGCCTACCGGACGCCAGCGCAGATTGCCACGGCGCGCAGATTCAATTGGATAGAAATTCAGGTCGATCACGCGATCCAGTTGGCGAACCGCAAGTTGCACGGTTTCCGCCAATTTCTCGAAATCGAATTCATTGAATTCGTTTAGATGCTGGCCGAGATTGATCGAGCCAAGGTTGCAAACAGCCGTTTCATCATAAGTCGTGACTTCCAGAATCTCGGTGCAAAGATTCGACAAATGAATCACGTTCTTCGCATTCGCGGTTTGATTGCTGGCGCGATTGCATTTGTCCTTGAAGGTCATCCAGCCATTGCCGGTCTGCGCCAGCGTACGCATCATCTTCGAATACAGTTCGCGGGCCTTCACTTGCTTCGTTGCTAGCCCGGCAATCTCTGCCGCTTCATAACTTTGCTCGAACGCATCACCCCAAAGATCGACCAGATGCGGCACCACTTTCGGATCGAATAGTGACCACATCCCATCGGCTTCGACCCGGCGCATGAATAAATCCGACACCCAGTTTGCGAGGTTCAAATTATGGGTACGGCGTGCTTCGTCGCCGGTATTGTCACGCAGTTCGAGAAACTCTTCGACATCGGCATGCCAGGTTTCGATATATACACAGGCCGCGCCCTTGCGCTTGCCGCCCTGATTGACCGCGGCGACCGAAGCATCGAGTGTTTTCAGCCATGGCACCAGGCCATTCGACAAGCCATTGGTCGAACGAATCAGCGAGCCGCGCGAACGAATGCGCGAGAACGACAAACCAATACCGCCGGAAAATTTCGACAGCTGCGCCACGTCGCCGTAACGCTGGTAAATCGAACCCAGCGAATCATCGGGAGAATCAAGCAGGAAGCAGGATGACAGTTGCTCGTGCGTGGTGCCGGCATTGAACAAGGTCGGCGAACTAGGCAAATAATCCAGTCGCGCCATGCGTTGATACAAGGCCAGTGCTTCCGCGACATCCTCGCTAAGCGCGCAGGCAATTCGCAGGAAGAATTGCTGCGGTGTTTCGATCACCGTGCGCGCGGTCGGATGACGCAGCAGATAACGGTCATATAGCGTGCGCAGGCCGAAATAATCGAACAAGGCATCGTGTTTGTTATCGAGCGAGTCATTCAATTTGCGGGCATTGGCTTGCACGAAATTCAGCAAGCGTTCGTTGATCAGGCCGAGCTCGTGGCCGCGTGCAATCGATTGCGAGAACGCATGAATTTCCTGGCCAGTAACTTCTTTCTCGATGAAGCCGGCCAGCAATCTTGCTGCCAGTCGGCCGTATTCGGGTTCCTCTGCGGTCAGCAAAGCCGCGGTGCGAATGGACAATTCATCCAATTCACGCGTAGTGGCACCATCGTACAAACCGGAAATGGTGCGGGTTGCGACCCGCATCGGGTCGATTGCAAACAAGCCATCCGCACAACGCGTAATGGCACGTACGATTTTATTCAGATCGACGGTTTCGCGGCGACCATTGCGTTTGGTGACTGCCATCACGCCGGTATGCGGTGGTGGCGTCAACTGAAATTGGTTGTTGGTGATTTCCGCATGTGCTTGCGGTGCGCGGGCGACATCGATGTCGGCGGTGTGATTCATGTTTTTCTCCAGTGCGTAAGGCGCACATCGCAATCTCTCCCACGGAGATGGCGAACACGAGAGCGGCAACATCATTCCATCGATGCAGTTGTGCTCTCGCGGGCTTCGAAATAACGGGAGGAAAAACAGAATGCCGCACCACGGATGGTGATAACGACAACGGCGATCTCCCCCCGGAGACTTCTGGGCCGATACCGTGCGGTGTGCTTCACACGGTTGTCGGCAGGTCTTCGGACTTAGGGACTTGAAGCTCGATCGCTTCGCCTACTTATCGTCGCTTCCCAAGCCTTTGGCTCAGTGCGTGTGACGACGTTCGTTTCCATATACCGCTGCGGGGCAGCGCCGGATTCACACCGGCTTCCCTATTAACCCAGCCGCGAGGCTGGGACCGACCGACACAAGATATCGGCAATATCAGGGAGCGTCAACACAAGATATCGAGGTTTAACCGACTGGCGATTGCCTTATCAATGCGGCGTTTTCCAATAAGTTGCTGATACTATTTGGATAAATGTGTCGAATTGCCAACCGGAAAAAAAGCGATGAACACATCTTCACCGGAATCAAATTTACTCGCGGCGTTTCATGATGAAATGCAGCTCGGATACGCTGCAAGAATCAGCGACGACTTGAATCTCGCGTTTCACCATTACGAACGCGCGCATGTGCTGAGTCAGAAATATACGATCCCGCACGTCAAAAGCCATCTCGGAATGCTGCGAGTCGGGTATCTGCGAAAAGATGCTCGCGAAATCCTCGGACAATGCATTCGCGTCCTGGCTGCCTTGATTTTCAGCAGACTCTGGGTACCTCTCGGCAATACCGGCGGTGCCAATGTCAGCGCCTTGAAACCGATGCCGATTCCCGAGGATTTGAAGTTGCTGCTGGATTCGATGCAATAGTATTGCAGTCGCTTCGAAAGCTATCATGTCGACTGCACTGAAGGCCAACACGCAAACACCATGGCAGAGCACGCACATAACCACGGCCTGAATTCTATCAAGCACGAAAAACCGCTGTGGTGGGCATTGCTGCTGACTGCGTCATTCCTGATCGCCGAAATCACTGCCGCCTTTATCACTAATAGTCTGGCCTTGCTGTCAGACGCTGCGCATATGGCAACCGATACCCTGGCGCTTGTGATTGCCCTGGTTGCAGTACGTTTATCCCGCCGACCACCGGATGCAAAACGCAGTTACGGCTATGCTCGTTTCGAAGCGTTTGGCGCACTGATAAATGGCGTGTTGTTATTC
>JBOHYG010000081.1:0-10399 GCA_050737875.1 Arenimonas sp. | reverse complement strand
ATTCGCAGGCTGCCGCCGACTTTTCAATTTCAGCGAGGGCTTCGCGATGCAACTTGCCCATTTCGGCAGACATGATGCCGGCGATGATTTCTTTTTTCGAACGCATGACCGTAGCAATACTTTTCAGAATTTCGCCGCGCAGATCAAGCGTTAACGCCGACCAGGACGGGAAAGCTGCAGAAGACTTTGCCAGCAACAGCTCGACGGCAGCGACATCCATATAGTCGTAACGGTAATCGACCTGGCCGGTCCAGGGATTGGTGATTTCGACACTCATGACTTATTCGCCTTTTTGCAAAGCTAATTGGATATCGCGCTGACGGCGCTTTTCTTCACGATGGCTGATTGCCCAGGCGGCTACCGCAGTGAATGACACGACGGCAACGATGATCGAGGCCAGCGCGTTGATTTTCGGATTCAGCCCCATCCGCACGGTCGAGAAAATTTTCATCGGCAATGTTGTTGCATCCGGACCTGCGACGAAACTCGATATCACCACATCATCCAGCGATAGCGTGAATGCCAGTAACCAGCCAGAGATCAGTGCCGGAAAAATAATCGGCAGGGTAATCACGAAAAATATTTTCAATCGGTTCGCACCCAGATCCATCGCCGCTTCTTCCAGCGATTTATCGAGTTCGGCAAGACGCGAGGAAATAATAACGGTAACGAACGCCATCGTAAACGTCACATGCGCAATCCAGATCGACAACATGCCTTTCGGGGACAAGCCGAACGGTGCAAATAAAGTTACGAACATCAATAACAAGGACAAGCCAGTCACTACTTCCGGCATCACCAGAGGTGCGGTGATCAAAGCACCAAACAGGGTTTTACCGCGAAAGAACTGGAAGCGCGTCATGACCAGCGCAGCCAATGTTCCGAGTACTACGGCAGCAGTGGCAGAGGTAAAGGCGATTTTCAGGCTGACCCAGGCCGCTTTCAGCATGGAATCGTCATTCATCAGTTCTACGTACCACTTGAATGAAAACCCGGACCAGGTAGACGACAGTCTCGATTCATTGAACGAGAAAACCACCAGCAAAAAAATCGGCAAATACAGGAACAAAAAACCCAAACCGAGAAAACTGCGGCCGAACCAGCTGACTTTGGCAGAAGGCGTACTCATGCGACCTGCCCCTCCAGTTCTTTCTGCTGGTATTTATGGAAGATGATGATCGGTATCAGCAACAGTATCAGCATGATGATGGCCACTGCCGATGCCATCGGCCAGTTGCCGGCACTGAAGAACTCGCTCCAGAGTTGGCGACCAATCATCAAGGTCCCCGGACCGCCCAGCAATTCCGGAATCACGAATTCACCGACAGCCGGAATCATGACCAGCATGCAGCCAGCGATGATGCCCGATTTCGACATCGGCAAGGTGATCGTTAAAAAAGCTTTCCAAGGCTTGGCACCGAGGTCGTAAGCCGCTTCGAGTAAACGCATATCGAACTTCACCAGATTGGTATACAGCGGCAAAATCATGAATGGCAGATAGGCATAGACAATGCCGATGTAAGCGGCAACCGGTGTATTCATGATGCGCAGGGGGTCGTCTATCAGACCAAGTGCGATCAATGTTTTATTGAGCACACCATTGGTTTGCAATATCCCCATCCAGGCATAGATACGTATCAGGAAAGAAATCCAGGACGGCAATACCACCATCATCAGGCAGATGTTTCGCATGGACGGTGTCATCCGGGCGATGGTGTATGCCATCGGATAACCAATCAGCAAGCATAGAAATGTGGATATCGCCGCGATTTTCAGCGAGTTGCCATAGGCTTCGACGTAAAGCGAATTGGTAAATAATTCTATGTAATTACCCAGATTCAGCTTGAGCATCAATCCTTTATCGACGTATTCCAGCACCGGCGTATAGGGAGGAATCGCGATTGCCTGCGAGCTAAAGGAAATTTTCAGGACGATCAAAAACGGAATAGCGAAAAATACCAACATCCAGACGTAAGGAATCGAAATCACGCCCCAACGAGGATGCGGCAATAATTTCTTTGTCAGGAATTTAGGCAACATCATGAGGTCAGTACCACGCCGGCATCATCTCCCCACGACACCCAGACCTGGTCATTCCAGGTAAAGTTTTCACTGGCCCAGCGTTTTCTGTTGGCGAAATGGGCCATGATTTTGAACCCACTCGGCAATCGGACGTGATAAACCGAATGACTGCCAAAATACGCGATATCTTCCACGACACCCTGCGCTTTATTGTGCTGCTGAACCGGCTGATCTTTGCTGATCGTGACTTTTTCAGGGCGAACTGCAAATGCGACTTCCTGACCTTCGAAACCGCTGATGCCATGACCAATGTGAATTGAATCCGGCAAGGCCGGCGAACGAATGGTGACGTAATCGGCTTCGTCTTCTTCGATTTTTCCTTCGATAACATTCAGGGAACCGACAAACTCTGCGGCAAAACGGCTGGTAGGCTGCTCGTAGATTTCATCCGGCGTACCGACCTGGCGTATATGCCCGGCATCCATCAAGGCAATACGGTGCGCCATATTCATGGCTTCTTCCTGATCATGCGTCACCATCACGCAAGTCACGCCAAGGCGTTCGATAATATTGACCAGCTCCAATTGCATCTGCGAACGCAGTTTTTTATCGAGCGCACCCATGGGTTCGTCGAGCAACAACAACTTCGGACTCTTTGCCAGCGAGCGGGCCAATGCAACGCGTTGCTGCTGCCCACCGGAAAGCTGATGCGGTTTGCGCTTTGCAAATTTATTCATTTGCACGATGTTCAACATTTCTTCGACGCGTTTGGCGATGGCGTCTTTTGCCATACCATCCTGTTTCAAACCAAACGCAATATTCTGTTCAACCGTCATATGCGGAAACAGCGCATATGACTGGAACATCATGTTGATCGGCCGATCATAAGGCTGCAGATCATTCATGATCTGGCCATCCAATTCGATTTTTCCCGAGGTAGGTTTCTCGAAACCGGCAAGACAGCGCAGCAAGGTGGATTTGCCGCAACCCGACCCTCCCAGCAAAGCGAAAATTTCGCCCTTGCGAATGGAAAGATTGACTGAATCTACTGCGACAAAACCATCAAACTCCTTTCGAACATCAATAATGCGAACATAATTTTCGTTGCCCAATTTATCGGTCCGTGAAGCCGTGTCGATATTTGCAGCAGCCATTTCAGCACTCATAGGTAAATCCCGTTGAAAAAAGGGCAGGCACTTTTGATGCCTGCCTTCGAGGATTAATCGGTAGTCTTTAGATCGGTCCAGACCGTCGTATATTTTTTCATCACGTCCGGCGGAAGCACTGCCAAGCCATACAATTTGGTATTGATGATTTCAGTCGACGGATTAACCATTGGGTCTTCGGTAATGTCTTTATTCAATAACGGGGTGGATGCCGTATTCGCATTGAGATAGAACTTGTAGTTCGAAATTTCGGCAATAACGTCAGGGCGCATCAGGTAATTCAAAAACAGGTGGGCATTCTTCGGATGTTTCGCAGTCTTGGGGATCGCCATCATGTCGAACCACATTGCTGAGCCTTGCTGCGGAATACTGTAACCAATCGTAATTCCGTTTTTTGCTTCTTTTGCGCGAATTTTGCCTTGCAGAATATCGCCGGACCAGCCCACTACCAGGCAGATATTGCCGCTAGCCAAAGCATCGATGTATTCGGAAGAATGGAAGTTGGTGATGTACGGACGCAAGCTTTCAAGCTTGGCTGCCGCCTTGTCGATGACGGCAGGATCAAAACTATTCGGATCTTCGCCCATCGCATGCAACGTAGTCGGAATAATTTCGGATCCAGCATCTAGGAACGTCACACCGCAGTCTTTCAATTTCGCCAGATTTTCAGGCTTGAACACCAAATCCCAGCTGTTCACGACATCGGTATTTCCGAAAATCTTGGTGATTTTTTCAACGTTATAACCGATGCCGGTTGTGCCCCAAAGGTAGGGCATTGCATGCGCGTTGCCTGGATCCACATCGGTCAATTTATTCAGCAAGCTGGTATCGAGATTTTTCCAGTTACTTAACTGGCTTTTATCCAATGGCTGATAGGCACCCGCCTTGATTTGGCGACCCAAGAAAGAAGAGGAAGGCACCACGATGTCGTAACCTGTATCGCCTGCAAGAATCTTGGCTTCAAGCCCTTCATTACTATCCATTTCATCGTAAGTCACCTTGATGCCGGTTTCTTTTTCAAAATTGGCAATGGTATTGGGGCCGATATAGTCAGACCAGTTATAGACATTCAGCACTTTTTCTTCTGCACCAGGCGTGCCGGCGGTTTCACCCGTGGTGCCGGCTTCTTTCTTGCCGCAGGCAACGAGAGCAATACCGACAATGGCTAAAGTTAAAAGACGTAGTTTCATAACACCTCTCACGTAATAGTTAAAAATAATGTGACAACAGGAATCACTAAAACTCGGGTTACGTACCGCTTTATATTTTCAAAGCCTCGGCAGTTTGATTCAGGGACTTCCAGGTTTTTTCAAACAACTCGTCAATTTGCTCACGCGTGATAATCAGCGGCGGCGAAAGCAGCATGGCGTCATTGGTCGCACGTAATATTAGACCGTTTTTGAGGGCGATATCACGGCATTGCTGCCCTACTTTGCCACGATCATCGAAAAACTTGCGACTTGGCTTGTTTGGTACAAGCTCCAGTGCGCCAACCATGCCGGCGATACGTGCCTCGCCTACCAGCGAATGCTCGCCCAGTTCTTTCCAGCGTTCGGCCAGATAGGGACCGGTATCGGCATGGATATTTTCGACAATTTTTTCATCCTGCAAAATACGGATATTTTCCAGCGCGACCGCCGCACAAACCGGATGGCCGGAATACGTATAGCCATGCGCCAGCTCGCCGCCTTTATCTCTCAACACATCGGCAACGCAATCATTGAACATCACGGCGCCGAGAGGGATGTAGCCTGAGGTAATGCCCTTGGCCAGGGTCATTATGTCGGGTTGAATGCCGAAGTATTCCGAACCGAACCAATGCCCTGTCCTGCCGAAGCCGCAAATGACTTCGTCGGCGATCAACAAAATATCGTACTTGCGGCATATGCGCTGGATTTCCGGCCAGTAATTCATCGGCGGAATAAATACGCCAGCAGCTCCCTGGATAGGCTCGCCGATAAAAGCGGCAACGCGATCCGGACCAAGTTCGAGAATCTTTTCTTCCAATTCGCGTGCACGTTGCAGGCCGAATTCCTCCGGCGACAAATCACCGCCTTCACCAAACCAGAAAGGCTGGTTGATGTGATGGATATTGGGTATCGGCAGGCCACCTTGCGAATGCATGCCTTTCATACCGCCCAGACTGGCGCCTGCAACCGTCGAACCGTGATAGCCATTGAAGCGACCAATCACGATATTTCTTTCTGGCTGATCCTGCACCGCCCAGAAATGGCGAACCATTCGCAAGATGGTGTCATTGGCTTCTGAACCGGAATTGCTGAAAAAAGCATGATTCAAATCGCCGGGCGTCAACTCGGCCAATTTCGCGGCAAGATGGATCGTCGGTTCGGTCGTGCAGGAAAAGAAACTGTTGTAGTAGGCCAGTGTTTCCATTTGTTTCGCAGCGACCTGGCCTAATTCTTTACGGCCGTAGCCGATATTCACGCACCAAAGTCCGGCGAAAGCGTCCAGCATTTTATTGCCTTCTGCATCCCAGACATAACAACCGTCGCCTCGCGTCAAGATACGCGTACCTTTTTTTGCCAGCGCCGCGTTGTCGTTGAATGGGTGAATATGATGCGCGGCATCGAGTTTCTGCAAGGCTTGCAAATCTGAATTTTCCACAAATGCTCCGATTAGTGCGTGAGTATTTTTTACCCTCTCCCTGGCCCTCTCCCGGTGGGAGAGGGAGAACAACAACTACACGTTCAACAACAGGAACTCCCGTTCCCACGAACTGATCACGCGGAAATAGGTTTGATATTCTTTTTCTTTTACGTGGATATAGGCATTCACGAAACGCTCGCCCATCAAGTTCTGCAAAGGTTCGCAGCCACGCAGCCACTTAAGTGATTCTTCCAGGCTGCGCGGCAATTCGTAGCCTTTGTCTTGAGCACTGGTGGTCAAAGGTTCCGTTGGTTTCAGTTTTTCGATAATGCCCAGATAACCGCAGGCAAGCGTTCCCGCCATGGCGAGATACGGATTTGCATCGGAACCTGCAAAGCGGCTTTCAACGCGGGTGTTTTCGATTGAATCCATCGGAACCCGCAAACCACAGGTGCGATTATCAAACCCCCATTGCACATTGATCGGCGCGACATCGCCAACTGCCAGGCGACGATATGAATTTACATTGGGTGCAAAAAACGGCATCGCCATCGGTACATATTTTTGCAGGCCGCCAAGATAGTTTTCGAAAAGCGCGCTGTGCTTGCCTTCTTTTTTCCCGGCGAACAGGTTTTTGCCGGTTTTCGCATCGAGCATGCTTTGATGGATATGCATCGCACTGCCCGGTTCGTTTTCCATCGGCTTGGCCAGGAAAGTGGCGTAAATACCATGTCTCAATGCCGCTTCGCGCATCGTACGCTTGAATAAAAATACCTGGTCGGCACGTGACATCGGATCCGAATGCACGAAATTCACTTCAAGCTGGGCAGCGCCGGATTCGTGAATCAAGGTATCGACGTCCAGCTCCATTTCTTCTGCATAGTCGTACATCAAATCGAGAATCGGATCGAATTCATTCACCGCATCGATGGAATACGATTGCCGCGCAGTTTCAGGCCTTCCCGAACGACCTGCGGGTGGTTGCAATGGAAAATCCGGATCGGTGTTTTTTTGCACCAGAAAGAATTCCAGTTCCGGTGCCACGATTGGCTTCATGCCCATCGCTTCGTACAAGTTGAGTATGTTTCTCAGCACATTACGCGGCGCCAAATCATGTGGCTTGCCGTCGCGGGTAAAACAATCATGAATGACTTGAGCGGTTGGATCGGTTGCCCAGGGCACCATCCGCACGGTATCGGCATCCGGTCGCAAATACATGTCGGAATCCGACGGTGCAACTAATTCGTAGTAGGCATCCGGATAATCGCCGGTGACCGTGGTAACGAAAATGCCTTCGGGTAACCGGGTGCCGTAATCATGCGAAAATTTCGTTGCCGGAATAATTTTGCCGCGGGCGTTGCCGGTCATATCGGGAACCAGGCATTCGACTTCGGTAATTCTTCGCTCTTTCAACCAGCGTTTCAGCGAGCTTTCCTGCTGCTCGGCATTCATCGGTTTTTCTGTGTTCTTCTTGCGGCTCATAAAGATTTCCGGTGATTGGCTCGGTCAACGCAGGCTCGACCAAATGCCTTGAAAAGACTCATATAAAAAGGATTTTCACTCAATTTCCATTCTGGATGCCACTGCACGGCAAGAAAAAAGGGATGCGCCAGCCTCAGTGATACCGCCTCAATCAAGCCATCGGGTGCGGTCGCTTCAACTTGCAAACCATCGGCCAATCGATTGATGCCCTGACCGTGCAATGAATTCACCATCTCTTCGTTCTTGCCAGCAAGCTTTGCCAACATGCCGTCAGTAGTCAATGCAATGGAATGCGAATCGGCATATTGCTGGTCAAGATCATCATCCAGATTTTCACGGTGATCTCGCAAGCCGCCTACTTCATGCACTTTCTGGTGCAGGCTACCACCGAGAGAGACATTCACTTCCTGGAATCCGCGGCACACGGCAAATACCGGAATCTGCATATCGATTGCCATCTGGATAATCGGCAAACTGTTTTCGTCGCGATGCGGGTCATGCAGATTGCCTGCGTAACTGGGTTCGCTGGAGTAATGGTGCGGTTCTATATTGGAATACGAGCCGGTAAGAAACAGGCCATCGGAATTTCCCAGTATCTCGGCCAATGGCAACGCAGGTGAAAGGCTCGGCAGGATCATCGGGATGACACCGGCGCCAGTCGACAGGGCAGACAAGTATTTCTCGCCAGCCGAGTGGTAGGCGTGTTGGCCAATCATTTTTCGATCTGCCGGCACGATTACCAGCGGTTTTCGATGCATACAGCCTCCGCGGACAGCCCTTGAACCATAACCGGGCTGTTTTATTTTATCAACAGGTGATGAAAGTCCGATGACACTAAAATCAAACTAAAGGTCTATTAATCAATCCCTTGGGTGAACAGATTCAAAATCACATGAATTCCTGTGAATCGCTGCCAGACCACACCGTTGAGTATTTTTTACAGACAAAACATCCTCTGGTAGTATTCAGTTTGAACCTAAACAGACGCCCTGCATATGACTTCCAATCCGCTTCCCGATGACGATGCCGCCGAGCTTCAACAGATAGCTGGTTGCGAGATGGTGGATCTGCTTCTGCCTGATATGAACGGCTTGCTGCGCGGCAAACGCATTACCCGTGACGCTCTCGAAAAAGTGTATGCAAATGGCGTTTGTCTGCCGATGTCGCTAATTGCCACGGACATTACCGGCAATACCGTCGAGGAAACCGGCCTGGGCTACGACATCGGTGATGAAGATCGAATTTGCCGCCCTATCCCTGGCACACTGAAAAATATTCCGTGGCAGAAAAAGCCGATGGCACAGGTCTTGCTCGGTATGGAAGACGGCCACGGGAAGATGTTCGAAGCAAATCCGCGCGAAGTGTTGAAGCGCGTATTAGATCGTTTCACCGAAAAAGGCCTGACTCCGGTTGTCGCTGTCGAACTGGAGTTTTATCTGCTCGACAAGCAATTGCACAAGGACGGTCGTCCGAAAACCTCGATCAATCCGGCCACCGGCGAGCGCAATAAAACGACGCAGGTTTACTACATGGAAGACCTGAACGATTACCAGGGTTTTACCGATGCAGTGACCGATGCCTGCCGTGCACAGCATATTCCTGCCGACACTGCCGTCGCCGAATATGCGCCCGGACAATTTGAAATCAATTTGAAGCATCGCAAAGACGCGCTGATCGCATGCGACGATGCCATCCTGCTGAAACGCGTGATCAAGGAAGTCGCATCGCAGCAAGACCTGCTTGCCAGCTTCATGGCAAAACCCTTTGTCGACCAGGCCGGCAGCGGCATGCATATCCATGTCAGCGTGCTTGATAAGGATGGCAAAAATATTTTCGCGAGCACCATGGAAAAGCCCGCCGACACGCTTCGCCATGCAATTGGCGGCATGCAAAAATCCTCGAAAGACTGCATGCTGATTTTCGCACCGCATGCCAACAGCTATCGCCGTTTTGTATTGAACGCATTCGTGCCGTTGAATGATTGCTGGGGCTTCAATAACCGGACGGTCGCCATGCGCATCCCGCATAGCGATGAAACCAATACGCGTATCGAACACCGTATTTCCGGAGCCGACGCCAATCCGTATCTGGTGACTGCCGCCGTACTCGCCGGCATTTTGTACGGTCTGGAAAACAAGTTTGACCCAGGCCCGCCTATCATCGGCAATGCTTACGAACAAACCGAGCATCGCACCCTGTTCTGGCGAGACACCATCGAAGACTTTATGGGCAGTGATTTCATTACCAGTAACTTCGGTGAAAAATTCCGCCATATTTTCGGCCAGCAAAAGCTGAAGGAAATGCGCAGTTTCTATACACAGGTCACAACGCTCGAATACGACTGGTATTTGCGCGCGGTGTAATCGCGTCGTTTCCCCATGTCCAAAACAAAAGCGCATGTCAATTCCTGGTACGCGGCCAGCGTGCCGGCATTCCCGGAGCAATCGTCGCTGGAAGGCATGGAAAAGGCCGATGTCTGCATTCTCGGTGCGGGCCTCACCGGGCTCTCGACTGCGATTGAATGCGCTCAAGCCGGCCTGAAGGTCGTCGTACTTGAATCCCAACGCATCGCTTGGGGCGCATCCGGCCGCAGCGGCGGCCAGGCGATATTCGGTTTCGGTTGCGACCAGCACAAAATCACCTCGATGCTCGGCATCGAGGATTCCCGAAAGCTTTTCGACTTCTCGCTGGAAGGCGTGCGCATCATCCACGAACGTTGCGAAAAATTCGCGATCGATTGCGATTGGCGCGCCGGTCACGCGCACGTGGCGATCAAGCCACGCCACGTGACCGAATTGAAGAACTGGCAAACGGATCTTGAAAAGAATTTTTCCTATCCAACCCAATGGTGGGAAGAAACCGAGTTAAGGCAGCAACTCGCATCGAACCGGTATATCGGTGGCTTGTACGACGATAAAAGCGGCCATTTGCATCCACTGAAATATACGCAAGGCCTGGCGCGTGCAGCGCTCTCGCTCGGCGTAAAAATATACGAGGGTTCCGAAGTCATCTCCTTGCAGCGCGGAGCGAAACCGGTTTTCAAGACCCTGGGTGGACAGGTGCAATGCGATTTCGCGGTACTTGCCGGCAATGCCTATGTGCATGGCATCGCACCGGAACTC
>JBOHYG010000080.1:0-2175 GCA_050737875.1 Arenimonas sp. | reverse complement strand
TAGCGGCGAAAATGCGCTCTAACTAATCAATCAAGGTGACGGCCGAATGTATACTGCGTTCAAATCATTATTCGGTGCGGCCGCACCTTATTTCAGGCGTTAGACGGGTTAGAGCTTTTTTGTCGGGCATCACTAATGTCGCGCCCGCGTTTCGAATTGTATTTTTTCCGGGCATCAAAGCCGTTAGCAATTGGCCGCCTGTGCCGGCTTAGTATCCGGCGTTTCAAGTCCGCATCACAATTACCGCGTTTCGTATCCGCGGCCTTCAGTCCTGCTCTTTCCTTAACTTCAACATGGCCGCCAGCTTCGTTCGGCAGTCGCGGCACCGGCACAACCTGAGTTATGCTTTCGGGCAAGAAACAGCAAGGCCGCTCACTGGCTTGCTTCGTCCAAACACTCCCGCAATATTCTAACTATTCGGTCAAGGGGACCGCCGTGAAAATACTGCATTCAAGTGAACCATCCGCTGCGGCGGTCCCTTACCTCAGGCGTTAGACGGGTTAGAGCTTTTTTAGTCGATCATCACAAATTTTGCGCCCGCTTTTCGAATTTTATTTTTCCTGGCATCAAAGCGGTTAACAGTTCGCCGCCTGTGCCGGTTTAGCATCCGGCGTTTCAAGTTCGCATCACAATTACCGCGTTTCGTATCCGCGGCCTGCAGTTCAGTTTTTCAATCAAGTTCAACATGGCCGCCAGCTTCGTTCGGCAGTCGCGGCACAGGCACAACCTGAGTTATGCTTTCCGGCAAGAAACAGCAAGGCCGCTTACTGGCTTGCTTCGTCCAAGCACTCCGGCAATATTCTAACTATTCGGTCAAGGGGACCGCCGTGAAAATACTGCATTCAAATGAACCATCCGCTGCGGCGGTCCCTTACCTCAGGCGTTATACCCTTGGAAAGAAATGCGCATACTAATTATTATCTTCTTGTTATTCATCAGCACTCCATCCTCAGCCATTGAAATCACAAATTTCAAATCCGGGCTTGCATGCACTAATTCGAAGTTGACTAAAGATGGCACTGGCTGGATATGTCAGCCAACTATTGAAGTTTTAGTTACTGATCAAGGACGTTGTGTGTACAACGGAAAGACTAACTTCTGCACATGGGTTGGGTACGAGTTTGACTTCAAGGCTGAGAAAGAATTGACAAAGATTCAATGCAATACAACTTTCTCCAAACCGCTGAGTCTCGGCAACCCCGAGAACGTAACCGATGAAGAGGTAACTTCACAGGACTACGAACTTGAACTCAAAGGTAAAAGCGGCCACTTTTATAATCCACAATATTTTATCTTCGACACACGTCCCAATCACAACTTGCCACTAGCTGTCGCTACTACTTGCAAAGTAAGTGATAAGGTTGTTTTTCAGTATCACTTCAACATTAAATTTCCAACTTTAGACAACTGACTAAAGATGGGTATAACTAATCGGTCAAGGGGGACCGCCGAATGAATACTGGTTTCAAATCATCATCCGCTGCGGCGGTCCCTTACCTCAGGCGTTAGGGTCGATAGGATGCATATGACATATTTGCAGATACTAAAACTAAGAAAGCTCACAGTTATTGTGAGCCTTATTACGTATCTCGTTTGTTTGTCTTTGCCCGCACTTCGAGTCGCTACATGGCCGCCGGAACATTCGATTAGTTATTTTATAATGGGGTGGCTTGGGCCAATTGCTGGTCATTTTGAATGGTATGCGAATCCCTTACTGTTGCTTTCTATGCTTGCTCTTTGGCGAGGCATTATTCCCCGTGCGTCTATGTGTGCGGCTTTAGCCCTGTTTCTTATCCTCTGCACACCAATCAGAGGCTGCATTGTTCGCGACGAGGGTGGTGCTTGCATACAAATTTCCAGTTATATGATTGGCTGGCAAATGTGGCTTGCAAGCGCTTCGATCATGCTGATTTGGTCCTTAGTAGAACTCCCGCTCTACATTAGCGATCAACGCGCTGGTCGTTCTCGAGACCCTAACTAATCAGTCAAGGTGACCTCCGTGCGTAAATTGGTTTCAAGTTTCACATCCGGTGCGTCGGCACCTTACTTCAGGCGTTAGACGGGTAAAAGCTATTACATCAAGCAACACAAAAATCACTCCCGCATTTCGTTCTTTATTTTTCCCAGCATTTCGTTTAGTCATCGCCGCCTGTGCCGGTTTTGCATCCGGTGCTT
>JBOHYG010000079.1:0-8946 GCA_050737875.1 Arenimonas sp. | reverse complement strand
GCGCTCATCGCACTGCGATCGAGTTTCGGCAAGCCAGGCGCACGTTCATCGACGGCTGCAAGAATTTCCACGCGCTTGATCGAATCAATACCCAGATCACATTCCAGATCCATACCGAGATTCAGCATATCGACCGGGTAGCCGGTTTTTTCGGCAACGATTTGCAGCATCAATGCCGTCAGATCGAAAGCGGGTGCAGTAACGGATGCTGTTACGGCAGGAATCGTAGTGGTGTTTGCGACCGCGCCTTGCTGTCCTTGCAAATACTCGACGATTTCACCGACGGTATGCAGAGCGCTCATCGCACTGCGATCGAGTTTCGGCAGACCCGGTGCACGTTCGTCGACGGCCGCAAGAATTTCCACGCGCTTGATCGAATCGATACCCAGATCACCTTCCAGATCCATGCCGAGATTCAGCATGTCGACCGGGTAACCGGTTTTTTCGGCGACGATTTGCAACATCAAAGCTGTCAAATCGAAAGTAGGCACAGCGACAGCCGCAACTGCGGCGACTGGCGGTGCTGCAATGACGGGAGCTGGGCGCGTTTCAATCGGTGGCATTACTTTTTCCGGCACGACCGACGTGACGACCGCCGGTGAAACCATTGGCACTGGCGTTGGTGTGAGAGCCGTCGCGAAAGTTGCTTGTGGCAATGCCGTATGCGTTTGGCCGGTGACCATCGATGCCAGGCCATTCAAAGATGATTCGCTCAGTTGCAGAAACGCTGCATGACTTTCGAACATCGAACGCTGGAAGCTGGCATGGGCATCGGCGAGTTGTTGCTGACTGCTCTGGAAGGCTTGCAGCCAGGCAGTGCTGACGTTTGCAACCGGCGTTATTTGCATCGGCATTGCAGCAGGGATTTCTTGCGGAATAACAGGCTTGGCAGAAGTGGAATTCACGGGCATCTCAACATGGGTAATGGTGTTCGCAGGGCGCGGCGGATTTGGTTTCGGCAATGCGGCTTTGCCGCCGACAGGCGGATAGGGCTTGCCGACATTGCTGCCATTTATTGGTGTCATCGGGCGGCCATGCGTTGCGGCAATTGCGGGTTCGCGGATATCAGTAAACAATCGCTCCAGATTCATTTCAACGCCGTTCGCGGCCAGTCGCGCAAGCGCCACAAGCAGCGATTCAACGCCGTCCTTGTTCTTGCGGTCAACATTGATTGCGCTGTGCGGGCGATCGCCAAGAATGGTGCCGATCAATCCGGTCAGCACATTGCCAGGGCCGACTTCCAGGAAACTACGTGCGCCATCGGCGTACATGGCTTCGATCATTTCGACGAAGCGAACCGGCTGCGCGATCTGCGCGGCCAACGCGGCGCGAATCGATTTTGCATCGGGCGCATGTTTTGCGGCACTGGCATTGGCGAACACCGGCAAATTTGGCGTTGCGAATTCGATATCGGCAAGAAATTCGGCGAAGGGTTCACACGCACTCGCGACGACTTGCGAATGGAATCCGCTGGCGACCGGCAAACGTCGGAACGCGACGCCCTGTGTGGTCAACTGCGTTTCGAATTCTTCGATGGCCTGCTTCGTTCCCGATACCACCACTTGTTGCGGCGCATTATGGTTGGCGACAACCACCGATGAAGCGCAACGTGAAATCAATTCGCACACTTGCTCGATCGGTAATGACAATGCCGTCATCGCACCGGGTGTTGTCGCGGTTTGTGCCATCAATTCACCACGGCGACGCGCGACTTTCAGCATGTCGGTTTCCGACAACACACCGGCGGCGTGCAGGGCGACTACTTCACCGAAACTGTGGCCACCCAGAAGTTCGGCATGAATGCCGCAATCATTCAGCAGTGCCAGCATCGATAACGAAGTCGCACCGATTGCCGGTTGCGCCCATTGCGTGGCGGTAAGACGTGCGTTGTCGTTTTTTGCAGCATCTTCATTGAAGCCCGGGCGTGGAAATACCATTTCGTGCAAAGTGGTTCCGGATTCGAACTGCAAGTCGGCGGTGCGATCCCATGCGGCACGTGCTACCGGAAAGTTCATCGCCAGATCGGCACCCATGCCGGTGAATTGGCTGCCTTGCCCTGGGAAAACCATTGCAAGTTTGCCGCTGTTGGCTCCCAATCCATAACTGCTTCCATCGGGCAAGTTGAATGCGACTGTCGGCGCTTGTTCGATGCGTTGTATCGCAGCAGTCAGTCGCGATTGCAGTTGCGAAATATCACCGGCGACGATGGCGAGTCGTGCATTGGCATTGCTGCGAAAATCACGCTGACTTTGTCTTGCGATGCGCGCCAGCGGCTCTTTGGACGCGAGCATGGCGCGTGCTTGTACAAGCACGCTGTTCGTGTCGTCGGCACACAGCGCCAGCAATTCGTGATGATGCGACGCCAAGCGTTCGGCTTTCGGTGCCGTGCCGCAATATTCTTCCAGCGCGATGTGGAAATTCGAGCCACCAAAACCGAAAGCGCTGACCGACGCGCGACGCGGATGATCGCTGTTGCGAATCCATGGACGTGTTTTGGTGTTGAGATAAAACGGACTGTGTTCGATATCGAGTTTCGGATTCGGTGCATCGATCTTGATGCTCGGCGGCAGCACTTTGTGGTGCAGTGCCATGACCGCCTTGAACAAGCCGGCAGCACCGGCAGCAGCCTTGGTATGACCGATCTGGCTTTTCACCGAACCGAGCGCACACCATTGATTGCGCTGATTGTCGGCAGCACCAAATACCTGACGCAAGCCTTCGAATTCCGCCGCATCGCCGGCCTTGGTGCCGGTGCCGTGGGCTTCCATCAGTTCAACGGTTTCCGGGCCATAACCGGCGATTGCATAGGCACGATTGAGCGCCTTGGCCTGACCTTCCGGCACCGGCGCATAAACACTCTTGCTGCGGCCATCGGATGAAGTGCCGAGACCACGAATAACGGCATAGATGCGATCACCGTCGCGTTCGGCATCGGCCAGTCGCTTCAACGCGACCATGCCGAGACCTTCGCCGAGCATGGTGCCATCGGCCTTGTCACTGAACGGTCGGCAATCACCACTTGGCGACAGCGCCGGAGTCTTGGAAAAGCACATGTACATGAAGATGTCGTTGAGTGTGTCGACACCGCCGGTGATGACGAGATCGCTAGTGCCCAATTGCAGCTCGCTGATTGCCATCGAGATCGCACTCAATGCCGATGCACAAGCGGCGTCGGTGACGCAATTGGTGCCACCGAGATTCAGACGATTCGCGATACGGCCGGCCACAACATTTCCGAGTAGACCGGGGAAACTCGATTCCTGCCAGGGCACATAATTCGTCGCGATACGCTCGCAGGCGGCTTGTACTTCATCTTCCGGAAGACCGGATTCGCGCAAAGCTTTCACCCAGACCGGTTTCTGCAATCGCGACACCATCGAAAACAATAATTCCTGCGCGCTGGTGACACCGAGAATCACGGATATTCGCGAGCGATCCATGGTTTCGAACTGTTCACGGGCAGCGTCTTGCAACACGCTTTGGGCGAGAATCAACGCCAGCAATTGCGCGGTATCGGTAGCCGGCATCGTGGAAGGCGGAACGCCAAAACCGAGCGCATCGAAACCGATCGGATCAAGAAAACCGCCGCGCCGCGCGTAGGTTTTATCCGGTGCCGATGGATCGGCATCGTAATAATCGTCAATCAACCAATGACTCTCCGGCACATCGGTGATCAAGTCGCGGCCATCGAGAATGTCGCGCCAGAAGCCGGTGGCATCGTTCGAGCCAGGAAAAAGCGCACTGACACCAACGATGGCGATGGGTTGTTGATTGGCCGGAATAGTGGAGCTCATATTTGTTTACTCAAAAGAAACGTAAGTGAATTTGTTGTTGTGCTGTATCAGGCCAGTGGGCGCGGTCGGTAATCGAACGCTGCTGCCGGAACCGGCAAGCCGTAACTGCGGAGTTGTTGGGCACGGGTAATGACGGCCGCACCTTCCAGCAAGTTGAGCGCGACTTGTACAACGGTCCGATTGGCCGGAGCTTCAAGAAAACTGCCCTTCACCCAACTGTTGAAAGCGCCCATCGCCGGGCCGCACCAAATCTGGAAATCCGCGGCGCGTTCGTCCAGGCCATCAATCGCCCAACGACTGGATAGTCCGAGGTAGGCGCGAAATACCAAAGCCATGCGGTGTTTGGCATCCGCTTCGGCACGTTGCACCTGTGCGGGATCACGGGTCATCCAGAAGTCGCGGGTGGATTGCCAGGCAGCATCAAAACTTGCATGTAGGATGTCGCGTTCAAGTTTTTCGCGATCGCTGGCCGGAATCGCTTCAAGCGACGGATAGGCACGATAGATTTCGTAAAGTTTGCGGGCACGTACCGCAAACATCGAACCGCGACGCAGCACTTGCACGTCAACACCAAGCTCGAACATGTCGGCGGCAGGCGCCATGATCACATCGGCCATCTCGGCGTGCGCCAGCATTACTCGACCGCGTTCGCCCAGACCACTTTCGATGCAGGCTTGGTTGACCGAACCGGTTTGCACATAGGCTGCGCCCAAAGAAAACGCGGCAGCAATCGCGGCAGGTGTGCCCAAACCACCTGCGGCGCCGATACGGATAGGACGGGTGTAAGCATGTTGCGCGGCAATTCTGTCGCGCAACAAGGCAATCGTCGGAAGCAGCGCGGTCAGCGGGCGATTATCGGTGTGTCCGCCGGAATCGGCTTCGACCGTAATGTCTTCCGCCAAAGGCAGTTGCGCAGCGAGTTCCACTTCCAACGCAGTTAATTGGCCGCGTTCTTGAAGTAGTGTCAGCAACTTTGCCGGCATCGGTTCGAGGAAATGTCTTGCCACTTCTTCACGAGAGATCTTGGCGAGCACACGATTACGGCGCTGGATATTGCCGTGAACATCACGCGTCAGTCCGGTTGCCGCGTAGCGAACGATGGCCGGGGTCAAAGCCATATAAGCCGAGGCTTCCACGCAACGTACGCCGCGCCGAATCAAAAGATCGGCAACATGCTCTTCGAGACTGGGTTCGGCCGGGCTGTGAATAAGATTGACACCCCAGGGCAGGGAAACCGGATCAAGTTCGCGCTGGAGCTGGTCGATAGCCGCTTCAACACGGCCCGGCGACAAACCGGCGGCACCGAAAAAGCCGAGGCAACCTGCTCTGGCCAGCTCGGCCACCATCGTGGTGGTCGCGATGCCATTGGCCATTGCTCCGCCAACATAGGGAAAGCGCAGGCCATGCGTTTCACAGAAGGACCGGTCCCCCAGCCATTCCGGATACAGCGGCGGCAAACTGGCGAGCACCGGCCATCCATCGGCGTGATGCTGGTCACTGACTGCGCCGCCGATTCCCAGGCCAAAACGCTGGTTGCGCTGATCCTGGATGACGTGATGGGTGCCCCGGACATCGGCTATGGCCGATGCCAGTGACGTGCCTGAGAAGGCCGGAATCACTGCATCCGGCTGCCAAAACAGACGTGGCGGAACGGGTGCTTGGTGCTGGGAAAGGAGGGAATTTGGCACTGAGTGTCACTTTTTCTAGGTGCGCTGTTATATCCTTGCGGCCATGAAAAAGCCACTGCCTTCGCTTCGAAAAGAAAAAAAAGATGCGACCCGACGAGCCCTACTCATTGCAGCCAACCGGCGATTTCACTTGAATGGGTTCGAAGCGACGACGCTCGACGACGTCAGCCAGGATGTCGGCATCAGCCGACGAACGTTTTTCAGGTATTTCTCGGACAAGGAATCCCTGGCTTTTCCACACCGGGAAGAGCGATTAGCGCGTTTTACGGAACTGCTTGGCAGTGCCCCGGCAAACGAAAGCCCGGTGGGGAGCCTGCGCCGCATCGCACACCTGTTTGCCAAGGAATATATGCAACATCGCGAATCCTTGCTGGCGCAACAGAAACTGATTCAAACCGCTCCATCATTGCTGGCACGCGAAAACGAAATCGATCGCGACTGGGAACTCGCCATGGCCGAGCTATTCCGCCAACGCGGCGTCGGCGGTGCCGATAGCGAGCTGCATTCGCGTGTTCTAGCCGGTGCCGCCATTGGCGTGATCCGCGCGACCATGCGGCACTGGTTTGCCTCGAATGCCAAGGCTGATCTGGCCCGGCTGGGTGACGAAGCGCTGGATCGCCTGGAGCGCGGGTTTTTACCGCAGTAGAAGTACTTTCATCAGCCGGTCGGCAGCTTGCCCGTGAAAACCGCCAGTTGAGCGTCGAAAGCACGTATGTACGCAGGCCGCGCTTCGCCACGGGCGATATAGGAAATGAGGTTCGGATATTTCTCCAGCAAGCCCGATCCGTTCAACCTGCGTAGCACCGTCACCATCATCAGGTCGCCGGCACTGAACGTTCCGTCTAGCCAATCAGCATCACCGAGTCGTGTGGAAAGTTCGCCCAACCTTGCATGCACGCGATCTTCCAGCATCGGCTGGCGCTCTGCATACCAGGATTTGTCGCGTTCCAAAATCACGGCCATGCTGCGTTCGACAATCGGCGGCTCTATCGTATTTAGCGCAGCAAACATCCATGCGATCGCACGTGCGCGGGCATTCGCATCGTTTGGTAATAGGCCAGCATGGCGCTCGGCGATATGGAACACGATCGCTCCCGACTCGAACAGCGCAAGATCACCCTCTTCATAGGTCGGAATCTGCCCGAAAGGATGCAGCGCTCGATGCGCGGGTTCCTTCATCGTCGCGAACGAAACAAGACGAACTTCGTAAGCCAGACCGACTTCTTCAAGCGCCCAGCGAACGCGCATGTCTCTTGCCAGTCCCCTGCCGCGATCGGGCGAGCGTTCAAAGGCAGTAATTGTCGGGGTCTTCGGAAGCGTCATTGTGATTTCTCCTTCTGTACGAAATTCTACCGCTCGTTTACCAGACGTTTGGGAAGGACTTAAATCGACATCGGTAAATTAATTTTTCGCCAATGATCGTGAACTTGTATCAGCTTTCACGAACAATTTATTTACGCCGCTGCAAGTATCGACTGATACGCTGTCTCTATATACCAGACTGATTCTGTTTCGAAAGGAGAGAAAATCATGGCTACCGGAACTGTCCGATTTCATCGAGTGCTGCGTGCGAAACCCGAACGTGTCTATCGTGCATTCCTGGATGCCGATGCGATGTCCAAATGGTTGCCGCCTTACGGCTTTACCTGCAAGGTTCACCATCTGGATGCCAAAGTCGGCGGCAGTCACAAGGCGTCATTCACGAACTTCACGACTGGCCTTAGTCATTCTTTCGGCGGCATTTATCGCGAGTTGGTGCCATCGGAAAAAATTGTTTATACCGATATCTTCGACGATCCGAACCTGCCCGGTGAAATGCTGGTCACGGTCACCCTGAAGCAGGTCATCTGCGGAACCGAATTGAACGTGGTGCAAGAAGGAATTCCCGAAGCCATCCCGGTCGAGATGTGCTATCTCGGTTGGCAGGAATCCCTGGCGCAACTTGCGACATTGGTTGAGCCCGAAATTCCGGATTGATGTCTGATAATCAAGCTACCGTTGATGTTGAAAAAAAACGCCCCGGCAAACCGGGGCGTTGTAATTGCAACATCAAATAAAGATCAGGGGCTGGTTGTGAGCGTCAGGCCGTAGGCGCTCAGGATAGGACCGAGCGGCTGGAAGTAGCTCTTGCTGCGCCGGCCGCCACCTTTGCAGCTGCCGCTACCACCCGAGAGCACGCCCTGGGCTTGGCCAGGACCGGTAATGAACGAGCCACCCGAGTCGCCGCCTTCGGAGCAGGCAGAGGTGCGGGTGAGGTTCAAGATCGTTTCGCCCGAACTATAGCTGACGGTTTGGTTCAATGCTTCGACCGTGCCGCAGCGCCATTTTGATGTACGGCCGGAGCGACAGATCGCCGTACCGACGCCGCCTGCAGTGCCGCCTCTTACCGTCACATCGGCACTGTTCCAGCCGTGGACCGTAGCTGGCTGCGTATTGCCGGACAGCACGGTGACGTACGAATAGTCATTGCCGGTCTGGCCGGGATTGGGGAAATTGGACGCCGTGAAGGTGCCGATCTGTGGGCCGAGCGTCCACTGTGGACCGGTTCCGGACGCGCCTTCAAAATAGACCTTCTCGCCGGCATCGCCGCAGTGACCGGCGCTCACGTAAGCCGGGGTGCTGCCCTTGGTCACGTTGAAACCGATCGAGCAAGCGTAGAGGTAGCCGTCGCCGGGATTGCGCAGGTAACCCAGACCACCTTTCAAGGTGCCGCGCAGGCTTGGTTGCTCTTCGTCGACCACGAACCGCACGCTCTCGGCATTGGCGCCGCTGTCGGCAACGAAGTCGATGGCAGCCTTCTGGTGGCCCTGACCGATGCTGACCACGACGCTATTGCTTTGCACGTCGACATACCATCCGAATACGCCATTGGGTACCTTGGCGCCATGTGCCAGCACATTGTCGAGCTCGGCCTTGGAGGCATCGAGATCGGCGAGACTGTGGCGCGCGTTGCGGATTTCAATGCCAGCAGGGCCTTTCTGCGGACGTATAGAAGTAGTCGCGATGACTAATTGATAGTTGCCATCCGGTTTTTGTTCGATCCAACTACCGGCAAAATTGCGCCCCTGTGCTTTGGCCAGCTGCTTCTCTTGTTGGGTTGCGAGTCGTTCGATATTCAAGTATTGCGAAAGTTGGGCTGAGGTGAGTCCGAGGTCACGTTGCATTGCGGCACGTATCGTTGCCGGAACATTGTCTGAGGGTCCGGCGGCAGAAGCAGCCATCGCGCAGACAAGTGGGAGGATTGAGAGAATTAACAGGCCGCGTTTGGCCGAGAAAGCAAACTTACGCATATGCGAATCTCCAGTTGGATAGTCGAATTGCTGGACCTCTGGCCTCGTGGACGCTCTCGCGAAGTTGGCCCGGCTCGCGGACCATATCAAAGGAATGTGACATACGCCACAGTTCTGTCGAACGGAAAAAAGTCTGGGTTCATTCATAAAAAGTGGTCAGGGGTCCATCAGGAC
>JBOHYG010000078.1:0-1010 GCA_050737875.1 Arenimonas sp. | reverse complement strand
AAACTCGCCTTGCCGGGATTAACTGCCGCCTGGGTGCCACCGATTTTGAATCGCATCAATATGCAAGTCAGCGGTATTCGCACACCGCTCGGCATTCGCGTGACGGGGCCTGATTTGCCCACGATCAGCAAGAATGCCGATCGGATTGCAGCGGTGTTATCGAAAGTGCCGGGTACCCGTTCTGCGTTCGCCGAACGCGCTGCCGATGCAAGACAAATCGATGTCATTCACGATCGTGAAATGCTGGCACGTTATGGAGTATCGATGCAGGACGCCCAAGAGTGGCTGGCATCGGCGATTGGCGGTGAAGCGATTGGACGTGCGGTGGAAGGTCGTGAGCGTTACCCGATTGCTTTGCGTACCGAACAAAGTTGGCGTGACTCTCCCGAGGCCTTGATGGCTCTGCCGGTGGTGACACCCTCCGGTGCCCAAGTGCCGCTAGGTGCCTTGGCGGAAATAAAACTCTCCGATGGTCCGCCGATGATTCGTAGTGAAGACGCACAACTGGCGACCTATGTTTTCGTTGATTTAAGCGATAGTGATTTGGGCGGCTATATCCAACGTGCTGAAAAGGCGATTCATGCCGATGCCCAATTAACACCGGGCGTGAGTTGGCATTGGGCCGGGAGCTATGAGTTTTTGCAACGGGCCAGCGAACGATTACGACTCGCCGTACCGCTGACCTTGCTGATTGTGTTTGTGCTTTTGTATGCGGCGTTTCGTCGTGTGGCCGAGGCCAGCATCATCATGCTGACCGTGCCGTTCGCGCTGATTGGCGGTTTGTGGTTACTGTGGTGGTTAGGTTATGCGTTCTCGGTGGCAGTCGCCGTCGGATTTATTGCTTTGGCCGGTGTGGCAGCCGAGTTCGGCGTCGTCATGCTGATTTATCTGGATAACGCGGTAAAGCGTGCACAGGCATCAGGCGAGTTAAAAGATATCAAGACATTGGACGCCGCGCTTACCGATGGCGCCTTGCGTCGTGTGCGACCCAAAGCGATGACCGTAATCAC
>JBOHYG010000077.1:0-31109 GCA_050737875.1 Arenimonas sp. | reverse complement strand
CTTTGCAGCTTTCTTAGTTGCCATGGTCAACTCCTCGTCAGTTGGCTAGATAACGCTTAGGTAAAGCCCAGTTAGTACAACGCAGCGGGAACATTCCCGATGCGAACTGCCGCAGCGCCGAAGCCCTGCAGTAGATTGGATGGCAATGCCCGTGCATTGCGAATATGTCGGTCAATAAAAACGCCCAAGCTGGTTCCAGCTTGAGCGTATTGGAAGTTCGGCACCCTCGGGGATGCGATCCGTTTTTTGGAGGAAGCGAAGCCAGCGACCAGAGAATCGACGTCTTGGGCGCGGGCCCAATCTGTAATGCGATTTGTTGGCTGAACTGTTATCACTCGTTTCCGCAGAAAGTCTTTGTTGGGCGAAAGCTAATCAGGTGTTTTTCACTTGTCAACACCTTTGCGAAAAATAATTGCCCTTCGTCATCCCGCGGGAATGATTTTGTGCTAGTGCAGAAAATGATTTGGCGGTTTCGAAATTTGCCAATCCAAGCAATCATGAAAATAAAACGCAGTAATTACGCGGCTTTCAGCGTCATCAATTTTTCCTTGGGCAAAAATGCACAACGCCATGATTGAAAAACACATCGTAAAAATGCGGCCATCTCGGGGTAAATCGAGCAAGCAAGATTTTTTTATTTTTCGAAGTCGAAAAGGCAAAACTGCGCAACTTTTTCAGGTGCATTTTCATGCCAACTAATTCTTGTTGATCGATAGCCGCGATGAAATACGACATGCGAATTCGTTTCAGGATGTTAAAAACCATGTTGTCGCGAGGACAGTTTGAACCACTCGATGGAGTCGATTCGGAGGTAGCCGGCATCTTGCCGACGGTCATTTCGAGCGAGAAACAAATCAGCGGTCACAGGCAGATGCAAAAAACCGGGCGAAACAAATTCCCGATATCTGCATTTGCGGCGAGCATCGCCCCAAAAGCAAACCGGCCGCTAGGCGGCCGGTCGTGTTCACCCTATGTTGCTGACAGATCAGTGATCGTCGTCTTCAAGCAGTTCGGCGTAGTCGTCCGGCGACAACAGTTCGTTCACTTCATCCATGTCGCTTGGCTGCACGACGAAGATCCAGCCTTCGCCGTAAGCATCTTCGTTGATGGTTTCAGGCTTGTCCGACAAAGCTTCATTGACGGCCACAACAGTACCGGTGACCGGGCTGTAAACATCGGAAGCGGCTTTCACCGATTCGACAACCGCCGATGCATTACCCATCGTCACGGTGTCGCCGACGCCTGGCAGTTCGACGTAAACCAAGTCGCCCAACAAACCCTGGGCATGATCGGAAATTCCGACAGTGACTTTACCGTTGTCTTCAACGCGGGCCCACTCGTGGGATTTAAGGAATTTCAAATCGCCGGGAATTTCGCTCATGGCAGTATCTCTGTTCGTGGGGGCGGGATAACGTGGGGATAGTTTAACGATAGTTGCGACAGGTTTCAGCTGTCGCGACTATTTATTTTAAAGTTTAGGCAAGCACGCCTTCTTGCACAGCACCTTCGCGTACGAACGGGTACTTCACGGCACGCAGAGCAAAACGTTTGCCGCGGATATCAACCTCGACATTGCCGATCTCGCCAGCCGGCACGCGAGCGAGTGCGATTGCTTTGCCGAGCGTCGGCGAGAAGGTACCGGACAGGATTTCACCTTCGCCACTGGCGGTGAAAACCTGCTGGCCGTGTCGAAGCACGCCTTTCTCGTCCATCACCAATCCGATGGTTTGTCTTGGCACGCCATTTGCTTTTTGTTTTTCGAGCGCAGCACGTCCGATGAAATCGCGACCTTCATCCAGGGCAACCGTCCAGGCAAGCCCGGCTTCGAATGGCGAAACGCTGTCGTCCATATCCTGGCCGTATAACGCCATGCCGGCTTCGAGACGCAAAGTATCGCGTGCACCCAGACCGGCAGGTTTGACGCCGGCATTCAAAAGTTGATTCCAGAATTCGACCGCCTTGATTTCCGGCACCATGATTTCGAAACCATCTTCGCCGGTGTAACCGGTGCGGGCGACAAACAAACCGTCGGCTTCGCAGGCAACAAATTTTCCGAGCTTGCCGCAAGCCTTGGCGGCATCCGGCGACAACAGGCCGATGACTTTCTCGCGGGCATTCGGACCTTGCACGGCGACCATCGCCAGATCACGGCGCTCGGTCACCTTCACGCCGAAGTCGGCCGCATGCTTTTCAATCCATGGCATGTCCTTCTCGCGGGTCGCCGCATTCACCACCACACGGAAGTAGCTCTCATTCATGTAATAGACAATCAAGTCGTCGATCACGCCGCCATTTTCATTCAGCATGCAGGAATACAAAGCCTTGCCGGACTTGCTCAGCTTGTCGACCGAATTGGCGAACAGCTTGCGCAGGAACGGGCGCACTTGCTCGCCATGCAAATCGACAACGGTCATATGCGAGACATCGAACATGCCGGCATCCTTACGGACCTGATGATGTTCGTCCATTTGCGAGCCGTAATGAATCGGCATATCCCAACCACCGAAGTCGACCATCTTGGCATTCAGCGCGCGGTGGCTGGCGTTGTATATCGTTTGCTTGCTCATTAAAGATATTCCGGCAGTGACAAAGACGCGCATTATCGCACCTCGTCCCCAACCGAGTCTCCTATACATATAAGTATGTAGGACCGACGGAAGTCGGGATCGTCGCAGTCATCTCCCGACTTCCGTCGGTCCTACCCTGATTCGCGCCTAAAACCACGGTTTGGTAAGATGTGGCATCCCTTCTATACCGTATGCCGGCTAACCCCTGGCTGAGAGCACGTCCCCATGGAAAAAAGTTTCGAACCCAGCACCTTTGAAACCAAGTGGTATCAACATTGGGAAAACAGCGGTTGTTTCAAGCCATCGGGCAAGGGCGAGCCCTATACCATCATGTTGCCGCCACCGAATGTGACCGGCACCTTGCATATGGGCCACGCGTTCCAGCACACGCTGATGGATGCATTGATCCGTTATCACCGCATGCGCGGTTTTGACACCCTGTGGCAAGTCGGCACCGACCACGCCGGTATCGCAACCGAAATGGTGGTCGGCAGAAACCTGTCGCGCGAGAATTTGACCCGCGACGATCTCGGTCGCGACAAGTTCATCGAGAAAGTCTGGGAATGGAAACAGGAATCCGGCGACACCATCACCCGGCAAATGCGTCGCATGGGCACCTCGGGTGACTGGACCCGCGAACGCTTCACGATGGACGAAGGTCTGTCGCAAGCCGTGATTGAAACTTTCGTCAAATTGCATGAACAGGGTTTGATTTATCGCGGCCAGCGTTTGGTCAACTGGGACCCGGTTTTGAAGACGGCGATCTCCGATCTGGAAGTGGTCAGCGAAGAAGAAGACGGCAAGCTGTGGTCGATTTCGTATCCGCTCGCCGATGGCTCGGGTTCATTGGTGGTGGCCACCACGCGTCCGGAAACCATGCTCGGCGATACCGCCGTGATGGTGCATCCGGAAGACGAACGCTACAAACACTTAATTGGCAAGACCGTGAAGCTGCCTTTGTCGGATCGCGAAATTCCGATCATCGCCGACGATTATGTTGATCGCGAATTCGGAACCGGCGTCGTGAAAGTCACGCCGGCTCATGACTTCAACGACTACGCGGTCGGTCAGCGTCACAACCTGCCGATGATCAACATCCTGACGCCGACCGCGCATATCAATGACAACGCGCCGGAAAAATATCGCGGCCTCGATCGTTATGTTGCCCGCAAAGCCGTACTCGCGGATTTGATCGCACAGGATTTGTTGATCGAAGAGAAGAAACACAAGCTGCAAGTGCCGCGTGGCGATCGCACCGGCCAGGTGATCGAGCCTTATCTGACCAACCAATGGTTCGTGAAGATGGATGGCTTGGCGGCGCGCGGTTTGGAACTGGTAGAAAACGGCGACGTGAAGTTCGTGCCGGAAAACTGGATCAACACTTATCGTCACTGGATGGGCAATATCCAGGACTGGTGCATTTCACGTCAGCTCTGGTGGGGCCATCGCATTCCGGCCTGGTATGACGAAGCCGGCAAGATTTATGTCGGTCGCGATGAAGCCGAAGTGCGCGCGAAAAATACTCTGGCTGCCGACGTGAACCTGGTTCGTGACAACGACGTGCTGGAAACCTGGTTCTCATCCTCACTTTGGTCGCATTCGACACTCGGCTGGCCGAACGAACAGGATATGGCGAAATACGATTACGCCAAACGCCTGCCGACCTCGGTATTGGTGACTGGCTTCGATATCATTTTCTTCTGGGTTGCACGGATGATCATGATGACCGATCACTTCACCGGCGAAGTGCCGTTCAAGGATGTTTACATCACTGGACTTGTGCGTGATCACGAAGGAAACAAGATGTCCAAGGCTAAAGGAAATATCCTTGACCCGATCGATATCATCGACGGTATCACTCTGGATGCACTGGTCGGCAAACGCACCGCTGGCCTGATGCAACCACAGATGGCCGAGAAAATCGAGAAAGCCACCCGCAAGGAATTTCCGAACGGCATTTCCGCTTTCGGGGCCGACGCATTGCGCTTTACCTTTGCATCGCTCGCCACCCACGGTCGCGACATCAAGTTCGACATGGACCGTTGCGGCGGCTACAAGAATTTCTGCAATAAATTATGGAATGCCACGCGTTTCGTGTTGATGAATTGCGACGGTTTCGAAGCCTCCGGCCAACCGACACCGAAAACCGATGCGGAACGCTGGATTCTGTCGCGACTGGATCATTGCACTTCCGAAGTGCATAAGTATTTTGCCGACTACCGTTTCGATCTGGCCTCGCAGGCTTTGTACGAATTCGCCTGGAACGAATATTGCGACTGGTTCCTGGAACTGGCCAAGCCTGCCCTGCAGGGCGAAGACAAGATCGCCGCCGATTCGACCCGTCACACCTTGTTATATGTATTGGAATCACTGTTGCGCTTGTTGCATCCATTGATTCCCTTCGTGACCGAAGAAATCTGGCAAACCGTCAAGGCACCGCTTGACATTGCAGGCAACTCGATTTCCACGCAGGCTTATCCGGAACCGACCGGTGCTTCCAGCAACTACGCACAATCGGAAACCGATATCGAATGGCTGAAAGCCGTCGCCACCCAATTGCGCCGCATCCGTGGCGAAATGAATATCCCGCCTTCCAAACAAGTGCCGCTGTTATTGCAGGCCGGCAATGCCGAAGACAGGGACCGCATGTCGCGTTTTGAATCGGCAATCAAGTTTTTGGCCAAATGCGAAAGCATTGATTGGATCAGCGGCGAAGCACCGGCAAGTTCATCGGCCGTGGTCGGTGAATTGAAACTGCTGATTCCGGTAGCCGGCTTGATTGATCTAGACGCGGAACGCACACGTCTCGACAAGGAAATCAAACGGATTGAAATCGAAATCACGAAATGCGATGGCAAGCTGTCCAGCGAAACATTCGTCAACAATGCGCCAGCGGCCGTTGTTGAGCAGGAACGCACACGGCTGGTCGATTGGAATTCGCAATTGAATGCATTGAAAGAACAGCGTGCAAAGATCTAGCGTTCACAAAACCTGTTTCGGCAATGACTCAACATGATATCGGCCTGTCATCGACAGGCCACAAGGCAGACAAGAAATGCATATCGCAATCCGCAAGCTATTTCTGATTGCATCGATCACAACCTGCAGCTTGGTGCAAGGCGCTGACCCCGATCTAACGCCCGTCGTCAATGAACACACCCTGCTCATTGCGCCGCCCGAGCCACCGCAGAAATATAGGTACGTCAAACCGGATGTCGAACTGCTTCCGCAATCGCTGTGGCTGAAATTTGCGGCTACGAAAATTTCCTCAAAAGCAGAGTTGCAACGAATTTATCAGGAGCTATACGCTCAGCAACTAATAGGCAAAATAGCTACCATCAATAACTCGAATAAAGCCGAGTTAGCGCGCTATGAAGAAGCCAAGAATAAGGCTTTGAAAATTTCTCGAAATGGTTATTCCACCACTGATAACAGATTTTTCGATGATTCGGGAAACCTTTGGTTCTTTCATGGTACGCAGGGCTCTAAAGGTCCGAACTCTGCAGCAAAGTTCAGCTTCCCAACGCCCGAACACTACTCAACCCTGGTTGAAGTTTATTGTCTCGAGCTAAACGATGCGTGCCAAAAAACCACTGACACTGTCAAAACTTTCCCGGCACCGACCCCGCCGGAATCACATTCAAAAAAAGCACATCGGGAATGGCTTTTCATTAGAACAGATGGCCCTTGTACTACAACCTTGCCCTACATTCAGGTTGAACCAATCTATCCTGCAGATGAGTTATCCAAGAATATTGGTGGCACCGTGTATCTGCATATCGAAACAGATAGCTGCGGCTTTCCGCTGAAGGTGACCGTCTTCAAGAGCAGTCGCAACCGATTCCTCGACAGAGCAGCGATTGATGCATTCAAGAAGTCTAGACTCGATATTCCGACCAATGTTCTCCGAATGCCGGGCGAAGACAGAGTTGTCATTTATCCTGTGACATTTATTCCTAACCCGCCCCGAAGATAAAATTCACATTCAAACCGGCGGCAAAATTTCCATCGCCATCACGATCGCGTCTTCGCGGCCTTTCTTCGACGGATAATAATTCGGCCGGCGACCGATTTCGTTGAATCCTTCATCCTCGTACAAGGCAATTGCATTCGGATTCGATGGACGTACTTCCAGGTATACGCGATCGACCATATGCCAGCGCGCCAGATCGATAAAACGACGCAGCAAGCGGCGGCCATGGCCATGGCCCTGATGTTCGGGGGCAATACAAATATTCAATAAATGCGCTTCGCCGGCAGCACAACTCAATACGCCGTAACCAATGATCCCGGCGCGGCAATCCAGCACCCAGGCTTGATGTCCGGCTTTCAGGCAGTCGCGGAAAATACCGGCGGTCCATGGAAATTCGTAAGCACGTTGTTCAATGGCTTCGACCGCTTCGATATCGGCCTGCTGCATTGGCCGCATTTGCGATGCATTGGCAACTTGTGCGTTCATGTCAGGACTTTATCACCCTACGCAGCTGCGCCCAAAGCGCGCGCTTTGCCTGCGGGTTGCCGCGCAAGGCTTCGACGTCGATACCGAGCCTGGAAATATCGCGTCCCTGCACCACTTTCATCACGGCTTTGAACAATGCCGAATCTGCCGTTGCTGCCGAACCGGCAGCAACAACAATAGTTGAAGCTTCGGCTTGAGCTACCGAAACTTGCGAGCCGGGCCTTACATACAAGGTGTAACCCATGGCATTCAACATCGATTGCTGTTGTGCCGACCACATGTCATTCCACCGGCTTACGATTGATTTTCGAATACAGCCACATCGCCGGGCCGGACAAGGCATAGATGGCGGCCACTGCCAAAAGCGCCTTCTCGCGTAACACGAATAATGCGATCAGGATTGCCACGATCAGCAAAATGACCCAGAACGGTACGCGGTCGTTATTCGAACCACCTTTGAAGCTGGTGTATTTGAAGCGGCTGACCATCAACAAGCCGCAGCCGACGCTAACCGCCAAAGCAATGTAACGCAGCGCGGCACCGTCCAGCCTGAGATCTTCCATCGACCAGACGAACGCCATCATCAATGCGGCCGATGACGGGCTATTGAGTCCGATAAACCAGCGCTTATCGACGACGCCAACCTGGGTATTGAAGCGGGCCAATCGAAGTGCGGCACACGCCATATAAAGGAATGCCGCCGCCCAACCCAATTTACCGGGCAAGCTGCCATCGAGCTTCATGTTCACCAAGGCCCAGTGGTACATCACCAGGGCCGGCGCCACACCGAAGCTGACCAAATCGGCGAGCGAATCATATTGAACGCCGAACTCGCTCGAGGTACCCGTCAACCGGGCAACGCGGCCATCGACGCCGTCAAACAAGGCGGCGATGAATACCGCAATGCAGGCAGGTTCAAACTGCCCGTTTGCCGCCGCCAAAATCGCATAGAACCCGGCGAACATGCCGCAGGTGGTCAGCAAATTCGGCAAAAGATAAATGTGCTTGTTTTTCGGGGTAATCGGATTGTCCATGGCCACAGTTTAACGGCTCAAGCCGCTATTGCCAGCCTAATGTGAAAGGAATAGATTGGATGCGACTTGAATTGCCGAGTTTGAGGTCATTTATGCGCATCCTGATCATCATATTAATGCTGGCCATACCTGTGCTGAGCCAAGCGGGCCAGGTCTACAAATGGCGCGACAAGAACGGCAATGTGCATTATTCCGATGTCGAGCCGGCTAATCAGAAAGCCCAGAACAAAACTCCGAAAAAACCTGCCGGTCCCAAGCCGATGACGGAAAAAGAAGCCGAATGCGCTCGTTTGCAAGGCTATGTCAAAGTGCTTACCGACAGCGAAGTTGTCAAAATGGATTTGAACAACGATGGCGTCGTCGAAGAACTCAATAGCGCCCAACGCGCCGAACAGACCAAACTGATGCAGGAAAGGGCAGCAGCCAGCTGTAAAGAATAATGGAGCGACCGCTCTACTGGCTGCTCGGCATCGCGATGATTTCCGCAGTGTGGTGGTTTGCCGGTCATCCCGGCTGGGAAACGCGCGAACAGGAATCCCAGCGGATACAAGCCACGCAGGAAGCCGCCACGCCCAAGCTTTATCGCTGGAAAGACGGCAACGGCGTAACCCAAATCACCGATACGCCGCCGAAAGGTCGTAAATATACGGTCGTCAGTATTCGCGAAGATCAAAATATTATCGAAAGCGAGGCGCCGGAACCTGAGCCGTCCGAATAAAAGCACCTCCGAGTCGCGACGATTGGTTTTTAGAGTGTCCTGAAGCCCCCGGGCCATTACAATAGGCGACTTATCCAGAAAAACCTACGCTCCCATGCAGCTTTCCAAATTTCACCTCAGCACGACCAAAGACACTCCCAGCGACGCCGAAATCATCAGCCACCAATTAATGCTGCGTACCGGCATGATTCGTCGCCATGCGGCCGGAATTTACACCTGGACACCGCTGGGTTTGAAAGTGCTGCGCAAAGTGGAAACCATCGTGCGCGAGGAAATGAACCGCGCCGGCGCAATCGAAGTATTGATGCCGTCGATTCAACCGAAAGAACTTTGGGAAGAAACCGGACGCTGGGCGAAATTCGGCGGCCAGTTGCTGAAGATCAAGGATCGCAAGGAAGCCGAATACGCCTACGGCCCGACCCACGAGGAAGTAATCACCGATTTTGCCCGCAACGAATTGCGTTCTTACAAGCAATTGCCGGTCAATTTCTACCAGATACAAACCAAATTCCGCGATGAAATCCGTCCACGTTTCGGCGTGATGCGTGCGCGCGAATTCCTGATGAAGGATGCGTATTCCTTCCATCTCACGCAAGAAAGCATGGCCGTCGAATACCAGAATATGTACGACGCCTATACCCGGATTTTCACCCGACTTGGTTTGAAATTCCGCGCCGTGAATGCCGACACCGGCGCGATCGGCGGCAGCGCATCGCATGAATTCCATGTACTGGCCGATTCCGGCGAAGACGCGATCGCGTTTTCGAATGGCTCGGACTTTGCGGCGAATATCGAAAAGGCCGAATGCGTTGCACCCGCAGGCACGGAAGCAACGGAATCGGAAGCACTGAGAAAAATCGACACGCCCTATCAGAAGACCTGCGAAGAAGTCGCGGCATTGATGGATATTTCGCTCAGTCGCACAGCGAAATCGATTGCGTTGATCGGCGAACAGGGTTTCGTGCTGGCACTTGTTCGCGGCGACCATATGGTCAATGAAATCAAATTGGCGAAACTGGCCGGTCTCGCCGAATACCGTCTGGCGACCGAAGCGGAAATAGCCGAACATCTCGGCAGCGAGCCCGGTTTCCTGGGTCCGGTAAATGCGAAGAAAAAAATCTTCGTGATCGCCGACCTTTCGGTTGCCGCGATGAATAATTTTGTCGTCGGTGCGAATGAAATAGGTTTCCACCTTGCCGGCGTAAATTGGGGCCGCGATTTGCCCGAAGCCGATCTGGTTGCCGATATCCGAAACATCATGGATGGCGATGTTTCTCCCGATGGCAAAGGCACGATCACGATTGCCCGCGGCATCGAAGTCGGCCATGTATTCCAGCTCGGTCAGAAGTACGCCGAGTCGATGAATGCCACCGTGCTTGATGATCAAGGCAAGGCACAAGTGATGTACATGGGCTGCTATGGCGTTGGCGTGTCACGTATCGTCGCTGCCGCGATCGAACAGAATTTCGACGACAACGGCATCATCTGGCCGGTCTCGATGGCACCGTGGAAAGTGGCAGTCTGCGTAATCAATCCGAAAAACGATGCCTCGGTTATCCAGGCAGCAAAAGATCTGTACAACGAACTCAATACAGCTGGCATCGACGCTTGTCTCGACGATCGCGGCCTGCGCCCTGGCGCGATGTTTGCCGATATCGAATTGATCGGCATTCCGCATCGCGTGGTGGTTTCGGCACGCGGCCTGGAAGCCGGTAGTTTCGAATATCGCGGCCGCCGCGATAGCGAATCGGTGAACTTGAATAAAACCGAATTGATGCTGAAGTTGGCGTGATTGCTTTGTAGGACCGACGGAAGTCGGGACGTAGCTGTAATGATTGTCCCGACTTCCGTCGGTCCTACAAAGCAAAAATTACAAACTGCGTCTTGTAGACACCAGTAAATTGCCGAACAAAATTCCGGCCAGCAGCGCAATCAATGCGGCAACTACCGCGAACGCCAGATCGAGACCGAGCAAAATATCGCGTTCGAACACGAAACTGAAACTGCGGAAACCTACACTGCCCGGCACCAACAAAATAATGCCGGGGACGCGGATCAATGCACCGGGACGATTGAATATTCGTCCATAGGCATTCGCTACTGCAGTCACAACCAAACTGGCGACGAACACACCGACCGGATACTGGCTCTCGGCGGCGCCGGGCAGCATCGAACCGAGCTTGGTCATGAAGTAACCGAGCCATACCGATGCCATCACCAGCAAGACATCACGGCGTGCCGCCTTGAACAACACCGAGAATGCGAACGAACCGGCAAGCAAGGTAACCCAGGGCATCCATTCGGGCAGTGCCGGCGAATTGGCATTCGACAACGGCGTCCAGCCCAGCACTTCAACTACTTGCGTTGCGGCAACAGTACCGAAAACAAGTTTCAACAAGATGGTCAGCGCGCCGGCAAAACGCGCTGTGCCGGACACCAATTGTTTCGCCGACAATTCGGTAATGGCGGTGGTCAATGTCAAACCCGGCATCAAGACGATCAGTGCGGCAATCACGACGCTTTGCAAAACCAGTGGTGCAATGAATGCTGCGATCGCGCTCGCCAGGAACGTCACGAAAAAAGCCGAGACCGCTTCGTGCGCGTCGACCCAGCGCTTGTATTTTTCGGTGTAGATGGTGAATGCACCCAACAACACGCCGAGCAAAGCCGCAGTACACAAATCGGCCCAGCCGGTGTTCGGCAACAGGCCCGTCACCGAGGCGGATGCCAGACCGAAACAAAGAATCGTCAGCGGAACCGTAATCGGGCGTCCGGGTTTATCCAGCGCTTTCAAATCAGCAAGGCCGGTAACGATATCGCGTGTGCCATCCAGGACCTGTTCGGCGATCAAATCGGCTTTTGCCAGACGTCCCAGATTGACGTCGCCAGGCTCAAGCCGGATCACCTGCGTCATGCGATGCGGCGAACCGCGTTCAGAATCATGAAAGCTCAGCAACATACCGGTCGGATTCGACCAGACTTCGGCATTGATATCGAGGCGTTCTGCCACCTTCTCTACTGCGGCTTCCAGACGCTGGGCCGAAGTGCCGTAGATATGCAAACGCCGCGCCAATTCCACGATGAATTCAATCTTCTGTAATTCGGCTTGGTGGGCTGGTTGCACGTGGAAATCCTGCAAAGCGCGGTTGCGGCGAGCGGTAGCATGACGCAAAGCGCGAATTCTTGCAGCATGCAAGAATATGCACTCCCACCAGAGTGCTCGAATGCCAAACGGAATCGGCGAATTATTTTCAATCTTGAGTGCTGCCGCCTGGGCCGTCGGTGTGATCCTGTATCGCCGCCTGGGTGAAAGCCTGCCGCCATTGCAGCTGAATTTCCTGAAGAATTGCCTGGTCTTCATGATGCTGATTCCGGCCATTCCGTTATTGCATGGCATCGCGATTCCGCAATTCGATAACCAGCAGATATTGCTATCGGTATTGAGCGGATTGATCGGCATCGGTCTTGCCGACACTTTGTATTTCCGCGCGTTGAATGAAATCGGCGCCGGACGCCTGGGCATCCTCGGAAATTTTTATTCGCCTTTCGTGCTCGTGCTCAGTTTTATTTTTCTGGGCGACCGTTTGAATTCCTGGCAATGGTGCGGATTTGTACTGGTCAGTTTCGGTGTCCTGCTCGCGTCCAGCCCGAATGACGCCGACGCGAGCAAACCGGCGCATTATTTCCGCGGCCTGATGTTCGGCTTGCTGTCGATTGGCCTGATGGCGATATCCATTATTCTGGTCAAACGGGTGCTTGAAGCCCAACCGCTGCTCTGGGTGACCGGTTTGCGCATGTTGGGCGCCGTGGTCGGCATGGTCCTGATTGCCGGCTTTCGCCGGGAACTGGCCTTGCTCAGAGCTCCGCAAGCCATGCGCTGGTGGCCGCTGATCACAGCAGCCTTTGTCGGCCAATTCGTGGCCATGGTGCTGTGGCTGGCCGGCTATAAATTTACCTCGGCCTCGGTTGCCGCTATCCTCAACGAAACCGCCTCGGTATTTATCCTGCTGCTGGCCTGGCTCTTCCTGAAAGAGCCGCTGACCAAACGCGGGACAATCGGCGTGGCACTGACTTTAAGCGGAGTTTCGTTCATGTTGTGGGCACAATAAATTCGATGAATCCCGCAATCGGCCCGCACCGCGACGACCCGGACATCATCAATGCGACCGGCGAATGGACTTTGCAAAACGCGCAAGCCTGCATCGCCTTGCTCGAAAAAGCGCCATCCAGCGTCAAGGATATCGACGGACGCGAAATCGCCCGTCTCGATTCGACCGGCGCGATGCTGTTGTCGCAATTGGCGACCCGCACCGGTTTGGCGCTGAAGGAAATCGATGTACGTCCCGAGCATCAGGCATTGATGAATGCGGTGCGGCAATTGTGCGAAACACCTCCGGTCAAACTCAAAAAAGATTACGGCTTCCGCAAGATGCTCGAACGCCTTGGCTTCGCGATGGAAGACTATGCGAAGGAAACGCTGGCCTTGATCGGTTTCGGCGGTCAATCCATTCAAACCAGCCTGAAGACCTTATTGCAGCCCCATCGCTTCCGCGCAACGTCCACGATTCACCACATGGAACAAGTCGGTGTCGACGCCGTGCCGCTGGTCTTGCTGCTCAGCTTCATGGTCGGTGCGGTGATCGCATTTCTCGGCGCCACCGTGCTGCGTGAATTCGGCGCGGAAGTTTACGTGGTCGAATTGGTCGGCATCGCGTTCTTGCGCGAATTTGCGGTACTGCTGACCGCCATATTATTGGCCGGCAGAACCGCCAGCGCGTTTACCGCGCAAATCGGTGCGATGCAAAGCGGCGAAGAAATCGACGCGATCCGCACATTGGGTTTAAACCCGATTGAACTGTTGGTACTGCCGCGTTTGTTTGCGTTGGTTACGATGCTGCCACTGCTGACTTTCCTGGCCATGATGGCCGGCTTGGCCGGCGGCATGGCCGTTTGTTACGGCAGCCTCGGCATTTCGCCGGAATTGTTTACCGTGCGTTTGCAGGAAACCATTTCGGTTAGACATTTTTGGGTCGGTATTTCAAAGGCACCGATCTTTGCCGTCATCATTGCCTTGATTGGTTGCCTCGAAGGTTTCCAGGTTCAAGGCACAGCGGAATCGGTTGGCGAACGCACTACTTCGAGCGTCGTGCAAACCATTTCGCTGGTGATCCTGATTGATGCCTTGGCCGCATTGTTCTTCATGGAGATGGACTGGTGAGCACGCCAGACAAGATCGCAATTACGGTGCGTGGACTTCGCAACACGTTTGGCGAACAAGTCGTGCACGACAATCTGGACCTGGATGTCTATCGCGGCGAGATCATTGGCGTGGTCGGCGGCTCGGGTACCGGAAAATCGGTATTGATGCGTGCGATTCTGGCGCTGCGCCGTCCGCAGGCCGGGCAAATCAAGGTTTTCGACCTGGACGTCTATTCGGAAGACACCAAGGCGCGCCATGCGATCGAAACCAATACCGGCGTGCTGTACCAAAACGGCGCACTGTTTTCTTCGTTGACCGTCGAGGAAAACGTCGCGGTACCGTTGAAGGAACACTATGGCGACTTGCCGGAAAAATTGGTGCATGAACTTTGCATGTTGAAAATCCGCTTATCGGGCCTGCCCGATAACGCTGCCGAAAAATATCCGTCTCAACTTTCCGGCGGCATGCGTAAACGTGCCGGCATCGCGCGTGCGCTGGCACTCGATCCCGACCTGCTGTTTCTCGATGAGCCAACTGCAGGCCTCGATCCAATCGGTGCCGCCGCATTCGATCAGCTGATTCGCACCTTGCAGCAAGCTCTGGGGCTCACGGTTTTCCTGATCACCCACGATCTGGATACGCTGTACACGATTTGCGATCGCGTTGCCGTGCTGGCTGACAAGCGAGTACTGATCAACGCGCCAATCAATGAAGTAGAAAAGTTTGACCACCCCTGGGTGCAGGAATATTTTCACGGTCCGCGTGGCCGCGCCGCTCAAGGCGCACAACACTTGCTGGAGAAATAATATGGAAACCCGTGCCAATCATGTACTGATCGGAGCGTTCACCCTGGCGGTGATCATTGCCTCGGTGATGTTTGCATTGTGGGCCGCGAAATATGGCTCGGACCGGAAATTCAACGACTTCGACGTGGTCTTCGTCGAGGCGGTGACCGGACTTTCCAAAGGCAGCATCGTGCAATACAACGGTATCAGCGTTGGTGAAGTGCGCAACCTGAAGCTGGATAAAAAAGATCCAAGCAAAGTGATTGCCCGCGTGCGCGTCGAAGAAGACACACCGATCAAGATCGACACCAAGGCTAAATTGGCTTTCGTTGGCTTGACCGGCGTCGCGCAAATCCAGTTCACCGGCGGCAAGGCCGAAAGCCCGCTGCTGATCGAGAGTTCCACCGATGAGGTTCCGATCATCATCGCCGAAGAATCGGCGATTTCGAAACTGTTGAATTCGACCGAAGATATCACCACGACAGCGGCCGACGTATTGATTCGCATCAATCGCGTATTGAGTGATGCCAATGTCGAGCACGTTTCCAAATCGCTCGATAACCTGGAACAGATCACCGGCACGGTAGCGGGTCAAAAACAGGATATCGCCAAGATACTCAGCGATGCCCGCGATGCCGCCGCAAAACTCGACGCCACGCTCGCGAAAGCCGACAGTGCGATGGGCAAGCTCGACAAGGGCATGGACAGTCTTGACGAAGGCGTGTTCAAGGAGCTGCCAAAGGTTGTGGCATCACTGGAAAAAACCCTGCTCGAACTGGAAAAACTCAGCACCAATGCCAATGGTCTGGTGGAAGATAATCGCGAACAAATCAACGCGTTTACCAGCCAGGGCCTGACACAGGTCGGCCCGACCCTGAGCGAATTACGCGCCTTGATCAAGGATTTGAATCGCCTCTCTACACGCCTCAACGAAAACCCCGCCGGCCTTGTCCTGGGCCGCAATCAACCGGAAGAATTCAAGCCATGAAAACATTTTCTTCTTCTCTGCTGATTAGCAGTGCATTGATACTCAGCCTGTCGGGTTGTTTTTCAGCGGGCGCAAAAAACACCACGGTGTATACGCCACGTGCAAGCACGGCAGCGGCCAATGCGAGCCCTACGGTTAACTGGCAAATCCGGATTGAAACACCCCATAGCAGCGAATTTCTGGACTCCACGAGAATCGCGGTGCGCCGCTCCGACAATACGATGCAGGTATTCGAAGCGGTACGCTGGTCCGACAGCGTGCCTGATTTGTTGCAAAGCCATTTGAGCCAGACCTTCAATGACAGCGGCAAAATTACAGCGGTCGTTGGACTGGACAACAACACTGCAAGCGACGCTTTGTTGTTACTCGAGATTCGCCAGTTCGAAGCGGTCTATGAAGATGGCGACCGTACAGCATCTGCCGTTATTTCAGTACAAGCCAATATCCAATCCCTGAAATCCAATCGCGTTATCGCCAGCAAGCATTTCCTCGTCAAGATTCCGTCCCAAGGAAAGAAAATCCCGCAGGTGATGAATGCATTCGACACCGCCTTGCAGCAAACCTCGCAGGATATTCTGGCCTGGACCTTGACGGCGAACGTGATACCGAAAAAATAATCTACAAAATATTCCTGAACGTCAGGCTGATACGCTCGCCTATCGGCTTTGATGTTTTCGCCAAGGCATGCAAATAGTTTTTCTGGGTATCGCCGCGCATCAGCAACAAACTTCCATGCGGCAATTCCAGATGCACGGGTTTGGTATTGCCGTTTTTTGCCTTTAACGAAAAGCGCCGCATCGCACCCAGACTAATCGAGGCAATGACCGGTTGCTTGCCCAATTCCGGTTCGTTGTCGCTATGCCAGCCCATGCTGTCGAGACCGCTGCGATATCGATTTGCCAATACCGAATTGAAGCTGCATTCAAATTCGTCTTGCAGGCGCTCGCGCAAATTCTGCAATTCCGGCAACCACGCCCTCGGCTCGAATCGGGTGCGTGAATAGACATAACTCGCATTGGCGTCACCCATCCAGCAACTTAGCCGTGGCGAATCCACTTCGCGTCCAAAAATCCTGATGCGATGGCATTCCCACGCTACGTTTTCCTGCAAGGTTTTCATCAAGATGTCCGCCTCGCCAGACTCGATCCAATCCGTGTAAAGAATCAGGTCAGCTCCTGGCAGCGGCAGTCTGGAAGGCGATCCAGTGAAATTCATTTTTCCCCGACTTTCCCGCGCAGGCGGGAACCCAGTGACTTTGCTTTGGGTTTATAAAATCGACTCATACAAATCATTCCAATGGGATTCATTTCCTCAACCAATCGAATCTTCCAATCACGATGCCACTTTTTCAATTGCTTCTCTCGCGTAATCGCGCTCACGATATCGTTTGACACTTCGAAATACACAAGCAAATGAGCTCCATATTTGCTTGTAAAACCAGAAACTTGATCTTGTTTATGCTCCCATACTCTTTTCACCAAATCCGATGTAACGCCAATGTACAGGGTTCCATTGCGTTCGCTCGGCTTGATGTAAACAGTAGGTAGTTTCATGCTTCAGACCATTAAATAATTGAATGGCTTGAGATTTACACCGCTTTACACACTTTTATGTCAGGCGTTATCGCAATCAGATGTCATACATATTTAGATCGCGGACTGGTAAAAAGTCACTGGATTCCCGCCTATGCGGGAACGACAAGCCGGTGTGGATTTTTCGGGGTGTTTTCGGGTTTTCATTGCCCAGCTCCCGGTAAAACGCGACAATAGCGGTCTATCAGGAGTGATTTATGTCCGAGCGCGATATCATGGAATACGACGTTGTCACGGTGGGCGCTGGCCCGGCCGGCTTGTCGTTTGCGATCCATCTGAAGCAGCTCAACCCTGAGCTGTCGGTCTGCGTGATCGAGAAGGCTTCGACGATCGGTGCGCACATACTTTCCGGTGCCGTGATCGAGCCCAGCCCACTCGACGCCCTGCTTCCCGGTTGGCGTGATAATCCGCCGCCGATCTGCGTTCCGGCCACGACCGACGAATTCCTGTTGCTGAACAAAACCGGCGCGACCAAATTGCCGAATCCGCCGCAAATGAACAATCACGGCAATTTCATCGTCTCGCTTGGTGCGATGTGCGCGTGGCTGGCTCCGCAGGCCGAAGCGCTCGGCGTCGAAATTTATCCGGGCTTTGCCGCATCGGAAATCTTGTTTGATGATGCAGGTGCCGTAGCCGGTGTTCGCATCGGCGACATGGGCATCGCGAAAGATGGCAGCCACAAGGACAGTTACACGCAAGGCATCGATATCAAAGCCAAGCTGACGGTATTGGGCGAAGGTGCTCGCGGTCATTTGACGAAACAGTTGGTTAAAAAATTCAATCTTGACGCTGAATCCGATCCGCAATCTTATTCGATCGGCATCAAGGAATTGTGGCAGGTAAAACCTGGCACCTCGCAACCCGGAAAAATCGTGCATACGGTTGGCTGGCCGGCCGACAACAATACCTACGGCGGCAGTTTTTTATATCACCTGGATAAAGATCGCATTGCATTGGGATACGTCTCAGGCCTGGATTATCAGGACCCGAATTACCAGCCTTATGAAGCCTTCCAGCAATGGAAGAATCACCCTTCGGTAAAATCACTATTGGAAGGCGGCACGATCTTGTCGGCCGGCGCACGCGCGATCGTGACCGGCGGCTATCAATCCTTGCCGAAAGTGGAAATGCCCGGCGCCTTGTTGATTGGTTGTGCGGCAGGTTTGTTGAACGTGCCGAAAATCAAGGGCGTGCATCAGGCGATTCGCTCCGGCATGTTGGCGGCCAAACACGCGGCCCAAAACTTATCGTCGGAAGGCTGGGATGCAAAACTGCGTGCATCGGAAGCAATGGCCGAATTGAAAAAAGTCCGCAATATCAAACCCGGCTTCAAGAAAGGTTTCTGGTTCGGCATGATCAATGCCGGTTTCGAAACCGTGACTGCCGGTTTGGCACCATGGACCTGGCGCGTGAAGCCGGATTATTCGGCGTTGAAAAAACTCGATGAACAATCTTCGCCAAAACGCGATTACGTCGAACGTACACTCTCTCCGCGCGACCGGCTCGCCGGTGTTTATTTCGCCGCAACCGAACACGACGAAGACCAGCCGATCCATCTGCATGTGGCCGATACCAATATCTGCATCGACCAATGCACGAAAGAATACGGAAATCCCTGCACCCGCTTCTGCCCGGCCGGCGTTTACGAAATGGTCAATGACGACACCGGCACGCGCCTGCAAATCAATGCCGCCAACTGCGTGCATTGCAAAACCTGCGATATCAAGGACCCCTACAAAATCATCAACAGGGTCACACAGCAAGTCGGAGACGGACCAAATAATTTGAAAATCTAGTTTGAGTAGTACCGACGGAAGTCGGGATGCTTTTTGAAAATCTGTCCCGACTCCCGTCGGTCCTACAGTAAGAGCACAGAAATTTATATGCATATCGGCCCCTACGAAATCCAACCCAATGTCGTGCTGGCCCCGATGGCCGGCGTGACCGACAAGCCATTCCGCATGCTGTGCAAACGGCATGGTGCAGGCCTGTGCGTATCGGAGATGACGATTTCGGATCCGAAATTCTGGAAAACCAGCAAGTCGATGCATCGAATGGATCACGATGGCGAGCCGGCACCAATCAGCGTGCAGATTGCCGGTACCGATCCTGAAGTGATGGCCGATGCCGCGCGTTACAACGTCGATCATGGCGCGCAGATCGTCGATATCAACATGGGATGTCCGGCGAAGAAAGTTTGCAATGTCTGGGCTGGCTCGGCCTTGATGCGCGATGAAATTCTGGTCGGAAAAATCGTCACCGCGATGGTCAACGCGGTGAATGTGCCGGTGACTTTGAAAATCCGTACCGGCTGGGATCACGAAAACAAAAATGCGCTTGCGATTGCACGCATCGCCGAAGACGCCGGCATCGCGGCGCTGGCCGTGCATGGCCGCACACGGGTCGACCTATACAACGGCGAAGCAGAGTACGACACGATTGCTGCCGTCAAAGCGGCAGTAAAAATTCCGGTACTCGCCAATGGCGATATCCGCACACCGGAACAGGCGAAATTCGTACTGGAAAAAACCGGTGCAGACGCCGTGATGATCGGCCGCGGTGCGCAGGGAAGGCCATGGATTTTTCGTGAAATTTCGCATTATCTGGCAACCGGGAAACATCTGCCCGAGCCTAGCGTCGAAGAAGTCCGCGATATCTTGTTGGGCCATCTCGAACATCTGCATGAGTTTTATGGCGAAATAATGGGCGTACGCATCGCCAGAAAGCATCTGGGCTGGTATGCCAAGGATCGTCCGGAAAATGCCGCGTTCAAGGCCGTGGTCAATCGTGCCGAAACGTCCGTCTCGCAGATTGAATTAACCCGGGATTATTTTAACCAGCTGGCGGATTCGCCAAGCACAGCCGTCGCCTGAATTAATCCGGTAGTCCGCGTTTAATCAATTCGACAAACGGCGCATTGTTGGAAAGTGTGCCGAATACCAAGCCATGTGCCGAACCCAATCGCGATTCGCAAAAACAATCGGCAATCACATGATTGCCGCTGCGCAACAACAAGGATGCCTGCAAGGCCAGCGCCATACGTTCGACCAGAAACCGCGATTGCGCTTCCAGCGTGGAAGGGTCGCTATCGAGCCATTGTTTCAATCGCGAAATTTCCGCATCGAGTTTTGCATTCGTGCCAGCTGCATTTTCCAGTTCGTGGAAAAATGCGTCGCGACTGGCCGATTCTTTTTGCAGGGCCCGTAAAATATCCAGACACTGGATATTGCCGCTGCCTTCCCAGATCGAATTCAGGGGCGCTTGCCTGTACAAACGCGGCAAGGAAGATTCCTCGACATAACCGGCACCGCCAAGACATTCCTGCGCTTCGTTGACGAAAGCCGGTGCACGTTTGCAGACCCAGTATTTTCCCAGAGCGGTTGTAATGCGAGCGAACGCTGCAGCCTGCGGATCACGCGGACTTTCATCGACTGCGCGAGCGACCCGAAATGCCAGCGCCGTCGCGGCTTCGGATTCCAGCACCAGATCGGCCAACACATTACGCATCAACGCGTGCTCGACTAGAACCTTCCCAAACGTGCGACGTTGCTTGCAGTGATGCAATGCCTGCACCAGTGCCTGTCGCATCAAGGCGGCCGAACCAATCAGGCAATCCTGCCGGGTCAACGCGACCATTTGCAAAATGCTGGCAACGCCGCGGCCGGGCTCGCCGATCAACCAGGCCTGCGCATTCTGGAATTCGACTTCGGAACTGGCATTGCTCCAGTCACCGAGTTTGTCTTTCAAGCGCTGTATGCGATAGGAATTGCGCGAACCATCCGGTGCAAAACGCGGTAACAGAAAACAACTCAAGCCTGCTTCCATTTGGGCGAGCACCAAAAACGCATCGCACATCGGCGCCGAGAAAAACCATTTGTGTCCGACCAGTTCATACAAGCCATCACCGATGGATGTCGCACGCGTGGTATTGCTGCGCACATCCGAGCCGCCCTGTTTTTCGGTCATGCCCATGCCGATCGTGTTGCCGGTTTTCTGCCATGCCGGAATATGTGCCGGGTTGTATTCATTCGCGATAATCCGCGGCAACCATTGCGCCGCCAGCGCTGACGATTGCCGCAAGGTCGGCACGCAGGCATAGGTCATAGTCAGCGGGCAACTGCTGCCTTGGTCGGCCTGGTGATGCAGAAACATCAGTGCAGCGCGCGCGACATGCGCACCTGGCTTGTGTTCGTTACGCCAGGCAAAATTCGATGCGCCGTGTTGGGTACCCAGCGACATCAAACGGTGATAGGCCGGATGAAACTCGACTTCGTCGATGCGATGCCCGAAGCGATCGAACATTTTTAGTTTCGGTTTGTTTTCATTGGCCAGGCGGCCACATTCGAACAATTGGTTTCCGGTGATTTTTGCGAATGCGACGATTTCATTTTCGGCCCAGGCGCCGCCTTCACGCTGCAAGGCTTCCCGCAATGCGATATCGGTCGCGCAGGGATCGTAAGGTATTAACTCGGACGGCTGGTTTTCTACATCATGGGTACGGTAGTGACTCATGGTCATTCCGTTATTCGAACAGCTTGTACACGCCTACGAACAATAAAATAAAAGCCGTCCAGCGCAGCAAGGCAAAACCGCCGCTATCGCCAGGGCGAATGGTCGAGTTGTAATGGCCGTGCGGTTGTATGCGATGCGATTGATGAACCGCTTCGATGCCTTTCTTTTCGACATTTTTTGCGGCGTCCATTGCCCGATTCAGCATCGGCCTGGATTTCTTCAGGAACTCCTGCTGCATTTCCGGTGACATGCGGTCGAGTTGCTCCTGGACCTTCTTCCGCAAAACTTCAGGCAAGCCAGATAAATCAAGGCTTTCGAGTATATTTTTCTGGGACATGGACGGCTCCTGCAGCTCTTGTGCCTATGCTAGGGCAAAAAGCAGCAATTTCACACATTCCCGCTCGATTGGCCTTGGGCCCCCTGTTACAATGGCGGGCCGCTGCGGGAGAGATCGCTTACCCGACGCCGAAGGAGCAACCGCCCCGGAAACTCTCAGGCAAAAGAACCGCCGGTATTCAAGACTCTGAAAAATGGCGAGGTGCGCTAGCACTAGCGTCTGCCGACGGGATAACACTCTCAGGCACACAGACAGAGGGGGCGCCGATGCCGAACAGGCTTATGTTCGGTATTTCGATGCGCGCCTACCCTGAGAACTGCCATGACAAATCCGACTGCCCTGCCTCTCCCACACGTTGCCCGTGATTTTGCTGCACGCCATATCGGCCCATCGCCGCAGGAAGTGCAACAAATGCTGGAGGCTGTCGGTGTCGACAGCATGGACACTCTGATCGCGGAAACCTTGCCCGATTCGATCCGCATCCTGAAACCCTTGAGCAGCATGGGACGTGCGCTGTCCGAAGTCGAAGCACTCGCCCGTTTGCGCGAACTCGCATCGAAAAACCAGGTGTTCACTTCGTTGATCGGCCAGGGCTATAACGGCACGCTGACCCCGCTGGTGATTCTCCGTAATATTCTGGAAAACCCGGCCTGGTACACCGCCTACACGCCATACCAACCGGAAATTTCGCAAGGCCGTCTGGAAGCGCTGTTGAATTTCCAGACCATGATCTGCGAACTGACCGGCCTGGATGTCGCGAACGCTTCCCTGCTCGATGAAGGCACTGCTGCCGCCGAAGCAATGGCGGTTGCCGAACGCGTATCGAAAAACAAAAGCAAAAAATTCTTTATCGATGAAAACTGCCATCCGCAATCGATTGCGGTAATGCGCGTTCGCGCCGAACCACTTGGCTGGGAATTGATCATCGGTAATCCCGACAAGGATCTTGTTGCCGCCGATGTTTGCGGTGCAATTTTCCAATACCCCGGTACTGATGGCGAAGTGCGCGATTTCCGTGGCGCCATTGCGCAACTGAAAGCGGCCGGTGCAGTCAGCATCATGGCGGCAGATCCGCTCGCACTGACGATTCTCACATCGCCGGGCGAACTCGGTGCCGATATCGCGATTGGTTCGACCCAGCGTTTCGGCGTGCCGATGGGCTACGGTGGCCCGCATGCGGCTTATATGTCGGTGCGTGATGCAATCAAACGCAATATTCCCGGCCGCCTGATCGGCGTCTCGGTCGATTCACGCGGACAACCGGCTTATCGACTGACGCTGCAAACCCGCGAACAACATATCCGTCGTGAAAAAGCGACGTCGAATATTTGTACCGCACAAGTTCTGCTCGCCGTGATCGCTTCGATGTATGCGGTCTATCACGGCCCGGAAGGCCTGGCAGCGATTGCCCACGATGTGCATAAGCGCAGCAAAGTATTGGCTGCCGGTTTAAGCAAACTCGGCTTCAACATTCAAAACAAAAACTACTTCGACACGATTAGCGTCGATGCCGGCGCACAACGCGATGCGATCATTGCCCGCGCCGCCGCCGAGAAAATCAATTTCTGCGTCGTCGGTTCGACACACCTGTGCATCGCATTGGATGAAGCGACCACACCGGAAATTATCGAAGCGGTCTGGCGCGCATTTGGCGGTTCATTGAAATATTCCGATATTTCGAACGACGGCAATGCTATTCCGGCCGACCTGACCCGCAAAGGCGCCTGCCTGAAGCATCCGATCTTTAGCCGCTACCGTTCCGAAACCGAATTGCTGCGCTATATGCGCAAATTGTCGGATCGCGATCTGGCGCTCGACCGCGCGATGATTCCACTCGGTTCCTGCACGATGAAACTCAATGCGACTGCCGAAATGATTCCAGTCACCTGGCCGGAATTCGGTGCGCTGCATCCGTTTGCGCCGGCCGATCAGGCGAAGGGTTATCACGAATTGTTCGACGACCTGAAAAACTGGCTGGTCGAAATCACCGGTTACGATGCGGTTTCACTGCAACCCAATTCCGGTGCACAAGGCGAATACGCCGGCCTGCTCGCGATTCGCGCCTATCACCATGCCCGCGGCGATTTGAATCGTACCGTCTGCCTGATTCCATCCTCGGCGCATGGCACCAATCCGGCTTCCGCACAAATGGTCGGCATGGACGTGGTCGTGGTGAATTGCGATGCCGGCGGCAACGTCGACGTTGACGACTTGCGCGCGAAAGCTGAAAAACACAGCGCCAATCTCGCCGCCTTGATGATTACCTACCCATCGACGCACGGCGTGTTCGAAGAACGCATCCGCGAAATCTGCGATATCACCCATCAACATGGCGGCCAGGTCTACATGGACGGCGCCAACATGAATGCGCAAGTCGGCTTGTCGCGCCCGGGTGATTTCGGTGCCGACGTTTCGCATTTGAATTTGCATAAAACCTTCTGCATTCCGCACGGCGGCGGCGGCCCGGGCATGGGTCCGATCGGCGTCAAGGCGCATCTCGCACCTTATCTGCCTGGTCATCCAGTACTCGACGGCGGCAAGGCTCCGGTTGGTCCGGTTTCGGCTGCACCGTTTGGCTCGTCGTCGATTCTGCCGATCAGCTATGCATACATTTTGATGATGGGCGGCGACGGTTTGAAACTCGCGACCGAAGTGGCGATTCTCAGTGCGAACTACATGGCCGCACGTTTGCATCCGCACTTCCCGGTGTTGTTCCGCAATCACAATGGCCGCGTCGCGCACGAATGCATCGTCGATCCGCGTCCTTTGAAAGATGCCTGCGGCGTCACCGTCGACGACATCGCCAAGCGCCTGATCGATTTCGGTTTCCATGCACCGACCATGAGCTTCCCGGTGCCGGGCACCTTGATGATCGAACCAACCGAATCGGAAGCGAAAGTCGAACTCGACCGTTTCTGCGATGCGATGATCGAAATCCGAAATGAAATCACCGAAGTGCAGAACGGCCGTTTCGCGATCGAACAAAGCCCGCTGCGCTACGCACCACATACCGTGCATGACCTGGTCGATGCCGAGTGGAATCGCCCGTATTCCCGCGAAGAAGGCGTGTTCCCGGCAGGCAGCTCGCGCAACGACAAATACTGGAGCCCGGTTGGACGCGTCGACAACGTGTACGGCGACCGCAACCTGGTCTGCATCTGCCCGACCCCGGATGAATATCGCGACGAAGCGGCATAATTCGCCTAGAGACATCCACAATAAAAGTCCCGGCCATGCCGGGATTTTTATTTGCAGTTAAGATGGCCATGTTTGGCAATCGAGGTCACCATGAAAACCGCAACTACTCTCTTCTTAATGCTGGTGGCTGGTCTCAGCATCACAACAGCATTCGCTGCCGACCCGCCACCGATCAGTATCGAAGGCAGCTGGCAATGCGGCCCCTATACGATGACAACGGCAAAGTTCACCGCTACTGGCAGCAATAAAGTGAGCTACAACCGCGGCGGTGAGTATTACGATTTTGCCACCACGACGATCAAAATGAATGACGGGACAAAAACGACTTTGCAAACCCAGACTTCCGGTACCTGGTCACATTCAGGCGATGTGTTGCAAACCAAAGCCACCAATGTGCAAGTGCTGTCTTCCGACAACCCTCGCTACCCGGTCGAGGCCGCACAACGATCAGCCAACGAACAATTGGCGAAACAAATCATCGTCAAAAACCGTGTGCGCGTTCGTAACCAATCGATGACGCTTCGCCCGGTCAAACCGGACAGCAAGGAAGCCGATATCGACGTGGTTTGCCGGCGCGATTGACTCTGTGGGAGCTGCTTTAGCAGCGATGGAATGTTTCGGGTTTCGATGACGGCACTACGCAGCGCATAGATCTAATCGCCGCTAAAGCAGCTCCCACAAAAACCATTCCTGCAAAAATCACTTGCGCAACAATTTCAATTCACCGTACGGGCCATTCATCCGAAACGGAATTGAAACGAGCTTCATGCCCTTGTTGTATTGCAGGCAGAAATGCAGATGCGGTCCGCTCGAAAAGCCGGTGTTACCGCTATAGCCTATTAATTGCCCCACCGAGACGCGCTGGCCTTCGCGCACCATGATTCCTTTTTGCTTGAGATGTGCGTAAACCGCCATCGAGCCGTCTTCATGCAAGATGCGGATATTGTTGGCACGGGTCGCATATTTTTCTTTTTGCGTGCCGGCACGATCGAAAGTGCCGGTGGTTTGCATCACGATACCGCTGCGTGCCGCAAGAATCGGAGTACCGACCGGCATCGCAAAATCGACGGCAAAACGGTTCTGTTCGTCGTTATGGGTATAACGCCCATTGAATGCCTGCGCGATTCTCACTGCGGTTTTTTTATCTATTGGCAATTGGTACAGGAAATCTTTTGGCAGTCCGCTCCTGCCGCCTGGCGCACCTTCCATTTTGATCCCCATTTCCGCATTGGGACCTATCGCATCGATACGTGTCAGCAAGGCTCGTTCGCGTGCATTCAAAACCCGTTGCAAAGGCAGACCGGGTTTTGCCTGCACCGCTTTGTTTTTATGGAAAGACAGTTCCACTTCGACGGGGCCGTACACAAGATTTCGTACGTAAACATCCCAGCCATTGGAACGGTCAACGATTTCCAGTACGACAATCTCGTCCGGTTCGCGCTCGTCGACTGAATGGCGGGTCACTTTGCTTGCCACTTGCTGCGGAGCACGGTCTTCGAAATGCACTTGCCCGTTCTTGTCGACCCAGCGATAGACATCGCCGGCAATTGCGTTGCCGAGCAATAAAAATCCGGCTATCACGAGGCACGTGCGTTTCAACATTGCTATCGAGTGCTGAATAATTCAGCAGTCATTAAACCACCTGACTTGGTGGAATGAAAGTGAAAACCTGTGATTAATCCGTACCGCTATACATCACGCGACCAGCCTGAACTCCGGCCTTGGCTTCAAGCTTTCTATTTTCGACAAGACATTCCCGCGATAATCAATCAAGGAAAGATTGCCGTCGGCGTCTTCGGTCAGCGCGGTCAGGCTTTCGACCCAATCGCCGTCATTGGCGTAAATCAGGCCATCACGTTCAAACATTGCGGCACGATGGATATGTCCGCAGATAATACCGTCGAGCCCGCGTTGTTTTGCGTCCTGCAAGCCGGCCTGCACGAAGCGTTCGATAAAACTGTTGGCAACACTGCTTTGCCGTTTCAGGAAATCCGCCAACGACCAATAGCGTTTACCCAAACGACGACGCACGCTATTCATCAGGCGATTGCCGTTCAAGATAACGTAATACAGCCAGTCGCCGAACGCTTCCTGAAAACCGCCGAAATGCGTTTTCGCGTCGTAATCATCGCCATGGGTGACCAGCAAGCGGCGACCATCCAGAAGTTCATGAATGATGCGGCGACGCATTTTCATTTGAGGCAACATGACGCCGCAAAAGCGTCGCAACGGCCGGTCGTGATTGCCCGGTACATAGATCAATTCAGTGCCTTGCCGCATCAGTTGGTGCAATGCTTCGACCACTTGGTTCTGTGCCTGGCGCCACACCGCCCTGTTTTCGGCCATCCACCACAAATCCACGATATCGCCAACCAGATACAGGCGCGTGCATTGCAGATTACCAAGGAATTCCGCCAGTTCTTCGGCATGGCAATATTTGGAGCCCAAATGCACATCGGAAATAAAAACGGCGCGCAATTTTTCCGGTGCGAGAAAACTTTTCATCAGGCCGCTTTCGAAGTTTTTCCCGTGATTTGTGCAGCGGCAATGCCGAGATAGCGCTCACGCTTTTTTGGCAGGATCTTGTGCAGATCCACTTCGATCAAACCATCGACGGAATTATTAAAGTCCGGATCGACTCCAAAGCCCAGGAATCTTGCGCCGCCAGGTTCGCATAACTCGGTGTATTGCTTGTACAAGGTAGGCACCCGCGCGCCGAGGGCATCGAGATTCGCTTTCAGGCATTTGAAACTGGCCTCGGCATCAAGATCGACAAATGTCGGCGCATTCGCCAAATAGCGGAACGGGTGGTTGGCCACGACATTGTTTTTAGCGTCACCATAAAAAGTCTGGTAATACGCGACCATTTGCTCGCGCGCGGCAATCGGAATGGCGGCACTCATGGAAACCGGACCAAATAAGTAGCGAATTTCCGGATATTGTTTCAGATAGGCGCCGATGCCTATCCACAGATAATCCAGCGAACGCGAGTTCCAATATTTTGGCGTAACGAAACTGCGGCCCAGTTCCATGCCTTCGGCCAGGCGCGCCATCACTTCGCAGGGAAACTTGAAAAGACTTGCGGTATAAAAACCTTCGCGGCCCTTTTCCAGGTAGACATCGTCACCGCGTGCTACGCGATAAGCGCCGGCAATCTCGCATTCGTTCGCATCCCAAAGCACGATATGCTCGTACCAGGTATCGAAAGCGTCGACATCCAGTTTCTTGCCGGTGCCCTCACCGACCGCGCGAAAACTCAGTTCACGCAGACGGCCAATCTCGCGCAATAGCGGCGCATCTGAACGCAAACGACCGCAATAGATTTTCTTGCCGTCCGGTGTTTGGCCAAGCATGGTCATCGCCTTCAAATCGCCGAGTAAACGGGCGCGCTCGACCGGATGCACAAGTGGCTCCTGTCCCGGGGCGGCATTTTCCTTGCGCGAACCGATCGCATACAGTGCTTGCCGAATTGATCTCAGGTCGAATGTAGATTCGCCTTGCTGTTCGACATTCATCGGCAGACCGATTCGCAAACCGATCCGGCTGCCTCGACGCGAAAACACTTCGCGTGGCAGCAAAGCCGTTCCGATCGGCTTGTGCAACAGGGATGCGCCATAGAAAAACGCAGAGTTTCTGGCTTGTATTTTTACCGGCAATACCGGTGCGGAAGTTTTTTTCGCAAACCTCAAAAAGCCTCGACGCCATTGCGAATCGGAAATGCCTTTCCAGCTCAACCTGGAAACCTCGCCAGCCGGGAACACGATCACGCATTGTTCTGTTTCAAGCGCTTGTTCAATCGCCCGCAAACTATCTGGATGCGGCTTTCCGCCCAGAATATTCACCGGCAACAGCAATTCTCTGATGCCGTCCAATTCGCCAAGCATATCGTTGGCGACGATTTTTACGTCGCGACGGATGCTCCCGATAAAATGTAGCAAGGCCAATGCATCCAGGGCGCCCGAAGGGTGATTGGCGATAATGAGAACCCGGCCATTGACCGGAATGCGCTCGCGTTCGACTTGGTCCACCGTATAGCGTGCGTCCAAGTGAGCCAAGGCAGCCTCTATGAAAGAAAAGCCCGTTAAATGGGCATTGGTCGTCAAAAAGGCATTTATTTCGTCGAATTTGGAGAATTTCTCCAGGGTTTTAATCAGCGGACGCGAAATTTTGGCTCGGTGACCGGCGAACCAGGCGGGATAGCGGGAACTCAGTGTTTTCTCGAGTGCGATCATGGGTTTCCGGCACGGTGGTTTGTGCAATCCTGAACCCCTCATATAACAGCCTGATGGCGACCAGATGAAGCTTGGGTGACAGCGCCCGGACCCGGCTGCCTTAACAAAATGGCAACGGAAAACAGGGCAAGATGCGTGTCTGGAAAAACCCGTGTATCATGCGCTACCCCAAATTCATCCTTCCATCCGCATTAAAGGATATAAGCCCATAATGAGCAACTACCTTTTCACCTCCGAATCCGTTTCCGAAGGTCATCCGGACAAAATCGCCGATCAGATTTCTGACGCCGTTTTGGACGCCATTCTTGCGCAAGATAAACGCGCTCGTGTCGCCTGCGAAACAATGGTGAAAACCGGTGCCGCCATCGTGGCCGGCGAAGTCACCACGACCGCCTGGGTCGATATCGAATCACTGGCTCGTAAAGTGATCAACGACATCGGTTACAACAATTCGGCAGTCGGCTTTGATGGTCACACCTGCGCGATCATCAATATGCTCGGCAAGCAATCGCCAGACATCAATCAAGGTGTGGACCGCAAGAAGCCTGAAGAACAAGGCGCTGGCGACCAGGGCCTGATGTTCGGTTATGCCTGCGACGAAGCCCCGGAATTCATGCCGGCACCTTTGTATTACTCGCACCGCCTGGTCGAGCAACAAGCGAAAGTTCGCAAGAACGGCAAGCTGAAATGGCTACGTCCGGATGCAAAATCGCAAGTCACGCTGCGTTATGACGGCAACAAGGTTCTCGGTCTGGATGCAGTGGTACTGTCGACCCAACACGACGAAGGCATCAAGCAAAAAGCCTTGGTCGAAGCCGTGTACGAACACATTCTGAAACCGGTTCTGCCGAAAGAATGGTTGAAGGCCTTGCCGAAAAGCAAAATCCATATCAACCCAACCGGCAAGTTCGTGATTGGCGGCCCGGTCGGCGATTGCGGTCTGACCGGTCGCAAGATCATCGTCGACAGCTACGGCGGCATGGCCCGTCACGGCGGCGGTGCGTTCTCCGGTAAAGATCCGTCGAAAGTCGATCGTTCTGCCGCTTATGCTGCGCGTTACGTTGCGAAGAACATCGTGGCTGCCGGCCTGGCCAGCAAGTGCGAAGTTCAAGTGTCCTACGCAATCGGTGTTGCAGAACCAACCTCGATTTCGGTCACCACGTTCGGCACCGGCAAGATCAGCGACGACAAGATCGAAAAACTGATTCGTGCGCATTTCGACCTGCGTCCGTACGGCATCACCAAAATGCTCGACTTGCTGCATCCGATTTACCAGGAAACCGCAAGCTACGGTCACTTTGGCCGCAAGCCGCATGAAGTGACCTATACCGACGGCGCCGGCAAGAAACACAAAGCCACTGCTTTCTCGTGGGAAAAAACCGACCGCGCCGATGCACTTCGCAAAGACGCCGGTTTGAAAAAGTAATGTAGGAGCGACGGAAGTCGCGATAGCAAAAAAATGCACCGTAGGAGCGACGGAAGTCGCG
>JBOHYG010000076.1:0-30073 GCA_050737875.1 Arenimonas sp. | reverse complement strand
CTCACGCCTTACGGCACTGGTACCTAAAACCAGGGCGTCTACCAATTCCGCCACTTTCGCAAAACTTTCTCATCGCTACACGGAAGGCAATGGTGGGCCGTGAAGGATTCGAACCTTCGACCTATTGATTAAGAGTCAACTGCTCTACCAACTGAGCTAACGGCCCGAATCACACATAACCACCCGCATGAGCGGCTGAGCAGAGCATTATGCCGCAATGCGGCCCAAATCAGAAGAGCAAATAAGTAGGTTTGGTTGCCCGAATTGAGCTGAATCAAGGGGCGGAGCTGCATGCCCGAGACCATTTATCGAAGAAATTGGGGTGGATGATGGGGTTCGAACCCACGACCCTCGGAATCACAATCCGATGCTCTAACCAGCTGAGCTACAACCACCGCAGGAATAAACTATAACACCAGAGTTGGCGCGCCCGACAGGAATCGAACCTGTAACCGCCGGCTTAGAAGGCCGGTGCTCTATCCGATTGAGCTACGGGCGCTCAATCCGGATTCTCGCACGAATCGCGATATCCGCGATTCGACGGTTGGTCGGGGTAGAGAGATTCGAACTCCCGACATCCTGCTCCCAAAGCAGGCGCGCTACCAGACTGCGCTATACCCCGAATAAAACCTGTAGAACTGCACTTTAACCTATGACATCAGTTTGAAAGCTTACTGCTGAACGCGGTTTACTTTCTTGCCGATTTGGCGCGCCCGGAAGGATTCGAACCTCCGACCCCCAAGTTCGTAGCCTGGTGCTCTATCCAACTGAGCTACGGGCGCAGAAGCGGAATTATGAAGGCCGGGCATTTATTCGTCAACTTAATTTAACTAAAAAATTTCAGGTCCGCCTAAATTGATAACCCATCTTGTCATGAAAACGCTTTGAATAGTGCATTCGCCGGTTTCGTTGACCCGTCCGTAAACAATGACTATTGCAGGCCAAGAGCCATCCATTCCCGATGATTCCTTTCCGTTTTGGATATATTTCGCACCCTGCTCGAAACAGTTTCCCAATCACGTCAACCAAAGCGTCGCCATTACGTTCATGCGAAATTCGCGTCAGGCGCTTATTGAGAATCCATTCGTATGGCGATTTATTTTCCAAATGGCTAAGCTCGGCTCATGACCTGGATCACTATTTTTCCCGCAGTGAAGCACTTCCGTTACGGTTTTTGCCTGATGAGGCTCATCCGGTCATGATTTATTACGTGTCCCGGGAAGATTACACGCAACCGATCAAAGGGCTGATTGCAGGCCTCGGCCAATACAAACATATAGTACAAAGCATCACCTACGAAAAACTTTTCTACGAAGGCTCCGGCCCCATAGGGCATTACATCTTTACCGATTTCGATCGACTCTCCAGCTACGAACTTGAATCGGCCTTCGCCATTGCGTCCACACTGAGAGCCCATGCGCCCGATGCAAACATCTTCAATTACCCGAATAAAGTGCTCGAGCGCTATCCACTGTTGAAGCGGCTTCGTGCAGATGGATTAAACCAATTCGACATTTCTCGTTACGATGCTGGCGAACGACCGCAACGCTATCCGGTATTCATTAGACTGGAAGACGACTGCCAAGGGCCGGATTCATCCATTATCAACAATGATGCCGAGTTCGATCAGGCATTGCTTGAACTGAACCAACAGGGAAAAACCGCCAAGCGCCGAATCATCGTGGAATTTTGTGCCGAGCTTGATCGTGAGGGTTTCTATCGAAAATACGGCGCCTTCAATATCGCCGGGAAAATCGTGCCGCAGCACATCCTGCGAAATCAGGGCTGGAACGTAAAGAGAGCGGGATTGCAAAGTGACGCCGTATTTGCGGCCGAAGAACTGACATACGCCCGCGAAAATCCGCACGAGCACGAGCTTCTGAGGATATTCGAGATTGCCGGCATCGATTTCGGACGCATCGATTATGGCTTGGTCGATGGCGCCATTCAGACATACGAAATCAACAGCAATGCCACGTTTCCGGATTTCACCGAGCCCCATGGCGATAATCGCGATGAGCTGCGCAAACTAGTTCGCCAGACCACGCTAGATGCCATTTTGAAAATTGATACGCCGATAGGCAACACGGGACGTTTTCGTTTTGAATTGCCGAAGCCAGTGCTCGAACGCCCGCGCCTTCCGCGTAAACGCGCATGGCGGGCATGGCTAAATCGGGCACTTCGACATTAATTCCATTAAACCATTGTCAGGAACGAAAATTCACGATGCCAGCAGATGCAATTCCCGCTATTGATACGGAAAGTCTTCACGCTGCGAAATTTGCTCACGAATTCGCGCGCTCGCATTGCCGACAATATACCGACAACCAGAGCTGCTCCTGGTATCACGGTTCCTGGCAATTCTTGCGCCTGCTGGATTTGGTATCGACGCCGGCAGCACATGCATCCCATTTCGATGCTCAGCTCAAGAAAATCGATGGTGATTCCAGCATGAAGAACATCCTGGTCTCTGGATCGGCGGATGCGGCCATGGTGAAAACCATTCATGAAACACTTGTGCACCGACAAGCCGAAATAAATATTACAGTTGCCGATATCTGCGCTACGCCGTTAGAAGTTTGCGAGCAATACGCCGCCCGAGCGGGTATCAAAATCAAGACTTTGAAACGCGATATTCTCGAAGGACTTCCGGCACAAGCGTTCGACGCCATCTTTACTCATTCATTCATGGGTTATTTCGACGATGTAAACCGTCAACACCTGCTTGAACAATGGGCAACCGCGCTCAGGAAAGGCGGTCGTTTGATTACCGTGCAGCGGATCCGGGAAAACTATCCGAACGAAATCGTTCGCTTCGACCTGGGCGAAATCGACAACTTCGTTGCGCGCGCGGGCCAATTGATGCAACTGCCTGGCACAGGGGAGTTGGCCGGATTCGACATCGTTGCGATGGCGAAGAAGTTTGCCGAAAATTTCCAGAACCATCCAGTACGTTCGGCGGAACAATTGCAGGCCATGTTGGAATCCGCCGGTTTCAAATTAAACTTGTTTGAGCGCCAAGCTACCATTGGAACCGAAGGCGTAACGGGACCTTCGGTACCCAATGCGGCAGGTTTTTACCTGATCGTTGCCGAACGTGTTTAAGCCAATAATCCAGAAGAAACGACAAGAGGACCATATGAAGATTAATCCCAATATGAAAAAAATGATCGAACGCTGCGCACGGCTGTGGGCCGCCGAAGCCGAGGTCATCAGTAGCTATTGGGATTCGCCGATCCGTACCGCCGATACGGATCGCGCCTGGCTACAGCGCCAAATGTACAAGGAATTGATCGATGGCGTTTACTCGAGCTACAAATGGATCCAGGAAAACTTCGAAGGACTCGAAAGCAAGATTGAGCGCAAAGATATTCTCGACGAAATCAAAGTCATGCAGGAAGAGTTCATTCATTACAGTGCTTTCATGGAAGCATTTGAATTGCTGAATCCAGAAGATACCGAGTTGCCAAATCCGTCACGCCTGCGCGAAACCGGCGCGTGGAAAGAAAACGATGCATTGATGGCTTTGCGCGCCCGGCATCGCAAGGAATATGGCGATCTAGGACTTCGTGCACAGCGCTTCACCGAAGGCGGCTACTGCACATTATTTTCCGAAGGCATGAAGCTCCGGAATCGCAGTGGTATCGACGGCAAAATTGCGATTGCCTGCTCGACTGTCTACGAAGACGAATTCAGCCAAATGCTCAGAGGCATAGCCGACATCGCCGTTTCAAGCGAATCCCTGAGCCAAAAAGATTGGCAAACCATGTCGGAACTGGTGACTGAACAACTGAAACTGCGGATTTACATGCGTAATGCACAGTTTTCGCATCCGGTTGCGCCCGACCGCCTAGATGCGATCTGCGCCGGCGCCTGCGATCCGATCGAATTTGATTATCAGCGCGCTTTCGGCTCGGACGTCGTCCATGCTTGATATCATCAAACCCATGCCGGTTCTGCCAAAACAACTTGTTTGCAAACACGCCGATGCGCGTTGCAACGCCAGTCGCTTTTTACGCCGACTGGAATCGCAAGATCAATCGAATGCGCGGTTTGCATACGGCAATGAAAACGAAGTGCGCGTATGTCGCGGGAAACACGTTAGCGGAAAAGCGAACGAAGCGAGTCTCGCTACCGAACCAGCGGAGCAATGGCGGCATGTTCACCATATTTTCGAACAGCATGGTGATCGCTATATTTTCGGTTTTCTCGGCTACGGTCTCGGCCTGGTAGCCAGCACGGGCGATAGCGACCACTTTCCGCCCTACTGGCTCGGCATAGCCGAACTGGTCGTTCGATTCAGCCCGGATGCCTGCGAAATTTTATATGGCGACACCGAACAATTCGACTTGGCAATCAACAATATGGCCGAATGCGCTTGCCAGAAAAAAACGTCGAGCTCGTCGCGCAACTCGATCAAACTTCGGAAGCGAATTATCTTGAGCAGGTCGAACAAGCGCTTGCCTGGGTACACCAGGAGAAATCCAGAAGGATGACCGTCGCCCGGCGCGTACCGTTGCCGCCAGTTGATCTACTGCAGACTTTCCATTGCCAACCGTCACACAACTCACTCAGTCGAAGTTTCTATCTGGATATCGGTTCGGCGGCGTTCGTCGGAAAATGTCCGGAAGTTTTGCTGGAGTGGAGCCAGGGCCAATTCGAAGCCTACAAACTGTCGGGCACTTACCCAAAAGACGCAAATCCCCAATCGGATGAAGCGTTGGTCAAGCAATTTTTAAACGATCCGAAAATTATCGCCGAGCATCAACTTTCTGCCGATGGCTTCGGCAACGGCGTGGCAAAAGTTGGCGAAGTAACGCGACAGGGCCCGAATATTCTGGACCTGAATCGATTGCGGCACATGATGACGGCGTTTTCGGTCAAGACCGCACCCGACACAACAATCACCGAGTGTCTGCGCGCAGTCTTGCCACCCGGCGTGAGTCCCTGCGCGGAAGGGCTGCCGGCCCTGCTCGCGATCGAAAAAGCGAAACGTGGCCCCTATTACGGATTGGTTGGCATGTACTCGCCAGAGGGGCGTGCATCATTCACCCAGATTTTGCGGTCCGTTTTCAAACAAGAAAACGACTACTACGCCTGGGTTGGCGCTGCAGTGACACAGGGCTCAACCGCCCGGGGCGAGCTTGAGGAAAGCAAACTCAAGCTGAGCGATATCGTGGTTACCCTGCAATAAAGCCTGGACATAGCGCAGCTTGCATGCAAGACACAAACACAATCAACATATAAGCAGCACGTCCCATGACCGAAGAAGTAAAAGCTATTTTTAAATTTATTACGTTGTTCGTCGTCGGTTTTCTAGTGAACTACGGGATGACACGGCTAGCTGCACCAGGCTACGACGGCACTGCAATGGCCGTTGGTTTGCTTCTCACCACTTTTGGCTCGGTACTTGCAGCTTCCGCCATGCAATTGGTGATGGTGCCCATCGGGATAATCAAGATTGCCCGGCAACTGGCCCGTGGTGAAAAGCCGATAAAGAGAGGCAAACAGAAAAACGACAAGCTGGATCAACTGGGCCGAATCTTGTTTATATTCTTGTATGCGATGTTTTCCGCAATTACCGGAATATATGTCGGCGCCTTATCCGGCGGCATGGGATTATTGACCACCACCGGAATGTTTGCATTTGCAGGCGTATTGCTGTCTTTATTCTCGCCAATGGATTTTATCTGGGCCACCCAAGAAGCCGATAGCGCATTTGGATTGGACGCCACCCAAAAAGCCCGCATGGACGAAGCCCGAAAGAACGGAGATCCTTCCGTGTTGTTCGTCGGCAAAGTATCCAAGCGTGTCATTGATGCCTTGGTAGAAGCACCAACAACAGACGACAAATCCGATAATCGCTAAAGGTTTTCGAGGGCTGTCGTGCCCTGCTATTTATTCAGCGGTAGTCGGATCGATCATGTTCATGACCTGGGAAACCCGGTTGGCAGGAAAGCCGCCTTGCAAGGCATGTTCACGCACCATGGCTTCGGTTGGCGCGATATACACGCAATACACCTTGTCGCCGGTTACATAACTATGAACCCATTGGATCTGCGGCCCCATCTTGCTTAGCACGCCGCAGGAAATCTGCGAGATACCTTTCAATTCTTCCGGCGACAATTTTCCAGCACCGGGAATTTCACGCTCGATAACAAACTTCGGCATAACGCTCTCCTGATCTGTGACATCGGGAGGTAGAGTATATCGTCAACCTCGTTATGTCCGCTTAACACATCATGACAATTGCCAACCCTGCCAACCGGTCCACATCGCCGCCACGACCAGGATTATTCCGATAGTTCGGCCTAGTCGTACCTGTCCGGCTTTATTGGTCCTAAGCCAAATGCGAATGCCGGCCGCACCCATTGCGATCCCGCCATAGACCGCAATCTGCGTCACCGCAATAATACCGCCGAGTGCCAATGCCTGTGCTGCAATCGGGCCGTATTCCTTGCGGATAAATTGCGGGAAAATCGCGAGCATGAAGACATAGGCTTTCGGATTCAGCAGACAGGTCACGAATGCCCGGCTGAAAGTCGCCGTCAACGAGATCGGCGACCCTTCCTGCACATCATCCAGCGCCGTCGCTCCGCGGAATAATGACCAACCGATCCATGCGATATAAAACGAGCCTGCCAACAACATGATGTTGAATGCCGACGGAAAAGTTTTAAGCAATACACCTACGCCAAGCACGCCCATCAGCACATGCAGCATCCCGCCAACGACAATGCCGGCAACGGCGAAAAAACCGGCTTTCTTGCCGCCGACCAAACTGCTTGCCATCACATAGGCCATGTCCATGCCGGGCATCACGATCACGCCGAACACCAATATGAAAAATAGCCAGAGATGGCTGGTCTGCGTGAGTTCCATCATTGCGTTTCCAAGGCTTCGGACGACATTGTTTTTTCGTTGATTCTTTCAAAACGCATATACCAGTTTGTTTTCCAGTTCTTGCCTTCGTCCAGTGACGCCGCTTGTTCCCAGGTCACTTGATGACTGGAAATCCTTCGCCAGATTCCCCGCACGAGCATCGCTTTGCCTTCATGGATTTCTTGCGCGATGAATTCGCCGACATCGTCTACAAAGCGTCCGCCCACCGGCGTTAGCAATACTCCATTGCTTGCCGACACCCAGGCATCTAGCCAAACGCGCCGTAGGCGATCAAATGTCCGCATGGCACCGCCAAACGGTGCACCGTTTGCATCTCGCAGTTCCTCGACGCTGACCAAACCATCGAGCAAGGTAAAAAATGCGGCAGTTCCCTTGAATTCAATCCACTCAACGCAATCAGTCTTCAGCGCTTTCAGCTTCCGGTGATGGACGCGCCAATGGCCGTTCAAAAATGAAAATCCTTCTGCTTCGGATGGCCAGGTGGTGTCGACGGCATTATTTGTCATGGATGATATTCCCTGCTAATTCGATAACCACAGCATACAAATAAATACATGACATCGAATGTCATGTATTGCTGGTAAGATTCAAATATGCGTGCAAGCCGATTACTGTCGATCCTGATGCTGCTGCAAACTCGCGGACGCATGAGTGCGCCTGCGTTGGCGGCCGAACTGGAAGTATCGCAACGCACCATCTTGCGCGATATAGATCATCTCTCGGCTGCGGGCGTACCCATTTGGTCTGACCGCGGCCGCGATGGCGGTTTCCAGTTGCGCGAAGGCTGGAGTACCAATCTGACCGGATTGACCGAAAACGAAGCACAGGCCTTGTTTCTCGCGGGATTACCTACTGCAGCAGCAGAGTTGGGTTTGGGCAGCGCATCGGCATCGGCGCGCCTGAAGATGCTCGCTTCGTTACCGGATGCACTTCGTGATAATGCTGAACAAGTGAATGGGCGTTTGCACTTCGATCCGATCGACTGGTTTCGCGCCGCCATACCGACCGACCATCTGCAGGCTATTGCCGACTGCGTTTGGCATCAACGCATCGCCAAGATGCAATATGAAAGCTGGACAGGCAGCAAAGCGCGCACGATCAAACCACTGGGATTGATCCTGAAAGCCGGCGCCTGGTACATGGCCGCATTGGCTGACGAAGCAAAAGAGCCCCGCACATACCGGCTATCCAACATTCAGCAGCTCACGATCACAGGCAATACTTTCCGCCGACCGAAAAAATTCGATTTGGCGGAATTCTGGAAGCAATCGACACGGCGTTTCGAAACCGAAATCTACACCGGTGTTGCCACCCTGCTCGTTACCCAACGCGGCATGAAAAGATTGCTGGAATTAAGTGCCGCCGTCGGAGAAGCGGCAAGAAAAACTGCAGATCCAGACTTGAACAACGAAGGCTGGACCAAAGTCGTCGTGCCGATTGAATCTGTGGATTTTGCCGCCGGACAAATGCTGAGCATCGGCGTGGACGTGCAGGTGCTGCAGCCCGCTGCACTGCGTAATCGAATGAAGGAATTGATCAGCACAATCAATATGTTTTATTAGCATCAGACTCGTTATCGGCCAACGGACACGAAGAAAAAAGCGGCAATTCCGTCCTTTTTTATTCGAAAACAGCTACCAAAACCTTGCTGAGGCCTTACGGCCTCAAGAAAGCCGACGCACACACATCCTTGTTGCAAGGCATCAGCGTCACATACACCTCGTCGCTGGCAAAGCCTTCCACCGACACACCGCTTTTGGCAAGCATGGAACGGATCTCGCTCAACGTCAGGCCTTTGTTGACCTGTGCCATCAAGGCACTGGCACGCCCATTGGTCGATGCATCCAATGTAGCCAACATACGGTCATTGTCATAAGACACGCCTTTGTTGTGCTGCACTTGTCGCATCAAATCACGAAACGCTGTCGGCGATTGCTGTGACAATTCTGCATCCAGCAGCAAAGCTAACATCGCGCCGCCACCATAAATCAATTCCCAGTTTTTATGCTTCTGTTTTCCAGCTGCGCCCAGGCTTACATCCGGACTAAGACGCTTGCCGATTTGATAACGGCGAATCTGGTTTGCAATGCGTTGATTGGCAAGATTTTCATCAGTCAATCCGGATTGGCGCATCAGCTTGACCGTCAGATAATCGGTGAATCCTTCGGTAAACCAATAAGCAGAACCATCCCCGGAAATCCTGACACCGTCGTTACTGTTATTCATCCAGACGTGCATGATTTCGTGTCCGAATGTGTGCTCCCAGATCACGCGTTCGGAATCACGCAATGGCGTCGCCAAGCGCATCACGAAACTGTTGCGGAAGGCACCACCATCGGTATCGGGGTCGGACAGGAAAAATACGGTGAGTTTATTGCCGGGCGAGCCGCCCCAAAATTGCGTGAATGCTTTCGGCAAAGTATCCATCAACGGAATCAGGTGCTGGTCGGCAGCCTTGATCCTGCTGTCGCTCAGCCAGGTGAGCTGCAGATCGCCTGTCGTCGATTGTTGCGCTTTATCCTGCCCCATCGAAAAAGCATTGGTGCCCAGATTGTCGGCATTCTCGGCCGTGAAAACCGTGCCTTTCGAAGTCCATGGCGAAGTCACCATCCAGCCTTTCGGCAATTGGAAATCAACATTGATCGGGCGCGATGGCCAATCGTAATTGATCAGGAAAAAAGCATCGCCAGCGAAGAAAAAAGTTTTATCGAACTTGCTGGCAACCTCGTCCTTGCCGGCAATCCAGGTGGCCAAATCGTGATCGGCAACCAGGCGATAGGAAATTCGCGATGCGGCACCCTGTTTTAATTCCCAGGTTCCACGTCCAGTAAACACAATCGGGACAGGCTTGTTCTTGGCATCGAACGCCTGCAATGACTTTACCGATTCCGCCTGGGCATTTGGTCGCTGCGAGCCGTCATGGCTATTCAGATCCAATCGCTCGGTCGGCACCGCAAAAGTCGCATCGACCTGAAACTGGTCATTACCGACATATTTGACTTGATAATTCGCGACTGGCTGATTGTCCTGCGCAAGAAGCGTATTCGAGCCAAACGCCAGGCAAGATGCCGCATAAAGCCATAAGCAATGTTTATTCATGATTTTCTCCCCGGATTGATTGCACATGCATACGCATAAGCGGACATGCATGCGGATTTAGCGTTGAGATGCACAAAACAAGACAATGGTTTAGGCCAGTCTACTCTCGCGTGCAAAGTCCTGGCGACAAGCTTTCTTCACGAGAGGATAGTTACCTGCCGCCATGACTTTAGGCAGGCGACATACACAGCTACTTGGTACTCAAGAATCCGTTTTGAGGCTTCGCCCCAAGGCTGCACAGCTTGACGCTGACATGCCATCTGCGGCGCAGCTATCAAAGCCTTCCGGCGCGGCATACACGGGGGCGAAGCCACCGCCGGGTGTTCGGAAATTGGTGGTCTGTCCCTGATAAAGCCGTGCCGCGAATATTTGCACTTCAGCGGCGTATGCGTAAGCACGAACATCGAGTTTCAATTCGGTGTCGCCTGACTCCAATCGCGCCGTTCGTTCACTCGGCGGAACCAAACGCTGGGCCACGTAATCCTGCAGCCGGATTTGTGCGAATACTTTTGTCGTCATCTTGTCGCCGCGATAGGCGCCACGACTACCGAAACCGCCGGCAGGCTTGAAGAACCAGCCTTTACGGTCTTGCCAAAGTGCCTCGGCATTCCCGGCGTCCACAGCAACCGTTTCTGGCACGTTACGCAAAAGCACATCGATAGTCGCTTGCGGAACGCCCCAATCCTGTAGCTTCTGTGCATCGCTCAAGAAAATCAGATTGCGTTTGTTTGCATACAAGGCATGTGCATGTGGACTAGGTGTGAATACTGCGGCATCGCTTGCGTATGCATCTCGCAGCTGTGCATGTTCGGACAGCTCGAAGTAAAAATCGGTCAGGCGGTTGTAAACCAGATCAATTGGACCTTGCTCATGCAGCAACATGCCGCCATCGAATGTCAGTTCCGATGGATCGGCAATAACCACTTCGATGTTGTGCGATTCCATCAGGTTCTTGAACAGCAAGAATTCCGGGTACAGGTATTGCGTCGCAGGCAAGGCATCGACGATTGCGATACGTGACAAGGGAGTATCGCCACGTGCCAGTTTCCATTCATTGCGGAACATAGCCACCAGGCGGTGTTCAAGACCTTTCGCATCCACCGGGTTGCCTAGAAAATTACTGACGCCTTCGCAGCAGGCCTGTTGCGCCTGGATCATCGCAACATTCAGGAAGGCACCACCGGCATTGGTATTGATTTCAATCAGCCTCACACCACCAGCACCGACATGGAAGTCGTACCCCATGAATACGCCGAGCGCAGGAACCGGTTTTTTCGCGATTTCCGGTGCCGATTGCAACACCGCTTCATGCCATTGCGGCATGGCCACGACGGATTCGATTGCCCGTATGACCTCACGCATCTGCTCAACCTGTGTACCTGCCACAAATACCGGTGCCGACGAGAACAAATGCGGATGCGATTCGAGCATTGGTTTCGATACGCCGCGACGGGCCAAATCTCCCTGCATGCGTTCATACAGGCCCGGGACGTCAGTGCCTATACAAAAACACTGCCGGTTCAATATGTTGGCATATTGCGTGGAAAAATCCGGGGTCAATGACACGGCTGGTGCTTCCTTGAATCAGATGATTTGAACTATGTATGGGCATCTTCTTGCCTGCGCAAGTGCATATGATTGAATTATTGCCATGAAACCTGATAAATACTTGATGGCCGCCGCGCAATCCATTCCACGTATCCATAATGCAATCACCGTCTTCACCCCCCAGGACGATCATGAATTCAAGCACGCGACGACAGCTCATCATTTGTTGTGATGGAACCAACAACACACTTACCGCGAATGACCACGACACCAATGTGCTGAAAACCTTCGAGCTGCTGGCAAGCGCCGGCAATCCCGAACAAATTCTGTATTACGATCCGGGCGTTGGCGCACCCGATGCATTGCCCAGCACCGGCCTGGACGAATGGTTTCGAAATAAATGCGCACGCCTTTGGGGGCTGGCTTCCGGTCGCGGCATTTATGAAAACATCAGCCAGGCGTATCTATTCCTGATGACGCATTACCGACCCGGCGACCAGATTTACCTGTTCGGTTTTTCGCGCGGCGCATTCACGGTTCGTTGCCTGTCGGGCATGGTGCATTTGTTCGGCATCATTGATCCGCATCATCAGGCCATGCTGCCGACTTTGTTGCGCGTGTATTTTTCCGCGAAGGAAAAAACCAGCATCTTCAAGATGACTCACAATGCGGCAAATTTCATCAAAGCGCTGTTTGGGATTGAAGCGCCGCAGGAAATCAACAATCGCGATGAAGTAGCAAGACAAATCCGGAAAAATTTCGGCAGTGGCGACCGGAAAGAAGCTAGCGTTTATTTCGTCGGTGTCTGGGATACGGTTTCCTCCGTAGGGTTTCCGGGCTTCAGTGTAAGCATGAGCTCGAACCCGAACATCTTGAACAAGCGTATCCAGCACGTGCGCCACGCACTTGCGCTCGATGAACACCGGGCACAATTCAAACCGCGGGTTTACGAACAGAATGATTTCGGCGATGCCACGCAGCCGCAATCACTGCGGCAACGCTGGTTCCGCGGTAACCATTGCGATATCGGCGGCGGTTACGCCGAAAAAACCGAAACCGCATTATCGGATCATGCCTGGCGCTGGATGCTGGACGAAGCCAGGCAATGCGGGCTTGAACTATCAACACCACCGGATATCACGCCGCAAAAAATCCGGGTTCACGATGAAACCCATTCGATGCCCTGGTGGGCTTTGCTCGTGTTGTCGCATCGGCGTACCAGTGGCCTGAAGGCGATCGATCACCTGGAAGAACCTTCGACCACATTGATCAGCAATCCAGAACCTGATCTGGCGAACCCGAGGTTCCCGGAATTATCGATCTGGTCGCAAACCAGAAATATAAAATCGCTATTCGCTGCGGCGGGTGGCTGCTTATTTTTCAGTTTAGTTTACGGCGCCTGCCTGGATAGTTTCCTGCCAAAGCTCAGTTTTGATTTTCAGCAGCTTTGGCATGTGATCCAGGACGCATGGCAACAAAGCATGGCGATGAGTCAGGCGCAATTACTCGCCGCGGTGCATCCCGGACGATTGTCCGATTACGGCAGTGCCGTGCATCCTTATATCGCCTTATTTATCGCCGATCTGGGCTTGATCGCCAGCTACGGTTTTTTACTGGCGCGATTCCTGTCCTGGTCGTTCGCGCATCGCCTCGCTTTCACAAATTTGGGACTGGACGATAAATTCGCAAACTATGCCGGGCGCCTGTTGCCGTTCCTGATTGCAACCGATTTGCTTGAAAACATCGCGACGGCATGTGCATTCCATTGCGATAGTTGGCTATTGATGTTGTTGGTGAGCCTGCTATCAGCCGCCAAGTTCTCGCTGTTTGCCACCACCATCGTGGCCTGCATCGGTTTGCGCTTTCTTAAGCGATAAAAAACGGCATGCCATGCATGCCGTTTCCTGTTTCATTTAATCGACGTCAGTGGGTGAAAACGCTGCCGCCGTAAGCCTCGAGTTTAAGTTCGGTTTCGCCAGTCTTGCTGCTGCCTTCGATCACGATCGATGCCGGGCCCATTTTCGCCTTATCCAGCATCTCGGCTGCTTGACCACCGACCAGGTTAAAGTTCACGCCAGGTTTGACCTCGACTGAACTGAAACCACTCGCCGGACTCCAGGACCCGCGCGCCGTCATTTCGCCTCCTACTGGACCGACGACATTGCCGCCGGTCTTGAACTTGTATTCGACATTGCCTTTTCCATCGACCGTCATATCGAGGCGTCCCCAGGGCGTAATCAGCGAAAAACCGCTGTTCAAGCCTGGAATCAGAATACCGAATTCGGGTATTTGCTCGCTGCAATCAAATCCAGCCGCATAAGGTTTGCCTGCTTCGCAGGCCATCTGCGCACTCGATTGCTCCATCTCGCAGGTAACGAAATTAATCTGTCCGATAATGCTTCTCGGGCAATTGGCCTTGCAGCCGAAATCGACTTTGCATGGTGGGAATTTTTTCTTGAACTCATCCATCACTTCCGGCGGTATCCGCAATCCGGCACTGATCAACGCGCCATTGAATGCTCCGAGACCACGCGATTTTTCCAGTGCATCTGCTGCACCGGCCGTATCTTTTTGTGCGGCCAACGCTTCGGCCAGATGTGCCCAGGCAGTGGCAGATTTCGGATTCAATGCGACCGCTTTTTTGAATTCGTCCACGGCCGCTTGCAAGATTGCTTCGTTGGCACTTGAACGCCAGATATCCAGCAACACATATCCGAGGTTGCTGTGATAAGCGGCATTATCGTTTTTCAAGGCTAGCGCTTTTTCAAAACTTTCCTTCGACAACGCCAGATAATCGGCAGCGGTTGGAGGAGGTGATCCCGTTGCAACGCCACCGATCGATCCGCCGCCACCGCCACCGGCCTGTTTTTTCGGCTGCATCAAAAGTGCTTTTTCATGCAACACCACACCGAAATTATTTAGATAGACATCGTTCTTCGGTTGCGCGATCACACCTTGGCCATACAGCCAGGCAGTCAGTTCCAGCTTCTGGCTCAGGAACGCAGGCACACCAAGTGCTGCGTGTGGCGATGCGTTAGGTTCTTTGAGCGCTGCAGTGAACGGAGCTGTTCGCGCGTCACCAAGTTCGACCCCTAATTGGTTAACGATAGCCTGCGCACGCTGGTTGAAGTCCGAAGCTTCAGGCGCTGCCGTTGGCGCAGCGGATTCTCCGCCTGCCGCCGTTGTTGATGCTGCAGGCGCCGATGCCTGATTCGCTTCTTCTTTTTTTCCGCAAGACACGACAAACAAACAACACGCAATGGCAAGCACGGGCAACAAGCGATTCGATTTCATATTCATGATGACTCCTGATTAATTATCGTCAGTACAGATCGCGGCAATCGCCGACCATGTGTTCGTGATTGGGTTATAACGGGCGCCGGTGTTCAGGTTCTTGTTGGCATCGAATCCACCCCAGATCAGCATCTCGGTTCCCGTCCACACAGCAGTAGCTAGCCTGCGTGAATCAGGTGCGCCAGACGTGGCAGTCGACACCCAACTATTACTTGCCAGATTGAATCGTCCACCGGTGTTCATATCCGTATCAGCAGTGCCGCCCCACATAATGGCTTCGGTTCCGGTCCAAACGACCGATTGGATGAAACGTGCGGCAGGTGCATTGACCGTAGTGATATTGCTCCACACACTTGTCGCCGGGTTATAGCGTTTACCTGCATTCACCGGACTATGTTTTTGTGCCCTGCCCCAGGCCAATATTTCGGTTCCCGTCCACACTGCCGCATCCACGGCAAATGGTGCGTTTTGCAAAGCAGTCGGTTTCCATGAATTGGTGACCGGGTTGTAGCGCAAGCCACTGTTAATCGAATCGGGGCCGCGATAGCCACCCAGAATAATCATCTCGTTTCCTGCCCAGATGGCAGAGTGCAACCTGCGTGCTGCCGGAGCATTGATGATCGCTGTCCAGGTATCTGTCTGCGGGTTGTAGCGAGCGCCTGAGTTCAAATCGACTTTCCCGTCAAAACCACCAAACACAATCATCTCGGACCCAGTCCAAACTGCCGTATGAATTTCTCGGGCTTTCGGCGCATTGCTCGCGGATATCGCGCTCCAGGTATCCGTTGCGGGGTTGTAGCGTGCGCCGTTATTCAATGCAGTGGAATTTTCGCCACCCCAGACAATCATTTCGGTGCCGGTCCAAACCGCGGCATGCAATCTGCGAGCCAACGGCGCGCCTTTCAGGCTAATCGCAGTCCAGGTATTGGTCGCCGGGTTGTAGCGTCCGCCGGTATCCAGTTTTTTTCCACCGCTGGCACCGCCCCAGACAATCAGCTCGTTACCGGCCCATACTGCCGAATAATCACTGCGCGGGCTTGGTGCATCGGAACAATATGTCTGGGCAATGGATATATGGCTGACTGCCAAAAGACATGCCGCTGCGAAAGAACCTCGCAATAACAGCAAAAGATAATCACGCATAATTGAGCCCCCTCAATAACCCGTGTTTCGATGCTAGCCCTCGTTTGGATAAGTGGTCAAGCGTCGCGAATTATCAAAATAGCTTCAGAGCTTGCCCTTCAATTTATGATCGCGCCGCCACCCTGCTTCCGCTCGCGATGTGACCATGCAGACGAGTAAATCCGCACCGCCGCGGGATTCCACCCAGCATAATTTCGATGTCGCTGTACTTGCGGATTCCATATAGCACCACAAGCCATCCTTCCCTTTGGCGGTAGCACGCGAATCCACGATGCAAACCGCCAGATCGGCCTCGTTGCGGGACGACACGATACAAGCAGTGAAATCGGCAATGCTGCTCGACTCTTTTACATTGATTAATGCCATCCGGGTTTCTGCTTGTATTTGGAGCGTTCGGTATCGTAGCGCGGATAGGGACGGTGTGCGGGCAATCCGGCAAATAAACCATGGGGTTTATGGACCTGTATCTCATTTATCGGCTTTGCGATTGGAATGTACGGCATTCGCTTCATTGCATCGCGGCTACATTGCCATGTAATTTATGCGTAACCACGGAGGAGGATTATCTTGGACATGCTGATTTTTGCGGGAATTATTGTGGCACTCGTTCTTGTTGCCTTCGCCCTGCTCTTTTCTCGCAGCGGCACGAGACGAGGTTCGCGCACCGTGAACAACGACAATTCCGGCTCGACTAATTCAGACTCTATGATCTACACGAACTTTCCTTCCAGCTCCGACTCCTACCAATCAACGGATTCGAATTCGATTCCCCAAGACGCTTCGTGCAACTCGGATAATTGGTCATCATCGGATTCGAATTCCTCAGACAGTTCTTTTTCGTGCGATAGCGGAAGCGACAGCGGTGGCAGTGATGGCGGCGGTGGTAGCGACTAGCTGCTGAATCCGTTCATCGCGATTTCTCAGTAAACACAGTCAGGGAGAACGACATGGACAAAGCCAATCGTGGCGGCTGGAAAACCTGTAGTCGCGGACACAAATACCGGGGAGCCGGCCCCTGCCCTATCTGCTGGCCGAAAGGTTCGGACAAGTTAAAAAACAGGAAAAAGAAATAGCTCCTGCCACGCTGCAATTCCTACCCGCATTTTTATTCTTGCTACGGGAATCACGGCCCGCTGACACTGCATTCGGCTCCGTCTTCATCCATGAATCTGGCAATCTTCTGCCCGTGCATGGATGTCGGTGGTGTAGTAAACACGACCCCGTCGTTCATGCGCTTGCTGTAGAAATTATCGATATCGGGTACGACGAAACCCAGTTGGCAGCTACCTGCCGGATGCTCTTCCGAAGCACTGTGAAGTGCCAGTGTCGTTGCGCCGGTCTCGAACTCGCTCCAGTCCGGAGACTGGTATCTCAATCTGAGGCCAAGTTGTTTTGAATAGAATGCGACGGCCATATCCATATCGGAAACATACTTGATGGCGTAGTTAAGCGAGGTAGTCATTTGGTGTCTCCGTGATTCACCATGGGGGGCATGACAAAAATCTATTTAGTACGAAGATAGTATCGCTAAAAAGTATGAACGGGTGCTTACGATTTGCCCCATTTCCCGGCATCAGCTGCGGCGCTTTCCATTTTTTGTGCGATGACGCACCGACAGCCCTTTACGCGTCGCCTATTTTCCAGATGAGTCCCTTGATTTTCTCAGGCTCGAAATGAATTTCGACAGACGCAGGCATCGAATGATCGTGGAGCAATTGCATCAGCCCGCTTCGGTATCGCATTGCCTGGTTTACGAAGACATGCTCGATGTGACACCCGAGTTCGACAAATTTGCGCGCAAACATTTCAGCTTGACCCAGGGTTTTAGCTGGCATGATTTATGTCCGGCGTATGCACTGGGGTTGATGACGCACGATACTTTTCAACTGCCATTCGACAATGAGGAGCTCGAAACACTCTGGCACGAGTTGGCGAAATCGAATATCGATTGGACACAGGCAAGGCGAGTCGTGAAGGACGTCTGGAAGTTTTTGGACGAGACCGGCAACGATGCTGTTTTGGGCGACTCCAGTCCTCAGTAAGTTCACCCGAAATGGAGACGCATCATGGCTTCCGACATTCAAGACTATCAGGGCAAAGACCTGGTGGTCCATTTCGACGGCAAGCGCTGTATACATTCCCGCAATTGCATACTTGGTTTACCCGATGTATTTATTGGTAATGCCAAAGGCCCCTGGATCCACCCCGATGCCGCCAATGCCGAAGAAGTAGCTGCGATCGTTCGCAACTGCCCTTCCGGTGCGCTGACCTATCAACGAAAGGATATCGGGCTGGAAGAAGAAGCAGCCACCAAAAATACAGCGCGCATTCTCGAGAATGGACCCTATGTTTTTCGTGGCGATCTGCAAATCGCAGGTCAGGCACCACGAACACGCGCCACGCTTTGCCGCTGTGGCGCCACCAAGGCCGCACCCTTTTGCGACGGCTCGCACTACAAAATCGGCTTCACTGCAACTGGAGAACCAACTCCTGTTGCAATTCCCGATGAAGCACTGCATCGCGGACCGCTGGTTATCACGCCAATAAGCAACGGCGCATTAGTGATTGATGGTCCACTGGATATTGTGAGCGGCACCGGAAGCCAAATTGCCAAGGAAGGGAAAGCGGAGCTTTGTCGTTGTGGCGCATCTGGCAACAAACCTTACTGCGATGGAAGCCATGAATCGGCTGTTTTCCGGGATAAATGACCCAGGATGCATGCATAAAGCACTCCGGCACTTGACATGCAAGTAAATACTTGCATATTATTCTCGCAACACAGGCACACCAGCCTTTGTATCTAACCGGAACCAAAGAAACGCCATTGGACATCGACAAAGTATTTAAAGCGCTGGCTGATCCCGGCCGCAGGCGTCTGCTTGATGTGTTGCACAAGGAGAACGGCCAGACCCTGACCGCACTGTGCGAACACATGGAGATGACTCGCCAGGCGGTTACGCAACACCTGCAACAACTCGAAGCAGCCAACCTCGTCGCCGTCGTTTGGCAAGGCCGGGAAAAACTGCACTACCTCAATCCGGTTCCGCTGCATGAAATACACGAGCGCTGGATCGGAAAATTCGAGCACAAGCGCCTCGGTGCGCTAGGCAAACTCAAGAAGAAACTGGAAGGAAATGATGATGAAAAAGCCTGACTATGTTTACGTAAGCTACATCGCCACCACGCCGGAAAAAGTGTGGCAAGCGTTTATCGATATCGACGTGATGCGCGAATATTGGGTCGGCCCGGGTTCCGACTGCTCACGCATCAACGTGTCGGATTGGAAGCCTGGTTCGAAATGGGAACACCAACGCACCGACGGCTCGGGCATCGTCGATATTCTCGGCAAGGTGGTCGAATTCACGCCGCCACGGCGCATGGTTCTCACCTGGGCCAGACCGAGCGAAGCGGAAGACGAATCGAAACATTCACGCGTGTCGATCGATATCGAACCTGTTGATGGCGGAACCGTTCGCCTCACCGTCACGCACGATGGCCTCGATGAGCAAATGCTCGCAGGCATTTCCGGCGGCTGGCCAAAAGTGCTTTCGAATTTGAAGACGCTACTCGAAACCGGGAAAGCGTTGCCGCGTACTGCGAAGACGGGCTGAGAAAAAGACAGAGCGTGCGCATGTCGCGTAGCGGTATGCGCACCTGAGCATTACTCAAGGCATTAAAGTCAGGATTCACATTCGAACATCCCCGTGAAGTGTTCAAGGCCCGTGTTTTTCAGCCACTGAAAAGACACCGAAGTCGAACAAATTCGGTTCAAAGGCGATATTCATGCCCATAAACTCCTGTCATTGGCATGCTGAAGCGCAGCTTTATCTCGTGAACGAATTTTAAATCGCGACGCCCGCCTGATACGGCATTGACATGCTGTGACTGCTTGTGCGCGATAACGCACGGACGTCGTTATTCCAGCCGCCTAAGCTGAAGTTCACCGCAAAAAGTGAGATTCACATGCAAATCAATTCCGGCAATAAAAATGCTCCCGAGTTCGACCGGGAAACTCCCGTGCCAGCTTCCGAGCTCGCGGATGCAAGTGATGACGCCTATGAACTGGAAATTGCCGCCATGCAGGACGATGAAAGCATCGATCTCGATGATGCGCTGGATGACGATAACGAAAATCCGGTCAGTCATACCCTGATAGATGCAGCCGAAAATTCCGGATCCGAAGAAATTCGCGATACCCAGGAGCTTGAAGGCGAAGAACATGAAAGCAAAGACCGCGTTGGCAGCTTGAGCCCACTCTATAAAGAAAACTGAATCACAGGAAATGCCCATGAAAACCATAGCCCACATATTTATCGCTGCAACGTTGCTAGTTTTCAGCTCGGCCGCTTTCACGCAGGCCGGAACGCCCTCTGACAAGGGAGCCAGTTCACGCAACACGACAGTGACCATCGAGCCGGTTCTGGATTCCGGAAACATTTCATACGCCCCCGCTTGGCGCATTGCACTGAGCAAGCAGGCAGAGTCGGATGGCCAAATCATTTTCCGCATGATCCGGAAAGATAACGCCACCAATGCAACCAAAATTTCGATTGCCGTTGCGAAAGGCACCATCAAGGCCGATCTTGTAAAGATCATCGAAGACGCCCTGCAGTCAAATGTTCCGACCGGAGTCAAGGTCGAACGCAATCCCAACGATGAAATTTCGATAAGTGATGCGACCGGTATCAGTATCACGCTGGAAAGCAACACCATCGCCGATCTGGGTATTGCGCTCTTGCAGGAATAAGAATGCTCAATAATTCTCTTGCTTGAATCCATATGACAAAACGCCCTGAAAAGGGCGTTTTGTTTTAGTTGAGCTGTCTAATCATTTTGGAAAACCGGACCCGCACCAGCCAGAACAACATCAACGCAAAGGGCGCAAACGCCAGCACGAACAGAATCGGCGAGCCACGCACCGCCTGCGGCAAGATGTCCTGCTGACCAAGAAAAAAAGAACCGGTCGCGATGAAAAAAGCGAAGCACATTCGCCACAGATGACGCGTGATTCTTTGCGTGGCGGACAGCGTGCCGCGAATGATGAGCCTCAAGTCCGCCAGACCGGCAAGCAGGCACAGTCCTCCGAGAATGAGAAGGACTGCCGGACTCGGCGGTCCGGAATGCCCGGCAGGATTTAGCGAAAGTTTGATCCCTTCGCCGATGATCGCGGCCGCAATCAACAGCACACTTGTGCAGGCAATCTTCTCAAACCTGCCTGGCATGCCGCTTCGGTTACGCGCCGCCATCCACGCGGTGGCGACGAAGTAGCAGACCATGATTCCGCCAACCGGAGACTCCGGCGGCGACTTTAACGGCGACAGGATTGAGGCAGTGATGCCGAGCACGAACATCGATATGCAGAACCAGGTTCCGACTAAAGCATGCATGCTGCTGCCCTTGCGTACCGCGAATGCTGTCGCGCCACAGACCAACGCCGTCATGCCGCCAGCGATATGAATCCAGGTGATGCCGTTCATAGTTCCGTTCCCTCGCTCGCGCTCACTCCATCGTCACGAAACTGCAGCAAGTCGCCTGGCTGGCATTCAAGTGCAATGCAAATTGCTTCGAGCGTATCGAAGCGGATGCCTCGAGCCTTCCCGGTTTTAAGAATGGATAAATTGGCGAGCGTGATCCCGACCTTGCCGGACAATTCGGTCAGGGTCATGCGTCGATCGTGGAGTACATCGTCGAGTGTCACGAAGATGGCCATGTCAGATCATCCTCTCCAGGTCTTCGCGCATGCGCGTGCCTACTTCGAACACCCGCGCAAGCACGAATAACAGCACGACAGCCAACCATCCGGTCAGCGAGAATTTCCAGGGGATATTCGAGCCTGCAGCATTCATCGCTGCCGCCAAGATCCCAAACACCAGGCGAAGCAGCTCAAGGACTAGCGAACACCAGGCGATCGTCTTCAGCCGTACCGCATTTTCCGGAACAAACGGGTCACCGACACGAACCGTCTCGACCACGGCCAGAAGACGCGAAAGCGACACATGGACCGTTGCGATCATCCCGAGCCCAAGTACTAGCCAGATCCGCAGGACCGGCATAAGCCATGCTGGATTGATGATGGCTGGCTTCTTGCTGAAAAACTCGATAAACACCGGCTCGAACAAGATGCTGGCCGGCATGGCGAGAACCATCATTACCCCCGCCAGGATGTTGAAGGCGATCAGGAACTTGATGAAGATTCGCGAAAGGCTGAGTGCGCTGGGCTCTGGCTGGGACATGATGGCTCTCCTGTGACTTTATTGTTTTACGATATCACTATTATTGTTTAACAGCAATATATTTATTGTAAAACGATGTGAAAACAAGTTACAGGCGCGACAGGGGTGGTACTGGGTGATGCAAAGAGTGCACCTACAGGCGGTATCGCCCCATGCGCTCTGGCACACCGCTGGTTATCCGGGCGGGAGGTATAGTGTCTTATGCCCCCCGACCCGACACTCAGCACATGTTAGGAATAATCGGCCACTACGAGATCACGCGAGATGGCGACATCATCCGCGTCTGGTCGTCATCCGAATTCAATCTCGAAGCGGCACAGCAGTATGCGCTCGACATGAACGAGATGATCGAGATGATGCCGCCGAAGTTCGGGACCCTGGTTGCATTCTTTTCGCCTCCGGTCATCGCCCCGGATGTCGAGGAGACGATGCGCCAATCTGCACTTCAACGCGGCGAGCGAGGCATGGTGGCAGTTGCCTTCGTCACGCAAAACCTCGAAGGCATCAGCGTCGCTGGCGCCCAATGGGACCGCATCTACCGAGGCTCGGGAATCACGTTCCAGATCTTTCGCGAGATAGCGCCTGCGAAAGCATGGCTGCAGGAACAGATTGATCGGACAAAGTCACAGTGACTAACGGTTGAAGCTCATAGGGCGCACTCAAGCGCACCCAATGAGCTTTTCAGTGTTGAATAAACCAGGCGACAGTTCAATCAGAACGAATAACGCGCGATCAATTGCACGACAGGTCCGGCCTGTTCGCTCTCGATTTCGTACTCGTCGAAGTCGCGGTCGATTTGATCGAAGCGATTATCGAATTTGTTGAAGAACTCTTCTTTCGAAGCATTCAACAGGTTGGAGCCGGTCAGGCGTAACGAGAATTTGTCACTGAAACGTTTTTCGATAAACACTTCCAGGTCGGCGCCGTAGCGCGTTTCAACTTCTTCGCTGAGCAATCGCGATTGCGCGTTACCCTGGCGGCGATAACTGGCACCAAAGGCCATATCCAGCGACGGCAAATCCTGCACGAAGCCGACATTGAATACGTATTTTGCCTGGTCGTTGAAAGTGCGTTCGCCGAATTCATCATCAACCGAACTATCGAGCCAGGAATAATTGAAGAACACGCCGGTATTGGGCATGTTGAATACGGTCAGCGGCGTGGAAAGATCGAATTCGATGCCGTAGACATAACCATCACCGACGTTCGCAGCGGTATAGACAAAACTTTCCGGATCGAACTGCGGATATCCCGGCGTAGCAGGTGTCGCACCCGGATTGTCATCCAGGAATTCTTCAACCTCGTCCTCGTAATCGTCAATTGCTGTCGCGCTTGGCTCGCCGGTATTGGTGATTTCTATAAGATCACTGACATCGCGATAAAAAACATTCACTCCGAAAATACCCTGACGTCCGAGTCTACGTTCAAAACCCAGATCGAAACCCCAGGCCAGTTCCGGTTTCAAATCCGGATTGCCGGCGAAATCGTTGTCGCCATATTCTTCTTCAATAGTCAGCGGCAACACGAAATTGAAATTTGGACGGCGCACGGTACGCGCCACCGAAAAACTGACGCGATCGTTTTCGCTCAGATCCCATTTGAAATGTGCAGATGGCAACAAGGCCGCATAGTCGTTGGAAGCCGAATCACCATCCGCGGAAATCTCCACATCGGTGGTTTCGTAACGCAGACCCGCTTCCCAGGAAAAGCCTTTACCTTCGCCGGAAAACATCAGGTAAGGATCAAGGCGACGCTCTTCAATCCGGCTGGTGTTGACGTCGAAGTCTTCGTAGGGCGGCAGCGGCGCACCTTCCACATCGGTATCGACTTCGCTGATACGCAAGACCGTATCGCGATCCTTGCCGACATAGTCCAGGCCAAATTCGAATTTCGATGCCGAATTTAATTCACGTTCGTGCGAAATCGAGAAGCTGAACTCGCTGTCCTGCTGGTCGGTCAGGGTGCGCTTACCTTCGCGCTCGTCGAATGAAGGCGGGAAATCATCATCGTCATAGCCATCCTCTTCTTCGGTATCGAATCGCGAGTCATCAAAACGAGAAAAACCGGCATCCAGGTCGGTGCGGCCACCGGCCATGTCGAATTTGTAATTGGCCGACAAGGAATAATTGTTCTGCTTGATATCCACTACCTGCTCATTCACCGATAGCAAGTTATCTCGGCTGGTGCTGAACTGGTCGTTGTATTCAATTGAATTCTCAGTCTCGGTGCGATCGGTTCGCACATAAAGTGCATTGATCGACAAATCACCAGTTCCGATTGGATGGGTATAGGAAGCGTTGAACGAGGAATCCGTGCCATCGCGAACATCGGTCTGGTTTTCGGCATCGACAAAATCGCCACCAGGCTCTTCAAAACGATCCGAGCGTTTTACTTTCGGGTTGTAGCGGCCCTGGATATTGAAACCCGCGACCAGCCGGCCTTCGCCGACATCGGTACTGGTAACGCCGCCAAGCGTGCCTTTCATTTTACCATCATCAAAATACAAGGCACCAATGCGAATGTATTTGCCGTCGAATCGGTAGGCATCGCGCAACACGATATTCAAGGCGCCAGCGACCGCATCGCCGGAGCGGTTAGCGCTCGCACTGCGGATGATTTCAACGCGTTCCACTAATTCAGCCGGAATGCGATCAACAAAAAAGGAACGGTCAATGCCGGCACCCGGAACTTTTTTGCCGTTAATCAAAATTTGCGTATAACCCGGATCCAGACCGCGCAAGCGTGCACCGTCGTACTCGAGAACATCGGATACGAAGGCAACGCTCGGCACACGCTTGAGCATGTCACCGACGGTCAATGGCTCGAATTGCTGGAAGTATTCCAGATCATAGGAAAGCGTTGGCGCGGTTGCATCGGTACGTGTGCGGTAAATAATCTTGCCTTGCACGTTAACGGTATCGAGATCGGTTGCTTCCTGCGTTCCCGCGTCCGGCGATGTTTGTTCCGTGGCACTGGACTGCGCCAACGCGACACTACCGACGCAGGCCATGGCCATGCCACTTAATGCACGTGCCAAGCTCAAGGCAAGAATATTTTTTCTCATTATTACACTCGCAGATTATTAAACCGAGAAGTGTAGAGAGCGAGTGTTTTGAATTTGTGACTGCAAAATCGCAATTAAATGACATCGAAAAATAAACCGCGCACTTTTTAATCGCTTAAATAAAATCGGCACCCATTGGATGCCGATTTTCTTCATCATCGAATATTTTTTTTCAGTCCGGTTTTTTTCCGAACAAACCCAGATACAGGGCACGATAAATATCGGTGGAATCCACCGTGCCACGGATGAGCTCGGCACCAGGACCCACGCCACGTGCAACCGTGCCGCCGCTGCTATCGCTGGTCGAAGCCCAGGTCACCACGAACGGTAAACGCAAGCCACGCGCATCGGCAGCAGCGACAAAAGGCTTGCCTTCTGCTCCGTCCACCGGCGAGCCATTTTCGCTAGTCGCCGCCAATGTTTGGCCGTTGAACAAATCATCATCACCACTGGCATTCATGCCGCCGTTATCGGAATCCGATGCCACGATCACGGTCAACTCCGGATTGCTTTCCGCTTCTGCCATCGCAATGCCAATCGCGCGATCGGCACCTGCTGCCGCATCCAATGTCGCCATCGCATTATTTTCTCCGGATAAATTATCGGTACCTTCCTCGTTGCCTACCAGCAAATAGCCTTCCGGTGATTTTTTCAGTATGCGCATCGCGACTCGCATCATTTCGTCATAGCGTGGTGCTTGTGGCTGGAATGATGGCAACCCGGCTTTGGCAAGCTGCGCTTCGGTACCTTCGTTAAAGGTCTGGTCGGATGCAAAGATGCCGAGTACACGCGTTTTGTTTTCCGGCAACGCGGCAAGCTCGTTTGCCGTGTAAACAATCGTGTAGCCGGCGGCTTTCGCTTCCTTGATCAGGTTGCGTCCGTCTTTCCGTACCCCGGGTCCGTGCCTGCCTTTCGCGCCCACCGGCAGATAATACTGTTCACCACCGCCCATGATCACGTCGGGTTTGGCGGCAAGAATTTGCGAAATGATTTCGGCTTCGTTTTTTCGATCATTCACCTGCGCCAAAAACGCAGCGCTGCCAGGCTCGGCAATCGTGGAGGAATTCACGATACCAACCGCTTTACCCGATGCCTGTGCTTCCCGCATCAAGCTGCCCGGGTAACCCGACAATGCTTTTTCGATTGGCGAACCGTTCAAGGTTCCAAAACTTTTATCCTGCGCACGCAAACCGTAGGCATGTGTTGTCGCGCCACCGTTTGAACTTTGCGTAACGTTGTCGGACAAGGGGCCAACGTAAACAGCTACCTGCGGCAATTTATCCCAATTAAGGCGGCCGTCCGGGCCAACCTGCAATAAACGCACTGCCGACCAGGTATTCGCACCCATGCCGTCCGGGTGAATGAAAATCGCGCTGCCTTTGGCATTCGCGAGTGGCGCATGCATGGCAAATGCGGAAATGACGGAAAGCAAGAATAGGGAACGCATCGGTATTCCTCGGAAAAAAGATGGAGCATAGCGAGTGAATATTACTGTTCTGATACAACAATTCCGATAGCGATGGTTTTTCAATAAAAAAGGCCCGAATAAATCGGGCCTCTTGCAGATTAAAAAGATTTCTCGTTTTATCAATTACCAAAATCCACCGCATAGCTCATCAGATAGCCGGGGATTAATGCACTGCCCGCTGGGCAACCCACATCCAAGGCAACTTGAGTTCTCGCGTTTGTAATCGGATCCACGCAGACATCGAATTGTTCGCCACTGCCGGTTTGGGTAACGCTGTAATCATTGTCGGTTCCAACCAGTACGAGAAAACGGCCATCGGCCAGACGCGGACCTATCGCCAAGCCTTCCATTTTCTCAGGCACGGTAATACCGCGTACTTTCAAATCCGCCAGCAAATCATGTTCGGCAGATTTCTGTACAGCAACGACATTGGCAGGCAACGCATCGGAACCCGCCAGGGAAATATCCTTCACGTTCGTGGCACCCTGTAAATTGATGCGATAGATGCGTTTATGGATAGGTGCTGCGGTAAGCTCAACACCCAAGCCGCGATTATCCCGCTCCAATACCAGAAACTCGGTGTCGGACAAGGCCGCAATCGCACTCAGGCCGATGCTGCGGCCCTGGTTTGTGGCAGAAAAATCATCAGCCGTACCTGGATCGATTGCATTCAATTGAATGCGGCTCTCCAGTTGGTAGACATACTGCGCATTGCTTTGACCCGAGGCGATATCAAACTCGACGATGCGCACGTTGCGACTGCGGCGGCCATCATTGCTGCTGCCTTCGTTCACCAACGGGTCCTGCATCACTGCATATAATTTTGTGCCCGATGAATTAACCGTCAAGCCTTCAAAGCCGCGATTATCCTGGCGACCGGACACGACAACCGGGCGGCCATCGACATAATTGCGAGTACCGTTGGCTTCTGTAGGAATCAAGTTGGCCGGCGTCTCGAAGCGGCGAACCATCTGGCCATTGCGATCAAACTCGAAAACACTGGGACCGTATTCGTCGGCGATATAGATATTGCCATTCGAGCCAAGCGCGATACCTTCGGGATCAAAACTTGCCCCGAGTACTGACTTGTCACCATTCAATAATTGCGGGTTCAGTCCGTTCAGCAGAACGCCATTGGCATCTTTCAACAAGATGGTTTTGTTGACGATGGGTTCATTGATGACCGCAGTATTGCGATTGGTCTGCACGATAATTTTTTGTACCCGGGTCGCATAATCAATCACGCCGCCGCCGGGACCGCGATCAGACAGGGCAAGCCATCTGTTGCTGGTTTTGTCATAAACCAGATCGGAATAAAAGCCGAAGCGATTCATGTTGGCGCCGGCCTGCTCATCACCATGCTTACTTAATTTGAGAGCATCGGTTTTAGTGGCGGGTGTTTGAACTATGTTCACCAACGACCATTGGGACGCATTTGCGCCAGTGCTGAATAGTGCAATGCAAATAAGTGTCGATAAACGGTTCATCTGTCGGCTCCTGATTAAGTTGCGGCCAACTTATCGTTCCGGCATGACTTGCCGATGAAAGCATTGCTTAAGATTTGTGACATGCATCTCTATTTTTCAGCCTTGTATCCGCGCGCCATATCCCGCGACATTCAAGTTTTCATTTTTCCATCGAAAAAATTTCATATTTGCAGCGTAGATTCCCCGCCTGGATGAATCGAAAGCCTTGTATAGATAAAGGATTAGCTATGTTATTGCGCACCAAGTTGAATTTAGACGTTCTCTCGGCAACAAAGACTATTTTTGTCATCGCGTTCTGCATTGCGTTAGTTGCATGCAGCAACGGGCAAGCCGACGCACCACAGATCGCCAAACAAGACGCTGCAACCATTGCGAAAGCCCAGGCAGCCCGGGAATCCGCAGAGAAAGCGAAAGCGGCAATGACTGCGCTGTCCCGGGACGAGCTTAATAGACTGGCGAGCACAGCGTTCCGCGAGCAGCGCTTGTATGCTCCGGCCGGCAATAACGCGCTGGAATATTATCTGGTACTAAGAAAAAAATCGGATGGGCCGGATCCCTTGGTAGAAAGTGCGCTTATGGACTTGGCTCCGTATACCGTTATCGCTGCCGAACAGGCAATTACACGCCTGGATTTTGATGAAGCAGCCCGTTTGCGTGATTTGATTGCCGCGATCGATGCTGCCGCCCCTTCATTGCCGCGCATTAGCAGGGACATTTCCGAGGGAATGAAAAATACCGAAGCACTTTTGGCAGCAGAAGCCAAACGCCAGCAGGAACCTTTGCTTACTGCCGAACAAGCAGCAGTTAAAACGACACTGGAAACATTGAAACCCGAAATCCCAGCGATCGTGGCAAAGCCCGCAACAAGCGTTTATACGGTATTGAATAGCTCGCCACCTCCTGCGATTGCGACATCGCAAGCGCCCGTTGCACCACCCCCATCACATCCCATCGCCACTGCGACGCTAACGCTAACACCAATGCCAATACCGGCGAAGAGATCCGAACTCGTTGCAGTTCGTACACCAGAACCCGACTTTCCCAGTGACGCACTAAATCGTGGCTTGAGCGGCGCGGTGGAAATAGAATTTATCGTACAACGCAGCGGCGAGGTTTCCGATGTACGAGTCGTCAATTCAAGCCAGCGCGCTTTTGATCGCCAAGTTGTCATGACTGTAAAACGATGGAAATTCGCACCAATGGATGAATCAAGGACGGTTCGACGCAGCTTTAATTTCACAAATCCGGGTTAATTGGGATAGGTTTGACCCGGAAAATGCCCGGCCTATAAGAAAGCTGCGCCACAGGTACAGCCTTTAAAATGGCTGATGCTCACGTCATTATTGCGTGCATCCTGCCTATGCTTTTTTCTTTGCTTTTTTGATATCGGTTTTTTTGCCGCCGGTTTTTTTGGTATCGGCTTTCTTTGAATCTTTCGGGCGCCCGGTCTTCAAGCTGGGAATAGCATCCAGCGCCGCGGAGAACACAGCATCCGACATTTTGCTCAGTGCTTCGATCCCTGCGCGCAACACCTCGCTCTTCTTCGCCTGCCGCCCAAGGCGTGCGCTGCGCAGTTTCAGGTCACTCAGCGTGAGGTATTCGTTCTTCGGAATCGTGAAACTGTCACGCACCAGCTTGATTTTCTTTTTCAACGAATCTGCCGCCGCCACGATGACGTCTTTTGCCGATGGAGCATCAGCAGACTTCGCCACAGACTTCTTGACAGCTTTTTTGGCCGGGGCCGCTTTTACGATTTTGGCCCTGGATGGCTTCTTCTTGGATTTGGAAGCGGATTTGCTGGTGGTCATGGGACACTCCTGGATAAACCGAAAAA
>JBOHYG010000075.1:0-23894 GCA_050737875.1 Arenimonas sp. | reverse complement strand
TATCTAGTTCTCCGGCGTTGCCAAGTCTGATGAGTTCTTGCCATTGATCGACTTCACCCCAAAGCACTGCATTATCTGTGGTGCTTTTTCTTTATGTGGGTCAATAAAAAATCATCGTCCACGATTCGTTCTCCCTTTCGGGCGACTGTGTTTCTTTGTGATGACTCAGCTTTGTTTTTCTAACGCCAATGCCGTACCGACACCTTTCAACCAACGCTGATTCAAACGCTCCGCAATTGCGGTCAAATCCTGTGCTTCGCCGACCACGCGCCAGTAACCCGAGCCAATGGCTTTGACCCGAGTGGTCCAACGTTCCGGCTTGTTCTCAAAGCGTTTCAGAACACTCGGTGCATTGGCAGGAATGGCACCGCGTTTATCGGGCCTGACTTGCTTACCCGTCCATTGCACCAATTCGATGTAATCATCCAAACGAACGGGTAGAACAGCAATTAAAGTACCTGCAACGGGCTTGAGGTTTTCCTGAAGTGAAGCGGACTGCTGTTTCAGCGCTTTCAAGCGTTGGTAAACGCTGGTATGCCGTGAATGATCCAATCGCTTGGTCATGCCCGCCCGAATCGGGTTGAGATCAACATAGGCCATGGCAGCCAATACGGCTTTGTCATCACACAGTAATTGGGATTTGAAACGGCCTTCCCAGAATCGACCTTTGCAACTGTCTTCGCTATTGGCTTTTCTGGCAATCGGTTCGGCCAGACATTTCATCAGCCAGGAAAGATTACCCAACCGATGACGAATGATTGCCATGCGATCAGGATTGGCAATAAGTATTCGTGCTTTGAAACAGCGGGCTTGATCACTGTCTTCACGCGGTGGAAACAAACGCACCCAGCGCGTTGCTGTGTCCTCGTCTGACCAGGAATTTACTGCTGTTGGATCCAACTGCAATACGACATGCAAATGGTTGCTCATGATGGCATAAGCATGAATGGCCACGGCAAAGCAATCAGCCACCAAATGCAAACGCTCTTCAACCCAAAGCCGGCGATGTTCAAAACTTTGATGGGTGTAATGGTCGATGCCGCATAGAAAAGCTCGTCGCACACAACGCTGTACGCAATGGTAAGTACCAGCATGGTCGAGCGGCATGAGTTGCGAGCGGGCTTGTGTCATGCATGCAGTGTGCAATGGCCACGCGGGGCGCGAAGTAGGGCTTTTCTGATGCTGCTATCAGTATTTGTTGATATTGTGAGTGTCCTTGGTTTTTCCTTGGTTTTGCATTCTTGGTTTTGCATTGTTCAGGACACTCGGTGCATTGGCTACCACACAAACATGCCATGGCTTTTATGTGACTCGGTAGGCAAAAAACATTCTTATTTATCGCCATTCCGGTCTTTTTCTGCATTTCACACGCAGTTGCATTGCCGCATTGGATATAATCCACAACTGCTACTTAATCCAAAAAGACCATGAAACTTTTGTTACTTTCGCCAGCCATCTTTGGCTTGGCGTTTTATTCAGCGAATAGTATTTCGCAAACGCAAGACGAAAAAACCGGCAGCAAGACCCAAGAACAAAGCACGCTAGAACCAGTGGTTCAGGCAGCAATGCAGTCGGGCTCCACGGTAGCGCAAGCTGATGCGCCAATTCCTCCGGCCATGACGGGAATTATTCCTGCGCGTACGCAAGTGAAGTTTTTTCTTGGCAGCTTTATCACGACGAAAACTGCCTTGCCTGGTCAGCAATTTCAGCTGACCGTTGCCGAAGACGTTCGAATTGATAATGTGACTTTGATTCCGATGGGAACGCCGGCGACAGGCGAGATTATCCATTCGCAAAAAGCCAAGGGGTTCGGTAAAGCGGGGGAGTTGTCGATGACGATCCGGTTTATCGATCTCAATGGTCAGAAAATTAAAATGCGCTCTTTTCAACCGTATCAGGGCAAAGACAATTCAAATACTGCCATGACGGTATCGATGATTCCTTATTTGGGCTTGTTCGCCGGTTTCGCGCAAGGCGGAAATATCGAAATACCCGCACAAACCCTGATGCAGGCGTTGATAACAAGCGACACCGCCATCGGTGCGACCAATGCTGCTGCCGCAACGAATACAATCGATTCAAACACCAGCACAACCAACACAATCAACACCATTAATGGAGAATCCCAATGAAAGTAGTTTTACCACTTGTTGCCTTTGCAGCGTTCGGCCTCGGAATCAGCTCGCTGAAGGCGCAGGAAGTGACAGCCACAGCGCAAGAGCCTGTGACGGCTGTTGAAGCAGCAACTCCCGTTGCTGAAGCGGTTCCGGCCGTAGAGCCAGCACCGGCAGTTGCCCCGCAAGCCATCGCTGTTGCGGAATTGCCAAAGGAAATAACCGGCATGGTTGGCAAACCTGAACCAGGCAAAGCATTGGTGGTATTTTTCCGTCCAAGTCGTGGTCTTGGTGCCTTGATTGGTTTTATCGTGCGCGAAAACGATGTCGAATTGGGTAAATTGCGTAACGGCAATTACTTTGCTGTCCAGGTCGAGCCAGGCGCACACACGTATGTCGTCCACTCTGAAGCGAAAGACGTGACGGCCATTGAAGCCGAAGAAGGCGAAACCTACTTTGTCAGTGGTTCCATCACCATGGGCATTATGGCTGGGCGTCCTAACCTGAGTCCGTCGACTGCTGGCGATTTCCAAGCGGTAATGTCAAAGATCAAGCCATCGAAGCCTTTGAAGTAAGGTCGTTCGGATTCACGAGAAAGTCGGATTCATTCGATTGAATCCGGCTTTTTTTCAAGAAAAATTCCATTGCGGTTGAGTGGGTAAAGGACGCAAAACCTGCAGAAAAACCGCCCGGTCGTAGCCATTCAGCTTGCCAGTAGAAGCGTATCCCCTCGGTATCAAACCTTTTCCGCTCGGGCGGGATTGCCGCTGAACAGAAAAGCGGGGTAGCCCACTGATTCAAGGTCAGTTGTAGATCTGTAATCCTGATGCCATGTTCGTTGGGATTGTTATTCATGGCACGCCCTCCCAAACAAGTCGTTTAACGCGTTGAACCTGCCACTTTTTCCGCCATTCTGGCTTTTTTGCGGAAGCGCTTCATCGGGACCCTAAACTTTTTCCGCCTGGGCGGGATTATCCCTAAACCAGCCATAGGCTCGGCCCCCATCGGTTACAATACCGCGTGTTTTACCTCCCAGTTTTAGGTCCCCCAATGTCTTACGAAAAGCTTGATAACGAAGAGTTGCTGCGCGTCTCTCTTGAAGCGATTAATCAGGATCGCCATGCCGATGCCGTCAGCATGCTGAAAACCTTGCTGGAACGCGATTCCAGTCATATTTTTGGCACCTATTTGCTCGCCGCCGAGCATGCCCAACTGGGCATGATGGACAGGGCAGAAGAGGGCTTCAAAAAGACCGTGGAATTGGCACCGGACTTCCCGATGGCACGCTTTCAACTGGGGCAATTGCAGTTGGTAAAAGGCGACGCTGCTGCAGCGAGCGCAATGCTGGCTCCGCTGGCTCAATTACCTGCCGGCCAAGCCTTGCCGGCGTATGCCAAAGGGCTGATTGCTGCCGCCAATGAAGACGTCAACGAAGCCATTGCCCAATTGCAGGCAGGCCTGGCTTGCGAACAGGAAATTCCTGCTCTGGCACAAGACATGCAGCGAGTTCTGGATAACCTGTTCGCATTGAGGGGAACTGGCGCGAGTACAGCTAATGAAACAGCAACGTCCAATCCTGCCGCGTCGTTGTTTCTCGCCAGCTACGGTAAACCGGGCAATTAATTTCAGCCATGGCGATTGATAAGCTCACTTCGACGGCCAGTATCATTGCGGCGCTGCGCGGCGAAGCGAGCGAAAAGGGCGAGCGCACGCGCCGCAAGAACACGCAAACTGCCGACACATCGGAAGCCCAGATTGCCAAACGTGGTGATATCAAAGTGTTACGTCAGCAGCTGGCCGACATCATCAAGCCGATTTCACTGGATGATAAGGAAGCGGTAAAACGTGCACGGCCACAGGTTATCCGCAGCATTCTACTTTGGGAATTCGGTCCCGCCTTGCGTGAACACCCCGAGTGGCAACCGATACTGGAAATCATCACGACTGCAATGGAACAACACCCAGCGCACGAAGCTAACTTTTTAAAGTTACTTTCCGAGCTAAAGCGTTGATGTTGTTCAATGTTGTACTCGAAGCTGACTATTTAAGATCAGTTTCCACGCTAAAGCATTGAAGTTATTCAAGGCCACATGCAACAAGCACTTCATCGATTGCTACTTTCTTGGCTAAAGCATTGATATCGCTCACAGAATGCGAGTTGTAACAAACTTTAATTTGTACACTCTAATTCGAGTCTATAGACTCCGCTCGGCTTCGGCTCTGACAAATCAACAATAAAAGCAAAGCACAAGGCACTGATTCAGTGCATTTTTTGTGGCTACCAAGTCGCGCTATTTTTTGGTTTCTACCGAACCACTTAATAACTATCCCGAGTTCAGGCGAAAAGTTTAGCTGCGCCTGTAGTAGGGCTTTACTGTGTTTTGGGGAATGTAGTGAGCGATCTATTGCAGCGTATTGACCGTCTGAAATCCTATCTGGCTGCCGATCCGGCGAATGCCATGTTGATCTGCGATTTGGTGGACGCCTATTTTGCGGCCGCCCAATATCAAGAAGCGGATCAGTTACTGTCTTCATTGGGTGCAGGCTTGATTGATGAACCAGGTGTTGCGTTTCGGCGCGCCCGCATCAGCTTGATACTGGGGCGTTACGAAGACTCGATCAGTGCCTTGCAGGCTCTGATTGATCAAGGCCACGAAAATGTCGCATTGTGGCATGACCTGGCGTTTAGCTATCTCTGCCTGAAAAATACATCATCTGCCACATGGGCAATTTCAGAAGCGGTAAAACGATTTGGTGATAACGCCGAATTGAGCATTGTGGCTGGTCGCATTGCCTTGATGGACGGCGATTTTGAAACCGCCCATGCACAACTTGTGAAAGCACTCAGCCTGGCGCCGGAACATGCCACCGCCATGGGTCTGCAAGCACTGGTTTATCTGGATTCAGACAAACAGGATATTGCTTTCGACGTCGCTAAAAACTGCCTTTCACTTTATCCGGATCAACATGAAGCCTTACTGGTGATCGGTACAGTCAGTTTATGGCGGCAAGATTTAAGTACCGCAAGTGAATGTTTTACCAGAGTACTCGAGCGTCATCCGAATTCCGGCCGTGCCCGCACGGGTTATGGCCAAGTCAAAATGATGCAGAACAAATTGCTCGAAGCTCGTGAGCAATTGCGTATGGCGGTCATCGCCATACCTGAGCATATCGGTACCTGGCATGCACTAGCATGGACGCAGTTGTTGCTGGGCGATGTCGATGCTGCCGAAGCCAGCTATCAAAGTGGCTACGATCTTGATCGCAATTTCGCTGACTCACATGGCGGTCTTGCGCTCATTCACGCATTGAAAGGTCGCACCGAAGAAGCGGATCAGGCAATCAAGCGAGCATTGCGTTTGAATCCAGCCTGCGTGACGGCTCATTACGCAAGAACCTTGCTGCTATCGGATGCAGGCCAGATACACGAAGCTGACTCGCAACTGGCAGACTTGCTGCAACAAACAAAATTGCCGTTGAATATTGATGTGCGCGAGTTTGCAAAAAATCTGCGTGCTCGTTTCGGTCAAAAAGCAGTCTGATTCGTGGACGCCGACACCGCCATGCGTTTTTTGACGGAGGCCTTGATGGCCGCCATCAAAATCTCTGCGCCGTTTTTGATCATCACGCTGGTGGTGGGCTTGCTGATTTCGATTTTGCAGGTGGTTACGCAAATCCAGGAAATGACTTTGACCTTCGTGCCGAAGTTGATTGCGGTCGCATTGATCTGCGTGGCACTTGGCGGCTGGATGATGTCGGTATTGGTCGAGCTTGCAAAGCATATGTTCGAGGCGGCAGCGGCCTTATGAATGCCATGGATCAATTGCAGGCGTTTGTCGCGATGGGCGTGTTCGCGTCCTTGCGTTATTTGCCAGTAATGGTTATTCCGGCATTGTCGCCATTGAGTTGGGCGCCCGGTTTGGTGCGCATTGCATTGCTGTTCGCGCTTTCCTGGCTGACCTTGCTGGCATCGCCCGTGATTCCTTTTCGCGAAGCCTGGAATCAACCAGCAGGTTTGATTTTGGCGTGTGCGGGCGAATTATTGCTGGGCCTGACATTTTCGCTCGCGATCATGTTGCCGAATGCCGCGATGGGAATGTCGGCGCGATTGGCCGACATGCAAGCGGGCTTGAGTGCCGCAGCCTTGTTCAATCCCTCCGGACAACATGAACCCGAATCGATGCTGGGCACGATCACGATGCTCGCTGCGATCGTTTTATTTTTCACTCTGGACCTGCACATCACGCTGTTTCAAATGCTGACGCTCAGTGCGCAAGTGATGCCGCTGGGTGCGATGAACATGCATCTGGATTTCGATGCGTTTCTGATGATGGTCAGCAGCAGTTTCTTGTTGGGCCTTAGCATTATGGCGCCGGTTATTCTGGGCTTGTTCGCAGTCGACATGGGCGTTGCCTATGCAACGCGTTCGATGCCACAGGCCAACGTCTACTTTTTGGCATTGCCGCTGAAAGTGGCTATTGCGTTTTTATTGTTGGCAATGACTTTGCCTTTCATGCCGACCTTGATCGGGCGGCTTTATCAGGATGCCTTTGCCCGCGTCCCTGCGGTCTTCGGAAGTTGAGCCATGTCATCTGAAGACCAAGATAAAACCGAAGAACCTACCTCGTACAAACTCGAGCAGGCGCGTAAGCGCGGCGAAGTTGCGAAAAGTGCCGATGCAACCGGTACCGCAGTGATGATGGCGTTTGCAGTCACTATTGCGATGACGGCAGCCTGGATCATGCGTGCTTTGGCACAAGCAACCCAGCAGACGTTGTCACTTTCTGGTGCAAAGCCTGCATTGAGCAAAGGTTTGGTCGCGTGGTTGCAGCAAACCTATTTCCCGGTGTTGCAGGCGCTGACGCCCTTGCTGCTTGCTCTTATCGTCGTTGCCGTGGTCGTCAACTTGATGCAAACCGGACCGATTTTTTCCGCTCATCCGATTACGCCCGATTTCAAACGTCTCAATCCGATGCAGACGGTAAAGCGCTTGTTCTCGATGAAAACGCTCTGGGAAGTCGGCAAGTTGTTTTTGAAAATGATCATGCTCGGCATTCTTTGCTATGTGATCTATGGCCATATGCAAGAGTTGGTTGAAAGCGTTGCTTCAACTTCACCGAAATATATTCCGATGCTGGCTTTGAAGGCATTCATCAAAGTATCTCTTTACGTCCTGTTAATTATCGGGCTGGTGTCGATACTCGATTTGTTCATGACTCGCCGCGACTACATGAAAAAAATGCGCATGAGTCGCCGCGATATGCGTGATGAATACAAACAGCGCGATGGCGATCCGGAAGTGAAATCCAAACAGAAACGCCTGATTCGCGATTTGTTGAAAAAAGCGCGTGCGGTCAATAAAGCTGCGGAGGCCGATGTCATCATTACCAATCCGACCCATTTTGCAGTGGCTATCCAATATCGCCCGGCAACGATGCGAGCACCGATTGTGTTGGCCAAGGGTGCCGGTTTCTTAAGCGCGAGAATTCGCGAAGTGGCCGGACGACATGGGGTGCCGATCCTGCGGTCGCCGTTTTTGGCGCGTGCACTTTATCGCGAGTGCGACATCGAAGCGCCGGTTCCGGAAAAGCTCTATGCAAAATTGGCGCCGGTTTATCGCTGGCTGTCTAGTCAGAAGAAAGCGGTGGCAACCCTATGAAAGAGCTGTTGACGCAAATGTGGTCCGGTAAACGCGACCTGGCCCTGGTCGGTTTGATGATCGGCATCCTGATGGTGCTGTTCACGCCGATTCCTTCGCCATTCCTGGATTTCCTGTTGGTGGTCAATATCACCTTCGCATTGTTGATCTTGCTGGCAACCTTCTTCACTGAAACTCCGCTGCAGTTTTCAACCTTTCCTACGATTTTGTTGTTGGCAACATTGTTCCGCCTCGCATTGAATGTGTCAGCCACACGCTTGATTCTTGAAGGCGGCGATGCAGGTCGCGTGATAAATGCGATCGGCTCATTCATGGTGGGCGGTAATTATGTCGTTGGCCTGGTCGTGTTCCTTATTTTGGTCGTCGTGCAATACGTCGTTGTTACAAACGGTGCGCAACGCGTTGCCGAAGTGGCCGCACGCTTCACACTCGACAGCATGCCCGGCAAGCAGATGAGTATCGATGCCGACATGAACATGGGTTTGATCGACGAGCATGAAGCTCGTCGTCGTCGTGCCATGGTCGAAAAAGAAGCCAGCTTCTACGGTGCAATGGACGGTGCTACCAAGTTCGTCAAAGGCGACGCGATAGCTGGCATCATCATTATCCTGATCAATATCACCGCAGGTCTTGCGGTCGGTATTGCACAGATGGGAATGCCGTGGACCGAAGCGGTTCAGCGCTTTACGCTGTTGACGATCGGTGATGGCATCGTTACCCAGATCCCGTCGCTGGTGATCGCCGTTGCCACCGGTATCTTGATTACCCGTGCGGCCGCCGATGCTCAGCTCAGCAAGGAAATCCCAAAGCAGATACTTTCCAATCCACGTGCCTTGATGGTCGTGGCAATTGCCTTGATGGTGATGATGCTGATGCCTGGCTTTCCGGCATTTCCGGTGCTTCTGGTGTTGATAGGTGTTGTGATGATGACTGTTGTTATCACGCGTAAAGCCAAGGAAAAAGAAGCAGACGTTTCCGAAACATCTACAGACAGCAAGGCAAAACCGCAAGACGAGTTGCAACAGCTGATGCGCATCGAGCCTATCGAAGTCAGCTTGAGTGCCAGTTTGGCGAGCGCTTTGTTGGGTGAGGGTTCGGACTTCAGCGATCGTATCGCCAATTTGCGTCGCCAGTTTGCCCAAGACTACGGCTTCATCTTGCCGAAGGTACATTTGGGGCCGCGCGCGGATTTACTCGATAACAAATATGAGTTGTTGGTGCAGGGCAATCGCGTTGGCGCGGGTGAATTGCAAACCGACCGAATACTGGCGATCAATCCGGGTGGGCAGCGTCCGAAGCTTGAAGGCGTTGAAACGCAGGACCCTGCGTACGGCTTGCCGGCGTTGTGGATTGAAAAAGATTTACGCCAGTACGCACGCAGCAGTGGCTACACCCTGGTTGATCCCGACACGGTCTTGATGACGCACTTCAGCGAAATCATCAAGCGCTATGCGCCGGATATGTTGACGCGTGCGGAAACCGAGCGTCTGGTGAACCGTATTCGCGAACAACACGGCTCATTGATCGATGAGCTCGTGCCGAACGTGTTGTCGTTCTCGGACATCCAGAAAGTCCTTCAGCTGCTGCTGAAGGAGCAGGTCAGTATTCGCAACATGGAAGCGGTACTCGAAGTCCTGGTCGACGCTGGCAAGACAACGAAATCTGCTGAAGATTTGGCAGAACGCGTGCGGGAAAAACTGGGTTCGGGTATTTGCCAAAAACTCAGCGACGACCGCGGCGAGATGCATGTGCTGACATTGTCTCCGGAAGTGGAGCGAAGCTTGTTGGGTAATTTGCGGAGCACGGAAGGAAAAATGCCGATGTTCTCAGACATGACCCAATTGGATGCATTTATCAAAAACCTGGCGCGTCAGGCTGAAACCATGATGGGGAAAAGTCTGCAGCCGGTTTTGTTATGCCCGTCACCGATTCGCCGGCCGCTGCGTAGCCTGGTTCAGCGTTCATTGCCATACGTTTCAGTCGTTGGCTTGAACGAGGTTCCTACCACCGCAGTCGTCAGATCTTTTGCAGCCGTCGGAATGGTTGCAGCACAGTGAGAAAAATATGACCGATACGATTCAATCGATAAGCCGATCCTTGAGCGCCGATGTCGCAACGCTCAATACCATCAGCCACAATATCGCCAACACCAACACACCGGGTTTTCGCTCCGAAAGAACGGTACCGAGTTTTCAATCGCAGGTCGAAGCTGGCACCACGACTGTTGCTTATGATTTGTCGGATGGCGCATTGGCAAATACCTCCAATGCATTCGATCTTGCGTTGCGTGGCAAGGGTTTTTTCACGATTGAACGCAAGGGTGAAGCCTTGCTTTCACGCGCAGGAAATTTCCGCCTGGATGCCGAGAACCGACTGGTCACGGCACAAGGCGACAAAGTGCTGACCGAGGCAGGCGAAATTATTCTGACCGAACCGTCCGTTCGCATAGACAACAAAGGCCAGCTCTGGGCGAAAGATCGTCTGCTTGGACAACTGAAAATCGTCGATGTTGCAGACGCCACGCAGTTGCAACCGGTCGATGGTGCTTTTCGATACAAAGGCCAACTGACGCAATGGAAGGGTGCCGTTCAACAAGGTGCCATCGAGCATGCCAATGTCGATGCCGCCGATGAATCTATCCGACTGATGGAGCTGACTCGCCACGTGGAGTCGCTGCAACGCGCAATTTCGATTTACGACAAAGCCATGGAAACCGGCATTAACCGCATTGGCGAAAATTAAGGAAATAACAAAATGATTGATGCACTTTACATTTCAGCGACTGGTCTTCGCAGCCAGCAAGAACAGATTGACGTGATTTCCAATAACGTCGCGAATATGCAAACACCCGGCTTCAAGAAAAGCCGTGTGAATTTTGCCGAAATCTCAGGCGTGCATGGCGAAGTGCAAAACCCTGCAGCGCCGCAATTCAGCGGCGGCGGCACCCGCATCTTGTCCACGATGTCGATTTTCAGCGGCGGTGAAATGCGTTTGACGCAGAACGCGACCGATATCGCCATCGAAGGCAACGGCTTTTTCGAACTCGAAAATACCGACGGCGAAAAACTGTATACCCGTGCCGGTCAATTCCGTATCGATCAGGAAGGCTATCTGGTGTCGGTTAATGGCATGCGATTGGCGCAAGGCGTCCAGATTCCACCCGATGCGCTAGACCTTCGCATCTCGCAGACCGGTGAAATCAGTGCGCGTCTGGGTAACGACAGTGAGCGCACCCAGATTGGAGCGATCGAGCTCACGACGTTCGCTTCGAGCGATGCGCTGGAAACCGTCGGTGAAAACATGTTTGCCGCTACCGAGCAATCAGGTGCGCCAAGCTTTGGCAAGCCAGGCGACGTGGGCGTTGGCAAGTTGCAACAAGGTTACCTGGAAATGGCGAACGTCGACTTGATTGACGAGATGACCAATCTGGTGATGGCACAACGCGCCTATCAGCTAAATGCCCGCGTATTGCAGGCAGCCGATCAAATTCTCGAAACCATCAATAACCTTCGCCGTTAATCGAACATGAAATTCCTGCTGACTCTCTCGCTGCTGTTGTTTTCGTTGCCATCACTGGCGACCGAACGTGCGCGTGTGCCTGCTACAGATATCGTAGCGGCTGCGGGCAAATGGCTGCAGGCGAAAGCAAAGGAAGAGGGTATAGCGGCGAGTTTCGAACAGGTAGGGCACATCAATGATGTGCAATTGAATGGCGATGTTTCCCCATCGATAAAAGTTAATCCCTTGAAGTCAGGCTGGTTGCGTCCGCGGATTGGCATTCCGGTTCAAATCATCGTTGCAGACAAAGCGGTATCAAGCACGATGGTCTGGTTTTCGGTCACTGCGCCGCATGCCGGTCTGGTGTATTCGGAAAAACAAAACAAGGGCGTCTTAACAAGCAGACTAAATGTGCATGCCGGTCAAATTGATTTGGCGAAAACAAAAGGCAAAGCGATTGCTTCGCTCGATGGCTTCGCTGACATGCGTTTGCGACATTCCGTTACTGCAGGCCAGGCATTGCAGGCGGAAGATTTCGAATCGATACCGTTGATTCAAGCGCAACAAGCGGTACAAATCGAAACCCGTCACGGAAGCGTTCGCTTGTCCGTTGCGGGTCGCGCACTCAACGACGCCAATATCGGCGAAATGGTTCAAGTATTGCCCACACATTCCGCACAGCCGGTGCGTGCACGTGTGGTTTCCCAACAGGTGGTGGTCATTGAAAACTAAATTATTCTTCCAAGCGATTGCATTGCTATCCAGTGCTTTGGTTACGGGGCAGTCGTTCGCACAATCGAGCCAAAGCTTGATTGACACGACATCATTCCGTGGCCCGGCCGCGGACCAACGTGCTTATCGCGTCGGCGATGTACTGACGGTCTATGTGCTCGAAACAACGCGTGCACGTTCGCAGGCAGCAACCGACTCCGATCGCTCGACTGGTTTTGCCGCCGATTTGAGCGCGCCGTCGACGAGCTATAACGGCAGCCTGGTCTTGCAAGGCAAAACTAAAGGCGCTGCGCAGACTACCCGTGTCGGTGAACTTCGTGCCCAGCTGACCGTTCGCGTTGAAGCGATTGAAGCCAATGGACTGATGCGTATCAAAGGTACCCAGGTTCTTGAAGTCAACAAGGAGCAACAACGGATTACCTTGAGCGGCCTCGTGCGTCCGGAAGATATTTCGTCCGGCAACATCATTTGGTCAACCCGCATTGCCGATGCGCAAGTGTCACTGGCAGGTAAGGGTATCGTCAGCGAAGCCCAGAGAAAAAGTTTGCTGGCGCGTGTAGCAAGCTGGTTGGGTCTGCTATGAAAAAAATAATGTTTGTCATTTTGCTGTTGCTAGCCAATCCGCTTTTGGCTCAACAAGCGAATAATGTCCGCTTGAAAGAAATTGCCCGCGTCGCAGGCGTGCGCGAAAACCCGTTGACGGGTTACGGCCTGGTCTTCGGCCTGTCCGGCTCTGGTGATAGCGCCCGTAACCGTGCGACTTTGCAATCGGTTGCCAATACACTTCGCACCTATGGCGTGAATGTGTCGCTGGATGATTTGTCCAGCCGCAATGTCGCGGCAGTGCTCGTTACTGCAAAGCTGCCGGCATTCGCAGAGCCCGGCCAACCGTTGGACGTGCAGGTATCGTCCGCCGGCGATGCTCGCAGTCTCAGTGGCGGCACCCTGTTGCTGACTCCGTTGTTCGGGCCTGACAATAAAATTTATGCGATCGCACAAGGCGCCATTTCGGTCGGTGGTTACCAATTCGAAGGTCAGACTTCATCCGTACAAAAAAATCATCCGACTGTCGGTGTCATACCTTCGGGTGCAACAGTCGAACAGGCGACGCCAATCGGTGTTTCCGGCAACGGACAGCAACTGAGCATTTTGTTGAATGAGCCCGATTTCACGATGGCCAATCGTATTGTACTTGCACTGCAGTCCTCGTTGCCTGATATCAATGCTCGCGCCGAGCATGCCGGAAAGATCACCGTGTCATACCCATCGATTCCGACAAATATCGTGGCTGAAATTGCCCGCATTGAAAATGTTCAAGTTCGCCCGGAACGTAAATCGCGTGTCGTTGTTAATGAACGCACCGGAACGGTGGTTGCTGGCGGCGACGTGCGCTTGGGTCGCGTGAGTATTTCGCAAGGCGATTTGCGCGTGGAAATTTCGACGGAATACAGTGTTTCTCAACCTGGCGGCGTTTTGATCAGGCCATCGAACGGTATTCAGACTACTGTCGTGCCGAATACGAAAATCAAGGTGATGGAAGGTCCGGCACCCTTGGTAGGCGTGCCCGAAGGTGCCACCGTTGCAGATTTGCTCGAAGCACTTCGCAGCATTCGTTTACCGACACGCGATGTAATCGCGGTTCTTCAATCCATCAAAGCCGCAGGCGCTTTGGATGGCGAATTAGTAATTCAATAAGGAATAAAGTGATGAGCGGAAACGACATTACAACCGAAGCAGTGCGCCTGGCGATGAGCATGAATCAACTTCGTGCCGAATACGCCAGCCAGAATATTTCGCGATCCAATACGCCGGATGCCAAAGCGGTACATCTGGATTTTGCCCATAGCCAGAGTTTGCTGGAGCAAGTGGTATCTCAAAAAGGTGTTAACGAAGGCAGCTTGCTTGATGCCATTGCAAGCGCTGCAACTTCGCCGACCACCAGCGAACGTACCGATGCCGCGATCAATCTCGATGAAGAAGTCGCCGATATGGCGTCTGCCAATCTTAAATATCAGGCATTGACCGAGTCGTTGAATCGACATTTTGGTTTGATGCGTTTAGCCATCACAGGGAGAAATTAAGTATGTCAATTGACGCCATTATGGAACCAAGCCGTGCGGGCTTGGCATACGAGCGCCTGAGAATGGAAGCGGCCAGCAAGAACATTGCTGCCGCGAATATGCCGTTGGCGCCGAATGCCAGCCCAGTGCGTGCAGAAGTCTTGAGCAAGGCGTCAGGTTTTGACCAATACGTCGGTGGCAATCTGGTTGAAGTGAACCAGGCCAACGCACCGACGCGTGCCGTACACGACCCAGGCCATCCAATGGCGGATGCAGAGGGCATGGTGCATTACCCGGCAACCGATCTTGTCCAGGAAATGACAACGTTGATGACTGCCAGCCGCGGTTACGAAGCCAATGTGCGCGCATTCAATTTACTGCGTGGCATGACGATGAAAGCCATCGAAATCGGAGCGAAATAATGATTGAACCAATTAGTGCAGTTGGCGTGAATGTGATGCCGAATATTGCCAAACCACAGGCAAGCGGCGCCGCAGATTTCAGCCAAATGTTGAGTGAAGGTGTTTCCAAGCTTGATTCAAGTTTGAAAGTGGCCGACCAGCAATTGAAGGCCATGGCTGCAGGTAAGGAGGTCGCGGTACACGACGTGATGATTACCATGGAAGAAGCGCGCATGAATCTGATGTTCATGGTGGAAGTTCGCAATCGCTGCGTAGAAGCTTATCAAGAGCTGATGCGCATGCAGCTCTAAGGTATTAATGAAATGACAGTTTTTTCGAACTTCCTCAGTGCATTCTCAAAATCGGCACGCACCGGCCTGATCGTCGGTGGCGTCCTGATTTTGCTGGGCATGGCCGCTGCTTTATGGTGGGTGTTTTCACCGAGCTATCAATTATTGTTTGGCAATTTGGGTGAAACCGATGCCGCCGAAGTGACCAAGGCGCTGGCCGAATGGAAAGTGCCTTATCGCTTCACCGCTGACGGCACTGCCATCGAGGTGCCGTCCGATCAGGTATACGACACACGCATGAAGCTTGTCTCCGCCGGCGTACCAAGCGGCGGCCATGTCGGATTTGAATTATTCAACGATGCCGATTTTGGCGTGACCGAATTTGCCCAGCGCGTGAATTATCAACGCGCTATTCAAGGCGAGTTGGAGCGCAGTATCGCAGCATTGCCGGGTGTTCAAATGGTACGCGTGCATCTGACTATTCGTCGTCCCGGTTTATTTGTCGGTGAAGATGATACATCGAAGGCATCCGTTACGGTTGGCATGCATCCCGGAGGTGCTCTGACGCCTCAGCAAGTTGGCGGCATACGTAATCTGGTGGCATCGGCTGTGGAAGGTTTGACGCCCAATGCCGTTGTCGTGCTTGGCCCTTCGGGGGTATTGCAAGGCGGTGCCAGTGCTTCAAGTCAGGATGGTTTGATGGCACAAAACGAAGAACAAAGCGGTTACGAAGCACGCGTACAGGAACGCATAACCGACATGTTGAGTCAGGTATTCCACTTGCAGTCGTATCGCGTCTCGGTCGATGCACGGATGAATTTCGACAAGGTGCACAAAGTCAGCGAGCGTTTGTTGTCGCAGGGCCAGGACGGTAATGGATTGGTTGTTCGCAAACGTAGCAGCCGTACTGGCGGTACAGCGGCAGCCGGCGCTGAAACTGCAGCAACACAGACACAAGACGAATTCGATTATGCACATGGTACGGAACGCGAAGAAATTTCGCGTGCCACTGGCCAGGTCGAACGTTTATCGGTCGCCGTGCTGGTGCCGCCGACATTGAACGCATCCGAAATGGAAAGGTTGCGCAAGTTGGTGTTTGTCGCCGCAGGCCTTGATCTTGAGCGTGGTGACCGCCTGGAAATCAGTGCCGTCAACATGAGTCAGAAAAATGAGTCCGGACTTGAAAACAACCCCTTGCTCAGTGGCGATGATGAAATGGCGTCGTCTGAAATTCCGGGGATTCCGGAAAAGTCAGGTGCACTTAAATTACCTGTTCTCTGGCTGATCATTGTTGCCCTCGTTGCCTTGGTGATTGGCTGGATCCTTGCGATGGCATTCAGAACGCCGTCCAAGAAACTTCGTCCTGAAGAGCAGGAAGCCGTTCTGATCAAATTGCGTAGTTGGCTAGCCGAAGGCAGTACTTCGGTATGACGACGACACTGGGTCAACGCAAAGCTGCTCTATATTTGGCTTCCTTGTCACATGACGAACAGCACAAATTGCTTGCCGCGCTTCCATCTGACGTGGCACGCAGCATCAAGCCCTTGATCGCTCTGATTGAGTCGAATGGATGGAATGACGATGAAGTCATAGGCAAAGTGCTTGCCGATGAAATCCGCGGTCTGACTGCAAAATCGTCCTTGTCGGTCGAAGTGATCATCGCGCTTGCTTCTGCATTGCCCGACGATTGGACGGCAAGACTGTTTGTCGCAAATTCAGCGGTGGATCCCAAATTTCTACTCGCCTTGCTGGACAATCCGCACGCCAAGCGCGTGCAGCTTGAAGTGGCAAAGGTTCAGCGGCTTCCTGAGAAATTGAAAGAAGCGCTCTTATCTGAAGCGATAGATTCTGTCGCGACAGAAGCTTGAGAAAAGGAACAGAATTTTTATGCAACGCATAAGCGCAAATTTGCTACATGCTGATTCCAGCAGAAAGCTGTTGGGTCAGCAGGAATCCGCTATCTCAGCCAAGGCCGACGAAAGTCTGGCCGAGGGAAAGCGTGTGCGTGATCAACAGGAGCAACTATTTCAACAAGCGCATGAGCAAGGCCTGTCCGAAGGGCTGAAAGATGCCGAACGCGAAATCCAGAAACGGGTTGAAGAAATTGAAAAGCGCTTGATGCAATCGCACCAGAAAGCCGTTGCCGAATTAAAGTCTAAGACGGAACAGTTTCAGAAAGTCATGAGTTCATTGGAATTATCCATTGAGCAGCATGCAGCAGACGCAGAAGTAGTGGCTGTCGAAGTGGCATTTGCATCGGTGTTGAGACTGTTAGGCGATAAATCCGCCGATCGCAGTCTAATGGCCGAACTTTGTCGCACCGTTGCTAGCGAGTATGGCCATGGTGTCGCGACCCTCCATGTGAGCGAAGCCGACAGAATGATGTTCGAAGAAGTCAAAAGCAGCATTGATATAGATGTTGATCGTCGACTTAAATCCGGTCAATGCATTATTGAAACCTCAAGAGGCAGATTTGATTGCGGGATCGATGTGCGTCTTGAGGCTTTGAAGAAAGCGTTTTTATCTGGACTTGGCGAACACCGGGGGCAGTCCTGATGTCACTCGCCAGCAAGCTCGTCAATGCAGTCCAGAAAGCAGACATGGCGCACCGCTATGGGCGGCTCGTTGCTTTTAACGGCCTTGTGATTGAATCCATTGGTCCGGACGCGCATTTGGGTGAGTTGTGCGAATTATTTACCGAAGATGATCGCGAGCCCGTGCAAGCGGAAGTCGTCGGCTTCAAACAAGATCGTATTCTGCTGATGCCATACGGCAACGTGCATGGTATTTCGGCCGATAGTATCGTTCGGGCGACGGGACGCAGTTTGTCGATCCCGGTAGGTGATGCATTGCTCGGACGTGTAGTCGATGCATTCAGCCAGCCCATCGATGATAAAGGTGCCTTGAATTTAACCGAGGAGTATCCGCTTTATCGCGAGCCGATCAATCCCATGGCACGTGAGGAAATCACGCAAGTGCTGGAAACCGGCATTCGTGCCATCGATACTTTATTGACCCTGGGAGTAGGGCAACGGGTCGGCGTTTTTGCAGGAAGTGGCGTAGGCAAAAGCACCTTGCTTGGCATGCTGGCGCGCCATGTGTCAGCCGACGTGACAGTGCTCGCTTTGGTGGGTGAACGTGGCCGGGAAGTCGGCGATTTCATTCGCAATTCTCTGGGCGATGAAGGACTCAAACATGCCGTCGTCATTGCTGCCACGGCAGATCAACCGGCATTGGTGAGAACGCATGCAGTGCATGCGGCACATGCCATTGCCGAATATTTTCGCGATCAGGGTAAATCTGTGTTGTTGATCGTGGATTCGATGACGCGCTTCGCGATGGCACAACGGGAAATTGGTTTGGCGATTGGCGAACCACCGACGTTCAGAGGTTACACACCCTCCGTGTTTGCGATGTTGCCGCGTGTCTTGGAGCGATGTGGTCGAATGAAAGAGGGCGGTGCCATTTCTGCCGTGTATAGCGTGCTGGTGGAGGGTGACGACATGAACGAGCCAATCACCGACCACATGCGCGCCATTCTTGATGGTCATATAGTGCTCACGCGTGAGCTGGCTGCGCGCGGCCATCATCCTTCTATCGATCTTTTGCAAAGCACTAGTCGTTTGATGAGTCATTTGGCCAATCCGGACGAAGAAAAGATTTCACGAGAAACCAAGAAACTCCTCGCCACCTATGAAGCCTCGCGGGACTTGGTTGAGCTGGGTGCACATCAACGCGGTGTGAATCCTGTGCTTGACGAAGCCGTCGACGTCAAACCAAATCTGGATGCCGTATTGACCCAGACACCGGAACAACGCATTCGCCGTTCGGATGCCTACCAGCAATTACAACGGATACTGAATTCTCGTGAGGTGCGCTCATGAGTACCCGCCCGAACAAAATGCAACGACTGGTTCGTTTGAATCAGTTCCGCGAGGAGCTGGCGAACGGAGTTTTGCGCCAGGCCATTCACGAACAAAACGTGGCGACTGAAAAACACGAGACTGCCGTGTCAGCCATTGAAAAACTCGAACAATGGAAAGCATTGAAACAGGCAGACGGTGGATTGGATATCGGTTTGTACAATGCTGCACTAGAACACGAACAGCATGCCATGCAATTGGCATCCACGTTAAAAACGGCATTGACTGAGGCCGAGCAATCAACGCAGAAAGCCCAGAAAAAAATGGTTGATGCCGCCTCCACCACGAAAGTGTCGGAGCAACGCGAATCGAGGCAAAAAAAGCAGGCAGAGTTGGAAAATGAAAAGCGCAGCTTCGATCAGATCAGTGATGTCTGGCTGAATAATCGGGAGCGCGCCCATGATTAATCGCTTTCAAACTGCTACGCCCACTGCCATGGCATTACCGGGTAATTCGCAAGTTAAACAAGCGAGAGTAGGGGACGACTTTAGTCTGCTACTCAATCAGATCGTTAATCCGATCAACGAGTCGCCAAATTTCAATGCGCCGGAAGTCGCTATTCCAGTCACGACCGTGACGGATTCGTCGATGAGTCATGATGAAGCGTTCGCTCCTGCAAGCAGCGATGCCGTGATTTTTCCCGCGTACCATGCAGAACAAGTGTTAGCGACAAAGGCGCCGCAATTACATGTAGCCAATGATTCACAGAATTTCATTGGCGCGTTGGGCTATCAAGTGGCAAACCGTAGCGCAATTCCAGCGCTTGATGTCTTGCCCACATCAAACAGTGAGACGCTTGTGGAAATGGCAGTAGGCAACGAGCATGTACAGATTTCTGCTGAAGAAGAGGTTCGTATAAGTCCTGTGCCTACGCTTGAAGTAGCAAGCCGTAGCCAAATTCCACTAACTAATGTGCTGCAGCCATCAAGTAGTGGCACGTCTGTGCAAAATGACAGTGCTCAGCCTGTTACTGCAGAAGCAGATCTAGGCATAAGTCCCGTGCAGGCGCTTGAAGACGTTCCCCCTGGATCTTCTGGTGAAGATGTATTTCTCGAAGCCCCCCAAGAGAACACTGTTGGTGCACATGCCAAAAAGCATTCAAGTAGCGCGACAGGCGAGGTTGAGTTCGTTGCAATACCTTGGCGGTTGCAAGCCAATGCATCTCTTTCTTATCAATCCACTGTTCAACGAACTGAACTTACCAATGGAAATGGGTTGCAGTCGGCTGATTCCGCTCCTGTGGCGGCAACACATGTTCGCGGCCAAAGTCAGCTACAAAAACCGTTCAACCCAGTCTTGATGGATAGTGACAGGGACAGTGATCCGTTGCAGTCGTTTTCTCCTTTATCCAAAGCGATCTTCGAATCTGCGAATGCCTCCGAAGCTGCACGTACCTTGCGCTCGGAAGCGCGTGGCTCGATCGTCATGTGGCCACAACGCGTCTTGCGTTGGCTATCAGATGGTGATGCAACGACGGCATGGGTTCGTGATTATCAAATCGATGCAAACGAGACAAAAACACTTGTTGAAGCATTACGTTGTCATGCCGAACAGCAAGGCTTTTCACTACGTCGCATCATGCTCAACGGGCATGAAGCATGGCGTGCACCTTCCACTTTCTGATTTACACCTGAGGCCATTGTTATGCCAGTAGATGCCATCGGTACCATTCTCAATCCGCAGAGTGCTTCCGCCACGCAACAAAATACGATTGATCAGAACGATTTCATCAAGTTGTTCTTGTCACAACTCCAATTCCAGGACCCCTTGGAGCCGGTGGATAACCGCGAATTTTTGGCACAACTGGCGCAATTTTCCAATCTGGAACAGACCCGTCAGACAAGTCAGAACACGGAAGGATTGCTGGTCATGAATTCTTCTGCGCAAGCACTGCAACTTCTTAATAAAACCGTCGAAATTCAGGGGCAGGGGGCAGCAACGGTTGGCACTGTAACCGTTGTGAAATTCACCAACTCCGGTCCTGAACTCAGCATTCAAACCACCACTGGTCAGGTATTAACCGGTATTCGTCTCTCGCAAATCAGTCTCGTTAAACCTTAATCGGAGAATTACTCATGTTTCAAGCACTCTTTAATAGCCTGTCGGGCCTGTTCAGTTTTTCACGTAGCCTCGATACCGTCAGTAACAACGTCGCCAACATGAATACTCCTGGGTTTCGTGGCAGCGATACTTTTTTTGAAAACGTCAATGGCGGACGCGGTACCCGTGTTGCGGGCGAAGGCCTTCGCACTACGGCCGGTGATATTCGCCAAACCGGCACACCGACCGACGTTGCCATCGATGGCAACGGTTTTTTCATTTTGCGTGACGACAGCGGTAATCTTTATTACACCCGTGCCGGTCAATTCCGCTTCAATGAAGAAGGCTTGTTGACCGACAGCGTGACGGGCTATCAAGTGATGGCAACCGATTCCGTCGGTAACTTGTCGAGTATCGATCTGGATACTTATCGTACCTTGCCGCCGCAAGCGACGACCTCGGTTAGGATTGCGGGCAATATTGCACCCGGTACGCCAAGTTTCACGCTTGGCAATTTCCAGGTTTATGATGCCTCCGGCACTATGCACACACTTACCACAACGCTGACCGACAACAATGCCGTGACACCAGGCAGTTATTTGGTCACCGTGAAAGACGAAACCGGAGCGGTTGTCAGTACTGCAGGCACCGAAATTCGTTTCGATATCAATGGTACGCCATTGACGGGTTTCAATACTGCTGCATTGAATCTGACTTACCTCGGCGTATCGCAAACCGTCACGTTGAATTTCGGTACGGCCGGTGCATTTGATGGTGCAACACGTTTGAGCGGCGTCGCGACCAATCTTGGTGGTCAAGTCGTTGATGGCCATCCAATGCTTGGCATTACCAACCTGTCTTTCGATAGCGAAGGCACCTTGCAGTTTGTCTACTCGTCGTCAGAGCACAGAGAAGGCCCGCAATTGGCGCTTGCATCGTTCCCTAATGAAAGTGCTTTGGAACTGGTTGGTGGTCGTCTCATTGCCGGTTCCAGTGTGCAACAAAGGCAAATTGGTCGTCCGGGCGAAGGTATATTTGGCCGTATTGCTGGTGGCAATCTTGAACTGGCGAATGTTGATCTGACGCAGGAATTTGCGGACATGATCATCATTCAACGTGGTTACCAGGCCAGCTCGCGTGTCATGACGGTCAGCAATGAAATGATCGAACAGCTGTATAACAGTACGCGAGGCTGATAATGCAATTTCGTCGCCTTCGCTGGCATAGCCGCCGTCGGCAAGAGGCGTTGTTTACGCGCCTCGAACAGGAACTAAAACGTTGGCTTGATGCCTGGAGCGTCGAGCCAGCGTGTCTGGATTTGCAGGCAGTCAACGCAGATACGTACAAACCTGTTTCGCCATTAAAGTGGATGCGCGTGAATTCGGACAAGGGCGCACTTTATTTTGGTGCGCCAACCGAGCACCTGGAAAAGTTGGGTGGTTTGCTTGCGAAAGCAGCCGCGGGCGACATTCTGCATCTGGGTCGTCGTGTTGGTGACCGCGCTCTGAAAGCGCTCTTCAGCCAATGGATAGGCGTGCCTGTTCTGGATCTGGATATTCAAGACGGCATGCCGCCGCTCAACGATATTTTCATTCCTCGCTTGGGCCACACTGTGTTCGCGCTGAAAGGCTCGGGTTTTCTTGCCTATGTAATCCTTGATGCGGACCTGACGGACAGTTTGGTGCCCGGTGAAGTGCTTAAGCACGAAGCTCTGGCCCAAAGGGATATCTCCAGCATTAATGCAGAAATAGAACTTCAAGTATCGCTGGACCTCGGCGAAACGACACTGGCGGACACCATCGGACTTCAAGTCGGTGACGTGCTCGTTTCGAACGCATCGATTCACTCCGCTTTTCATTTGACGCATCCAGATGCACGCCGCTTGGCCAATGTACGACTTGTTCGCAAAGGTTTGCAGCGGGCCGTGCAGGTCGATACTCCTTAAGTAATGAGAATTATGTAATGAACAAAACACCCGTGAATCCTATTGATTTACCTGATGCAAGTGAAAATACGCCAACAGGAAATCCCGTCATCAATAAAGACATGAGCTTGATTGGCCATGTGCCGGTCACTCTTACGGCACTGATTGGTAGCGTTTCCATCAGCATTGAAAAGCTGTTCAACCTGAAAAAGGGCGAAGTGCTTGAAATGAATGAGTCGCTCGATATGCCGATTACCTTGCAACTTAACGGCAAACCGGTTGCGCGTGGCGAGTTGGTTGCCGTCGAAGACAATTTCGGTATACGTATTACGGAACTCACATGAAATCGTCACCTGCGGTTGCTGTAAAGCCTGTTGAATCCAACAAGCCTGCAGCAACAACCACCAGCTCTCAACCCATTCCTTTCCGCAAGGATTCAGTCACAAACACACCGGAGGTATTCGGTTTGTTGGTAACTACTATTTTGCTCGTAAGTGTCTTCGCGGCATTGACGTGGTATGCGCGTCGTCGTGGCTGGCTGGATCGCTGGGTGGGACCGAAGCCGCAGGTTGCATCACAGAACAAGAAAATCGTTGTGCTGGAAACTCAACGCATCAGCCAAAAAACCACGTTGTATCGCATTAGCAATGGCGACAGCGAGTTTTTGTTGGCTGAATCTTCGATGCAAATCCAATTTGCAAAGCAATATCCAAATTCGGAGCCAAATCATGACTAAGCCATCAGCTAAAAAGGGCTGGCTTGCGTTATTAGGCATTGCATTGTTTGGTTTGCTTTTAAGCGATCTGGCTTTCGCCTCGCCGGCAGCGACCGTATTGGACCAGGCAAGCAAGCAAGATTACTCGTCGGTTATTCGTACCTTTGTATTGCTGAGCTTGTTGTCCATATTGCCGGTAATGCTGATCGGTTTGACTTCATTCACGCGCATTATCATCGTGTTGTCATTGTTGCGTCATGCTTTGGGATTGCCGCAAACGCCGCCCAACAGTGTTCTGGTGACACTGGCTTTTTTTCTGACTTTATTTTCCATGGGGCCGGTGATTGATCGAGTCAACACCACAGCCATGCAGCCGTATATGCAGGAAAAAATAACGGCACCGCAAGCTCTGGATTTAGGGGCAATACCTGTCCGCGACTTTATGGTGCGGCAGACACGCGAGTCTGATCTGGCGGCAATTTTGGAGATGGCCCGCGCTCCAAGACCAGAGCGTATCGAAGACATCAAATTTACACAT
>JBOHYG010000074.1:0-1144 GCA_050737875.1 Arenimonas sp. | reverse complement strand
TTGACCCACATAAAGAAAAAGCACCACAGATAATGCAGTGCTTTGGGGTGAAGTCGATCAATGGCAAGAACTCATCAGACTTGGCAACGCCGGAGAACTAGATAGATTCTTGGTTGTCCTTGTTTTTCTGAATTATTTGATTATCGCGGCGCTTGCACTTGCTGGTCGACCTCGCGGGCGCGTCGTTGCAATTCTTCCATGAAGCTTTTCGATGTGGGCTTGGAATCTTGGGCTGCCTAGTACGCGTCCTTGCTGCAAATAAGATCTGATTTCACCTGTTTCAGCAGGATCGAGTGCCTCAGAAACAAACGCTTTATAAGCTGATTGACGAGCGTCATCTGAAACTCCCAGCTCCAGATAACACGGATGCGGCGAAAGCATCAGATTGATCTCGCCACATGCATTAAATGCATAACTTGACCACTTATATGCGTCTGGCGAATTTACCATTCGTGCCCGCACTGGATTGAGTTCGATATACCGATAGCAACGCAGCAAATACGTTTCTGTGTCTACTAGGCTGGATTTGTAGCGCCCTTCCCAAAGCGTGCCGGTTCGATGGTATTGACGGTTGAAATAACCGACGTAACGCCGACCCAAAGCCTGCATCATTCGGCTCGTCGCCCCCACTTTTTGTGGCGTGAGTAATAGATGTACATGATTTGTCATCAATACATACGCGTGAATGACACACGCATTTTCGCGAGCAACGTCGCGCAAATCCTGCAAGTAGCGAATGTAGTCGATCTCGGCAGCGAAACATGGCAGCCGATCATTGCCGCGTTGAACGACGTGCTGCGGAACACCTACAATATCAAAACGGGGAAGACGCGCCATGAATAACAATCCCAACCAACCTGGCATCAGGATTGCAGAGCAACGACAGATATTGAATCAGTCGTTGTCTTGTGCGGGCGTAGGAAATGTCTGAATAAACAACAAGGGGCGGAAATTAAATGAACCTGACCCCTTTTTTGGAGTCATCACGAAGAAACACAGTCGCCCGAAAGGGAGAAAGAATCGTGGACGATGATTTTTTATTGACCCACATAAAGAAAAAGCACCACAGATAATGCAGTGCTTTGGGGTGAAGTCGATCAATGGCAAGAACTCATCAGACTTGGCAACGCCGGAGAACTAGATA
>JBOHYG010000073.1:0-2617 GCA_050737875.1 Arenimonas sp. | reverse complement strand
GCATAGAAATTTTTGTCGCGATAACATCTTGTGACATCAAAAAAAAACTCGACGCGTTCTCGTTTTCATCAATTCATTTCTTGTCAATCTACTTTTATATTTTTGCGTGTGTTAGCTTCCGATGGCTAATAGAAAATCGCATAAAAACCTGCATCAGGCGATTTTGCCGCATAAGGGGATCAAGGACACGCAGGTTCAGGCTAAAACACGCATGTAACACTATAAATATGATTTGGTATCTTTAAAACAATATGGTTTATAGTTCGGCGTCTGAAGCTTTACCTTTCACATTTCTACATTGTTAAACAAGGGCAAATTAAAAAATGTTTTTTAATAAATCAAGCCGACTTCCAGTTTGGGCAGTCTTGTTCGCGCTCACGTTCTTGTTTATCGGTCGCATTGAAGCCAGCACATTGTCAGACATCTATAAACCGGTTGTGATGAAGCTCGGCAGCCCGGAAGTTCTTTATCACGCCGATGCCGCGCAGATAAAAAAGCTATTTCCGCTTGGTACTACCAAAGACAAAATTCATGCCAAGTTCGGTTCGCCGCCGCAAGACTACGGCTCTACCGCTGAGCGTGATGTTTACGGCTATAGCATGAGTTACCGGGTTTTCAATAAAGATAAATCCTCGTTTACTCTGATGCGCACTAGTTCCGCCTACGTGACCTACGATGCTAAGGGCAAGATTAACAATACTGAGACGTCGGTTTTTTCGAGCTATGTAAAATCGGCAAAGTCAGTAGTGCTAGAAAACCGCCAGCCTACTGAAGCTGAAATCAATCAATACTTGATGCCAGTCAATCCGGCTTTAGCCGATGCGATTATCCTGCAAGGCTTCAGTGATTCTGCACTGAGCCAGCCAAAAACTGCACTGACTGCAAAACCTTGGCGATTGGGCATACAAATTGAATCCAAAGAAGCCGGCCAAACTTGGAGTGGCACGCGTTTCGAGACCGTAATCAAAGCATTCGCGCCCGATTCAATCGCTCAGGAAGGTGGCATGCAAATTGGCGACGTCGTACTCGAAGTCAATGGTATAAAAATTCAAAATGCATCCCAATTGTCGGTAAACGTCGGCAATGCTGACCCGACCAAGCCGCTAACAGTAAAAATAAAACGCGGTCATGACGAACAGAATTTCGTGTTTCAACCAAAGAACTGAGTGCTGAAACAATGCGCGTATATTCGCATGACGGAGCAAAACCAAGGACAAGGTAATGAAGAAGAACACAAACAAGGACACCCATAATATCCATATTCACTGACAAGTGAATCAGAAACTCCCTACAGCCATCGAAACCCCGTCATCGCAAACTATTGGCATGACGCAAGCCCGTTCTCATCTAATTCCACCAGATACTGCCGGCACCTATCACTGCGTTCAGCGCTGTGTGCGGCGTGCATTCTTATGCGGCATTGATCACTACACTCAACAAAACTTCGAGCATCGCAGAGTTTGGGTAGAAGACCGGATGCATTTGGTGGCCGGATGTTTCGCCGTTGCCATTCATGCCTATGCCGTGATGAGCAACCATCTGCATGTGGTGCTGCAACTCGATCCATCGGTCGCACAATCATGGCCCGATGAAACAGTCGCCCGGCGCTGGGTTCGATTATTTCCGCCTCGTGAAGACACCGAGCAAGCACGTGCATTAAAAGCACAAACGCTTATCTCGAACCCAACCCGCATGGCGATACTTCGCCATCGTCTGGGCAATCTATCCTGGCTGATGAAATGCCTAGCTGAGCCGATCGCTCGCCAAGCCAATAACGAAGACAGTTGCAAAGGCCACTTTTGGGAAGGTCGTTTCAAATCCCAATTATTGTGTGATGACAAAGCCTTGCTGGCAGCCATGGCCTATGTCGATCTCAACCCGATTCGTGCAGGCATGACCAAGCGTTTGGATCATTCACGGCACACCAGCATTCATTCGCGCTTAAAGGCCTTGAAGCAAAGCCCTGCTCCGCTTCGACAAAACATCAAACCGATTGCAGGCACTCTGATCGCCTGTTTACCCCTTCGACTCGACGCCTATATCGAGTTGGTGCAATGGACCGGCAAACAAGTGCGCCCGGATAAACGCGGTGCCATTCCCGCTTCCATGCCTGATGTATTGAAAACCTTTGAGAACGACCCAGAACGTTGGACAACACGCGTCAAAGCCATTGGCTCGGGCTATTGGCGTGTTGTCGGTGAAGCGCAGGATTTGATGACATTAGCCCAGCGTTTGAAACAACGTTGGTTAAAAGGGATTGGCACGGCATTGGCGTTAGAAAAACAACGCTGAGATATCTCCAGGGGATCAATGGCCCGAAAGGGAGAAATGCGTGTGGGTGATGGTTTTTTCACTGTCTCTTAGAACAAAAAAAGCATCGCGAAATGGCGATGCTTATGGATGATCGCAACGGATACGGAGTACTTGTCTAGCCTGATAACGCCGGAGAGCTAATGAAATCCTTGGTTGTCCTTGTTTTTCTTGTCTAGCCTGATAACGCCGGAGAGCTAATGAAATCCTTGGTTGTCCTTGTTTTTCAGCCTTATGTCGATCTCAATCCGATTCGCGCAGGCATGACCAAGCGTTTGGACCATTCACGGCACACCAGCATTCATTC
>JBOHYG010000072.1:0-1482 GCA_050737875.1 Arenimonas sp. | reverse complement strand
GTCCTACATCGGCCCTACGTTGGCCCTGCAAATTACTTCCGAATATCAACGTCCTTCGTTTCCGGCAAGAACAATGTGCCGATGACCAGGCTCATCGTGGCGATCACGATGGGATACCAGAGGCCTTGATAAATATTGCCGCTGGCCACCACCATCGCAAACGCAATCGTCGGCAGAAAACCGCCGAACCAGCCGTTGCCGATGTGGTAGGGCAGCGACATCGATGTATAGCGGATGCGGGTCGGAAACAACTCCACCAGCAAGGCGGCGATCGGGCCGTAGACCATCGTGACGTAGATCACCAGCAAGGTAAGTAACGCGAGCAGCATGGGCTTGTTGACGCGTTCGGGATCGGCTTTTTCCGGATAGCCTGCGCTGCTCAGCTTCGTTTTTAAATCCAAACCGAATGCATCGGCCTGCGCCTTGAAAGTCGCCGGATCAAGGCCTGCACCTTCAAATGCCAACGCGGTAACCGAGCCGATTTTTACATGGGCAATACCACCGGCCGGGGCATCTTGATTGCCGTAGCTGACACCGGCTTTCGCCAAGGCAGCTTTGGCGATATCGCAACTACTACTGAATACTTTTTTGCCGACCGGATCGAATTGGAAATGACAGGTCGAAGGATCGGCAACCACAAGCACCGGGCTGGTTGTGACCGCTTGTTCCATCGACGGGTTGCCGTAGTGCGTGAGCGCTTTGAAAATCGGAAAATAGGTCAGCGCCGCCAACAAGCAGCCCGCCATGATGATTTTTTTTCGCCCGATTTTGTCCGACAACCAACCGAAGAAAATAAAAAATGGTGTACCCAGCAACAAGCTGCCGGCGATCAGCAGGTTCGCGGTCGAGCCGTCGATCTTCAGGGTCTGGGTCAGGAAAAACAGCGAATAGAATTGCCCGGCATACCAGACAACGGCCTGCCCGGCGGTGGCGCCGAGCAATGCAAGCAAAGCGATCTTGCCGTTGGCAGAAAAAAAGCTTTCGGTGATCGGTGCCTTCGATGTCTTGCCTTCATCCTTCATTTGCTGGAACAAGGGCGATTCGTTTAATTGCAGACGGATCCACACCGACACGCCGAGCAACACGGCCGAAACCAGAAACGGAATTCGCCAACCCCATTCTTCAAACGCTTCGGTTCCCAGAAAATAACGACAGCTCAGAATCACCATCAAGGACAGAAACAAGCCAAGCGTCGCGGTGGTTTGGATGAAGCTGGTGTACAGCCCGCGTTTTCCCATCGGCGCATGTTCGGCGACGTAAGTGGCGGCACCGCCGTATTCGCCACCCAGCGCCAGACCTTGCAGCAGGCGCAAGCCAATCAGGATGATGGGCGCCGCCACGCCGATGCTGGTGTAACTGGGTAGCAAGCCGACCAGAAAAGTGGAGGCACCCATAATTACGATGGTGACCAGGAAGGTGTACTTGCGCCCGACCATGTCGCCGATGCGGCCGAACAGCAACGCGCCAAAAGGCCGCACCGCA
>JBOHYG010000071.1:0-14695 GCA_050737875.1 Arenimonas sp. | reverse complement strand
TCAGCGTGGTTTGAATCGCCGCCATTCCGCAGCCGATATCAACGCCAACTGCAGCCGGGATAATCGCACCACGGGTCGGTACGACCGAGCCCACCGTCGCACCCTTACCTAAATGCACGTCGGGCATTACCGCCACCCAAGGTCCAACGAAAGGCAGACTGGCGATATTGATCAGTTGTGCGCGCGCCTCGTCTTCAAGCGGCACACCCTTGATCCAGGCCTTGATCGGCTTATGGTGCTCGGCATGCAGCAATGTGAATTGTGAAGCACTCACTTCTGTGTCGCTCATAATATTTTCCCCACTATATTCCATGACACCGCCCCACTGGGCGGTGTTTATAGGTTTCTATTTCAACGTCACCAATTGCTTCAACACGCCATCCAGACCACCGAACACGGTCAACTTGTCGATCTTCTCGGTCACTTTTTCCAAAGCTTCCAATTCCTTCAAACGCATCAACACGGCGCTCTGCTCAATCAGCTTCGCTGTGTTCAACAGCGAACGGGTCGCGTTGGCTTCTTCGCGACGACGAATTACGTTGGCTTGAGCGGTTTTTTCGGCTTGCACCACACCGTTCAAGATGTCCTTCATGTCGCCAGGCAGGATGATGTCCTTGACACCAACACCCAGCACTTCAAGACCCAACTCGTTCACTTGCTTTAGCACGTAGGAAAAGATGTCGGCGTCCAGCGAAGCCTTGTCGCCCAGCAACTCATCCAGCGTTTTCGCAGAGATCGCTTTACGCAAACCGTATTGCAATTCGCGGTACAAATAATCACCGTACTTGGTAACCTTGGTACGCGCGGCAACCGCATCGGTAATGCGAACGCTGGCCGCCAGATTCACGCGCAACGAAACCTTGTCCTTGGTCAACAATTCCTGACCGGAGACTTCGACCGATTGCACGCGCAAATCCATCACTTCGGCGCCGATGTTTTTCTGGAAGTTCCAGAACGCATAGGCACCAGGCTGCATCGCACGCGACAACTTGCCATCGACAAACAACAGGCCGACCGACTCGGTAGGCACGTTAACCGCAACGGCATAACGCTCCAGCACACCCATCTGGCGCAAACGACGCATCACGTCTTCGTCCATCTGGATACCTTCCACCAGGCTCACGCGCTGCACTTCAAGAGCCACATGACCCTTCCAGTACAACTTGCGCGAACCCGGCGCCAACACGTCTTCGATCTTGCCGTTCTTCAACAGCAAACCGACTTCCTTCACGCCGATATCGGCGAGCATGAAAGTGTCGCTCAAACGATCACCCAGACGGGCGACCAGGGTTTCGACATCCTTGCCGGTGTATTCAACGCCGGTGATGTTGTGCACAGTCACTTCCAGGCTGTTGATAAAGCTTTTCAGGCGATACACACCAGGTGAAAGCACGTAGTCGAAACGACGATTCTTGTAGACGAGGCCGCGTTCGGCATCGCCTATTACAACTTTTTGAAACATCAACATTGCGGACCTCCTTTGTATTTCATGATTAAAAAATGGCTCGATCTTGAGCACCCACCACGCAGTCGAGCCTGCTACCTGATGGGTTGAAACACCACGATGCATTTCGTCATCGCGTCAAACAACGCAACGCGCGCTGTGTCATGCAGGATCATTGCGGGTGCATTCGCAACGACATCGAATAAGTTGAAACTGCCCCTGACGTTGCGAGCGCGGGGAGGATGTGAGTGCTATAAGGCAATATCATTTTTGTAAAACTGTCCCGACTTCCGTCGGTCCTACAACATGATCTCGGCTTTAAGCACCGGCAAACTCCCGGTGTTCGCACCGCTGTGAAATACATGCTTCATTCGATGTTCTGAATTCGACACACACGCCACACGGAGCAGTTTCGGATCGGGCTTGCGCCCTGTTGGATAACGACGTTACAGGTCGTTTGGAGCGGGAGTCGAACCCGCGACCCGCAAATGTTTAGTTTGCTGCTCTACCCGACTGAGCTATCCAGTGGTGACGAGTCGGAATCGAACCGACATTCACGATATCTAATCGTTGCTCTACCTTTGAGCGATCGTCTTGCGAAATACACACCTGCACCCAAGGCATACGCGATGGCAAAGCCAGGCGCACCGGACGGCGTTGCAAGCCGTACCGCAATGATGAACAAGTAATGCACTTCGTTTTTGGCGCTCCGAAAAACGCCAAAACCTTTCAGCTTTCGCTGATCTATTTCGATACCGATTTCACTCGTGCCGAAGCATCAAGACACAGCGCCGAAGCGCTGTAGAGCTGCTTGCCCCTGATTCCGGCGAGAGACCGGGATGCTTCAGGGCGGCACCGAAATATTTGAAATCCATAAAACCTTTTTGCGAACGCCCAAAAGAAAAACCCCCGGGAAAATCCCGAGGGCATTCGCTATGCTCGGGAGATCGGCTTGGCCGATCTCCGATAAGAGTGGCCTAGTCTATGAATTTGTCGTTGAGTGGAAACATGCCGCCTGGCTGCTTGCCGCATTCGAGCGCGCTCTCGCCCCGCCACGTGCATAAAGCGACGTCACGGCTTTTCAGCGTGTTCGTGTGCCCTGCAATGTGTGGTCGGTAAGAAGTCATTTTGCTACTCGTTTATTCGCGTGATTGCGAAGGCGCGCACGTTACGCCTGTTATTTTCAAATTGCAAATGTTTTTTTCGAAATCATGAAAATAATTTTTTGGCCGCGTGATTTCCGATGCCGGATTGATATCGGACTCGAATGTTTTTACTGCCGAAAACAGGGGGCAGGCGCAGCGAGTGCCGTCATTCCGCATAACGGCTTCGTGCCCTGCGGAAAAATGCAAAAAACTCCGGGAAATACTATCCGGCACGCACTCTTGGAAAAAATATTGCGTAATATCATGCCTACCGAAGTTTAAATGCCAGAACGGACACAGAAATGAATTCGAACGAACGCAGAGCCGCGTTACATCGTCAACTGAAAGTATCGCGTTATCCAATTTCGCTGAAAAAACTTCAGGATGATTTGCAATGTTCGCGTGCAACTTTGTATCGCGATATCGCGTTTTTGCGCGATGTGCTGATGGCGCCGATCGAACTCGATCCCGAACGCGGCGTGCGTTATAACGAGAAGGAAGCCGAGCGTTTCGAATTGCCGGGGCTGTGGTTGAGTTCCGATGAGTTGCATGCATTGGTCGCAACTCAGCAATTACTGGCGCGCACCAGCGATGGCGTGTTGGCGAAAGCGCTGGCACCGCTGAAAGCGCGGATTGACGGTTTGCTGGCCGAACACTCGCAGGGAAAACGCTGGCCGCTGGAACGTATTCGCGTGATCGGTGCCGGCGTTCGCAAACGCGACGATGCCGGTTTCCGGATGGTGGCCACGGCGGTGCTGGAACGCCAGCAACTGAGCTTCGACTATCTTGCCCGTTCGACCAACCAGCCAACCCATCGCACGGTCTCGCCGCAGCGGCTAACCCATTACCGCGACAATTGGTATCTCGATGCCTACGATCACGAGCGCGATGGCTTACGCAGCTTTTCGGTCGACCGGATTTCGCATGCCAGGATGCTGGAAGACACCGCAAAAGACCTTTCCGAACAAGAACTCGATAGCCACCTGGCATCCAGTTACGGCATTTTTTCCGGCACTCCGAAAGGTACGGCGACGATTGTATTTTCCGCCAAAGCCGCCCGCTGGGTGGCCGACGAGCACTGGCATTCCAAGCAGGAAGGCCGTTTCCTGTCCGATGGCCGCTACGAACTTCGTTTGCCCTATAGCAATGCGAAAGAATTGCTGATGGATGTTTTGCGTTATGGTGCCGATGCGGAAATCACCGAACCCGCGAGTCTGCGGGCCCAGATTCAATCCCTGTTGCAATTGACGATGTCGGCGTATGAATCCTAGTAACAACAGTGGTCGCAATATTGCTCTCGTGCTCGGCTCCGGCGGTGCCCGAGGTCTGGCACATATCGGCGTGATCGAAGCCTTGATATCGGAAGGCTTCACAATTCAGGCCGTCGTCGGCTGTTCGATGGGCGCGCTGGTCGGTGGCGTGTATGCCGCCGGCCGCCTGCTGGAATACAAGGAATGGACTTGTTCGCTGGAAAAATCCGGCGTCCTGCGTTTGCTTGATTTCGGCTTTGGGCATCAGGGGTTTATCAAGGGCGATCGCATTATCGGCACGCTCAAGGAGTTGGTCGGTGATTACCGGATTGAAGACCTGCCGATCGATTTCACCGCTGTTGCGACCGACCTGAAAAGCCAGCGCGAAGTCTGGTTGAACCGCGGAAAACTATTTGACGCGATCCGGGCGTCGATCGCGATTCCGATGTTGCTGACGCCGCATCGCGTCAACGGTCGCGAATTGGTCGACGGTGGTTTGTTGTCACCGGTGCCGATGGCGCCAACGCGGCAAATGGTGGTGGATCGCGTGATCGCAGTGGATGTAAACGGCCCCGTGCATTGGCGGCCAATTATGGATCGGCAATTGGAGAGTTTTGAAGATATTTGCGAGAACGACGAAGCGCTGGCAGAGGCTTACGGCGTTGATGTTTACGCACAGAAAGAAGCCGACGAAGAACAAGACCACCGCAGTCTGCGCGAGCGCCTGGCAGCCATGTGGCAAGGCGATGAAAAGCGTCATTCCGCTTCCGACGATCAACTGAGCACGATGGAGCTGATGTCGCAATCACTGGATACCATGCACTCGGCCATGAGCCGTCTTCAATTGGCGCAGGATCCACCTGACATGTTGATCCAGATTCCGCGTGAAAGCTGCAGCTTTCACGAATATTGGCGGGCCAAGGAAATGATCGATATCGGCCATCGAATCGCGATGACCGCATTGACGAGAATGCCGTACTAGATTCTTGTAGGAGGGCCTTCTAGGCCAGAGACAACCCGATAAATCTGTCGGGCCTAGAAGGCCCTCCTACAAGCAAATCTCAGCTTTTGAGAAACCGGCGTTGCAAGCTGTTTCCACGCTCACGGAGACAGCCATGGACAATATGATCGATAAAAACCTCTGGGCACGCTGCTGCTGGCAGGTTCTGGTCCTGACCACGCTTAGCGTTCTGGTTTTCCCTGAAACATTTTCAAGTAGCCACTGGCTTGGCCAGACCTGGTTATGGCTCACCGCCACGCCAGTCTGCATGCTGCTGGTACTCCACCGTCACCGCTTCGCGGCGGCGTGGTCGGCTGCCCTCGTCTACAGTCCACCACGCCGTCGCAGGCAATCGTCTTTTTCGCAGGCCCGTCGCAAAGGCTTTGGCAGAACGGGCTTGCGTCAAAACCCGATGCGCGCCGCTTGAAACAAGCGTTTCAGAAGGAAATACCTATAAGAAAACCATGACTTTCGTCATGCATGCCAGTTGTCGCCAGCGTGTTAGTTTGTAACGCTCGAAATCAGGAGTAAGGTGTACGCTTTTCGTCTAGGGCTTTATTGTTTTCAACCGCCATGGCAACTGCAGCAATCACACAATCACAGACAGCGGAAGATCCATATTTATGGCTCGAAGATGTCACCGGTGAAAAAGCCCTGACCTGGGTAAAAGAACAAAACGCCGATTCCAAAAAAAACCTTGAAGCACAACCCGGATTCGCTGGATTGCGCGATGATATCCACGGCATTCTCGATTCCAGCGTGCGTATTCCCTATGTTGAAAAACAAGGCGATTTTTATTACAACTTCTGGCGCGATAAAACCAATCCCGCCGGTATCTGGCGCCGTACCACGCTCGCGGAATATCGCAAGGCAGAACCGAAGTGGGAAGTCCTGCTCGATCTCGACGCCCTGAATAAAACCGAGAAAGAAAACTGGGTCTGGCACGGCCATAGCTGCTTGCGTCCGGCCTACACAAAATGCCTGATTTCCCTGTCGCGCGGTGGTGCAGATGCTGACGTTTCGCGCGAATTCGATCTTGATGCCAAGCAATGGGTGAAAGACGGTTTCTTCCGCCCTGAAGCCAAGGGTGGCTTGAGCTGGATCGATGCAAATACCGTTTATGTTTCGACCGATTTCGGCCCAGGTTCGATGACTGACTCCGGTTATGCGCGCATCGCCAAAATCTGGTCGCGTGGCACACCGATGAGTGCGGCAAAAACCGTATACGAAGGTGAAATGAAGGATCTCGGCGTGGGCGCCTACCACGATGACACGCCCGGCTTCGAACGCGAATTTGTCGTCAGGAACATTGCGTTCTATAACGACGAACTCTATCACCTTGATACCGATGGCAGCTTGACGAAGGTCGATGCACCAAACTCGGCCAACAAAACGGTTTACCGCGAGTGGTTAAGCCTGGAATTGCGCGAGCCATACACGGCCAATGGCAAAACCTATGCCGTCGGTTCGTTGATCGCCACCAAGTTCGATGATTTCATGAAAGGCTGTCGTAATTTTGACGTCTTGTTTGAACCCACCGATACCACGTCATTCGTCGGTCTTACGCCAACAAAAAACCACTACATCTTGAATGTATTGGACAATGTAAAAAATCGCCTGTACGTGTTGACGCATACCGATAAAGGCTGGACCCGCGAACCGCTGAAAGGTGCACCTAGTTTCGGAACCGTTTCCGCCTGGGCCGTTGATTCGCTCGAGTCGGACGACTATTTCCTGACTGTCACCGATTACGTCACACCGACCACACTGATGCTGGGTACGGTCGGAAAAAGTCCGGAGTCGCTGAAACAATTGCCGGCATTTTTCGACGCAGACGGCTTGCGGATCGAACAGTTCTTCGCGACCTCGAAAGACGGCACCAAAGTGCCCTACTTCATGGTGTCGAACAAGAACACCAAGCTGGATGGAACCAATCCCACACTGCTATATGGTTACGGCGGTTTCGAAGTCTCGTTGACGCCGGGTTACTCCGCGATGGTCGGACGCGCCTGGTTGACGCAAGGTGGCGTGTACGTGGTGGCGAATATTCGCGGTGGCGGTGAATACGGCCCGCGCTGGCACCAAGCTGCGTTAAAACAAAATCGTCATCGTGCCTATGAAGATTTCGCGGCGGTTGCGCAGGATTTGATCGCGAAGAAAGTCACCAGCCCTAAACATTTGGGCATGCAAGGTGGCAGCAATGGCGGTCTGTTGATGGGCAATATGACCGTGATGTATCCGGAATTATTCGGCGCCGTGGTTTGCCAGGTTCCGTTGCTGGACATGAAGCGTTACAACCATCTGCTGGCAGGCGCGTCCTGGATGGCCGAATACGGCAATCCCGACACCGATGACTGGAAATTCATCCAGACGTTCTCGCCTTACCAGAACGTGAAGAAAGACGTTCAATATCCGCCGGTGTTGTTCACGACTTCGACACGCGATGACCGAGTACATCCAGGCCATGCCCGCAAGATGATGGCACGCATGAAAGAACAGGGCCATGACGTCACTTATTACGAAAACATCGAGGGTGGCCATGGCGGCGCGGCCAACAACGAGCAAACCGCTTATATGCAGGCCTTGGCGTATACATTCCTGAAAGAAAAACTATTCGCAAAATAAACCGGCTGCATTTACTATCATTAACTGTCACAACAACACCCGTGCCCCGCACGGGTGTTCTTACTTCAAGACCCCGGAGAATATTCAGTGAAACCACTTCTACCGCTTTCCGTCGCCATTGGCGCCTTGTTGATCTCCGGCTGTGGCCGCGGACCGAGCGAGGCAGGCGGTACTACTGGCGACTCGGCAGCAACCTCTGATATCGCTCCGCCGATCGCGGCAAAAAAACCGTATGAAGTCGCTGGCCCGAATGGCTTGAAACGACAAGACGAGTATTACTGGCTGCGTGATGACACCCGCAAGAATCCGGAAATGCTGGCTTACCTGAACGCCGAAAATGCCTATTCCGACAGCCTGATGGCGCCGCTGAAAGATTCGCGCGAAAAAATCTACCAGGAAATTATCGCGCGCGTAAAACAGGACGATAGTTCGGTGCCGTATTTCGAACGCGACTACTGGTATTACACACGCTATGAACCAGGCAAGGATTATCCGATTTACGCCCGTCGCAAAGGCAATATGCAGGCTGCCGAAGAAATCATGCTGGACGGCAATGCGATGGCCGAAGGAAAAGGGTTTTTCCAGATCGGCGATTGGGTTGTCAGCCAGGACAATCAGTTGCTGGCCTATGCCGAAGACACCAGCGGCCGTCGTGAATACGTGATCAAGATTAAAAACCTGGCCACCGGCGAAACTTTGAAAGACACCATCACCGATGCCGAACCGAACCTGGTCTGGGCCGATGACAACAAGACTTTGCTGTTCGTCGAAAAAGATCCGGTCACGCTGCTCAGCAAGCGCGTCAAATCGCATACGCTCGGTGACGATGCCAAAAACGCCCAGCTGCTGTACGAAGAAAAAGACGAAAGCTTCTACATGGGAATCGGCCGCACCCGTTCGGACAAATACATTTGCATCACGCTCGAAAGCACGGTCAGCACCGAGCAGCGCTGCACGTTGGCAATGAAGCCAGGAAAGTTCGATGTGCTCGCACCGCGCCAACGCGATTTCGAATACGATGCCGACCATCTCGATGGCCGCTGGGTAATCCGCACGAACTGGGACGCACCGAATTTCCGCCTGATGACGGTTGCAGACGGCAAATGGGGCGACCGCAATCAATGGAAAGAATTGATCGCGCACGACAAGAATATTTTTATCGATAGTTTCGACGTATTCAAAACATTCATTGCAATCGAAGAGCGTTCCGAAGGTTTGCAGAAACTTCGCTACTTCAATCTGGAAGGCAAGAATCCGACCTTCGTCAAAACCGACGAACCGGCCTACACGATGGCATTCAGCGTCAATGCCGAAGCCGATACCGAATGGTTGCGCTATACCTACAACTCGATGACCACACCGACCAGTACGATTGAAGTCAACGTCAAAACCGGCGAGAAAAAATTACTGAAGCAGGAACCCGTACTTGGCGGCTTTGATGCCGACAATTACGTGACCGAACGCGTGTGGGCACCGGCGAAAGACGGCACTAAAATTCCGGTCTCGCTGGTTTACCGCAAAGGCTTCAAGAAAGACGGCACCGGCGCCATGCTGCAGTACGCCTACGGCAGTTATGGCATATCGATGGATCCGAAGTTCAGCCTTACGGCCGTCAGCATGCTGGACCGTGGCATGGTTTATGCCATTGCGCATATTCGCGGCGGTCAGGAAATGGGCCGTGCCTGGTATGACAATGGCAAGTTGCTGAACAAGAAAAATACCTTCACCGACTTCATCGACGTAACCGACTTCCTGGTGAAGCAGGGTTATGCCGCGAAAGATCGCGTGGCAGCGCAAGGCGGCAGTGCCGGCGGCCTGCTGATGGGCGCGATTGCCAATATGGCACCGGAAAAATATCACCTGATCATCGCGCAAGTTCCGTTCGTCGACGTGGTCACCACGATGCTCGATGAAAGCATTCCACTGACCACCAACGAGTTCGACGAATGGGGCAATCCGAAAGAACAGAAATTCTACGATTTCATGCTGTCGTATTCGCCTTACGACAACGTGGCTACCAAGAATTACCCGGCGATGTACGTCGGCACCGGTTTGCATGATTCGCAAGTGCAGTATTACGAACCGGCAAAATGGGTAGCGCGTTTGCGCGCAAAGAAAACCGACAGCAATCCGTTGTTGTTCCGCGTCAATATGGAAGCCGGCCATGGTGGCAAATCCGGCCGCTTCCAGCGTTACACGGAAATTTCGGAAGTGTATTCCTTCATGTTCCAGCAATTGGGCGTGCATTAAACAATGAGTATTGATGCCCGGCTCAATCCAGGTCAATTACTGGGTAGCCGGGTCATCAAGGTCAACCACGCCGGCGAGCACGGCGCGATCAATATCTACGCCGGACAAATCTTCATCGCGAAAATCCTTGCCCGCGATTTCGTCGCCGAGCTGCAAGATTTCCAGTCGCACGAAATCAGGCATCGCGAGATTTTTGAAACTGAGTTAACGCGCAGAAATGTTCGCCGTTGCCGCAGCTATCATTTTTGCGGGCTCGGCGGGTTCACGCTCGGCTTGATCACAGCCTTGTTTGGAAGACAGGCTATCGCCGCAACCACCGTTGCGGTCGAAAGCGTCGTGTTGAAACACTTGCACGAACAGATACGGGTCCTGGAGTTTCAAGACAAAGCGGCTGTCGCTGCGATCAGCGAAATCATCCGTGACGAGCAAGACCACCATGACCGTTCGGCATCGTATGTAAAAGCGGGCCAATTTTGGCCGAAAATACTGATGCCGATAGTCGCCGTTTCGACAAACACAGTGATTTGGCTAGGTATGCATCTTTAAAGCGCATTTGTCCGCTTGGTTCTTTGCTAAAATGCCGCCTTTCTGATTCGGAATTTCCCATGAAACTCGGTTCACTCAAAGCGGGCGGCCGTGACGGCACCTTGATCGTTGTCTCGAAGGATTTAAGCAAAGCCGTTACCGTTGGCGATATCGCGAAAACATTACAGGCTGCTCTCGAGGATTGGGCCAATACGGCGCCACGTTTGAACGCCGTGTACGAAGCATTGAATCAAAGCAAGGCCGAAACCATCAATGGCTTCGACGTCTTCACGCTGAACATGCAGGACCTGGCAGCTCCGTTGCCGCGCGCCTACGAATTCGTCGATGGCAGCGCTTACTTGCCGCACGTTGTACGTGTACGCAAAGCACGTGGTGCCGAAGTGCCGGAAAGTTTCTATGTTGATCCATTGATGTACCAGGCGGTCAGCGCCGGCTTTTACGGTCCGCGTGATCCGGTGATCGTGCCAAGTGAAGATTACGGCATCGACCTGGAAGCCGAAGTGGTGATCGTGACCGACGACGTGCCAATGGCCGTCACTGCCGACCAGGCAGCTTCACATATCCAGCTGGTCGGCCTGGTCAACGACGTCAGCTTGCGGAATCTGATTCCGAACGAATTGGCAAAAGGCTTCGGCTTCCTGCAATCGAAACCGCGTTCGGCCTTGAGCCCGGTATTCGTCACACCGGATGAACTCGGCGATTTATGGCAAGACAGCAAAGTCCACCTGCCCTTGTTGACCCATATCAACGGACAATGGTTTGGCGCACCCTTAGCGGGCGTCGACATGCAATTCAATTTTGCCCAACTTGTTGCACATGCAGCAAAAACCCGTCCGCTCTCGGCCGGCACGATTGTCGGTTCCGGCACCGTCGCCAATGAAGATACCTCGTTGGGCGCTTCGTGTTTCGCCGAGCAGCGCACTGTGGAAACCCTGCGCGACGGCAAGCCCAGCACGCCTTTCATGAAATTCGGCGACACCGTGCGCATCGAAATGCTCGATACCGAAGGCCAATCGGTATTCGGTGCGATCGAACAAAAAATGCAACCCAACAAGTAATCGAGCCGGCGCCTGAAACAAGGCGTCACCCTCCAACACCCTGCTCAAACACGGAATTCCGGAAAACACTTCCACCCGGAGCGATTGCGAGTTAGCCTAAACATCTCGACTGGGCAGGAGTGGTGTTATGACTGGAGGCAGTCTTCGTCTTTATTCCTTTTGGCGTTCGAGTGCGGCTTACAGGGTACGCATCGCGCTGGGTCTGAAAGAGCTGAGTTACGAAATCGAACCTGTGCATCTATTGAAGGATGGCGGCAAGCAACACACCCCGGAATTCAACGAACTGAATCCGCAGGAATTCGTCCCCGTCCTGATTCACGGCAATCGCGTACTACGGCAATCCATGGCGATCATGGAATATCTCGACGACGTCTGGTCCGACAATCCACTATTGCCACCGGTACCGCGTGATTCACAACGCGCACGCGCCATTGCCCAAATGATTACCTGCGATATTCATCCGCTCAATAACCTGCGCGTGATGCAATATCTCGAATCGCAATTCAAGGCCTCGCAGGCGCAGAAAGACGAATGGATGAAGCATTGGATTTCGGCCGGTTTCGATGCAGTCGAAAAAGTCCTGGCAGGCAATCCGTCGACCGGTAGTTTCTGCGAAGGCGATATTCCGACGATGGCAGATTGCTGCCTGGTGCCGCAGGTCTATAACGCCGAGCGCTTCAAGGTCTCGATGAAGCCCTACCCAACCATTCAGCGCATTAACAAGGAATGCCTTGAACTCGAGGCCTTCAAACAAGCGCATCCGAGCGTGCAACCCGATGCCGAGTGATGCGAATATGCAACATTTGGATAGTGATACTCACTAGCCCTTTTATGTGCTAAATTCCGATTCACTCGTTAGTAGGTAGTTTCATCGAACTGTCGTGATCTAAAAATTCGAGATGTAAACGGTCGTATCCAAGGATAAGCGTCATGGCTGATACCAGACTGAAAGAAAAGGCAGTGGCCACTGCCTTCGAATACCAGCAAGGAAATATTGCCGGTCTCGATGATGCAACAACGCGCAGGCTTGTTGCGTCGGTGGTCCTACATAAAAGCCGTGGTGGCGAGCTTGATCTCACCCACCCCGCCGGCTTTGTTGGACGCTACCAGGCAGGTGCCACATGGTTGGCAGCAGCCTCCTATATTGATCAAGACAAGCTCAATGCTTCGATGTCGGAATATCGGACCGAATGGTCATGGGCAAAATCCGGAGGCATGACGCAGTTTCTCGAAGATGCCTCGAATTGGAAAAACGGCCTCAACCTCGAAAATTACAAGCAATCGGCCGCCTTGCAGGATGGCGCGTTCAAAATCAACGCGGATGGCAGCTACCAACGTGCCATCAATCAAAACGTATTAAACACAGACGACAATCCGTTGCAGGTTGCCGGGTTTCTGAAGGTGGATCAGATGATCGGTTTTGGCGCCGCCGTATCGGCGATCAAAGGCGGGCGCGCTATCCGCGATGCCCGCGGCATCTGCAATTACGATTACCTGCACGACATCACCCGCAATAAAGATGGCTTGAAAGAATTGATGGTGCAAGCCATTGGCACCTTCATAAAACACGAAGCGGCATTGCTGCTTTCCAATGCCCTGCACGTCGATTACGCGCTTTTCCGGCAAGCATTCGAGTGCATCGGCAAATTTCTATCCGATAAATTCAAAAATCACCGTGAGCACGAGAATGCTGCGGCCAGCCTGGCCTGCGAGGCAAAAATCCAGGGATTGCATCAGATTGACTACGTGGCGCTTTCCGCAAACGGCAAGACCCTGTTTGCCGTTCAAGGCAAATTGGAAGATCCGGGCCATAGCCGTATTCAAGTTGATTACGTGACCGCTGTTTCACAGTCGGTCGAAAAAAGTACCGCGATGCTTGAACTGGTTGCTTCACAGGAAAATATGCAACATGAACAACAAAGCCAGCGCGAGGGACCGAAACGCTGACGGTTTTACATCCAACCCACCTGAAACATTACTGACCGCCCCCGAGGGAAGTATCAATGAAGCATCGAAGTATTTCGCAATTCTCAGCTGCCACATTCCTGATTTACGGAAGTTTGGCCGGCAATCAAATTGCTGTTGCCGGATCCGATTCAGCAAGCCCGCAACTTGAAGATAAACTGAAAAATGGCATGGCCTACCAAGAATTGAGGGAAATCGTAATAGCCAATGGATGGGTGCCTCTCGTTACACCGGAATGCAAAGAAAATGTCGGTGGTGAAGCTAAAATTTGCGATCAAAGACCGGAAGTTGAAGCTTGCAGTGGAGATGGACATTGCAACATGCAGTTTTCACATACTTCTGACCGCACCAAATTACGAGTCGGCACCTATGGCGACTATGTCAAATTTTGGGGCTTTTCCCCAATCGGAAATTCGAACCAAGTAATTTCAAATGATGGCAAAGAATCGATACCCTGGTCTAACACTCTGCCAGCCGATGCCTGCACTCTAAATGGCTACTGGTCGTTTTTTGAAGCCTTCGTGAGATCGGAAACCATCCAGAAATCACATACTTCGCAACAGGTCGAATTACGCAACTATAAGACAAATGAAAAAATCAAAGCCAGATACGATCGTTTCAAAATCGGCCTTGTGGATTATAGCTGGTCGTATATTGAGATAAATAAACATTTCAGCGACTACGTCCGACTTGATTTGAAGAAAACCACGAATGGCAACACGTTTCGTGTGGACTATCAGAAAGCCGAGTACGGGCCCGATGACGAATTACTAAGGACATACGGGAATCCCGGGGCTTACGTGTTCGAGTTGAAAGAAGCTTGCTGGCAATTAACGAAAGAATTTCGTTGAATTAATTAAAAATTAAAATTTAATCTTATCAAGGATAGTTTATATGAAAAGAAATACTAATTTTACGTGGTTACTGACTGCATTGCTGATTGCTGGCTGCACCAATGATTCTCCAATAAACACCGCCGTTTCGGAACCCAGCACTATTCCTGAAAATGCATCAGAGTCTACTGAACAAAATGATAAGCCTGTGGGAGTTACGGCACCCACACCTGAGGGAAAGTCAGTTCTAGCTGATATCTATAAGAAGCCCGTCCAAGAAGGCACTGACAATCAACTAAGCGATGGCCGTTATGTCAGTTACTGGAATGGCAGTCAATTCACGCTCGATGGAAAGAATTATTTCGTTGCATTTTCGGAGGCAACACCAGAATCGGAAATTGAATATCCGGCACCAGAAGACATGGTAAACATTTCACAAGCGACTTATGAATTTGTCGGCAACGAATGGAAGTTGAAAGCAGTTCAACACGATGTTGGAAAATTTGGTGGCAGCAACAAAGCTCCCATGGTCAATTCAGATCAAAAAACTCAGGCTTCACCAGAGGCAGGCAAGCTCAT
>JBOHYG010000070.1:0-1433 GCA_050737875.1 Arenimonas sp. | reverse complement strand
CCTTAATAGCGCCTCTTAGGGAAGCTACGCCCGAATTGGACTGTGGTCTTCTGGGTTTGGTCCTTTTGGCACAATTTCACGGCGTCGCGGCAGACCCTCATCAGATTCAACACGAGTTCGGCCAAAGCCACCAGGTACTAACGGAAACCGACTTGCTGCTGGCCGCAAAATCACTGGGCCTGAAAGCGAAAATATCCGAGCAGGATCTTGATCGCCTGAAAATGGCGGCATTGCCGGCATTGGTAATCAGAAACGATGGTAAGCATTTCATTCTTGCCAAGGTTGTCGAAGACAAAGTCCTGATTCACGATCTCGAGGAAGGTCGCCCGAAATCGCTGACCGTCGAAGAATTTCAGGCCAGGTATGAAGGCCGTTTGTTCGTTGTCGCTTCGCGGGCTTCAGTGTTGGGACAGCTGGCGAAATTCGATTTCACCTGGTTTATCCCGGCTGTTATCAAATACCGAAAATTATTGCTGGAAGTGCTGGCGATCTCGTTCTTCATCCAGATGTTCGCGTTGATCACGCCGTTATTTTTCCAGGTGGTGATGGACAAGGTTCTGGTGCATCGCGGATTCACTACGCTGGACGTGATCGCGGTAGGTTTGCTTTGCATAACGCTATTCGAAATCACGTTGTCGGCGCTGCGTAATTATATTTTCTCGCATACCACCAGCAGGATTGACGTTGAGCTGGGCGCACGCTTATTCCGTCATATTCTCGCGTTGCCATTGGCATATTTCGAGGCACGCCGGGTCGGCGATACCGTGGCGCGCGTTCGCGAGCTGGAAAATATCCGGAATTTCCTGACTGGTCAGGCACTGACCTCGGTACTCGATTTATTCTTCGCGTTTATCTTTATCGCTGTCATGTTTGTCTACAGCGGCTGGCTGACGCTGATTGTCGTGATCTCGCTGCCGATCTACGCCATTTGGTCTGCGTCGATTACGCCGACCTTGCGTAACCGATTGAACGACAAATTTGCCAAAGGCGCGGAGAACCAATCCTTCCTGGTCGAAACCATTAGTGGCATGGGCACGATCAAGGCGTTAGCGGTCGATCCGCAAATGACCCGCCGCTGGGACAATCAGCTCGCCGCCTATATTGCTTCAAGTTTCCGTGTGACGCGTTTGGCCAATATCGGTCAGCACGGAATTCAACTGGTTCAGAAGTTGGTCATCGTCGCCACGATGTGGTGGGGTGCCAAATTGGTGATCGCAGGCGAGATGTCGGTCGGTCAATTGATTGCGTTCAACATGTTGGCAGGGCAGGTCGCCGCACCGATCGTTCGTCTGGCGCAGCTCTGGCAGGAATTCCAGCAAGTCGGTATCTCGGTCGAGCGCCTCGGCGATGTGTTGAATACACGCACCGAGTTGAACGGTAGCCGCTTGGCATTGCCGCCGATTCGCGGTGATATCAGTTTCGAAGGTGTGGTG
>JBOHYG010000069.1:0-4181 GCA_050737875.1 Arenimonas sp. | reverse complement strand
TGGTGATCGGCACGCTGGTAAACAGTCAAGCTGCACCGGCGATCGTGAATTTCATTTATTTGCCAATGGCCTTCCTGTCCGGCCTATGGCTTCCGATCAGCATGTTGCCGAAGTTTCTCGGCACGATCGCACCAATCTGGCCTTCCTACCATGCCTCGCAAATCGCGCTGAAGGTAATCGGCCATGACCTTGGCGCTCCACTTTGGCAGCACATCGCCTATCTGGTCGTGTTCACCCTGGTAATGCTCTGGATCGCTGTGACGCTCTGGTCACGCATGAAATTGAAGTAAGGAATAAGACATGAAAATTTCAAGTTCTATGCAAATAGCAATGGCTTGTACCGCGTTGCTGGCAACGGCGGGCTCGGCTATCTGGTTTAATCCGGTCACGCAAAAGCAAGCCGAAAAAACTGTCGAAGCGGCGAAAGTGCAACAAGCGGAAAATTCCTTCGCGATCCGGAATGTTCGCGTGTTCGACGGCGACAAGACGACCGAAAATACCTCCGTGTTGGTAACGAACGGAAAAATCGCCGCTATCGGCAATGACATAAAAATTCCCGATGGCACGCCCGTCTATGATGGCGCCGGCAGAACCCTGTTGCCTGGCTTGATCGATTCGCATACCCACACATATGGCGATGCACAGAAAGATGCACTTCGGTTTGGCGTGACCACCGAGATGGATATGTTCACCGATTGGCATCAGCTGGCTGCCGCCAAAAAACAACGTGAAAGTTACGCCAGAGTCGATTCATCCGACTTGTGGTCTGCCGGCACACTCGCAACGGTGCCTGGTGGCCACGGCACCGAATACGGCATGAAGATTCCGACCTTGAGCAAGGCCGATGAAGCCGCCGGCTTTGTCAAAGCACGTATCGATGAAGGTTCCGATTACATCAAGATCGTGTTCGACGATGGCAGCGCTTACGGACCATCCGTCAAAATCAAATCCCTGAAGCCTGACACTACCCAGGCCTTGATCAACGCGGCGCACGCCAATAACAAAAAAGCCCTCGTCCACATCGCCGGATACCAACAGGCGAAACAAATGGCGGATCAGCATGCCGATGGCCTGGTGCATAGCTTTATCGACAAAGTGGCCGATACGGCATTTATCGCGCAAGCGAAGCAGCAAGGCATGTTCATCATTCCTACGCTGTCGGTTTCCGGCAGCCTGGCCGGTGCCAACGAAGGAAAAAAACTGGCCGACGATGCGCACTTGCTGGATTACCTGAGCAAGACGCAAAGCGATGCATTGAAAGCGAGTTTCCCGCCGCAATGGCAGAATCCAAAAGTACTGGAAAACGCATTGGCTAGCGCCAAACTTCTGCACGAGGCCGGTGTGCCTTTATTGGCTGGCACCGATGCAGGCAATCCCAGCACTACTCACGGCGCCAGCATGCATGGCGAACTTGCACTTCTCGTCAAAGCCGGTTTCACGCCCGAGCAAGCCCTTAATGCCGCCACTGCCCTGCCGGCAAAAATCTTCGGTTTGAATGATCGCGGCCGCATTGCCGTCGGAATGCGTGCAGATCTATTTCTGGTAGGCGGCAATCCTGCGAAGGACATCACCGCAACGCGCAATATCGAATTTATCTGGAAGAACGGCTATCGCCTTGCACGCAGCAAGACAACGGCCCCGGCAATGGAAATAGCCGCTATGGCACCGATTGGACTGATCAGTGATTTCGAACAGGATGAGATTAGCAGTCGCTATGGAAAAGGTTGGAATATTACCAGCGACCAGCTAATGAACGGCGTATCGGAAGCAAGCATCAAGCTGATTGCAAATGGTGCACAAAACAGCAAGTCCGCGCTGGAAATCAGCGGCACCATCAAAACCGGTTTTGCATTCCCCTGGGCCGGTGCGTTTTTCATGCCTGGAACAAAACCGATGCAACCGATGAATTATGCAAATGCGAAGGAACTTGTTTTCTGGGTGAAAGGCGACGGCCGCCGTTACAACGTGATGACATTTTCCGGCACGGCTACCGGTATTCCACCTAGCCAAAGCTTTACCACCAGCAATGAATGGAAAGAAGTCCGGCTTCCTCTGGATGGCTTCGAAGGACTAGAATTGTCTTATGTCGCCGGCTTCTCGTTCAATGCGAGCGCGCCGGAAGGTGAATTCAGATTCATGATCGACAATGTTGAAATTCGCTAGATACCACCGGGAACAAACGATGCCACTGCCTGACCAAAAATCCAAAGACACATCGTTGTGGTCCCGTTTTATGAATCCTGTTGACCCGAATTCGCCGCGACTTTCGGTGGAAACGTCAGGCACGATGCATAACTACAAATATCTGCCTTACATCAATCTTGTTTATTTGATGTTCCTGTTTTTTCCATTGTTCTTCAATCCACGGCTCGACAATCTCCACATAATTGCGACTCTTGCCAGCCTGGTGGTTTTCCTGCCATTGCATTTCATGTCGTATACAAGCAATTCCCGCGTGGCCATTCTCATTGCCGCCACCATGGTGCTCTTGTGTTATGCGTTGATGCCGCTGAATTACGGTGCGAACACGTACCTGATTTACGGCGTCATCACGGCTGCCTATGTATTCAAGGCTCGAAACGCGCTGATCTTTTTAGGCATCGCACTCTTGTTGATGGGGCTACAGGCTTACTGGTTGAAGTTTCCGGTTATTTTCTATGCCGCAACCACGATCATGTCCAGCATGCTGGTGTTCTATACGCTGTATAGCCGAAACGTCGAACGCAGCAATCAAAGCCTGAAACTGAGCCAGCAGGAAGTCCAGCGTTTGGCACAGAGCGCGGAACGCGAACGTATCGGCCGCGACTTGCATGACGTACTCGGTCACACGCTTTCCCTGATCGTGATGAAAAGCGAACTCGCCAGTCGGTTGTACGAACGCGACCCGGAAGCGGCGATCACGCAAATCCGAGAAGTGGAAAGTGTGGCGCGCGATGCACTTGGTCAAATCCGCACCGCAGTGGCCGGCATAAGACTTGCCGGCCTTGAAGCGGAATTGGCCAATGCCAGATTGTCGCTGTTGTCAGCCGACATCCAGTTGCACTATCAACTTGCGCCTGTTGAATTATCGAGCGAAGTAGAAACGGTTTTGGCACTGGCAGTACGCGAAGCAGTCACCAATATCATTCGCCATTCGAATGCCAACAAAGTCGAAATCGAGTTGATCAAAATCAGGAATAACCTACAGCTGCAAATTTCCGATAATGGTAAAAACACGCTTGTCACTCCAGGACACGGCTTGAGCGGCATGCGCGAACGACTTGAATTGCTTGGTGGCCGTCTGGAAATTGACACCGGACCAAATGGCGGCGTGCGACTTATCCTGAGTTGCCCAATACCGGAAACAAAAATCGTCCAGAACACAATTGCAAGCCTAGTCACCCGCAAGACCGAATGATAATGTTCGCGCCATGATTATTCATTTCGGCGTGACGGCATGATTCGTATCGTTCTTGCAGAAGACCAGGCCATGGTGCGTGGCGCCTTGGTAGCCCTGCTGAAGCTCGAACCCGATTTCGAAATCGTTGCCGACGCTGCGGATGGAGAAATTGCCTGGGATCTGGTGAAACTACACAAACCGGACCTTGTCGTTTCCGATATAGAAATGCCGAAACTTACCGGCCTTGAGCTTGCACAACGCGTGCACGACGATCCCGGCGATACCCGTGTAGTCATTGTCACGACATTTGCCCGCGCCGGTTATCTTCGCCGTGCACTGGATGCCGGGGTACGCGGCTACCTCTTGAAAGATTCGCCATCCGCACAATTGGCCGATGCACTAAGGCAGGTGCACCGCGGCAACCGCGTGATCGACCCGCAACTCGCAATGGCGGCATGGACCGAACAGGATCCGCTCAGTGATCGAGAGCGTCAGGTGCTGCGTCTCGCAGGCGAAGGCAGCAGCTCTGCCGAAATCGCCGAAAAACTTTCGCTCTCACAAGGCACGATAAGAAATTATCTATCGGAAATCATCAGCAAGCTGGGAGTGTCGAATCGTATTGAAGCCTACCGACTCGCAAGACAGCAGGGTTGGCTGTAGGAGCGACGGAAGTCGGGATAAAGGGTTCGCTCAGTATTTATCCCGACTTCCGTCGGTCCTACAGCCAACCCTGCTGTCTTGCGAGTCGGTAGGCTTCAATACGATTCGACACTCCCAGCTTGCTGATGATTTCCGATAGATA
>JBOHYG010000068.1:0-49527 GCA_050737875.1 Arenimonas sp. | reverse complement strand
GATGTTGAGCTCGCTGGGATTAGGTTACTGGTGGTTGCGAGGAGCACCGGTAAATAAAACACGTCGGATCTTGTGGTTGGCGAGTTGTGCATTGCTCAGTCTTCCCGCGTTTCTCAGCATGATGTGTCTGGAGCCGCGTGCTGCACGCAATTAATTCGATTCCTGTCGTTGCATCAACTACAAATTTGGAGATCTGCCATGCCGGTGCCGAAATACGGACGCCAAGTCAGAGGCTTGCCGATTAAAATTGCGAGTGTGTTGCTGGTCGTGTTTTTCGCCGGACAATGCCTGTCGAATGATCAGCTTGAATCAAGTCGTATTGCATTGCGAAAAGCATCGCAGCTTGCGATCAACCAAGCCAAGGCCCCGATGATCGGTCGCGAAACGCTGCTGCAACGCCCGGTGATTGCCAATGTCGGTTTGTCGCCGGATGGACGCTATCTTTCCTTCCTGAGGAGAAACGAACAGGGTTTCGATTTGTGGTTGCAGGAAGTTGAAAACGGCATGCGGTTTCGTCTACTGGCTGATGTACGTGGTGCAGAGCAAAGATGGTCCGGCGATGGAAGTAGATTATGGATGGCCGACGAGTTGGGACTTGCCGTGATCGAACCTGCCACACACAAAGCCAAACGCATTCTGAAATGGAACGCCGCACGGAAGCAAAGTTTTGTCGGCGTTGATAAGCGTGCTCCGGCTTATGCGTTAATGACCGAACGCATTGAACAGAATCACGCATTGCGTTATCGCTACCTGCTGGTCGATGTCACCGGGAAAACACGCTTGTTACACGAAGCAGCATTGCCGTTGCGTAAGTTATTGCTGCGTAAAGACGGATCGCTTGTTTTCACCGCTGCCTTTGACGGAGCAAATTACGATACCGTGATCCGTCGTTACAACAAACAGGGTGTGAGTGAACTCGCTCGCTGCCACGGTATCGAAGTGTGCGAACTGGTTGGATATGGCAGACAGGAAAATGTGCTCTGGATGCTCGCGCAACGCGGCGAAGACAAGACCGTATTGCAGCGTTGGCAAGCTGGCCAGCCAGACTGGAAAACCGTGCATCGTGATCCCGCCAATATCGCCGATGCAGAAGGCTTGATCTGGAATAATTCGCAAAACGATTGGCAGGCCATCGCCTACTACGGCGCCAAGCGCCGTTGGCATGGCAATAGCGCAGAAATGAAAGCAGATCTGGCTTCACTGCAAAAACATTTACCCGATGCCAATTTGCAATTGACTCAGGCGAATGATCGTCGTGTCTGGTTGGTAGATGCGGAACAATCAAACTGGCCGCTGAGTCGTCACTTTCTGTATGAGCCAGGCAAGGACAAATTGCGGCCCTTGTTTAGCAAGGACGATGCAACGATACGGTTTCCGCCATCGCATCAATTGACGACAGCTCAACCTGTCAGTTGGCGTGCTCGCGATGGCATGGTTTTGCACGGCTATGTTTATTTGCCGCAGGGAGTTGCACTTGGAAAAGCGCCACTGATTGCCTGGCTACACGGTGGGCCGGTCGCACGACTTTACGATGATTACGATCCGCGTCTGCAGCTGCTTACCAATCGCGGTTACGCAGTATTCCTGCCGAATTTCCGCATTTCGAACGGTTATGGTCTGCGCTATCTGCGCGCCGCAAATGGCGATGTCGGCAATGGCCGCGTGCTGTCGGACGTAATCGATGGATTGGATTTCTTGCTGGCGCAAGGCATTGGCGATCGCAACCGGCAGGCGGTGGTAGGTCATTCGTTTGGCGGCTACGCAAGCCTGCTCGCCGCGAGTCATTATCCGCAGCGTTTCCGTTTCGCGTTTGCAGGTGCGCCGCCGACCGATTACGGCTGGATGAAGCAATGGCAGGCTGAGCATGACAGCGAGTCACTGCATGGCGATGGACCGCCGCTAGCGCTGAGCTTGCCACAACATGGGCTGCCATATGCCGATGCGGCATGGCGGCAAAAGATGAAACGCGAATCGCCATTGAATTCGGTGTCAAAACTCCGCACGCCCATTTATATATGGGCCGGCGGAAAAGACGATCATGTGCCGATCAAGAGTATCGCCAATTACGCCAGCGAGGCCCGGCGCCATGGCAAGACGCTAGCTCTATTAATTGATCCCGATGCCGGCCACACGCCAGCACAAGCCCTGGGTAGCGAAGCCTGGGTGTTCATGCTCGAAAGTGTCGCCGATCGCCATTTCGGTGGAGGTCTCACGCCGGCATCGCCGGAGCTGGACACATTCCTGCGCAAGCATTTGCTGATCGATACGCAGCAGTTTCTACTGACCGGAAAAGCCTTTAAACGGTTTTAACGCGCCCATTGCATACAGGCACCGAGGTGCGGCAACATGGCGTCATGACCCGCTTCGACAAAAGGCGTTATCCGCGCCACCGCGTGAATATGCATGCGGTCGTTGCACATCATGCGCCAGCCACTGCGGTGATCGACCTTTCCGAAGGCGGCGCCGCACTGGAATGGAATTTGCCCGACGATATTTCGGTGGGCTCCAAGGTTCGTTTACGCTTTCTGATGACTGCCAACCAGAGTCTCGAGATCGAAGGCCGCATCATGCGGATTGCCGACGGACGTGCCGGCATAGAGTTCCTGACCGAGCAACAGAATCTGGTTCGACAGCTGTTGGCCGAAGTAAAGTCAGCCGATACCGATTGAAATTGTTTAGCCGGCAATTTTATCAACGCTTTTTGCCGCCGCCATCCTGCTTGTTGACCGTTGCCCAGGCTCTCTTTTGGGCCGTCTTTTTGGATACGCCTTTTTCTTCGTAGCTTTGTTCGATATGACGGGCTTGGCGTTTTTGTTTGCTGGTGTATTTTGATTTGTCACCGACAGGCATGGCAATCTCCTGTGTTGGTTACGGATTTTGTTTAGTGCTTGCAGCCGTTCTCAATCTTCATCGTCAAACGCATCCTGCAATTTCTCCATGTCCAGTTTGACCATTTGCAGCATCGCATCGGTCATGCGTTTCGCCTTGCTGCGATCGGGGTCCGCCATCATCTGCGGCAATATCGTCGGAACGATCTGCCAGCAAAGACCGTAGCGGTCTTTCAACCAGCCGCATTGCTCGCTTGTGCCTCCGTCTGCGAGCAAGGCGTTCCAGTAGCGATCGATCTCGGCCTGGGTTTCGCAATTCACCACGAACGATACGGCGTGGTTGAAGTGATCGAGCGGGCCGGCGCTCATCGCGGTGAAATGCTGTCCGAACAATTCGAATTCGACGACTTTCACCGATCCAGGCGGACCGCTGGGTGATTCACTCGGCATGCTGACGACGCTATTGATCCTGGAATCGGGAAAGATCGATGCATAGAATGCGGCGGCTTCCTCGGCCTCGTTCGTATACCACAGGAATGGCGTGATTTTCTGCATGGGAATTTTCCTTTTCGTTGCCTAGTTCGGCGCTTCGCCAGGAACCATGACCATCCAGTCAACGCCGAAGCGGTCGGTCAACATCCCGTAACGCGGCGACCAGAATGTTTTTGCCAGCGGCATGTTCACTTTGCCGCCATCGGACAAGGCGGCGAAAAAGCGGTCAGCATCGGCTTCGGTCGGTACGTTGAGTACCAGCGAAAAACCGCTGAAGTCTGATTGGTCATTCTTGCCATCGGAAGCCATCAGGTAGGTCTCGCCGATTTGAAAGAGGCTGTGCATGACCTTGTTTTCGAAACCGGGCTGCAGCATTCCTGCCGGGATCGGTTCCGGACTTTCGTTGAAACGAATGATCCTGACGATCTTTGCGCCGACCGCCGTCCGGTAAAATTCCAATGCCTGTTCGCAACGTCCGCCGAAAAATAAATACGATTCCACGTTTATCTTCACCATGGTTATCTCCTGAATGCAATTCGTATTGATGGTATGGCGGCGTGGGAATATTCCTCTGTGCTAAAACGCACATAAAAGCGTTAAACGGCGCATAAAATCGCCAGTGGCCGGATGTCTGCCTGTATCGAACCTGTATTATTGCTGTCGCCGAATAAATGCACGAAAGACCGCTTCGACCCATTACTCCAGCCACACTTCAGGAAACCAGGATGAAAAACACCGGCCTTGCCATCGCGCTTTTTTTACTTTCTTTCAATACGCAAGCCGCCAGCATCGAGCGCGCGGAACAGTTCGTGAAAGCGATTAATTCGGATAAGACCATCACGCAGATCATATCGATCATGTCGGATGCGTCGCAGCAGGGTTTCATGAACTCCTGTGAAAGCGACAAAAAAGTTTCCAGGGAAACCTGTGTGGAAATGGCGGTCGATTTCGGGAAATCATTGAACGATATTCTGACGCAGGCATTTGAACCGAAGTCATTCATGAAGGAGATGGCGGAAATCTACGCCAGTGAATTCACCGACGAAGAATTGGATCAACTGATCGCTTTCTATACCTCGCCGGCCGGCAAGGCTTACATAAACAAACTTCCGGCCTTGATGCAGAAAAGTTCGGTGTTGGGACAAAAACGTTCCCAAAAAGTCCTGCCGGAAATCGAACGGCTCATTAGAGAAAAAGTTCAAGCGGGAAAAGACAAAAAGCCTTCCTGAGCCGTCGGCTTAGTGTGCGATGATGCCGGACAAGATATGGCAATGAATTACGATCGGGGATTCACATGACGGAATGGTTCTACGCGCGTAATGATCAGCAATATGGCCCGATCACTTTCGAACAACTCGTAGAACTCGCCCGAAGTGGCGGCCTCGATCCAACCCGTGACAGCGTATGGACTGCAGCCATGCAGGATTGGACGCCGGCTGGCCAAGTGCCCGGGCTTTTCGATATGCCAGCCATTCCGGGAGCTGCGCCTGGCGGTGCATCGAACCCTTATGCTGCGCCACAGAGTCTTTGGAGCGACACAGATGCCTCGGATGGTATCGAATTGGAGGAAATTCCGCCTGGCAGTGCCCCGATCGATCCGATGGCATGTGTCAGTCGTGGCTTTGAACTCATCAAGCGGCAGTTCGTCAATCTTTTCGTGATATGGCTGGTGTATGTCGTTAGTTTGTTCGGCTTGTCCATGGTGCTCAATGTAGTTCAACAGGTGGTCGGCTTCGCTTTCTCCCGCCTCACGGAATCACCGGAAATCTTGGTAGGCATGACAATTGCCATGCTTGTCATAAGCCAGGTCGTGATGCAGTTCTTTACGGTTTTCCTGCAGCTGGGCATGATCAGGGCGGGCTTGAACCTGGTGTCCGGAAAGGAATTGTCGATTGGCATGTTGTTCGGCGAAGGTCCCAAAACGCTGCGTGCCTTTGGTGCCTCGCTAATATTCGGCGTGGCGCTCACGCTCGGCCTGCTGTTGCTGATCGTGCCCGGCATTTATATCGCCTGCCGCTATGGCCAATTCATGAAGGCGATCGTCGATCGCGACCTTGGCGTGATGGAATCTTTTTCCTATAGCGAATCGATTACTGAAAACAACCGATTCAACCTTTTTGTTTTGGGTTTGCTGTGGTTGCTGCTTGCCATTGTCGGCTTTCTGCTGTGTTGCGTCGGTTTGTTCTTTACGATGCCCCTGGTCTGGATGTCTGGCATGGTCGCCTACCGCTGGATGCAATACGGCGAACGCGCAGCGCAGGACCACCCTGGAACCGAGACCCCGATGCTCAGCAAATTGTCGGGAGCCGATAGGTAGTTGTCTGCATGAGCCGTCTGTTTACCGATTCCGCTGGAATTGCTATCCGCGAATTTATTTGAGCCTATTTCTTTTACGAAACAATATCCAACGAGCTACGGAAGCGCCGTCGGACCTTGCTGCCAAAAAGAAAGACGAGTACGTCCCGCTGGTAGGCACGAACGAAGTAGGCAAGCTGCAGAGTTTCAGCATGGGAGCCAGAACCGGCTCTATGAAAGATGGAACCTGCTTGATTTGTCCAGATTTGATGGCGTTTCGACGACGATCAAAGTCGACAAGATCGAAAAGGAAGGCAAGGGAAAACACAAGATGTGGGCTTCGGGTTTCCGCCTGATTCTTGATGAGGTAAAGCAGGCCGATAGCAAGCCGTCGTCACGCTATGTAATAGCTTTCAATGCGAACCGAAACACCAAAATTTTAAATGTGCAGATGATTGGCGATGGTGAAACCAGGGATCTGGGTGTCGAACTCGACGCCAATCTTCCTGTTGCCATTTCCGTTTTGCCGATCGACGAAGAGTTTATTCGCGTCAAGATCAATGAACGATCGTTCAAGATTCGTTGCTCTTTGAAGGTACGCAATATTTCGGTTTCGGCCTCGGGCATGTTTATTTCGACGGCCGATTTCAAGTTGCTGCCGCCTGCCAAATAAACGGTCGTTCCATCACGGCAATTTCGCCCCTATGACGCATTCCGTTGTCGGAATGCGTCATTCGAGTTTGTCAGCTGATCAACGCACACCACCACCAGCATAGAGTTGTTCGCCAGTCAGCCAGTACGAATCGTTCGAGGCCAGAAATACGGCAATAGAGGCGATATCGTTTGGTTGACCAATACGACCCAACGGTGTTTGTGCGACTACACCAGTCTCGAAATCGGAGCCGATGAAACCAGCCGTGTGTGCGCCTTCGGTTTCGATCATGCCGGGGTTCAATGCATTCACGCGAATCTTGCGTGGGCCAAGTTCGCGAGATAGCACTCCGGTAATTGCATCGACTGCACCTTTGGTGCCGGTATAGACCGCGCTTGCGGGCGGCGTGATGCGACTGACGACCGAGCCGATATTGATGATGCTGGAACCTTCACCCAAATGCTTCGCCGCTGCCTGCGTGGCCAGCAGAAGGCCGAGTACGTTGATGTTGAATTGGCGATGAAAACTTTCTTCGGTAAGGGCTTCGATTGGAGCGAATTCATAAACGCCGGAGTTATTGACCAGAATATCCAGCTTGCCAAATTGCTTGATGGCAGCGTCGACGATTCCCTGTGCATCGGCCTGCTTTGAAACATCGCCATGCACGGCGACCGCTTTGCCGCCTGCCGCGACAATCTTTGCGACGACGGCATCGGCGCCGGCCTGGCTGGATGCGTAATTGACGACGACCGATGCGCCTTCGGCGGCCAGTGCAGTGGCAATGGCGGCGCCAATACCCTTGGATGCACCAGTTACGACAGCAACTTTACCTGTGAGCTTGTTCATGTTGTTTCCTAAGTGTGGGCTGAATGGGAGTTCTTAACTCCCATAGTTCGTAACTTACGAACTATAGAACTAAATGTCAAGGGCTGGTAAGATGCGAGCCATGAGACCCCTGATTCATCCTGCTATCGAAGACATCACAGTGGAAGGCATTCTTCATGCACTTTCAGACCCGGTGCGCGTGTCGATCTATGCCTCGCTGGCGGCTTCCGGTTGCCCATCGATCTGTTCGAATTTTCTGGAAATCAGCGATCGCAGCATCCCGAAATCCACCTTGTCGCAACACTTCAGGGCATTGCGGGAAGCCGGCCTGGTTCGCAGTGAACGGCAGGGTGTGGAAATGCATAACAGCAGTCGTTGCAAAGAGATCGAGCAACGCTTTCCTGGATTACTGATTGCGATCTTGAATGCGCATAACGTCCAGGCTGCGGACTCGGCACGTACGGCGAAACGCAAACAGGCAACGCGCAAGACGAAATCTGCCTGAGTTGTCAGTCACTCGAGACAGCGCCGCGAAATAACCGCTAGCTCGTCAATGAGATTGTGTACTGGAGTTCAGGCGCAATGGCTCCGCCCCTGTGGGGCACCCTCTCTGCACTATGCTCGATCAAACACGGGAAAGCGATTCTCAAAGTTCGACACGTCTATGATCTCGTTTGAGATGCCGTTTCCTGTTTTCCGGTGAGAGGGTGCCCCGCAGGAGCGGAGGCCTGTCAACATTTAGCTGTTACGCGATACTTCTTTCACAACTGCAACGGTAGTGGAAGCACTCGCATTTCGTGCGACGTCGGCGAGAGACACAATACCGACCACTTCGTCACTCGCATTGACTACCGGTATCCGGCGGATTTTGTTGATCTCCATCAATTCGCAGCAGTCTTTCAGGCTGGTTTCCGGCGTAACCGTGACGCATGGGGTACTCATGCAATCAATGGCGAATGCTTCGGCGGAATTCTGTCCGTGTGCCACGATGCGGGTGGCGATATCGCGATCGGTAATCACGCCTGCCAATTTGCGCGTGGCGAGGTTTTCAACAACCGGGATCTGTCCGCAATCGTATTCAACCATCATGCGGGCGACTTCGGACAATGGGGATTTTGGCGTGCAGCAAATAGGTGTTTCGGTCATTACTGTGGCAACTGTCATCATGTTCTTCCTGCAATTCGATGGCGGCACAATGTCGCCGATCTCGTGATCACGATATTGGATCCGACAGGTTTTTGGGTCTGTGCGAAAACACACAAAGCAAATGAACGGTACTAAACGGCAGTGTTGCCGCTATTCAGCTTAGGAAGATACCGCTGGAACGTTCACCATCCAGCCAACGCCGAAACGATCGATCAGCATGCCGTAACGCGGCGACCAGAATGTTTTTCCGAGCGGCATGGTGACTTGGCCACCATCGGAGAGCAATGCAAATACGCGATCGGCTTCGGCTTCTGTCGGCACCGAAAGTGAAAGTGAAAAACCGCGGAAAGTGGACTTGTCATCGCAACCATCGGAAGCCATCAAGATGGTTTCACCGACGCGAAAACTACTATGCATCACCTTGTTTTCAAAGCCCGGCTGCAACACACCGGGCGGCAAGGGCTGCGGGCTTTCATCGAAGCGCATCAGCATGATCACTTCAGCGCCAAGCGTCGAACGATAGAAATCGAGCGCTTCTTCGCAGCGCCCACCGAAGAACAGGTATGGTTGAATCATGGAGCTCATGTTTTCTCCTTGCCATTGCTTCTGACGGAGCGAGATAGCCAGCTAGATCATACGTTAGCGGTACTGTGAAACCCAAGCACAGTCGATATTTCAGCATGTCTGCCGCCGGACTTCTTGCTCGCGGTCGAGTGTCTGAGTTTCGATATTTTCTGAAGTTTATATCTTTTTACATCTGTGACCGGGTTCTCAATCCACTTTTGGGTCACACTCCCGTCCTATGTGGGATACCTGCATTTGCAGGCTAGCTCGTGTTGCAAGAAAAAAATAGCTCACCGGGGTGTAACCATGTTGAATGTGAAGATGAGTCGCGGCAGCGCGATGGCAATGATTGCGCGTGCACTAAAACGCACGACGCGAATTGGTTTCAGCAGCTGTCTGTTTATGTTGACAAGTCTGTTTACGCTGAATGCCTATGCGGCCGGCGGCACCTGGACTATCAACAACGTCAGTGTTGCCGAAGGCAATATCGGCACGACCAATCTGGTATTCGATGTTTCGTTTGCACGAACTGCAAACGGTACGGTTCAGGTGAACTTCGCCACGGCCGACGGCACAGCGACCCTGGCAAACAACGATTACACCAACACCACGGGAATCGTGCAGTTCGCCGGCAATACTTCAGGCACCAAGACCGTGACGATTCCGATCATCGCGGACACCAACGATGAGCCGAATGAAACCTTCACTGTCACGATCAGTGCCCCGACAGGCGGCAGTACAATCACGACTGCAGTTGGTACCGGCACGATCAACAATGATGATCTTCCGGTGGACTTGTCGATCACCAAAACCGACGGCGTTGCCTCGGTGGCCGCAGGCGGTTCTGCGACTTATACGATCACGGCATCCAATGCCGGTCCGGGCAATGCATCGAACGCTACCGTGGTCGATAACTTTCCGGCTTCACTCACTGGCGTGACCTGGACCTGCGCAGGCGCGGGCGGCGGTATCTGCCCAGCCTCAGGCAGCAGCAACATCAACAGTGCCGTTAATCTTCCCAATGGTGCTTCGGTGACCTTCACGGCAAGTGCCACGGTTTCGTCGGCAGCATCGGGTTCAATAAGCAACACTGCCACGATCACAAATTCCGGTAGCGATACAAACCCGGGTAATAACTCGGCCACCGATACCGACACGGTCACCCAGCAAGCCGATGTGACAATCACCAAAACCGACGGCGTCGCTTCAGTGATTGCAGGCAGTTCGGTGACTTACACGATCACGGCATCCAATGCCGGTCCTTCGGACACGACTGCAACTGTCGCCGATACATTCCCGGCTTCGCTCAGCAGCATCAGCTGGACTTGCGTCGGCGCTGGCGGCGGCACCTGCATGGCAGCCGGCACTGGCAATATCAATGACGGCACCGTGAATCTTCCTGCCGGCGCTTCGGTCACCTACACCGCAACTGCCACATTGTCGGCAGCTGCAACTGGCAGCTTGGTCAATACCGCTACCGTCACCGGTGCTGTAACTGATCCAACGCCTGGCAATAACTCGGCGACCGATACCGATACGATCACCCAGCAAGCCGATTTGGCCATCACCAAAACCGATGGCGTGGCTTCGGCGAATGCCGGTGGTTCTTTGACCTACACAATCACGGCATCCAATGCCGGTTTGTCGGACACGACTGCGACCGTGACCGATGCCTTCCCGTCTTTCCTCCCTGGTGCAACCTGGACCTGCGTTGGCGCGGGCGGTGGTACCTGCACAGCCGCAGGCAGTGGTGATATCAATGACAGCGTCAATCTTCCTGCTGGCGCTTCGGTCACCTACACGGCAAGCGTCAACGTGTCCGCTTCCGCTATAGGCAGTGTAAGCAATACCGCTGCCGTCGCTGGTCCGGCAACCGACCCAGTGCCTGGCAACAACACGGCGACCGATACCGATACAGTCAATTCGCAAGCCGATCTGGCTATCACCAAAACTGATGGCGTGACTTCTGTGAATGCTGGCGGTTCGGTGACGTACACGATCACGGCATCCAATGCCGGTCCGTCGGACACGACAGCGACCGTGGCCGATACTTTCCCGGCATCACTGACCGGCGTGACCTGGACTTGCGTTGACGCAGGCGGCGGTACTTGTACTGCAGCTGGCAGCGGCAATATCAATGACAGCGTCAATCTTCCTGCCGGTGCATCGGTAACTTACACAGCTAGTGCAAACGTGTCGGCTTCGGCCAGTGGCTCGTTGAGCAATACCGCTACGGTGTCGAGTGCAACAACCGATCCAAACGCTGGCAACAATTCGGCGACCGATACCGACACGATCAATTCGCTTGCCGATTTGGCTATCACCAAAACCGATGGTGTAGTCACAGCGACCGCAGGCGGATCGGTAACCTATACGATTACTGCTTCCAATGCCGGTCCTTCGAACACGACCGCGACCGTGGCCGATACTTTCCCGGCATCGCTGACCGGCGTGACCTGGACATGCGTTGGCGCAGGCGGCGGTACTTGTACAGCAGCTGGCAGCGGCAATATCAATGACAGCGTCAATCTTCCTGCCGGTGCTTCGGTCACCTACACCGCGAGCGCTACCGTATCGCTGGCTGCTTCAGGTTCGCTGAGCAATACCGCAACAGTGACGAGTGCAGCCACCGATCCAAGTCCTGGCAACAACTCGGCCACCGATACCGACACGATTACTGCAGCATCTGCGGTCAGCATCAACAGCATTGGCCAGTCAGAAACCAATGCCGGCACGACCGCGTTTACATTTACGGTTAGCTTGAGTGTGCCGAGCAGCCAAACCGTTACGGTCGATTATTCGACTGCCGATGGAACGGCGACAACGGCAGACAGCGATTACGCATTTGCCAGCGGCACCGTTACTTTTGTGCCGGGCGATACATCGGAAACCATCAACGTCAACGTGAATGGCGACACCACATTTGAATTTGATGAAACCTTCAACGTCAACCTGACCAACCCGGTCAATGCATTGATGGGCACTGCCAGCGGTACCGGCACGATCCTCAATGACGACGTGGCTCCGACCATTACCGTTTCTCCGGCATCGTTGCCAAACGCGACTGTAGCGAGCGCATACAACCAAACCATCACGGCTAGTGGTGGCACCGGCCCGTACACCTTTGCAGTCACTGCGGGTGCATTACCTGCAGGCTTGAGTTTGGCGTCCAATGGTGCGCTGACCGGTACGCCAACTGCAGGCGGCAGTTTCAATTTCACCGTAACCGCGACAGACAGCAGTGCCGGTCCGGGTCCGTTCACCGGTAGCCAGGCCTACACCTTGACCGTTGATGCTGCGATCGTCGTGTTGCCGGCAACTTCGCTTGCCACTGGCACCATGAACACGGCTTATTCGGCCAGCCTGAATCCTGCAAACGGTGGTACGGCGCCTTATACCTATGCAATCACTGCAGGCGCATTGCCGGCAGGTCTGAGTATGGACAGCACAGGTGCGATTACCGGTACACCAACCGTATTTGGCACATTCAATTTCACTGCGACCGCCACCGACAGCAGCACCGGTACCGGCCCTTACACCGGTTCGCAAAGCTATTCGTTGACGATCAATGATCAGGCACCAGTAGCCAATGCAGTATCGGCGACCGTGGCTTATAACAGCGGTGCCAATCCGATCACCTTGAACATCACCGGCGGCGCAGCCTCATCGGTTGCCGTCGCAGGAGCTGCCAGCAACGGTACCGCGATTGCCAGCGGCACCTCGATTACCTATCAACCGAACGCCGGTTATGTCGGTGCGGACAGCTTCACCTACGCCGCCACCAATGTCAGCGGCACATCGGCGCCAGCGACCGTTTCGATTACCGTCAGTGCACCGACCATCACGGTGAATCCAGCCACCTTGAACAATGGCACGGCGGGTACTGCGTATGCGGCAACGATTACCGCCAGCGGTGGTGCAGCTCCGTACACGTTTGCTGTGACTGCCGGGGCATTGCCGTCGGGCATGACCTTGAGTAGTGGTGGCAATCTGTCGGGTACACCGACCAGTTCGGGTAGTTTCAATTTCACGATTCAGGCCACGGATAATTTTGCTCAAACCGGTAGCCGCGCTTACACCTTGGTCATCGCCGTACCGACCTTGGTCATGTCGCCTTCGACATTGCCAAACGGCATGCAGAACGTGGCATATACCACCACCAATTTCAGCACCACCGGTGGCATCGCGCCTTACACCTATGCCGTGACGGCCGGTGCTTTGCCTGCCGGTTTGACACTGACTTCCGCTGGCGTGTTAAGCGGTACTCCTACCGTGAATGGCACCTTTAACTTCACCGTCAGATCGACCGACAGCACCGGTGGTACACCGGCACAAGTCAGTCGCGCGTATTCAATCGTGATTGACTTCCTGCCGGATCCGACTACGGATGCGGAAGTACGCGGTCTGGTCGAATCGCAGATCGCAAGTACGCGCCGTTTTGCCACGACACAAATCGGAAATTTCCAGCAGCGTTTTGAAACCCTGCATCGCGATCATGACAATATCGGTTTGGACAATAAGGTCGGGTTCACTGGCGGCGCAGTAGGCACCAGCAAATGCCTTGAAGCGCAAGCGACTGGCCAGGCTTGCAACAGCCAAGCGAATTCAGCAGGCCTGATGCAATCGGCCAATGCCAATGAATCCGGTGAAGCCAGTGAAGGTGACTCGGCGAGCTACGGTTTATGGATTGCCGGCAACGTTCGCTCTGGCGACCAGGATGCACAAGGTGGTTCGGCAGGTCTCGATTTTGAAACCGACGGCCTCAGCATCGGCATCGATAAACGTATCAGCTCCGATTGGGTTCTCGGTGGCGGTGTCGGTTACGGCAAGGATGAAACTCGCGTCGGCGATAACGGCACACGCAGTTCCGGCGAAGCTTTCACGGCCGCTATCTACAGCAGCTATAAGCCGGGTGAAGCCTGGTTCTTCGATGCGCTGCTGGGTTATCAGGACTTGAATTACAACCTGCGCCGTTACGTCACGATTAACGGCAACACCGTATTTGGCGAACGCGACGGTACGCAATGGTTTGCCAGCTTCCTGGTCGGTGCCGATTACGGCGACGGTCCGTGGAAATGGTCGCCTTACGCGCGCTGGGATCTCTCACGTGCCACGCTGGATGCATACACCGAGGAAGGCGATGCAATCTTCGGTCTTGCGTACGACGAACTGACGATCAAGTCCAATATGCTGAGCCTGGGTCTGCGTGGTTCGCACACGGCCGAATTGGACTGGGGCATGTTCACGCCACAGTTGCGCATCGAATACCAGCATGACTTCCAGGGCGACACGACGGCGGGCATGCAATACGCGTCATTCCCGTCCAGTCCGTTCTACGAAGCGGTGTTCGATGGTTACAACCGCAACCGCTGGTTGTTTGGCCTGGGCGCCAGCATGGATTTCAACAGCGACTGGAAATTCGTGTTCGAATTGCAAAGCACCGGTAGCAGTTCCGGTAACAGTAACGGCGTCCAGGTGAATCTGGAAAAATCCTTCTGATACGGGGTTGCCGCTGAAAAATAAAAACGCTCCTTCGGGAGCGTTTTTTTTGGATGCTTGAAGAAAAAATCAATCGATGCGATACACGCGTGCCTTCGGCAAATCTTCGTCGACTTGCAGAAACCAGCGGCCGGCGATACCCGGCACGACGATGATCTCGGGTGATGCCAACGGTTTGCGGAGTTTCATATTGCCCTTCAGCACTTTCCAGCGCTGGCCGTTTTCCAGTTCAAATACGGTGTCGACATCCCAGCCGCTGATCGTGCCTTTCAAGCGGCTTTTGATCGGCTTGTCATCCAGTCCGATGTAGGACGGCTGTCTGCCCTGGACGGGTTGTTGCAGTTTCTGGATTTTTGCGGCTTCGGCCGCATCTTCGCCGAGCAATTGATTCAGACGTTTTAATTGTTCTGGAGACAAGGTATCCAGGCCGGTTTCGCGGAGTTGCTCCGCTGTTAGGCGTTGCTCGATATTCACGTAGGCTTGGTCTGCCATCGCGGCAAACGTACTGAATGACAAGGCCACCAATACGGCAAGACTTGTTTTCCGGAAACTCATGACTGCTTCTCCATGGCGATGGTGCCAAACGATAACGCTACAGCTTACCGGTCTTATGTTTCAGTTTTGCGATGGCGGATTGCCTGGTCGCGTTCATCAGGTCGGATAAACCGGATTGCCGGGTTTTCGGCCCGATATTCGCTCAGTAGGATCTTCGCGACGGCTCGTCCGTGTTGCTTCTGAAAAAATTTCGAATCGAGGCAAGCAGGCTTTTGACGAGGATGAATCCAAGGAAGATCATCGTGATGTCGAAAACCAATCCGGCCGGTACTCGCAATTCCAGTTTATGCAGTAAGGGATTGATCAACATGATCCCTTTCGCGCGAGCGGCTACATAGACATCGGCGGCAGTTTCTTTGGTGATATCCCACCAATGGATGACAGTCGCAGCAAATGCATTGTCACCGCCCGAACGCAGGCCCAGCCATGCGAGTACGCCGATCAGAACCAGCACGCTCAGTCCGGCGATAATTTTCGGCAACCGCGATTTTTTATGTATCTTCTGGTGCAGCAAGGTGATGGCTTCCGATCCGTCAACTTCTGCATGGCTCAGCAAGGTTTTGGCTTCCCGCGGATCTTCCGGCGCATGTCGCAATAAAGTCTTGGCTTCGAGTTTGTCTTCGGCTCTCAGTATCGTGCCCTGGCCAGTGGTAAAGGCGACTGGCGTATGGGCAGGGCCTCCCATCTCCGGTGGCGGTGCATGCGCTCGCTCGCCATGACTATCGTGTGGCATTTTCGGTGTGGCCAGGCCGACCATCGTGATCGGATTTGGTTTTTGTGAAGTGATCTTCAAAGTCAAATCGCTGCCACTTGCGATCATCGGGTGCAGTGATAGGTCGTGGATCAGATCACGCATGCTTTGATAGCGTTTTTCGGGATCCTTCATCAGCATTTTTGCAAGTATGGCCGCAACACCTGGATCGATATCCGAATTGATTTCGCGGACATCCGGAATATCGGTCTGCACGATTTCGAGTACCAGTTTGTAAACGCTATCGACCGAGAACGGTGTGCGGCCAGTCAGCATCTCGAATAACACGACACCGAGCGAGAAAATATCCGAGCGGGCATCCACGGCGTGACCTTGCACGATTTCCGGCGACAGATAACCCGGAGTGCCGACAAATTCACCGGCACCGGTAAGTTTGCTGTTGATCGAAGAATTGGCAAGTGCGATACCGAAGTCGGCAATCTTGACCTGGCCGCGCAAACTGATCATCAAGTTTGCCGGTTTGACGTCGCGATGAACTACGCCGCGTGCATGTGCTGCGGCAAGTCCTTGTGCTGTCTGGTGCACGATTCGCAGAGCGTCGACGACTTGCAAGCGGCCATCGCGGGCAATCAAATCCGACAGGCTGGTGCCATCGACAAATTCCATCACGAAAAACGGTTGCCCGTTTTGCTGGCCAATCGAATAGATCTGGATGATGTGCGGGTCATTGAGCATCGCCATCGAACGGGCTTCGCGCAGGAAGCGTTCGACCACTTGCGGATTGCTGGTCAGGCTGGAAGACAATTCCTTGATCGCGACATAGCGGGACAGTGACGGCTCATAACCTTTGTAAACCACACCCATGCCGCCACGGCCCAGCTCAGCGACAATTTCGTAGTGTCCAAGGTGTGTCTTCATTCAGTATCCTTCCGACCCCGGACATAATAGACCGGCAATGCTGGGCTGCGGAAGAAAATTGCAGAAATAGCCAAAGACCGCAAGACCGGTGCATCATGTAGCACGGCAGACTTGGTGCCGGAACCGGGGGAATGTCAGTGACTGACAAGGAACGACGCAAGGGTGAGATGCCGATTGCCGATGTACTGCAATCGGAACTCAATGCAGAGCAACGTGCCGCGCTCGAAGAGCTGGAAAAATACGGCTGGGAATTGCGCTTTGTCCGGCATGATCCCGAGCAAGCGCCGGTAACCGTTATTTTTGATGCAGAGCATGAAAAATTTGCCGTGCTCGAAGCGGATGGCAGTTTGAACGAGAAAGCCTTCATCAACATCCGGCATTGAATGAAACTGGAATTAGCATGAAAGCACTGCGACCAATATTGTTCGGCGGCATTGTCGCCGGAACACTGGATATTCTTTACGCCTTCATTCATTACGGAATCGTGTACGGCGTGTCGCCGGTTCGCATTTGCCATGCGGTCGCGGCCGGCGTGCTTGGAAAAGAGGCTGCACGCGCCGGTGGTCTGGAAACGGCAACTCTGGGGCTGGGTCTGCATTTCATGATGGCGACGATGATGGCAGGGTTCTTCGTGTTGCTTGCATCGCGCATGAAATGGTTGACACGCAAGCCATGGATCAGCGGACCGGTTTATGGCCTCGTTCTTTATTTCGTGATGAATTACATCGTGGTGCCTTTATCGAACGCCGGACAGGCTGGACCACCGCAAGGCCAGTTCCTGGTTGGTGCCTTGTTCACGCATATGCTTTTTGTCGGTTTGCCAATCGCATTGATTGCAAAACGCTATTCCGAAGACTGACGCCTTTTCACTACCGCCAGCGTAACGGTGGCTTTCGAAACGAGTCGAAAATCATCCCCGCTTCCGCAATAAATTTCCGATTCGACCACGGTCAAGGTATTGCCGGCTTTCAGCACCTTGGCAACGCAGCGTAGTTCGCTGCCTTTTGCCGAACGCAGCAAATTGATTTTGAATTCGGCGCTGAGCACTTGCTGCCCTTCCGAGACCAGTGTTGATCCTGCGACACCGGCACTATGGTCGGCGACTGTCGCCTGCACGCCGGCGTGTACATAACCGTCGTGTTGCAGGTGTTGTTCGACCAGTAGCAAGGATGTGCGGCATTCGCCCGCATCGACCGAATCCAGGCGCAGGCCAAGATTCCTGATGAAAGGCGCGGCATGAAATACCCGTTCGATTTCAGCATGATTGATGTTGTTCATGGCGATTCCATAGGTAATGCATTTTTTGAAGCATGCATGGTGGATCAAGGCGTCGATTGAATGTCGCCATTCCTGCATCACGAGAAACGCGGGATTAGTGCCGGCCATGGAAGTATCTCGTCATGGCCGGTGAAATGTGATCCACGTGCTCGGATGAAATGGATGTTGCAGGTACAATCCATGCAGCATGCAGTCATCTCGCACCAACATCCATCCTAGGGAATATCCATTATGAAATCGTATCGAGTCCTATTGCTGCTTGCCGTCTGGGCGAGCCAGTCATTCGCGCTGGAAGTAAAACAAGAGCCCAAAGACGTATTGCTGCTAGTCGACAAGTCGATTTCCACCTTGAACGGTGCGGCCTATCCGATGCCGATTGAAAGTGCATTCGCGATCGAGACCGAAGACGCCGGAAAGTCCCAGTTGTATTTGTCGGTCGAGCACATGAATGGCACTGCCGGGAGCGTCAAGTCGAATGGTTCCTACAGCAGCTATGTGTCGATGCCGTACATATCCGGCGCCAACTCTGGCGCCGCCATGGGTGGCGGACTGATTGCAATTGGAGTCATTGAGACGAAAATCATGATGGACAGGCAGAAGCCGATCCAACCATTGCGCGAATTGCTTAATAGCGGCGCTTTGCGTAACCGGTTCCTATCTTCCGCGAAACAGGCAGTTTCCATGCATGGATTCAATGTCAGACAAACCATCATCATGCCGGACGTCGACGACGATAAATTGAAAACCGTCATGAAAAACTCCGACCTGAAAGACATGATCATGGTCAGGAAAATATCGAGGCAGCCGATCTCGATTTCATCGAACAACACCACGCCGATATTCAGCCTCAACATCGCTATTACGTCAGGGAAAATATCCGCTACAGGAAGCAATACGACGTCGACATTATTTTTATCGGCCATCCTGGAGCGAACACCGGCGACATCGTGAAATACTGGAGTGAAAACTCTGCCGAACGCTTTCTTGGCGAGGTCGATCTGGGCGTGAAGACAATGTTTGACCATGCACTCTCCATCGGTCCCGGTTCGCCCGACGAGAAGACGAAGAAAGCGCTGTCCCATGCCGCATACGAGGACGAGAAAATCAATGTCGAGATGCTGAAGTCCGATCAGGATCTCGCTTTCGGCCTTGTCGAGAGCAGCTACCATCTGATCGCGCCGGTCAGAAAACGCTCCCAAAACAACACGAGTGCCTATAAACCATTTGGCGATGTGCCGGAAAAACCGGTATCTGCAATCGCGCAATCCGAAAAGCCGCTTGTCGACAAGCCGGCATCATTGAAGTTGGTTGCAAAAAATGATTCTGAAGGGGAGACCGGGATGCGGCGATTCTCGATGGCTGCTTACGTGGGTGATACCTGCGATAAAAATACGGCATTGAAACTGGAAAATACGCGCCTCAATCCCAAGGACGAGTCGATCGTTACCAGCCAGCTTTACTCATTGAAGCCCGGCGCGAGAACGCAATTGCAACTGGACTATGCCGATGCCCGTTTTGCACAGTCGCGGCATTGCAGCTCCAGTGTTTCGTTCGTTCCGGTGGCCGACACGGTTTACCAGGTCGAGTTCGTAGTGGATAGAAGCGTCACCCGCTGTGATGCGCGAATTGTCGAGGTGCTTTCGAACGGCACGCTTTACAAAACGGCATTTGAAGCGCCGGCCCTGGTTTGCGGCTCCGATGCAGTGAACGGAAAACCCATCTGGACCGCATACTGAGAACTGGAAAACATGTGGGGAAAACCAAGGGCATGCGACTCCTTTTCGGACCCTATTCCTGGCCCTATCGTTTGCCGATGATGGCCAGCGTGACGGTCGCTTTCGACACCAGGCGAAGCTCGCCGGGCACGCCGCAGAAAATTTCGGAAAGTGCCCGAATCTGCCGACCGCATTTGCGTCATGCGCGATGGCCGCCTTTTCGAATTGGGAGTGCCGGCATGACCTTGAGCGACATATTGCGCACGACCGTCTTCGCTTTCCGTACGCAAATTCTCGAGATGCAATACGTTGCCGCCGGCATTCGCGGAAACGGCCAGCTTGTTTATGCCGAAAATAATTGGTCTGCGAGTTGGCAAGGCGTGCAGCCGGATTTTTTCGAAATCAACAACTGGAAGATTGCCCAGGGCGAAGGTCTGCAAGCGCAGGATTACAGTGGCGCGGCGAAGTCGGTGGTGATCGGGGAAACCGTGCGATTGAATTTATTCGGCGAAGAAGATGCGATCGGTCAAAGCATTCGCATCGGCAAAGTGCCGTTCAAGGTCGTCGGGGTGTTGGCGGCCAAGGGCCAGGGCGGTTTTGGCCAGGACCAGGACGATATCGTGATGCTTCCGCTGGAAACCGCTCGTCGTCGCCTGTCGGGCTCTACCGCGAGACCGCCGGGCGCCGTGCAGCAAATCGCGATTGGCGTAACGCGTGCCGAAGACCTGGCCTATGTACAGGAAGAAGTTGAATTGCTGATGCGCGAACGCCACAAAATCGCGCCGGGTGCCGAAGACGATTTTTCCGTACGCAATATTGCCGAAATTGTCGCGACACGCACCGCAACCACGAAAGTGATGTCTTATCTGCTGGGTGCGGTTGCCGGGATTTCATTGCTGGTCGGTGGCATCGGCATCATGAATATCATGCTGGTGTCGGTGACCGAACGCATTCGTGAAATTGGCTTACGCATGGCGGTGGGGGCGGGGCCTGGCGATATCCAAAAACAATTCCTGACCGAAGCCATGCTGATATCGTTCGGTGGCGGGGCCATCGGTACCGCGATTGGCGTGATCGGCTCGCTGGCAGTCGGCAAGTTCAGTGAACTACCCGTGCAACTCGACTGGAAGGTGGTTGCACTCGCGGTCGTCTGCTCGGTCAGTACGGGATTATTTTTCGGTTTCTATCCAGCCCGCAAGGCCTCGCAACTGGACCCGATCGAGGCCCTGCGGCATCAGGGTTGAAAGGCAGGAAGCAGATCAAGTGTTAGTCATGCTTCCCTGCAGCATTTAACAAAAATTTCCGGGACGTTTCACGCCGAATAAACAGCTACATGGCCTTAGAATCAAAATAATTGCGTTAATTATCAGAGAATCATTTACTATCCCCGAACGTATTCTATTTTCATTCCCCCGGTGAGGATTGCTAAACGTGACCGATGCAGTGCCGACCCCCCATGCACGTGCGCCACTGTTGACCCGGAAAATGCTGGCTGTGGTTTTTTGCATAGCCCTAGGCCTGTTGTTTGCAATGGCCGTCCTGGTCTGGGAAGAAAACCATCGCGAAGTCAAAGCACGCAATATGGTGACCCATACGCTGCTGGTATTGAAGCAGGCTATCGAACTCGAAAATGAGGCGCTGGATATGGAAGCCAGCCAGCGCGGCTATCTTATTTCCGGAGAACAAAGCCAGCTGGCCGTGCGCGATGCCAAGCACGCAAAAGCCGCACAAATGTCCGACGCATTGGCGATTCTGGTCCAAGACAATCCGATGCAGGCGAAACGGATCAAGCAGGGCAGAATTGAACTCGACACACGCTATCAAATCATGCAGACGAATTCGCGTTATTCCGCCATCGCCGGACTGGATGCAGCGCGTATGCGTTTCCAGGCAGACGGCGTCGGCTCGATCGAACCGATGCGCAAGATATTGGCAGCGGTGCGTCTGCAGGAAAATCAATTACTGGCGAAGCGTTTGCGTGCATACGACGAGCGGCTTGCACAATTCCAGTGGTTGCTCTCCGTCGGCAGTGCATTGGCGTTGGTGGTGTTGGTGGGCTGCGGCTTCGCCCTGTTTCGCCAGCTTGCTTATAGCGAACAAGTGGCAGATCAGCTCGAGCAATCCGGCGAGCAACTCAGATTTGCCTATGAGGTTTCCAATATCGGCAATTGGGAATTGAACCTGGCTACCGGGAAAACCAAGCGTTCGATGTTGCATGACCAGATTTTTGGCCATGACACGCCAATCCCGAATTGGGGTTACGAAGCATTCACCCGCTATGTTCATCCCGATGATGCCGAGTATGTCGACGTTGAATTCAAGAAAGCCAGCGAACAAGGCGGGGATCTGAATTTCGAATGCCGGATTATTTGGCAAGACCGGACCGAGCACTGGATATCGGTACATGGCCGGATTTTTGAAGGCCGTAACGGTGACCGCACGCGCATGCTTGGAACGATTTCCGATATCACCGCAAGGAAGGAAGCGGAGCAGGCAATTTCGAAACTCAATCGCGAACTGATGGATCGAACCTTTGAATTGCAGGCGTCCAACCAGGAGCTCGAAAGTTTCAGTTATTCGGTATCACACGATTTGCGGGCACCGCTGCGGCACATCGACGGCTATACCCGCATGTTGCTGGAGGATGAAGGCGATCAGTTACAACCCGAATCACGGCGCTACCTCGATACGATTATCGGCAGTGCAAGACGAATGGGAATGTTGATCGATGATCTGCTGACTTTCTCGCGTCTCGGCCGAAAACCGCTGGCAAAGCAGCAAGTCGACATGCACGATTTGGTAGAAAATATTTTGCAGGACTTCGAATTTTCCCAATCCGGTGGAGCCGCGCGTATCCAGATCGCGGACTTGCCGGCCACTAGCGGGGATCCGATTCTGATGCGGCAGGTCTGGGTCAATCTACTATCAAATGCAATCAAGTACAGTGCACCGCGCGGCGATCAGGCACGTATAGAAGTTTCCGGCGAAGTAAAAGGCGATTGCATGCATTACAGCGTGAAGGACAACGGCGTGGGCTTCGATATGAAGTATGCCGGCAAGTTGTTCGGCGTTTTCCAGCGCATGCACCCGGAGGATCAATTCGAGGGTACCGGCGTTGGTCTTGCGATTGTCCATCGCATCATCAGCCGCCATGGCGGCAGGGTTTCCGCAGACGCCGAAAAAGAAAAGGGCGCCTGCTTCTCTTTTGAATTGCCAATTAGCGAGGCTGTCAGTGAATAAATACCAGAATGTCGAGATCCTGTTGGTGGAAGACTCGGTGCACGATGCTGAAATGACCATGCGTGTGTTGAAACGCCGCGGAATAGTCAACGAAATAGCCTGGGTGAAGGACGGCGTTGAAGCGATCGAATACCTGTATTGCGAGGCCGAATACACCGAACGCAACAATGGCTTGCCGAAACTGATATTGCTCGACATGAAGATGCCGCGCATGGACGGCCTGCAGGTACTCAAGCAGCTAAAGGCTTCGGAAAAAATGCAGCACATTCCGGTGGTGATGCTGACGTCATCGCGCGAAGAAGGCGACTTGATGAATAGTTATTCGTCCGGTGTGAACAGCTACATCGTCAAGCCGGTGGATTTCGAGCAGTTCGATGAAACCGTGGCGCAGATAGGCATGTATTGGGTACTGGTGAATCAGGCACCGCAGGTATAAAGAGGATTGATGATCATATGGATTTGTCGGTAACGCCTTTACGCATTTTGATGGTTGACGATTCCGCCGTCGATGTGGCGTTGAATATTCGCGCCCTGAGCGAGCTCGATCGTCCGATTGCGACTGAAACGGTGAGCAGCGAAAAAGGCTTGCGCGAAGCCCTCCAGCGTTTTCTGCCGGATATTATCCTGAGCGATTTTTCCATGCCGGGCTTCAGTGGCCAGGAAGCGCTGGAGATCGCGCGGCAATTGTCACCCGATATCCCCTTCATTTTTGTTTCCGGCACTATCGGTGAAGAATTGGCAATCGAAGCCATGCAACGCGGTGCAGTTGATTATGTATTGAAGGACAATCTGCGCCGCTTGAAGCCGGCAGTCGAGCGTGCGTTGCTGGTTGCGGACCAGAGCCGCGAGCGCCTGCGGATGCAACTGGCCTTGCGCGACAGCGAAGAGCGGTTCCGCGCCATCGTCGAAACCACCGAGGATTGGATATGGGAACGCGATCTCGATGGCCGGTATGTGTATTGCAACGACAATGTTTTCAAATTGCTCGGCCAGAAGCCGTCTGACTTGATCGGCAAGAATGCGATGGATTTAATGATCGAGGAAGATTGGCAAGCCGTCTCTGCCGCGTTGCCTGGATTGATTGCCGACAAACTTGGATGGACCGGCTGGGTATTGAGTTGGCGTCATCACGACGGCAGCATCCGCCTGCTTGAAAGTACTGCACAGCCCTTGCTTGATGAAAACGGGCAGATGGTCGGCTACCGGGGCATCGATCGCGATGTGACTTTGCGAATGCAGCAGGCAAGCAAGATCCAGCAATTGGCAAGAATCCAGGCAGTACTGAGTGCGCATGGAAATTCCGTGTTGCGTGCCAGGGACGCAAATGAATTACTCGACGTGACTTGCCGTGTTGCAGTCGAGCAAGGTCACTTCAATGCTGCCGTGATCATCCAGCAGACTGCTGAAAACACGCTGGCCATGACACACTCGTTCGGTGACGCCGCCATCATCGGGTTGATGAACAAGCTCGGTTCTGCGGCAATGGAAAAAACTGTAGTCGAGTCGCGGCCATCCACGCATGCGTTCCGTGAAGGTAAAAGAATCGTCATTCCGGATTATGCCCAGTCGGATGTGCATGCATCATTGCGAATGCAGGCGGAGCAAGCGGGCATTGCTGCTCAAATTGTACTACCGATTGGTGCGCCGCCCTGGGCAGTACTTAGCCTGTACTCTGGCATGCCGCAGGAATATGACGACGAAGAGATTGCGTTGTTGGAGCGACTCACCGCGGAAATCGACTATGCGCACGACTTCATTGCAAAGAGCGAACGGCTCGAATACCTCGCTTATCACAATGCAGTGACTGGCTTGCCGAGCCGCACCTCGTTTAGCGAATTGATCGTCCCGCGGCTGGAGCGCAGTTCGCATGTTGTGGTGATGATGGATATCGACCGTTTCCGTTACTACAACAACTCGCGTGGCCGCGGTTTTGGCGATAGTTTGCTTCGCGTTGTCGGTTCGCGACTGATGTCGCTGATGCCTGCGGATACTTTGTTCACCCATCCAGGCGACGATGCATTCCTGTTTGCCTATCCTTCCGAGCAGCATGTCGAAGCGGCAGTGAAGAATGTCGAGTCGATACTGCAAAACCTGAGCGAGAAACCATTCCTGGTCGAGGGCGAAGAAATCAACGTCGCTTTGCATGCAAGCGTGTTGCTGGCGCCCTTGCATGGCAGCAATGCCGAAGCGATAGAGCAGGGTCTGGCTGCCGTGCTCGCCGAAGCACAGCGTAGCGACCAGCGGGTACTGGCATTTACCGAGGAAGTGCGTTTGCGTGCCTCGGGCCTGGCGGATCTTGAGCGCGATCTACGCAGTGCCTTGGCGCAGGGCCAATTTGAATTATTCCTGCAACCAAAATACAACGCGGCTTCGAACAGATTAACCGGTGCCGAAGCTTTGCTTCGCTGGCGGCATCCGGAACGCGGCCTGGTTTCACCTGCGAAATTCATTCCGATCCTTGAGGAAACAGGCTTGATCGTAGACGTCGGTGCCTGGGTTCGTCGCGAAGGTTTGGATATTTTGCGCCGCTGGCGCGAACAGGGAATTGAAGGTTTCCGGATCGCCGTGAATGTGTCGGCACGCGAATTCCGTGACGCCAATTTCATTCCCAATTGCACGGCACTGCTCGAAGACTATAACGGCGACCATGGCCTCGACATTGAAATTACCGAAAGCACGTTCATGGACGATATCGGGAAATGTATCCGGGTTCTGCAGATCCTGCGCAGCCTGGGCTGCAAAATCAGCATCGACGATTTTGGCACCGGCTACTCGTCGTTGAATTATCTGTCGCGACTTCCGGCCGATGTATTGAAAATTGATCAGAGCTTTACAACGGCCGTGGCCTTGAGCCCGGACACATTGTCGCTGGTGACAAACATTATCGGGCTGGCGCACTCCCTGAGATTGACTGTCGTGGCCGAAGGCGTAGAGGAAGAAGAGCAGGCTAAATTGCTGCGATTGCTCCGTTGCGACGAATTGCAGGGCTACCTATTAGGTCGTCCGATGACGGTCGACGAGTTCAAGGAAAAATTTTTTAGTTGAAGTCATGAAATAAAAGAAGGCGCACCGAAGTACGCCCTCTTTGACCACACTTTCAAATTTCTATCGAATCGACTGCAGATTCAACACGGCACTTAGAACCGCACTCAATAGCGAATCAGAACCGCTATGGCTGCGGCCATATCTGTGGCGGCCATAATAGCCATCTTCAGCGCTGGAAACCCTGGCGGAAGTAGTAGTTATAGTCGTCTTGCTGGACGTAATAACCGTTATAGCCGTAATTCCCGTCCTGGTAGATATAGGAATCGCGATACGAGTAGCGCCATTGATCCTGTTGATCGGCATGTCCGGCACGCATGCCTTCCTGGTAACCGTAATTCATGGCCTGGCGCAGAATGTTGGCGCCGTATTGATTGGTCTCGTAGTAACGGCCGCCACGGTTGTAGCGATAACTGGAAGCGGTATAGAAGTACGGATCATTATTGTAGTCGTAACGATTATTCTGGTAACTCAATTGCTGCAAACGCATGCGTTCGTAATACTGCTGTTGATAACGGTATTGCGATGTGCGTTTTTGTTGCTGCAACTGCAAGCCGATTTGCCGTGAATTGCTCTGGCGTTGTGACGCATATTGACGGTACAGGGTTACGCGTTGTTGCTGTTGCCGGATCAGCGCTTTTTGTTGCAGGGGCGCGATACGGCGTTGCAATCCTGGTTTTTGCGGCTGCTGTGCTTGTACCGGGCTTCTGCTGTCTTCGCGTTGCTGCCATAGGGCTTGCTGGGCAGCACGAGTTTTTTGTGCGGCTTGGCGGCGTTCTTCGGACTGGTTTTCATTCCCCACACGCTGCTGCTTCACCTGCTCCTGCGCGGCGCGAGTTTGCTGTGCCGCTTTCCGGTGTTCGGTCTGAAGACGCGGTGTTGGTTCCTGTACAGAGCGACGCTGTTGCTTGCCGGCTTGACGTGCTTCCTGCACTGGCTCGGCATTGCTGTTTTTCGCCGACTTTTCGCGCGCTATCTTTATTTCCTGTTTGACCTTGTCGGTTTTTTTATCTTTTTCTTCCTGTTTCTGGTCGTGATTCTCGCGCTGTGCCTGCGCATTGCCAGTCGGGCTATACCCGAGGAATGACGCGCCGATCACGGCTGCCAGCAACACCTGATTCAAGTACTTGATGTTCATTATGCTATCTCCGAAAAAGTTCGATTTGCCTACGGAGTCGGATAACGGACACCGCTCACACCAGGCGAGCGTGCGCGTTGTGGCATGAACAGTTCTGTTCGTTGAAACACATGGCGCGGAAACAGAATTCGGTGAAAAGCTGTCTGTTCGCTGACGCACATTGCCGGATATGCCGCAAAAGCTGCATTCATCTGGACAGGCTCATCATGAAGGCCGTACCGACATCCAGGAAGAACGAAAATGAAATCCAGTACACTACTGTCTTGCGTCATGGTGAATGCCTTGATTGCACTCTATGTTCCAGCAGCGAATGCAGCCACTCGGGCTGCGGACCCATTGAAAGCGGGATTGACTGCGGAAGTCGTCAACGAATCGGCCATCGATGCATTGGTCGGTGTCAATGCGAATCGCGCTGCCGTATTGCGTGCGCAGGTCTTGCTCGATCGCGCACATTTTTCGCCGGGCGAAATCGATGCCTCGTACGGCGGCAATATGCGCAAAGCAATCAGTGCATATCAGGCCAGTCATGGCTTGACCGTCAGCGGCACGGTAGATTCTGCTACCTGGGCGTCGTTGAACAAGGACGACTTGCCGGCCCTGTCCGTCTATGCAATTACCGAAGCCGACGTTGCCGGTCCGTTCGTCGCCGTTCCATCGGACATGTTGGCAAAATCAAAGCTGGCGTCTTTGGGATTCAGTTCTGCGCTTGAAGGGCTTGGCGAAAAATTCCATATCAGTCCACGTTTGCTGCAGGAATTGAATCCCGGGAAAACATTCACAAAAGCCGGCGAAGAAATTGTCGTGCCGAATGTGTTGTCGCCCGAGCCTCTGCCTGCCGCAGCAAAAGTAGTAGTGGATCGTTCAGACGCTTCGGTGTCCTTGCTGGATGCGGCAGATAAAGTAATTGCCCGTTTTCCTGCTTCGACTGGCAGCAAGCATGATCCTTTGCCAACCGGAGACTGGACGATCAAGGGCATCGCCGCGAATCCGATTTTTCATTACAACCCGAAATTATTCTGGGACGCCGATCCGAAAAGTGAAAAAGCCAAGATTGCCGCCGGCCCGAACAATCCGGTGGGTGTGGTCTGGATCGATTTATCGAAGGAACATTATGGAATTCACGGAACTCCCGAGCCTTCGAAAATCGGCAAGACCGAATCACACGGCTGCATTCGCCTGAGTAACTGGAATGCCAGTACTTTGGCTGAAGCGGCCGCGTCAGGCATGCCGGCGATATTGCAGGAATAAATCCGGGACTGGAGAGCGTCATGAAAAGTATTCTTGTATTCCTGCTGGGCGCGATTGTGGGCGCTGCATTGCTGTTGTTTGTTGTATTGATGCAATGGAATGCGCCAGGGAAACTGGGCGGCCGCATATCCTGGTTGCCGAGCCAGCAAGCCGAAGCGGTTGGCGATATCGGAAGCATCCGCGCTATCCCGCCGGTCGCCGCACCTGCCAGCGCTACCGAACCCGGAACGACAGACATCATCGTGGCAGAACCAACGCCTATGAAATGGCCGCCCTTCGATCCGGAAACACCAGCAGTGCCGGAGCCGCAAACGGCTTTGCTGATACCGGTGGCCGGCATCAACACGACCCAGTTGCGCGATACCTTCACCGATGCCCGCGGCTCTGCCAGGGTGCATGATGCGATCGATATCATGGCGCCGAGAGGCAGCGCAGTGCTCGCAGTCAACGATGGAAAAATTGCCAAGCTTTTCAACAGCAAACAAGGTGGTTTGACTATTTACCAATTCAATCCGGAAGAAACGCATGCGTATTACTACGCGCATCTGGACAATTACCTGGCCGGATTGAAAGAAGGTGATTTGGTGAAACGCGGTGACGTGATCGGCTACGTCGGCAGCACCGGCAATGCAAGCCCCGATGCGCCGCATCTGCATTTCGCGATATTCGTACTCGGACCGGAAAAGAAATGGTGGCAGGGAACCGCAATGAATCCATATCCGATGCTGGGCGGAAGCAAGTAATGCAATTCCGCGTATTTTCAATGCTTGGCGATACAATCAGATCCCTGGCAGAAATTGCATTGCCGATTGCGTAGGAGAATTCCTTTGAGTAACGAGTCAACGGAAATCGAACAAAGCGGATCGGAAACTCCGGTAACGAAAGACGGACCGCCACAAAACGGTGAACAAAAAAGTTCTTCCGGAACCTGGGCTTTGCCCGGTCTTTTGTTGCTGGCGGTGTTGACGGTACTTTTCCTGGCACGCGATTTGATATTGCCGATCGTCGGAGCCTTGATCCTGAGCCTGGTTTTTTTGCCCCTGGTGCGCGGCATGAAAAAGATTTTCATTCCGGTGCCGATTGGTGCGGGGCTGGTTGTGCTGGGCTTGGTGGCCGGCTTCGTTGGTGCAGCTTATAACCTGTCGGAACCGGCCAGTGCCTGGCTGGAAAGTGCGCCGGAAAATTTGCGGAAAATTGATAAAAAACTTCGGGCTATTGCTGGCTCGGTAAAAAATGTGGCAACCGCAACCGAAAAAGTCCAGAACATCACCGAGAATCTGGGAAGTAGCGGCGACGATGAAGAAGACGGGCCTCGCGAAGTCATCGTGCAGGAACCGACCTTGACCAACAGTTTCTTTTACGGAGCAAAGGACTTTACGCTGTCTACAATCAGCACCTTGGTCTTGCTGTATTTTCTGCTGGCGTCTGGCGACATGTTTTTGCGCAAGACCATTGCAGTGACCGAGCGGTTTTCCGACAAGAAACGGGCCGTCGATATTGCCCAGCAAGTCGAAGCGGCGGTGTCGCGATATCTATTCACCGTTACGCTGATCAATATCGGCCTCGGTAGTGCAGTGGCACTGGCCATGTATCTGATGGGCGTGCCCAACCCGATACTCTGGGGCGCCATGGTCGCAGCCCTGAATTTCATTCCGTATATCGGTGACGTGGTCAGTTTTAGCGTACTGACGGTCGTTGGTTTGCTGACATTCGATCAACTCTGGCAGTCGTTGATGGTGCCGGGCGTGTTTTATTTGTTGACGGCGATCGAAGGTTATTTGATCACGCCCTTGATCGTCAGCCGCCGCCTGAGCCTGAATCCGGTCGTGATCGTTCTTTCAGTCTTGTTTTGGGGCTGGATGTGGGGCATCCCCGGTGCATTGCTTGCAGTGCCGATTCTGGTAGCGCTCAAGACCGTTTGCGACCGCGTCGATTCGCTGCAGACATTCGGGGAATTTCTGGGCGAATAAATTCAAGTACGCATTTCGGGTTGGAAGGAATTAAGTCATCGTTTATTTGAATGCGCGCGATTGGCATGGATCATGGATTTGATAGTACGGGTTTTATTTGATCGAAACCTTTCCCCCGAATTTGGAGAACATCCCCATGCGTAATAATAGATCGAATTCGTGTTTTGCATTGACTGGAGTATTTCTTGTGTCGCTGGCGATCAGTGTGACCGGCACGCCTTTCGCGATGGCCGATCAAGAAGCAAAAGACAACAAGACAACCACGTACGAAGAATCCGAAACGCCGGTGACCGATAGCTGGATTACCACCAAGGTCAAAGCCGAGTTCCTGGCCGACGAAGATATCAAGGGTCTCGACATCAACGTGAGCACGACCAATGGCGTGGTCACGCTCGCTGGCCTACTCGACTCGCAGGGCCTGGTGGACAAGGCCGTGAAGATGGCGAAAGCCGTCAGGGGCGTGAAGAACGTCGACAGCACGACATTGACGGTCAAGCCGGTCAAATAACGAGATCGGAGAAGTAACTAATTCCGATTTCCGGTTTCCGGTTTCCGATTTGGCGAGGCATTGCCTTGATGGCAATGTCTCGCCATCGTGCGTCATGCATAAAGCGGGATAGCGACCGCCAGCATTGCAATCTGCAATCAATATCTCAATCGCTGCGTTAGCCGAGTCCCTCTTTTTGTCGCGGCACGGGACTTGCAGCGCATTCAACTATTGAACCGTTTAACGTATTTCGGCTACATACAGTTACGAGTCAACATCGGAGCAACGGATAGCTATAATGAATATCAAATTCCTGTCCTCAGAGAAAATGTCCGTGGCCAATACAGAAATGCCGGTAGCTGGACGCATTCTTGCTATCGATGATGATCGCGAATTGCTCGAGAATTTTTCCCTTTGTCTGACGAAGGAAGGCTATCGGGTCACGACCACCGAAACGGTGGAAGAAGGTATTCGCCTTGCGGCCACTTTGCCTTTCCACGTTTGCCTGCTTGATCGCAATATTGGCTACGATTCAGGCTTGGCCGCCTTGCCCAAGTTGCGGGAATTGGCACCCTTGATGCGGGTGATCATGGTCACCGGGCACGCCGGCGTGAACGAGGCGATCGAAACCATCGCACAAGGCGCCAGCGATTATCTGGTAAAGCCGTGTTCACCGGAACAACTTCGAATTGCCGTTGCAAGGCAAGTCGATACCCGGCGAATGATTGACCGGCTGGATACGCTGGAGCGCGAATCGACGGGTGAAATACCGGAATTGAGCAGCAAGAATGCGGCGATGCGTGAAGCGGTCAATCTTGCGATGCAAGTGGCTGCAACCGATGCGAATATTTTATTGCTCGGTGAAAGCGGTACCGGCAAAGGCGTGATAGCACGTGCAATACACGAAGCAAGTCCGCGTGCGGCCGGCGCACTGGTCACCGTGAATTGCCCTTCGCTTTCGGCAGAATTGCTGGAAAGCGAAATGTTCGGTCACATCAAGGGTTCTTTTACCGGCGCCAGCCAAACCAATGTCGGTCGCGTCAGTCACGCCGATGGCGGCACGATTCTTCTGGATGAAGTCGGCGATTTTCCTTTGACGCTGCAGCCAAAATTATTGCGGTTTATCCAGGACAAGGAATACGAGCGGGTCGGTGATCCGGTCACCCGCAAAGCCGATGCGCGCATCATCGCGGCCACCAATCACGATCTGGATGCGATGGTAAAGGAAGGCCAATTCCGGCTGGATTTGCTGTACCGCTTGAATGTCATTTCGATTACCTTGCCGCCTTTGCGTGAACGGATCGAGGATCTCGAAGATCTCGCCAATGGTTTTATCTGCCGCTTTGCCGCCAGCTACGGCATGCCGGCGCGCCGGCTTGCGGCGTCCGCACTTTCCCGACTGCAAATGTACAGCTGGCCCGGCAATGTCCGCGAATTGCAAAACATGATGGAACGGGCCGTAATTCTGTGCCGTTCGCAGGAGATCAGTAGTGAATTGCTGGTACTCGGCAGGCAAGAAGCAGGCAGGCAAGAAGCGATACCCGGTACGGCAATGAGCCTGGAAGCGCTCGAGCGTCTGCATATCGAACGCGTCCTGGCGAGTAGCGAAAATCTCGACGCCGCCGCCAAAACACTCGGAATCGATGCTTCTACGCTTTATCGAAAACGAAAAACCTACAAATTGTAGCGAGACTTTCCGGTCGGCACGAATTACGACTCATGCCGGTGTAAAACAGGTGAGAGATGATAGCAGTGAGCGGTATCCAGCCAGAGCACGAACAAACACTCGAGTGTTTGTACCCGAAGACTTCACTTGCTGTCTGGCTTGTCGTGATTCTTGGTTTGGGCAGCAGCATGGCCCTATATTTTGGTCCCGGGCTCTGGTTCGAAAATTTGACGAAGCCAACCTGGAATCCACCAAGCTGGGTGCTTGTACCGGTCTGGATGCTGTCGTATGCATTGATGGCGATAAGTGCCTGGCTGATCCGGCGTGACAACGTTGCACCACGATCGGAAGTGCTATCTGCGATGGGATTGTTCGGCCTGCAATTTGCGTTAAACCTGGCATGGGCACCGTTATTCTTTGGATTGCAGCAGCCGGCTTTGGCATTCCTGGAGATTAGTTTGCTGTGGCTGGTTGCACTATGGACGGCATTGTCGTTTGGCAAAATTTCCAGCACGGCCGGTTATTTCTTGGCACCATATTTGTGCTGGCTGTCTTTTGCGCTGGTTCTTAACGGTACTATCTGGCTATTGAATTCTTAAGCGCGATGCGCTGTTCGAATTAGATAATCCGGAAGCAGGCAATGCGATGAGGGGAAGCATCGATGGGTGACAGTCAGAATAGTAGGTTTAGCCATCGGTTAAACAATGGTTTGCTTGCTTTGGCCTTTGTCCTGATTCTGGCGACCTCGGCAGTTTCGGTCTCCTCGACCAATGAACTCGGTGCATCGATCGGCCTGGTCAGCAACACCCAGCAGACGCTCGCGCTGTTGACGCGGATGAAAGTGGCGATTGGCGATGCACAATCGAACGGCCTGCGTTATCTGATTACCGGAGATTCCGCGAACCAGCTTGCACAGCGGCAGGCATTGGCCGAGATGTACACATTGAAAGTGCAGCTCAACGCGATCATCAGGCACAACCCGCTGCAACGTTCCTACATGGCGGATTTCGGGCAACGCTATGACGCCTTCCTGGTGCGAAGCATGGAGTCGATGGCGTACAAGCAGCGGGCGCTGAAAACCGGCCAGGAACGGGCGCCAATCAAGCGTCTTCGCGAAGGTGTCGGCTTTTCCATCATTCAGGAAATGCGGGAAGTGCTCGATAAAATGACGGTCGAGGAAAACCGCTTGATGTTGCTGCGGATCGAGCAGCGCGATACCCTGGTCAAACAAACCAATGCCACCGTGCTGATTGCCAATGCACTGGCATTGGTGGCGGGCTTTATCGGATTCTCCGCGATACGAAGTTCGCAGGAAGAGTCGCGCAGGATGTTGATGGTCGAATTGCATGCCGAACAGGCGCGCCGCGCCAGCGAGGAAAAAAGCAGTTTCCTGGCAAACATGAGCCATGAAATCCGGACACCGATGAACGCGATTTTCGGATTCACGCAATTGCTGTCCGATTCGGTCACCTCGCCGATTGAACATGATTGGGTCATGTCGATTAAAAAAAGCGGGCAGATGTTGCTTGGATTGATCAACGATGTACTGGACTTGTCAAAGATCGAAGCGGGTAAATTGCAGTTGCAACTGCAGCCGACATATGTCGACGAATTGATTAACGAAGCTACCGACATGTTTCTACCGGCTGCGCGCGAGAAGAACATTACCCTTTCGCAAGACATTCGAACCGACTTCGACGAAGCGTATTTGCTCGATAGCCAGCGTTTGCGGCAGGTATTGGTGAATCTATTGAGCAACGCGATCAAATATACCGAGCGCGGAGGAGTGAGCGTTTCATTGTCGATCAGCCCCGGGCTTGATGCCAGCCAGCGTAATATCCGCATGACGGTCAGCGACAGCGGCGTGGGAATCGACCCGGAACAGCTTGGGAAGATTTTCGAGCCTTTCCATCAGGCCGACAGTCCGGATGGAAAAGTCAGGCAAGGCACCGGCCTTGGCCTCAGTATCTGCAAGCGACTGGTTAACGTAATGCAGGGTGAAATTCAGGTAAGCAGTACGTTTGGCACGGGTTCCACTTTCGTGGTGGAAATTCCGAATGTGCGCGTATCGGAGACCAGGCCCGACAATTCCACTGCAATCGACACCAAAATCGATTTCAACCTGCTCTCGCCACTCAAGATACTGGTGGTCGACGACATAGCGTGGAATTCCGAAATTGCGAAGGGCTACCTGCAAAACAGCCATCATGAAGTACATGTCGCCAACAGCGGGCTTGATGCGGTCGCCATTGCCAAGTCGATAAGACCAGACGTCGTGCTGATGGATTTAAGAATGCCGGGAATGAACGGTTTTGAAGCAACCGATGCGATCCGTTCCGATCCCGAGCTGCAGGATATCCGCATCCAGGTCATCGCCGTTACCGCTTTTAGTCTCAATGAAGAAGAAAAAGCATTGCGGGAAAGCTTCGATGGCAACGTACGCAAGCCCTATGCGCCGGTGGATTTATTCAATGCGCTTGATGCGATTTTCAGCACAAAAAAAATGGAGTCGGACCGATTGGATGCGTTGCCCCGGAATTGGTCGCAAACACAGCAGGCACAGTGGCTGAAATTGCGGAACATCGATTTGCCGGAACTGCAAAAAAGCATGCGGATGCGCGAAATCGGCGAGTATGCGAAAAGATTGCAGGCCTTGTCGATCGAAGCAGATTTCGTTCTGCTGAAGAGCAGGGCGATTGCCTTGCTTGATGCTGTCCAGCGCTTCGATGTTGCAGGCGTCAACAATGCCCTGCTGGATGTCGCAGCACTTCCGGAGGATTTTGATGTCGTCTGAATTTAACAAGATTGCCGCCAAGACGATGCCGGTGATACTGGTGGTCGATGACCAGGAAGCCAATATGCGGGTGGTGGGGCAATTGCTGGTGAACACCGGTTACGACATAGTGCCTGCAATGACCGGTGAGCAAGCCTTGGAACGTGTTCGTTCGACCTTACCGGATTTGATCTTGCTGGATATGCGCATGCCGGGTATGTCGGGTTTCGATGTGCTACGGACATTCAAAAGCGATGCCTTGACCTGTGATATTCCGGTTATTTTCCTTACCGCGGATGATGACCGGGAGCAGGTGGCAAAGGCACTCGCGGCTGGTGCGGTCGATTACATCACCAAACCGTTTGTTGCCGAGGAGTTGCTTGGCCGGGTGAATACGCATATTCATCTGAAACAGTCGCGCGATGCCCTGCAACGCTTTGTCGGCGAGAAGCAGCAAATGGTGGAAACAATCGCCCATGATTTGCGCAATTATTTTGCCAACATCCAGTTTGCCGGTGACATGTTGCGTGACGGTAATCTGGAACCGGCATCGCATGTACGGCTTGTGGAGTCGATTTGTACTTCGGCCGATTCCGGTGTGCTATTCCTGCAGGCGCTGCTGGACCATCAGAACGCGCAGGAAAAAGGGGTGTCGGTCGAGCAGCTTTCAGTCGCTAAATTGTTGAATGAAACGGCAAGCGTGATGGACAGGATTGCGCAATCCAAACGCATCGATGTGAAGCTTGCCTTGCCGGAAGATTTTTCCGTTTGCGCGCATCATGATGGAGTTTTGCACGTGCTGCAGAATTTACTGTCCAATGCATTGAAGTTTTCGCCGTTCGGTTCCGAAGTGATTTTAGGCGCTGCAAAATTCGGGAATCGTGCACGACTGTCCGTGTTGGACCAGGGGCCGGGTATTTCAAAAGAAGATCAGGGCCGCTTGTTCCAGCGTTATGTCCGCCTGACATCAAGGCCTACGCAGGGCGAGGTTTCCAGCGGTTTGGGGCTGGCCTTGGCCAAGCAGAGGGCACGCACGATGGATGGAGACCTTTGGTACGAAGCCCGCGAGGGCGGTGGTTCGATCTTCATACTTGAATTGCCCTTGCCGCGAGTTTGACTGACGGATACAAAAACGCCGCATTTGCTGCGGCGTTCGAATATCCCCGGGATTGCGGGGTCATAATTGCTTCCGGCCAAAGACCAGCGACAGCACAAACAAGATTAGAAACACGAAGAACAGTATTTTTGCGATACCAACGGCTGTACCGGCAATACCACCGAAGCCAAGCACACCGGCAATCAGTGCGATGACAAGAAAGACGATAGCGTAATGCAACATAAGATTCTCCTTCGATAATTGAATCCGGGTTTTCAGGCCGGATCGAATAAATACCTTCACGATTCGTGCCAGCGCGCCGCCCTTGCCCCATGCGCTTTAAACAGGACGATTCAATTTGTTTTCCGCAAAATGCCCGAAACCGGGCCGACATGCATGACGCCAAAAAAATGTAATCCGAATCGCGATCATGCAATTTGCGTGCTGCACATAATTTATCGTGCAGTTTCCCCGTTTTGGCCGGATTGCCGGATTGCTGAACGCGCGCAATAGCGCCATTCATTGCTTGGCACGCATCTTGATTGGCTAGTAATGCGCATCCAAACAAGATGCCGTTCCCACCTACCCGAAATACTGGAGCCACCATGAAAAATATTACCCGCACCTTGCTTGCACTTTCCTGCGCCCTCGCCTTGTCGGCCTGTAACAAGCAGGAAGCCCCTGAAGAAACAACGGCCGATGTCAATGCAGCGCAAACAGAAGCAACGGCAGACGTCGCCGATGCCGCTACCGATGCAATGGCAACGGCTGCTGAAGGCAGTCAAGATGTTGCCGATGCAGCGAAAGACGCCACTGCCGAAGCTGTGGATGACAATGCGAAAGCCCAATACGATGTTGCAATTACCAAAGCCGATGGCGATCTGAAAGTGGCCAAGGAAAAATGCGATGCAATGGCATCGGCCGAGCAGTCGGCTTGTAACGCTGCTGCCGACGCTGCCTATGAGTCCGCAAAAGCAGCCGCTGTTGCAGCTCGTGACGCATCAAAAGCCACTGCGGATGCAATCAAGCAATAAATAGCCGACAGGTTGATTCGCATAGTGCGAATCAACGAAGGTGGATGCGGCAGAAGTCAAGGCTGCCGCATCCCGGCAATGGTGGATACATACGCCAGGCGGGACACGTTGATCATGGTTGGCGTTTAACGCCAAGCGAATACGTCATACAAATTTACGCCAAGCAAGCTGCACCCTGTCCCGGCCAAAGCTCGTTCCCCCGAGCAAGGTCCGGTATCCCGAATCAGGTCGATAGCTGGTTCGGGATTTTTTTGCCCGCAAAAACGCGATCTCGCTTTGGCATGATGCGTAGTAACGGTACGTGCTCAAGCTTCGTCGGATAATCCGTACATCAGCCAGCGCTCGGCATCGTGGAGATTTCCGAATACGCGAATATTGATGCCGACTCCACGCCCTTCGATTTCAGCATGTTCGATCGCCGGTACGAATTCCGGTGTCGGTTCCACCACGGCGACACGATCGGCTATCTCGCGGTATTGATGCATGATGGCGGCAAGCTCCGCCAACTCGGCCTGAGTCGCGGGTTTATGCTTCTTGCGATCAATCACCAGTAATTTTCGCAACCCCGATTGCCGGGTGAGTTCGACGATTTCCTGCCAATAGGCAATGCGTACTGCTTGTGAATCGATGTCGCCACTCACCTGGAAATACAGGGTGTCGCCACGTTTGTAGTGGGAGAGTTGATATTCGCGATCAGGACCGTGTGTCATCAGCATAGGGTACTCCACCCCGGGACCGTAATTAAGCGAACGCGGGAAAATCCGGATACTTCATTGCATGCAACGCAATGCAGGTAAAAGACTGGACAGGTACCTATCGCTTCGCGACACTACTTGTCATGAAAATATTCTGTCAGGCAGCACTTGATTTCGCTTGCGAACCCAAGCCGATATTCGAGCTGATGGTCGATGATGCGAACTTTCCCGGTTGCTTTACCGGCTTTGGGCTGATTCCGGCGATACGCAGCATTCGTCTGGCCGAACCGTTGGCAGTCGGCGTCGTGCGGCATATCTATAACGCCGACAATTCCGTCCTTGTAGAAAAAATCAGCTTGCTGGAAAAGCCGCATCGACATAGTTACACCTTGAGCGGGTTTCAGGCACCGTTTTCCTGGCTGGTGAAACAGGGAGAGTCCGATTGGCAGCTAAATAAAACCGCCAGCGGCACGCGGGTGAACTGGACCTATGAATTCACCCTGACCAGTTTTCTGGTGTATCCGTTTTGTTTTGTTCTATTGAAGTTTTTCATGCAAAAAGCGATGCATCGTTGCCTGCGGAACATGGATACCTATTGCAACGACAACCGGAAGCATGATTGATATGGAAGAGTGGATATTGCTGGCGATGGCGCCGGTTTTTCTCGGGTTTATCATTTGGGAAGCCTGGTACTGGAAAGGCAGGCGAGAGGTCTACAGCTTGAAAGACACTTTTTCCAATGCCGCTCTCGCATTGATGCACCAGGGAGCCGATGCGCTCGCTTGGCTGCTCACGATTGGCTTGTATGTCTGGCTTTATCAGCATCGCCTGTTTGATTTGCCGGCCTCGGTCTGGACCATCGTCGCCTTGTTTGTCGCGCAGGATTTTTTCTATTACTGGTTTCATCGTGCACACCACCGCATTCGCTGGATGTGGGCTTCGCATGTGACGCACCATTCGTCGGAGCGGCTTAATTTTTCGACCGCGTTCCGGCAAAGCCTGACGTATCCGGTTTCCGGCATGTGGATATTCTGGCTGCCATTGGCCTGGCTGGGTTTCGAGCCGAAAAACATCATTGCGGTGGTCGCGATCAATCTCGGCTTCCAGTTTTTCGTCCATACCGAGGTCGTCGGCAAACTCGGTTGGCTGGAAAAAATCTTCAACACGCCTTCGCACCATCGTGTGCACCATGCGAGAAACCCGAAATACATCGACCGCAATTACGCCGGCGTGCTGATTATCTGGGACAAGTTGTTTGGCAGTTTTGTGGAAGAGGATGAGGCCGTGCCCTGCGAATACGGAATCGTGGTGCCGATCCGTTCACATAACCCGATCACACTCACCTTTCATGAATGGCTGGCGATGTTTCGCGATGCGGCCAAACCGCAGCCGCTAAAGTCGCGATTCAGGCAATTGTTCGGCCCACCTGAACGGGCGCATTCGGAAAGGCCCCTATAATTGCAACACTAGTAATCAAGGTAGTCATCATGAAATACATCAGTGCACTGTTTGGCTTGTCGATCTTGTTTTCGGCCGGTGTGATCGCCGGTGAGGCGGAAATCGCCAAGCCCTACAAACTGGTGGTGTGGGCCGACGTGATGTACGACACGACGGGTCGTCCTACCCAGATCAGTTTTCCGGACAAGGATAAATATCCCGCGAAATTCATCCAGAACCTGCAAATCAAATTGTCTCAGAGCAAAATCAATCCGCCGCTCGACAATGATCTGCCGGCGACCTTTGAAACCGGCGTCCGGATCGATCTCACGATCACACCGTCCGAATCAGGCGGTAGCGTGAAAATCGATGGCATGTACGAGCAACCACGCGTCACCAAGAAAGCGATGGATAAGTATCCGCCGGAATTGTTGCAGGCAAACTGGACCGGTGTCGTGAAAGTAAAATGCACGGTCGGGCTGGAAGGCAAGTGCAGCAAATTGGAGTTGGTCGATCCTGGCAATATTCCCGATCCCGCGCGCAAATTCGCGATGGGATCAATGAAGGCATGGCGCTTCAAGCTTCAGAAGGTGAACGGAAAGCCGGTGCCGTACGAATTGATTGTTCCGTTTGGTTTGCGCTTTGAAGATCCGTATCCGACTGACTTTCGTCGTTGATAGTGCACGATGTCGCGTAGTTTCACAGTCAGGTTTCAATGCCATGAACAAGACCATGCAATGCCCAAAATGCAAAAACCAGATGAACAAACTCGACGTCGAGTTGGCGACCGCCTATCGCTGCGAACATTGTATGGGCCTTTGGCTGGCGATCGGTGCGCACGAACAGCTTGAAGACGATGCGGAAAAAATCGATATCGGCAATGCCGAGCTGGGCGAGCATTTCAACCAGATCGATGATATTGATTGCACGATTTGCAAACAGAAAATGGTAAAAATGGTGGACGCGGAACAACCGCATATCTGGTTTGAAAGTTGCCAGTCTTGCTTCGGCCGTTTCTACGATGCCGGTGAATACCGGGATCTGGCCGTTTACGAATTTTCCGATTTCATGAAACGGCTTTCGGTGATTGCAAGGGATTAGCGTCCCTAAGGTTATTTCGTTTTATTGAGCGCGTAACTCACCAGTCGCGCCGTCAATTTTTCTTTCAAGCTTGCCGGTGCCTGCAGGTTCATGCGCTGCATTGCCTCATCATCCTTGCCGGGGCTGGAGATCAGCGTCAGGCTTATCAATTTCAGTTTTCCGAAACTCGAAGCAGTGCCGGCTTTCAAAAAACCGAGCGCTTTTACCAACCGCAATTCCACGGGCGTGAAATCGCAGCCCAGCGGGTAATCCGGCAGTAAATTATTTTTGCGATAAGGGGCGAGAGCTTCGCTGATTTGTTCGGGGCGATTCAAGGTCCAGGATGTCGGTGCCTCGAAATGGGCGTCCAGTTTCAATTCGCGTTTTGCCTTGTCGATCAATTTCGGAATGAAGCGGGAATCGCAGATCGACAACATCGCCTTGATGCATGCTTCGTCGTCGATGCCGCGCAAATCGGCGACCCCGTATTCGTTGATCGAAATATCGCGCAGATGTCTCGGGATCGTCGTGTGGCCATAATTCCACAGCACATTGGAGTGGGTGGTATTGGCTTGTTCACGCGTCGCTCGGAACATCAGGATCGAACGGCCATCGCGAAGGGTGTGCCCCATCGCTACAAAATTGTATTGCCCGCCGACGCCGGAAACCACGCGGCCATCTTCAAGTGCATCGGAGACCGCCGCGCCCAGCATAGTGGTCATCATGCAGGTGTTGTAGAAACGCGCATCGCGTCGTTGCATGCGTTCAAGTGTTTCATTGCCGCCGTACAACTCGTTGATATGCGAAATCCGCGTCATGCCGATACCGTTTCTCTCCGAATCCGGCATGTCACGCAGCCATTGGTATAAATCATGCGAGCCGAGATAGAAGCCACCGTTGAGCCAGTGGCCTTCTCTCTGCAGGCGAAGCTTGTCGTCGTCGGTTAATGCATTGTCGAGCTCGCGTTGCATAACGCCGATGTCATCAAGCACACGGCGTTTCAATATGCCTTGCTGATGCAGATACCTGAAACCGTCATTGACCATTTCGCTTGCGCCATACAGGCCAATCGAAAATGGTTCGACGCCACCATGGTTTTTCACCAGCTCGGATTCGAGAAAGCCAGGTGCGAGCAGATTCATTAATTCGCGGTATTCGGCATTGTGCTTGTGACGTAGAAACAAGGCCTGGCACAGCGCGTCCGACAAGGAACCGATGCCAATCTGCAGGGTTCCGCCATCCTTGATCAATGCACTGGCGCGCAAGCCGATCGCATACTCGGGATCGGTCACCGCTTGTCGCGGCAGCGCAAATAATTTCGGCGAGGGTCCCGGCAGGTCGACGACTATGTCGAAGTAGTCCTGATCAACGGCAGCGGTGCCGCCGATCCATGGAAGCTGCGGGTCGATTTCCGCTATCAAGATGGGCCTTGGTTTGCCCAGGCGTTTTATTTCATCGAGCAAATCGAAGGTCAGGTCGGGGTTGCAACTCAAACTAAGTCGCGAGCCATTAGGTTCGCGAGCCACTTTTTGCACCAGTGCATTGATGTTTTTTTCGGCAACGGCCGGTGCAACATGGGTGTAGTTCAAGCTGTTGTAGTGGCGCTGCGCCTGCACCGAATTCAGCAGGCCGCCCGATTGCATGTAAAACTCTTGCACCGAAATATTATCCGGCAGGGCGCTGCGTCGTTGCGCTATTGCATAGTGCAGGCTCGGAAAGTCGGTGCCGAAATGGCGCGCAAGAAAAGGTTGCAGAAAGCGTTTTTCCAGATCGCTATGCGGTTTGGGCGGGGTAAGCGAAAGTGCGGTATAGATTTCCAGCGAAGCGGATTTGTTCTTTTCGACGGTCTCGTATATCGCATTCAATAAACGATGCGGCTTGCCCAGGCCGAGCGGCGCGGCCAATCTTATTTTATTTCCCGTGCGTTCAAGCAAGGCCTGGACTGCATCTTCAAGGCGGGTTATCGGCACTTGGCACCTTTACTGGGTCTGGCTCGGGGCCAGTATCGCACTTTGTAGAATCCGGGGCTTGACATCTTCGATTACGCGTGTAATCTAACTGCAATTACAAACGTAATCACAACTATGCAAATCAGCGAAGCGGAAAGTGTGGTCATGCAGGTGCTCTGGCAGCGCAGCCCGCGCTATGCCGAGGAAATCATTGCGCAATTGTGCGAAGAACAGGATTGGCAGGAGCCGACAATCAAGACCCTGCTCAATCGATTATTGAACAAGGGTGCTATCCAGGCCGAAAAACACGGCCGACGTTATTGCTACAGCGCAGTGCTTAAACGGGAAGAGTGGGTGACCACCGAAAGCAAAAGCCTGCTTAACCGGATTTTCGACGGACGCGTGGCTCCTCTCGTGGCGCATTTCAGCGAGAAGGGAAAACTGAGTAAAAAAGATATTGCCGAACTGAAAAAACTGATCGAGGGGATGGATGATGAGCGCTGATTTTTTGAAATTATTGCTGGAAGCAACTATTGCCGTAAGTTTTGCGATTGTCGTGGTAATCGCCGTCCGGGTTCCGATGCGGAAGTTATTCGGTGCCCGTGTCGCCTACACCTTGTGGTGCCTTGTCCCCTTGGCATTGATTGCGGTATGTATTCCTGCGCAGCAAATCGTCATAACCACCGTCAGTCAAGCGGTCGCCACGGATACAAGCCCGAATCTGCCAGCATCGGCCATGGCCGTGCAGGCGGTTGATTATTCATCGGATCTGTTTCTATCTCTTTGGTTGATCGGAATCGTTGTTTGCGCTTTCTTGTTCGCACGCCAGCAGAAAAAATTTATCGGCAGTCTTGGAGTACTGAACCTTTGTTACGAGAAGGTATTCCTGTCCGAAAATAATAATCACGGCCCTTCGGTGATTGGTGTCGTACAGCCGCGAATCGTATTGCCATCCGATTTCAATCAGCGCTACAGCCAGGAAGAGCAGGATCTGGTGTTGACCCATGAGCAGGTCCATCTATCGCGTGGCGACACCCGAATCAATTTGCTTGCGGCTTTCCTGCAGTGTGTCTTCTGGTTCAACCCCTTGATGCATTGGGCTGGCGGGCGCTTCCGTTTCGACCAGGAGCTGTCTACCGATGCAAACGTGTTAACAAAATTTCCGTCGGCCCGTAAATCCTATGCCGATGCCATGTTGAAAACGCAAATGGCCAGTATCGGTCTCCCTGTTGCCTGTCATTGGCAGGCTCATCATCCGTTGAAGGAAAGAATTCTCATGTTAAAAAAAGCAACTCCGCGAAAGATGCACCGTGTGCTGGGCTTTGGACTTGTCGCAGCACTTTGTCTTGGCGGTGCTTTCGCTGCCTGGTCAACACAGCCTGCCAACATCATCGTTGCGCCTGCCGAAGCCGGCTTGCAATATGAAATGCGAATCGATACCAAGATTGATCATGTTGATCTGTCGCGCATCAAGCTTCGCGAAGCTCCAGGGAAAGCATTTGCAGTGTCGAATGGTAAAGGCGACCGTGATTGGTCGTATGAATTCACCGTTAGTCCCATCGATGCCGATTACGTCCAGTTGAAAGGCAAGGTCATGTTTGGCGGAAAGGTGATTTCCAAGCCGGAGATGAAAATGCCGATCGGAAGAAACGCCAGCGTCAGCGTGGATACTGAAGACCGTAGCTCATCCATCATAATGAATATAGTCGTGACCGAAGTGAGAAACGGAAAGTCGGGGCCTATATCCGAATTATTTGGAGATTTAAAGGAAAACGACACGCGGGATAGTTATCACTTCACGCAGAGCGGCAGCAGCAAGCCCACGATCTATTCGGAAAATGAACTGAAGACGCAGCAACCCAAGCCTGTCGATGTCAGCGAAATTGCAATGCCGGCCAAGTTGATACTGAACGATACTTACAGAAAGCATCAGGAAGACGGCAACGCCGCCGGCAAGAAAATAGTGAATGCGAGCGTTCTGGTCGATGCGCAAGGATTCATGGCGGGAGCCACGTTCGACAGAAATTTTGAAAATAACAGTGCGGACGTGCTGGGACAGGTATCGGATTTACTGGTGAAGCAAAAATATCAGGCCGCCGTCGGCAAGAACGGCGAACCGGTCATAAGCGAGCTAACGGTACCCCTGTACGATAATTTCCAGGCAGCCGCCAGCCATTGAAAGCACAAAAAAATACTCGATTGAATATTCAATCGAGTATGCCCTCACACCGCTGTGTCGTGCACCTGGTCAAGGAGGATTTATGAAATCAGTTCTTGTTTTCGCAGCACTATTCATGGCAGCGTCAGTCAGTCCGGCGAAGTCACCACAGCAAGTGAACTTCACGGGTGCCTGGACTATCGCTTGGAATAACAGCGCCACGAACATAAATCTCGTCAAGCTAAAGCATCGAGGCGCCGCCGCCTTCACTGGCACTTACATCAGCGACCAGAGGGGAGCATGTCCCATTACGGGAAAGATGATCTCGCCTGTTTCTGTCACATTGACAATCGCTTGCCCTGGTTGGGAAGCAAAAATCGATGGTTTGGTCGAAAATCCTAAATTAATATCCGGCAAGTACACAGCATATGTGACCTCAACCGGAATGTTCACGATGTCGCGGAAGTAACCTTGGTGCCGGATCAATCGAGTCTCAAGTGAAAAGTAATTTTCCTGCGGCAATCAGCAGCACCACACCCAGGGCAATGCGCAGATCACGCACTGGCAAGCGCTTGATTCCGAGCTGGGTTCCCACCAGGGCGCCTGCTGCAACTGCAATTAGCCAATAAGGCAGCGCCTCCGGGAAAGTCGCACCACCAACTCGCAAGCCGGCAAGTGCAGTCAGCGAGTTGATGAAGACGAAGGCCACTGAAATGCCGGAAGCTTCGCGGGTATGCGCCCAATGCGCGATCAATAAAATCGGCGTCAAAAAGATCGCGCCACCGGTGCCGGTGAACCCGGAAAGTACACCGATAGCAGCGCCGACGAACATTGCAAATGGAATGGAAATTGGACGTGGCGTGTATTCGACTTCTTGCTTGCTCAACGCCAATGCCGTTTTGAATATCGCCAGTGCAGCGAATATCAAGAACAATCCAAGCAACAGACTGTAGTGTTCCTTGGCGATCGGAAATTTCGCGGCAAAAAAAGCGCAAGGCGCCGATGCCAATACAAACGGCAATACTTTTTTGTAGTCGATCAAGCCGGCGCGGTAAAAACGCACTAAACCGATACTGCCGACCAGAATATTGAGTGCCAAGGCAGTCGGGCGCATGTGCTCCGGTGCGAAACCGAGCAGCGCCATCGCGGCAAGATAGCCGCTGGCACCGGCATGGCCCACCGAGGAATACAAAATGGCAACGGTGAAAAAAATCAGTGCGAGATAAAGCTCGTGAATACTCATAGGGTATTGATCGGAGTCTTCAGATATATCACGCCATTATCTTCGGCCTTGGGGAATTCGCCGGCGGCAATATTCACCTGCACTGCGGGAATGATTAATGCAGGCATGCCGAGCGTGGCATCGCGAGCCTGACGCATCGCGATGAATTCCTGTTCGCTGATCGTGCAGGCGGCGTGAATGTTTTTTTGTTTTTGTTCGCCGATCGTGGTTTCGCAACGCGGTTCGCGTCCACCGGGAGAATAATCATGGCAAACAAATACCCGGGTTTCATCCGGCAAGCTGAAAAGCCGCTGGATGGATTGATACAACACCGCTGCACTGCCGCCCGGAAAATCGCAGCGTGCCGAGCCGCTGTCCGGCATGAATAGGGAATCGCCAACGAAGATAGCATCGCCGATCAGGTAACTCACGCTGTCATTAGTGTGGCCGGGCGTACCAATCACGCGGGCATCGAGTTCGCCGACCGAAAAGAGTTCTTCGTTTTCGAATAGATGGTCGAATTGCGAACCGTCGGTGACGAAATCGGTGTCCAGATTGAAAATCGGCTTGAAGATTTTTTGCACTTCCGCAATGCCGCGACCAATCGCAATGCGGCCGCCGAGGGTTTTCCTGATATGCGGCGCAGCGGAAAGATGGTCGGCGTGCGCGTGGGTTTCCAGAATCCAGGCCAGCTGGTAAGTATTTTCCATTACCGTGTTGATCAATATATCGGCACTGCTTGTGCTGGTGCGTCCGGATTTTGCATCGTAATCCAGCACCGGGTCGATGATCACCGCCACACGCGTGGCGGGGTCGGCAACGACATAACTCCAGGTGCCGGTTTCCTTGTGATGGAAAGAATGGATAACCGGAGCGTACATTATCTACCCAGCGCGTAATTGATCATCGCGGCCAGGCGTGCGCCCGCTTCGCGCAAGCGACGCTCCTGCAAAGGTCGATATTTATCGAGGTAATCGTCCTTGATGATGTTTTTGGCTGGATAAGGATTGTCCCTGAGGATGCTGCAAGATTGCATCGCCCAATCGACGGCCGGACGATCAGAGCGTTTGGTTTCATCGTATGCCAAGGGTGATTGCTTCCAAAGCATGGCGGCATACTTTTTCGAGTCGCGGGTTTTGCTTTCGAGGATCATTGAATCCCAGACGCTGTGTATGTTCCAGCCGGAAGGAACGTAATCGCCGGGTTTCGGGTTGGGCAGTGGCTTCCAGGCCTTGCCCTGGTAACTGATCTGGAAACTGTTGCCGCCGCGATCATCGCCATAGCCGGCGTGGAAGGGTTGGTGCACGTCGCCGATGAAATGCACCAGGAATTTCAGCGCTTCCGTGCGTTCTGCATCGCTGCGTTTTTTATCGGAAAGAATGGTGAAGTTTCTATTGATCGCCGCAATCACGCAGTTACCATCCGGGCAGTCGCGCGCCGGCACAAACTCGCAGGCAACGCCGCGCGGGAAATTGATGTAATGCCAGTGACTGGTTTTTTTGAACAGGTCGGCATCACTTGAGCGCAGGTTATCGGCCCACATCGCAATCCCTGACAGGGTGGGGTCGGACTCGGCCGCCAGTAATCGCGAGACCTCGGCTTGCGCCTTGGCATTGAGCTGGCGTTGGGCGAGATCCCCGACGATTTCATGGCCCACCTTGCCCCAGGCCAATGTTTGCAAGGGTGTCAGTAGGAGACAAAGCGCACACAGGCTTCTCTGGAGAGTATTCATAAGGTTTTTTGGGAGCCTAAGGGGTGTTATGGGAGGGCTGCAGACGTTAAAATAGCGGTTCTTCAGCACTTATGCATCCCAGGAGTAATTGTATGGCGATTAAAGTCGCGATTAACGGCTATGGCCGTATTGGCCGCAATGTTTTACGGGCTATTTATGAAGCAAACCGTCAACACGAAATTCAAGTCGTCGCCATCAATGATCTGGGTGATGCCGAAACCAATGCGCATCTGACGCAGTACGACACCGCGCACGGCAAATTCCCGGGCACCGTGTCGGCCGAAGGCGGCGATCTGATCGTCAACGGCGACCGCATCAAGGTTTATGCAATCCGTAATCCGGCCGATATTCCATGGGGTAGCCACGGCGTCGACGTCGTACTCGAATGCACCGGCTTGTTCACATCGAAAGCCAAGGCATCGGCCCATTTAGCCGGTGGCGCGAAGAAAGTCATCATCTCGGCACCGGGCGACAAAGATGTTGACGGTACCTTTGTATTTGGCGTCAACGACGACCAATTGAAATCCGAATTCACCGTCATTTCGAATGCTTCCTGCACCACCAACTGCCTCGCACCGTTGGCAAAAGTGCTGCACGAAAAAATCGGCATCCAGCACGGTCTGATGACCACCATTCACGCCTATACCAATGACCAGGTGTTGACTGACGTGTATCACAGCGATCTGCGTCGTGCCCGTTCGGCAACGATGTCGCAAATCCCGACCAAAACCGGTGCTGCCGCTGCAGTTGGGCTGGTGTTACCGGAATTGAACGGCAAACTCACCGGCTTCTCGATGCGCGTGCCGACCATCAATGTTTCCGTAGTGGATCTGAGCTTCGTTGCCAAACGTGCCACCACCAAGGAAGAGATCGATGCTGTCATCAAGGAAGCCAGCAATGGCGCGCTCAAGGGCATCCTCGGGTTCAACAGCAAGCCGCTGGTGTCGATCGACTTCAATCATGATCCGCACAGCTCGGTTTACGACAGTACGTTGACCCAGGTCATGGAAGGCACACTGGTAAAAGTCTGCTCGTGGTACGACAACGAATGGGGTTTCAGCAACCGCATGCTGGACATGACCATTGCGTTGATGAAAGCCAAATAAGATCAGCACAATTCGCATAAAGAAAAAGCCGACGAAAGTCGGCTTTTTTGTTGTTCCTGATGTAGGACCGACGGAAGTCGGGACAAGGCTCTGGAAAATCATACCGAGTCCCGACTTCCGTCGGTCCTACAAAAGCAGTACGTATCAACCCGCCAGTTTCGCCTTCAGCAATTGCGATACCACGCCCATGTCGGCCTTGCCGGCGACCTTGGCTTTGATGATCGGCATGACTTTGCCCATCGCTTGCGGGCCGCTGACCCCGGCTTCGGCAAGCGCGGCATCGATGATCACATTGATTTCAGCTTCCGACATTTGCTCAGGCAAGTAAGCCTGGATGATGCCGAGCTCGTATTTTTCGATCGACGACAAATCGTCGCGACCGGCGGCATCGAACTGGCTGATCGAATCCTTGCGTTGCTTGACCATTTTTTCCAGTACGGCCAGCACGACTGCATCGGTAATTTCGATGCGCTCATCGACTTCACGCTGTTTCAACGCGGCATTGATCAGGCGAATGACGGCGAGCTTTTCTTTTTCGCCGCTTTTCATCGCGGTTTTCATGTCTTCGGTCAGTTGGGCTTTCATGCTCATGGTGTTCTCCAAACAAATTACAGAAATACAAAAGGCCGGTGATGCTTGCGCAAGACCGGCCTCAATATCAGAACGCACAAGGCGTTCTAAAAATTAATACATGCGTTGACGCTTGGTAACGTCGCGCGAGCTGCGGCGCAATTGACGCTTAACAGCAGCTGCAGCTTTACGCTTGCGTTCTTGAGTCGGCTTTTCGTAGAACTCTTTCTTGCGGGTATCAGCCAGGACACCGGCTTTTTCGCAGGTGCGCTTGAAACGGCGCAGGGCAAATTCAAAGGGTTCGTTTTCGCGGACTTTTACATTAGGCATTTGAAACTCCAAAAATCAGGATTTCGCTTTGACTCCAGGCCAACTGGGCAGCGAGCCGCGTATGATACGCGGCAT
>JBOHYG010000067.1:0-15047 GCA_050737875.1 Arenimonas sp. | reverse complement strand
GCCGCCGAAGCTGCCGCTGCTGAAGCTGCCGCCGCCGAAGCTGCCGCTGCTGAAGCTGCTATTGAAGTCAGCGAAGTAGAAATGTCTGATGAAATGCCGGAAAGAGAACACATCTCTCTTGATTCGTTCCTGGGCATGGAGTCTGAAACCAGTGAGTTGATTGTCAGTGAAACTGAAGCTCCGGCTGCTGTGGAAGAAACAGATTTCGTGATGGAAGATGAGACATCGGTCGAACAAGTCGAAGCTGTCGCCGAACCTGTTGCAGAGCTCGAGCTTCCAGGTGCCGATGATGCTCTTGCCGCGATGATTGCTGCCTACGGCGAACAACCGAGTGTCGAACCTGATGAGGCTTATTTCGCGAAAGATGAAGCCGTTGAAGAAGTCGCGCCGGCAGCTGAAGTCATTGAAGAAGGTATGACCGTTCCTGCACAGTCTGAAGATACTGCAGTAACTGAAGCCGCGATGGCTGATGATGATTATTACGGCATGAGTGTAGAAGAACTCGATGCACTGACATCGCCGGGTGACACCGTGCCGATGCCTGAAGCAATCACCGAAGACGAAGTGTCTGAAGTAGCTGAAGAAGCTGTCGAAGAAATCGTGCTTGAAGAAGCGCAGGTTGAAGAAATCCAGGAAGCATCTGAGCCTGAACCTGAAGTTGCGGAAGCTGCAAGCGTATCGTACGAAGAAGAGCTCGTCGGTTCACTCGCAGACGAGTCGGAAGAAGCTTCCGTATCTGTTCAACTCGCTATCGATCCGGCAGATCCGGACGAAGCTCTGGATATGACCGATCTGGATCCGGAATTGCTCGATATCTTCCTGGAAGAATCCGGCGACATTCTCGACCACTCGGATGGCGTGCTCGCCAATTTGCGTGAGCATCAATCCGACATGGCATTGATCGTCGATTTGCAACGCGACTTGCACACCCTGAAGGGTGGCGCACGGATGTCCGGTATTTTTGCGGTTGGCGAACTCGGTCACTCGATGGAGTCCCTGTTGGAAGCCGTGGCCGAAGGTCGCGTGCCGCTCAACAACACCGGTGTGGTTGTGCTGGAACGCGGTTTCGACCGCTTGCACAGCATGATTACCCGAGTGCATGATCGAAAAGCATTGGCTTTGCCAAGCAATCTGATTGCCCAGTTCGATAAATTGGCGACAGGCCAGTCGATCGAACTCGCACCGGAAGTCAAAGCTCCCGTTAAAGCGGCGCCCGAAGTCAGTAAACCTGAAGTCAGTAAAGTTTCCGAAGCTCCAGTTGCCGACGTCAAGCCGACAAAAGAAGTCAAACCAACGGCTCCGGTTACCCCTGCATCAGCAGAGAGCCTTGCACCGGCGCTCAAGCCGCTGTCTGCTCCGACAGAGGCCGTCGTCGAAGAAGACGATGGTTCAGGCGTTCGCGCTCCGCAGGAACAAGTACGTATCCGCGCCGACTTGCTCGACAAGTTGGTGAACTACGCCGGTGAAGTCGCAATCTATCGCGCACGACTGGAACAGCAGCTGGGCGCCTTCCGTGGTGCACTTGGCGAACTTGGACAAACGACTTCACGTCTGCGTGAACAGTTGCGTCGTCTGGAAATCGAAACAGAAGCACAAATCGTTGCCCGCTATCAACGCGAAGGCGAAGAAACCGGCGAAAGTTTCGATCCGCTGGAACTCGACCGTTTCACCACTCAACAACAGTTGTCGCGTTCCTTGTCGGAATCGGCAAATGACTTGATCAACCTGGAAACCACGCTTGACGATTTGACCCGTCAGTACGAAACCCTGCTGCTGCAGCAAGCTCGAGTCAGCTCGGATCTGCAAGAAGGTCTGATGCGTACCCGCATGGTGCCGTTCGATGCATTGGTGCCGCGTCTGCGTCGCGTCTTGCGTCAAGCTGCTACCGACACCGGCAAGCAAGTTCAATTGAAGGTCGATGGTGCTTCCGGCGAAATGGATCGTAACGTGCTTGAACGCATGACTGCGCCTCTCGAACACATGTTGCGTAACTCGATGGCACATGGTTTGGAATTGCCGGCCGATCGACGCAAAGCGAAGAAAACCGAAGAAGGCACGGTCCGCATTGTGGTGCAACGCGAAGGGTCTGAAGTCGTATTGAAAATTATCGATGACGGCCGCGGTCTGAACAAAGCCGCGATTCGCAGCAAGGCCATCGAACGCGGCCTGCTGGCCGCGGATGCCGAAGTTACCGATTCAGAACTCTATGCAATGATTCTGGAAACCGGATTCTCGACTGCCGAAACCGTCAGTCGCTTGTCCGGCCGTGGTGTTGGCATGGATGTGGTTTACAGCGAAATTCGCCAATTGGGCGGCACGCTGCAAATCAATTCCGACGAAGGCAAGGGTAGCGAGTTCATTATCCGCCTGCCATTCACGCTGGCTGTTACACAAGCGGTGTTCGTGAAAATCGGCGAAACCAGTTTCGCTGTGCCAATTGCCTCCGTGCAAGGCGTAGGCCGAATTGGACGTGCCGATCTGGATAAGCAATTGGCGGGTGAAAATCCGGTATTTGCGTACGCCGGCGAAGACTATGCGATTCATGATCTTGGCCGATTGATTGGCCACGGTACCGCGAAAGCGGTAGACAGCTTGCAGATGCCGCTATTACTTGCACGTTCCGGTGATTTGCGCGCTGCCATTTGCGTAGACCAGGTGATGGGCAGTAAGGAAATCGTGGTGAAACCGGTCGGACCGCAGGTCAACTCGATCCCCGGAATTTTCGGCGCCACCATCATGGGTGACGGCCGAGTCGTGATGATTCTCGACGTAGCGCCACTGGTTCGCCGTTACAACATCAGCCAACGCGAAGATGCAGTGCCGGTTGTACCGGTTGCCGCACCTGAAGTGCGTCGTATACCGGCCGTCATGGTGGTGGATGACTCGATCACCATGCGCAAAGTAACTGGCCGCGTGCTTGAACGTAATAATTTCGAAGTGCTGACCGCGAAAGACGGTGTCGATGCCGTTGAGAAAATGGCGGAACGCGCACCAGATTTGGTATTGCTCGATATCGAAATGCCGCGAATGGACGGTTACGAGGTTGCGCAGCACATGCGATCGGATCCGCGTTTGAAAGACGTGCCGATTATCATGATCACCTCGCGTACCGGTGACAAACATCGCCAGCGTGCGATGGATATTGGCGTCGACCGTTACCTCGGCAAGCCTTATCAAGAAAACGAATTGATGCGTAACGTCTTTGAAATTTTAGGCATGGAGCCCGTCAATGGCTGATGCAGGTGTCCGCGTTGCATTGTTGGCGAGGGCGGGGGATTCCCGGGATCAGCTACGCACCGCGTTGCAGGACTTGGGTGCGCAGTTGGTATGCGAAGGTGACCCGACTGAATTGTCGCCCAGTTCCGTTAGTGGCTTGAATCCAAGTGTAATGGTAGTGAGTCTGGAGCCTGCCACGGAGGCGGCCCTCGATAAATTCGACGAACTGCTCAGCAGTGCCAATATCGAAGTCGTTTATGACGATGCCGAAGCCAGTGCACAACTGACCGGTTGGGATTTGAATCGCTGGGCGCGACATCTGGCAGCGAAAATCATTGGTACAGATTTAATGCCACCGGTGCCCGAAGGTTCGGCAATGGCGGCGCACGACGAGTGGCAACCTAAACCCGGCGCGCCGGAAACGCCTGCCCAGGCGATGGCTGACGCCAAGTTTGAAGATTATCTTCAGGAAACACACTCGCTAGCGACTGATGTGCCGGTCAATGAAAGTTATTCCGATGCCTTGCAACGTGAAGTGCCTGAAACGCAAGTTGCAGCCGAGCCTGAACCCGAGGTAGATCTGGATTTCAATTTGGATGATCTTGAGCAGGCTATGCGCATAGGCGCAAATAGCGCACAAGATGCACCGTTGCCGGAAGCAAAAGTCGAACTGGAAAAAAGATCCGCTGACGTAGACGAAATGGAGCTGGCGGAATTCGACAACTTTATTTCGGACGAAGCCACGGCTATCGGTTCGAGCGATGATTTTATTACGCCTGAAGCCGCAGCCGCAGAATTTGAAATGCCGGAAGCCGTCGCTGCCGGTTCGATTGTCGGTACGATGGAAGAAGACTTCATCAGCTTCGACGATAGCCAGGCCCAAATCAGCGATGAAATCAGTCTGGGCGATGACGCCAGTTTCGAGATTGATTTGTCGGCACTTGAAAACAGCGAATTGGAAAGTAAGTCCGCGCAAACTACTTCATTGGAACTTGAAGATTCAGCGGGTACATTGGCCGATTTCGAAATGAGCGATGCACCGGTTGCATTCTCGAAATACCAGGCCGATGACGCTGCAGAAATGGGCAGCGACATGGACGCTGATGTTGCCGCGTTGGCAGCGCAGCTGGATGAGTTCGAGAAAAACGATAATCGAGCCGTTGCCAAGAACATGGATTTCGGCATGCTGGACGATGAACCGAAGCGCGGCGAAGCCAAGCGTGTAGAACCTTCTCTGGAGTTGGCAAGCGATAAGCCTGCTCCGGCACTGGAACCAAAAACCGAAACCAAGCCTGCTGCAAAAGAACCGCGTTCGTTCGATTTGTCTGGCTTGTCGCTGTTGGATTTGGATGCCGAAATTCCGGCGCAAGCACCAGTTGAGCCGGCAAAACCTGCAACAGCCCCGGTCTTCAAGAAAAGCTCTTTGAGTCTTGAAGCAATGGAAGGTGATGCTCCAGCTGAAAAACCACTATCCAGTGTCGGTGCGGTATTGATTTTGGCTGGCATGGGTGGACCCGATGCCGTGCGTCAACTTTTGAAAGCATTGCCGACAAGTTTGAATGTTCCGGTTCTGCTGTATCAGCATCTTGAAGTTGGCAAACATGATCGCCTGGTGGCGCAACTTGAAAAAGTAAGCAATATGCCTGTGTACCTTGCAGTACAAGGCCAATCTGCCGAGCCTGGTCAGGTAGCTGTGATACCAGTCGGTATCGGTCTGGACTTGGTCGGCGAAGAACTGTTTTTCGGCGGTGCCGAAAGCCAGCAAGCCCTGGTTGAATCGCTGCCAGCCAAACACAGCGTAGTTGTTGTATTGAGTGGTGCAGCTGCTGAAACTGCAGGTGCTGCGGCTAATGTGCAAAGCCAAGGTGGCTTGGCTCTGGCGCAAGACCCGGGAAATTGTTTCGAGCCGGCTGCTGCAGAAGCATTGATCAAGCAAGGCGGCAAAACCGCGGAAATTTCCGCACTGGCATCACTGGTCATTAATTATTTTAAAAATTAATATCGGTTCTAGAGTCTGCGGAAACTATTTGGAGTGGCAACATGAGCACAGTGAAACAAACGGACGTACGAGGCGTATTGATCAGTGTCGCTGAAGGACGCCTTTTGCTACCCAATGCGAATATTGCCGAAATCATTACCTTCTCCGAACCAGAGCCGGTCGAAAATGCCCCTGATTGGTTGTTGGGCCGTGTACGCTGGCGCGGTTGGCGTTTGCCCTTGATGTCGTTCTCGAAATTTGCCGGTTGGGGCTCGGAAGTCGGCACCTTCGGCACCAAAGTCGCCGTGCTGAAGGCGTTGGGCAATAATCCAAAGCTTCCATTCTTCGCAGTGCTGTCCACGGGCTTCCCGCGATTGGTCACAGTGAACACCGGAAATTTGCAGGAAGTTCACGACATCAAGGAATTGCCACTCGGCATTTATTCGAAGGTGATGTTGAACGACGATGCCGCCATCGTGCCTGACATGTTGTCGGTGGAATTGATGCTCGACAAGGCGTTGAATCAGGCCGCATAAGCGCTTTAGATAGCTGCTCAATCACTGATTATCTGATTTTATTCCGCTCGGGAATGCTTTGGCGTCCTGGAGAAATTGCTTCAGGCTGCCTTGGTAATACCAGACGAAGCCGCACAAGAAATACAGAACCAGCGAGGCGAGAAAATTCACGTCGCGCATCATCGCGAGCGCTTCCGGATCCTTGTAGCTCCAGTACAGCCAATAACAGCCATCAACGCTAAACCAGGTAAAAAAAAGCATTGGCGGAAAATATTTCCATCGCCGTTCGACAATGACACGCAAACTCCATGCCGCCGTCAGATACGAAAAAAACGCCATGATGAAGCAGATCGGGATATCCCAGTCCGGCGCCGGATAATAAAACGAACCCAACACCAGCAACGACAGGCCAACCAGCAAGGCGAACAACTTCCATGGCCTCTGGTATTCGACTTGCTGCGTGCGAAACTCGTCAATCAATGACATGGCAGGTCATGATGTATCAATTGCTGACGGCACGCGTAAGAGAGAAGACTCCGCGCCAGCTGCCATTGTTCAATGTGATGCCGCCGATCACGTTGTCGTTGTCGGCAAGCAGTAATTTGTATTTATCCAGACCGAGAATATTGTTCGGATCGGTTTTGCTAATTCCCTCGAAAGTCAGCACGCGGCTGGCAGGGTCGTACTTGCCATGCACAAACTCGATACCGGTCATCCCCAGTTTGACTTGATCCTCGGCATTGGGCGATTCCAGCAAGGTCCAATTAATTTTGCCCAGGATGGCTCCATCGCTACCGGCATTGAGTTGCATGTCGGCGCTGTAAATGTAGCCGGCCGCGTCGCCCCATTGGCCTTTCCAGTGACCGGCGAAATCTGCAGTTGGAGCGGAGGAGTCCTGTGCGAACGATGCCAGTGGAAGCAACGCAAATGCCAGGATGATCAGGAGAATTCGTAAAATTAGGGTTTTCATATGTCACCTAGATTAGCGGCATGTCACCGGCAAATTCTTGTCGGGTTTCGATCCCAGGCATCTCCAGGTAACAGAGCCTGAATTCAGGAAGGGTGCGAGTACGATGATTTGACCATGCTTTCTGCTACGGAAAACAATCGTACCGTCATCAGACACCTTCAAAAAATCCGTATTCGGGAAAGATTGTTTGGCGATTGGCGGGTCTAGGGCAAACCCTGCATGCTCGACTGAGTTCTGGGTCATGATGATTTCCGCAATCTGGGTTTGCAGCGGAACTACCGATTGCATGGTTTCCGCCAGGCTGGCGCGTGCGGTGTAATCGCCGTAAGAAGCGAACGCAATCGATGCAAGCAAAGCAGCCAGAAAAAAACCGGAAAAGCCAAGAAGAAAACAGCGCATGGATTTCCCCAAATCAAAGTGCTGGGTCCACTATACGCCTGAATCTGACGCCTTGATCGCTACTTCCAATCGCCGCACAGGACATTGAGTGCGGCAATCGCCGCCGGCCCTGCCGTTTCGGTACGGAGAATTCTGGGCCCCATACGCAGTCCCTGAAAACCACCGGCTTTCAGAGTCATAAGATCACGTTCGCTGAAGCCGCCTTCGGGACCAATCGCCAGGGAAACCGCAATTGGCTTGGTACTCGCCAAATCCGAAAAGCCGAATACGCCATTTGGATCGAGTGCGAATTTATTGAAGTTCTTGTCCTGCATGGGCCAGTTTGCCAGAGCACAAGGCTCGATGATTTCCGGCAAGCGCGCGCGACCGGATTGTTCGCAGGCCGATGCCACCACGCCGAGCCAGTGATTCATTTTTTTGTCCGAGCGTTCGGAATCGAGTTTGACTTCGGTCCGGTCGGTGATCACCGGTACGATGCGCTGTACGCCTAGTTCGGTCGCTTTCTGCAATATCCAATCCATTTTTTCGCCGCGGGCAATGCCTTGCACCAACGTGATATGCACCGGTGATTCGTTGGTTACGGCATGCGATGAAATAATTTCGACACCTGCGCCGCGTTTGGCAACGCTGATGATTTTCGCTTGATAATCGAAGCCATCGCCATTGAACAACACGCAGGTATCATTCACGCCAAGACGCAATACGCGGACCAGGTGGTTCGTGGCGAGTTCGGATAAAACCAGTTCCTGCCCGACATGCAGCGAGTCGGAAATATAACTGCGGATAATGCGCATTAGCGTGTCGCCTCGTATAAAGCGGATGCGGTAACCGATGATAAATGTTGTAACGCACCGTCATCAATACAGTAAGGCGGCATCCAGTAAAGAATGTCTCCCAGCGGGCGCAACACGACGCCGTTGGCAATCGCATGTTGATAGGCACGCAAGCCACGCCGTTCGCTGGCGGCGAATGCAACTTTATTTTTTCCGTCCTGGGCCATTTCAATCGCGAGGATCATGCCGGTTTGTCTTACCTCGGCGACATGCGGATGGGTTTTGAATTTTTCTGCAAGCTCGGACATTTTTTTTGCGGTGGCTCTGTTCTTTTCGAGTACATTATCGCTACTGAAAATATTCAGGGATGCCAAGGCCGCCGCGCAAGCCAAGGGGTTGCCGGTGTAGCTATGCGAATGCAGGAAAGCCCGTTCGCGTGACACATCCAGAAAACTTTCGTAGACATGCTGCGTGGTCAGTACTGCCGACATCGGCATGAAACCGCCGGTCAGGCCTTTCGACAGGCACATGAAATCCGGACTGATATCGGCTTGCTCGCAGGCAAACAAGGTGCCTGTGCGACCAAAGCCAACCGCAATTTCATCGGCAATCAGATGCGCACCATATTGGGTACAAATTTCACGGGCACGTTTCAAATATGCCGGATGGTACATGCGCATGCCACCGGCGCATTGCACCAGCGGTTCGAGTATCAATGCACAGACCTCGCCAGCATGTTGTTCGAATATGGCTTGCAGTTTTTCTGCGCAGCGCAGGGCATAACTCTCGGCGCTTTCGCCGGCTTCGGCTTCATAGGCATCTGGCGAAGGCGCAAACAAGGGTTCCAGCAGTAAGGGCGCATAGACTTTTCGATACAGCGGAATATCGCCCATCGACAATGCGCCAAGCGTTTCACCGTGATAGCCGTTACTCAGCGAAATAAATTTGATGCGTTTGAAATCGCCGCGATTGTAGAAATGGTGGAAGCTCATTTTCAGCGCAATCTCGACTGCCGCCGAACCGTTGTCGGCATAGAAGACACGCGACAAACCTTCAGGCGTAGCGGCGACCAAGGCTTCTGCCAATTTCAGGCCCGGCTCATGCGAAAAGCCGGCATACATCACATGTTCCAGCGTTTGCGCTTGTTCGGCGATTGCCGCCGCTATTCTTGGCTCGGAATGGCCGAATATATTCGTCCACCAGCTACTAACCGCATCAAGATATTGCTTGCCATCCACGCCTTCCAGCCAGACGCCGCGACCACGACGGATTGGTACCAGCGGCAAGGTGTCCGGATGCTCGGCCATTTGCGTGCAGGGGTGCCACAGCACCGCCAAATCACGCTGCCGCCAAGCCGCTGCCTCTGTTAGCATGTGCGTATCAGAGTGTTGCCCAGATAAATTTTTCATGGCGCAATGATGTCGGCTCGCGTGCTTCGTGTCTATGCCCATTATTCTGCGCCCGTTCAAGGATCGTGATGTCGAAATTGCCCATCATCCATAACACCGAGGAGCAGGATTTCGGGCATTACCGTCTGGAACGACTCGACCTGGAATTCTCGAATGGCGAACGCCGCCGTTATGAACGCTTGAAAAGCCGTGGCCATGGCGCGGTAATGATTGCAGCGATCCCGCAACCCGACACAATTTTACTGGTGCGCGAATACGCTGCCGGAAAACATCGCTACGAAATCGGACTGCCGAAAGGTCGCATGGACGCCGGCGAAAGCATTCTGGATGCCGCCAACCGCGAATTGAAGGAAGAGGTCGGTTTCGGCGCCAGAAAACTGACGCATCTTCGTTCGATCACGCTGGCGCCGACCTATATGAGCCATGAGATTCATCTGGTAGTCGCGGAAGATTTGTACGAAGAAAGATTACCCGGCGACGAACCCGAGCCGCTGGAAGTCATACCCTGGAAGTTCGACAACTTCGGCGAATTGATGTTGCGCGAAGATTGCTCGGAAGGACGTTCACTGGCCGCGATGTATATCGTGCGCGATTGGTTGGCTAGCAGAAAATAGAAAAATGAAACTAGATAAAGAACTGGAAAAAGCGATCCTGCAAATCGCCCGTGACGCGGGTGCGGCGATCATGAAAGTCTATCAACAGGACTTTGCGGTGGAATTCAAAGGCGATAATTCGCCGTTGACCGCTGCCGATACGGCCGCGCATCACATCATCGAGCAAGGTTTGAATATTCTGACGCCCAGCATGCCGGTGTTGTCGGAAGAGTCGGCCGATATCGATTGGCAGACAAGAAAAATCTGGCCGCGCTACTGGTTGGTCGATCCATTGGATGGCACCCGCGAATTCGTGAAGAAGAATGGCGAGTTCACCGTCAATATCGCGCTGATTGAAAATGGCCGTGCGACTTTTGGCGTGATCTATGCGCCGGTACTGGAAACCTTGTGGTGGGGCGACGATATCCAGGGCGCATTCGTACAGCAGGGTAGTGACGTCAAGAGAATCACCGTCGATAAAACCCCGGGAACCAGTTTGCGGGTGGCCGCATCGCGTTCGCATCTTGACGACATTACCGCAGCCGCACTGGAACGCATGGGTGAAGTCGAGCGCTTGAGCATGGGCTCGTCGCTCAAGTTTTGCCGGATGGCAGAGGGCGCACTCGACGTGTATCCGCGCTTCGCACCGACTTCGGAATGGGATACCGCGGCAGGCCAGGCGATTCTGGAAGCGGCTGGCGGCGTCGTGTTGAATCTCGATGGCAGCCCGTTTCGCTACAACACCAAAGACAGTTTATTGAATCCACATTTTATTGCCCTGGCGGATGCCGATTTGCCCTGGCGGAGCTGGTTGCATGACTGATATACAGAGCTTGATAGGTATCATGGCGAAGCTGCGTGATCCAAACGGCGGCTGCCCCTGGGATGTAAAGCAAAACTTTTCCACGGTTGCGCCCTACACGATCGAAGAAGCATACGAAGTTGCCGATGCGATTGACCGCAACGATATGCCGGACTTGAAAGACGAGCTCGGCGATTTGCTTCTGCAGGTCGTATTCCACGCACGGATGGCGGAAGAAGCCGGACATTTCAAATTTGCCGATGTCGTTGAAAACATTTGCGACAAAATGACCCGTCGGCATCCGCATGTGTTTGCCGGCGCCGCGGTCGAAGATGCCGATGAACAAACGCGCTTATGGGAGCTGCAGAAAAAGCGCGAGCGCGAAGAAAAGAACGGTGTGCATGACGACAGCGTGCTGTCCGGCATCTCTCGCGGCCTGCCGGAATGGCAGCGTGCGGTAAAACTGCAGAAACGTGCAGCGACAGTCGGTTTTGATTGGCCGGATCCGAATCCGGTATTCGACAAGCTGCATGAAGAAATCGAAGAGCTGCGCGAAGAGTTTGCCAAAGGGGTCGGCCATACGGAATTGGAAGACGAGCTCGGCGATGTGTTGTTCGTCGCGGCGAATTTAACCCGGCACGGCAAGGTCGATTTCGGTGCTGCCTTGCGTCGCGCCAACCAGAAATTCGAACGCCGCTTCCGGCGCATGGAAGCAATGATTCATGAACAGGGAAAACGGCTTGTCGATTTGAATCTGGAGCAGCAGGATATACTTTGGAATGCCGCCAAGGCCGAAGACAAGCGAGGTGAGCTATGAGCCAATACAGCAACTTCCGTGATTTCTATCCGTTCTATCTGGCTGAGCACAGCAATCTGGTTTGCCGTCGCCTGCATTTCATCGGCACCACTGGCATCGTGATTATTGCGGCGCTGGTGGCCGCTCAAGTACTGCCATTGGTCTGGTTATGGACGATTCCGGTTTGCGGTTATGGTTTTGCCTGGGTCGGACATTTTTTTTTCGAGAAAAACCGTCCGGCAACGTTCAAATACCCGTTCTATTCCTTGCTGGGTGATTGGGTGATGTACAAAGATATGCTGACCGGAAAAATCCGGTTTTAAGTAGCCCGGGTCATGGCTCCATCTGACCCGGGGTTGTCGATACTTGTCTAACTATTCGTACTTTCGAAAATCTTGCCCGACAAATTCTTGACGGATTCATATCTCGGCAGGTCCCGGGTCAGATGGAGCCATGACCCGGGCTACAGAAACTGCGGTACTTTTTTCTTGAGGATCGCGACGAGATCCGGGTCCATGTAGGAAAAATTATCCGGTATGCCAAGACAGATGATTTTCTTGCCTTTGAGTGAACTCCGGAATCTTTTTTGAAGTTTCTCACGATGCATGTGCTCCATCACGAATATCTTATCGGCCCATTCAACGAGTTCGGAGTTTAGCGGTGTGACGGCATCATGATTGGTGCCCGCCGAAAGCACGTCGAGGCCTGAGGTTTCGGAAAATACTTGCTCGGCAGTGGGGCTGCGCAGTTTGTTTTGGCTACAGACAAAAAGAATTTTCTGCATCGATTAGCGATAACGGTTTATTTCGTCACGCAAGGCAAGGGTGGCGTTACGCGCAGCTTCGGCAAAATCTTCGCCGGAACTTGCATACAAAATCGCACGCGACGAACTGATCACCAGGCCATCGCCGCTTGCTGTCTTGCCATTCTTGACCATCGCCTCGACATCGCCGCCCTGGGCGCCAACGCCGGGTACCAGGAATGGCATGTCGCCGACCAGGTCGCGCACTTCGGCGAGCTGTCGTGGCCAGGTTGCACCGACTACCAGCATGCAATTGCCATGTTCGTTCCATTGCTCGGCAACGGTTCTGGCCACATGCTGATACAGTGGTTTTCCGTCGCTGATCAAATCCTGGAAATCGCCGGCGCCTTTATTCGAGGTACGACAAAGCAGGATCACACCTTTATCTTTGCGGTCTAAAAAGGGTTGGATCGAATCGCGACCGAGATATGGATTCAGCGTAACGGCATCGGCCTGATAACGATCGAAGGCTTCGATCGCGTAACGCTCGGCCGTACTGCCGATGTCGCCGCGTTTGGCATCCAGAATGACTGGAATGCCGGCGTAGGTTTCGTGAATATACGTGATGATCCGTTGCAACGACTCTTCGGAACTCAGTGCAGCGAAGTGGGCAATCTGAGGTTTGTAACAGCACACGAGATCGGCAGTCGCATCGACAATCGCTTTATGAAATTCAAACAGCGCATCTGGATGATCTTGCAGGTGCGCTGGAAACTTTGACAGTTCGGGATCAAGACCAACGCAAACAAGAGATTGATTATTCTTTTGTGCTCCGCGCAGGGCATTGATGAAGTTCATTCTTTGTATACCGTCGATTCGGGGTTGTTTATTTCTTTGGGAGCGGTGCATTGTTGATGAATTCATAAGCCTTCGGAGTGCGTTTACGCCAGCTGCCGTCGGCCATTGCGGAAAATTGCTCCGAGCAAAAAAGCGACAAGGAATCGTCGTTATTCTGTTTCGCTGCTTCTTCCATGTCCGCGTAACCCTTGGTGATCGCCTCGGTTATCAATTTGTCCAGTTTGGCGATAACGCCGGGTTCTTGCTTTTCAATCTCTGCCAGGGAGGCATCAACCTTTCGCAGTAACTCACCGTCTTCCGACAGCCATTTTTGATAATTGCTTTCGATTTCCTGGGCTTGTTCCGGAAACGAGGCGCTGCATTTTTCCCGCAGCATCTCGGCGCTGACTTTCCGTGCATACATGAAGCCATAGGCTTCTTCCAGATTGTCTGCGTCGGCGTATTCGACCGCATGGCTATTGCTCGATCCAATAACCAGCAGCACCAGGCCCAGAAATAATTGTATTGAAATGCGCATTTCGGGTTCCTTACTTCAATGCTTTGTAACGGAGACGATGTGGCTTCGCGGCTTCATCGCCCAGACGGCGGCGTTTGTCTTCTTCGTATTCCTTGTAATTACCCGGGAAGAATTCAACGTGCGAGTCGCCTTCGAAAGCCAGGATATGCGTGGCGATACGATCGAGGAACCAGCGATCATGCGAAATCACCATCACGCAGCCCGGGAATTCCAGCAGAGCATCTTCCAGTGCGCGCAGGGTTTCGACGTCGAGGTCATTCGATGGTTCGTCGAGCAGCAATACATTGCCGCCTTGCAACAGGGTTTTGGCCAGATGCAAACGTCCGCGTTCACCACCGGACAAAGTACCGACCAATTTTTGCTGATCGGCGCCCTTGAAATTGAAGCGACCGATATAAGCGCGCGACTGGATTTCCACTTTGCCGATCGTAAGGATGTCGGAACCACCGGAGACTTCCTGCCAGACGTTTTTATCGCCAGCCAGCAAGTCGCGGCTTTGATCAACGTAGGCGATTTTTACGGTATGTCCGATATTCACTTCGCCCTTGTCCGGTTTTTCCTGGCCGGTGATCATCTTGAAGAAAGTCGATTTACCTGCACCATTCGGACCGATGATGCCGACGATAGCACCCGGCGGTACCGAGAGACTCAAGTCGTCGATCAGCAAGCGATCACCGAAGGATTTCGATACGTTTTTGAACTCGATGACTTTATCGCCGAGACGTTCGCCCGGTGGAATAAAGATTTCATTGGTTTCGTTACGCTTCTGGTATTCCTGCGCATTCAATTCTTCGAAGCGGGCCAGACGTGCCTTGCCTTTGCTGCGGCCGCCCTTGGCATTGCTGCGTACCCATTCGAGTTCTTTCGCGAGCGCTTTTTGACGTGCCGATTCTGCCGACTCTTCGCGTTTCAGGCGGTCGCCTTTTTGTTCCAGCCACGCGGTGTAATTGCCTTTCCATGGAATGCCCTTGCCACGGTCAAGTTCCAGAATCCATTCGGCCGCATTTTCCAGGAAGTAGCGATCATGGGTAACCGCAACCACGGTACCCGGGAAGCGGGTCAGGAATTGTTCCAGCCATTCGACCGATTCGGCGTCCAAGTGGTTGGTCGGTTCGTCGAGCAGCAGCATGTCGGGTTTCGACAGCAGCAGGCGGCAGAGTGCTACGCGGCGTTTTTCACCACCGGAAAGTTTTCCGCAAATCGCATCCCAGGGTGGCAGGCGCAACGCATCGGCTGCGATTTCCAATTGCAGTTCGAGCGTGTCGGCATCGGCCGTCGCCAGGATGGCTTCGAGTCGTTGCTGCTTGGCCGCCAGTTTGTCGAAATCGGCATCCGGCTCGGCATACGCGGCATATACTTCATCGAGCATCGCTTGCGCATGCAGCAATTCACCGACGCCTTCTTCAACGGCTTGGCGTACGGTATGTTCAGGATTCAAACGCGGTTCCTGTTCCAGATAACCAACCTTGATGCCTGGCT
>JBOHYG010000066.1:0-11098 GCA_050737875.1 Arenimonas sp. | reverse complement strand
CGCTGAGCCTGGGTATCGAAACCATGGGCGGCGTGTTCACCAAGATCATTGAAAAAAACACCACGATTCCTACCAAGGCATCGCAAACTTTCTCGACCGCCGATGACAACCAACCTGCCGTGACCGTGCATGCCCTGCAAGGCGAACGCGAACAGGCCCGTTTCAATAAATCATTGGGTAAGTTCGACCTGTCGGGTATTGAGCCTGCACCACGCGGCATGCCGCAAATCGAAGTCACTTTCGACATTGATGCCAACGGTATCTTGCATGTATCGGCGAAAGACAAGAAAACCGGTAAAGAACAACGCATCGAAATCAAGGCTGGTTCCGGCTTGAGCGACGAAGAAATCCAGCGCATGGTGCAAGACGCCGAAGCGCATCGCGAAGAAGACAAGAAGTTCCATGAACTCGTCACTGCCCGCAATGCTGCCGATGGTTTGATTCACACCACCCGTACCGCGATGAAAGATCACGGCGCAAAAGTTCCTGGCGACCAGTTAGGCGGTATCGAAACTGCACTGGCCGATCTGGAAACCGCGATGAAAGGCGACGACAAAGGCCAAATCGAAGCGAAAACTTCGGCATTGCAACAAGCAGCGCAAGCTTTGTACTCGGCCGCGGCGTCTGCAGAGCAAGGTGGCGGCGAAGCCCCACAAGGCGAAGCAAGTGCCAAAGCGGAAGATGTTGTCGATGCGGAATTCACCGAAGTGAAAGACGACAAGAAGTAAGTCGCACAACGTGAAATAAGAAACGGGAGACGTAGAATTCTGCGAGCTCCCGTTTCGTTTTAAAGTCCTTTCCATTCTTTCGGTTTCAATATGTCAAAACGCGATTACTACGAAGTTCTGGGTGTCGGCAAAAACGCCAGCGATGATGAAATTAAAAAAGCCTATCGTCGCGCTGCGCAGAAACATCATCCAGATAGAAATCCCGACGACAAGGCTTCTGAAGAGTCTTTCAAGGAAGCCAAACAGGCGTATGAAATACTGAGCGATGCCAATAAGCGTCGCGCCTACGATCAACACGGCCATGCCGCGTTTGAACACGGCACCGGCGGCGGTGGTGGACATGGTGGTGCCGATTTCGGTGATATTTTCGGCGACATCTTCGGTGATATTTTTGGCGGCGGCCGCCAGCAGCGCGGTCCGCGCCGCGGTGCCGATCTTCGCTACATGATGGATCTGGATCTCGAAGAAGCGGTATTCGGCGTCGAGAAGAAAATCGATATCCCTTCATTGGTCGCCTGCAAACCCTGCAATGGCAGTGGTTCGGAAGACGGCAAAGTGGAAACCTGCAAAACCTGTAAAGGCCAGGGCCAAATCAGGATGCAGCGCGGCATTTTCTCCGTGCAACAGCCTTGCCATACCTGCGGTGGACGCGGTCAAACTATCGCCAAGCCTTGCAAAACCTGTCGCGGCAATGGCCGCGTGCAACAGGAAAAAACCCTGCAAGTCAAAATTCCGGCTGGTGTCGACAATGGCGACCGTATCCGTTTGGCTGGAGAAGGCGAGGCCGGTCCAGCCGGCGCACAAGCCGGTGATTTGTATGTCGAAGTCAGCGTACGCGAACACAAAATCTTCCAGCGCGAAGGCGACGATCTGTATTGCGAAGTACCAATTCGCTTTTCTCAGGCAGCACTCGGGGCTTCCATTGAGGTGCCAACGCTTGGCGGTGAAGTCGAAATCAAGATTCCGGCTGAAACCCAAACCGGAAAGTTGTTCCGTCTACGCGGCAAAGGCGTGAAATCGGTTCGTAGCAGTTCAACTGGCGATTTGCTGGCGCGTGTCGTTGTGGAAACGCCGGTTAATCTGACCAGCAAACAACGCGAATTGCTGAAAGAATTTGAAGGCACGTTCGAAGGCGAAGATGGTGCCAAGCACTCGCCGCGTTCAAGTTCGTTCCTCGATGGCGTGAAGTCCTTCTGGGACAAGATGACGTCGTAAGTCGGGCCTGGGCCCGACATACAACAGCTTCAAAATTCGCGTCTCCAACCAATATCAAAACGGGTCTCTTCCAATTGCGAGTGAGCAATCGTGCGTTGCAGGCCGGCATAGGCCTGCCAACCGCGCGGGAATACGGCAGCGACGCCTACGCCCAGATCACCGAAATTTCGATCCGGTTCGCCGGTGACATAGCTCAATCTGAAAATCTGGTCGCCGCCGCGGAAGGCATTGAAAATCCGGCGTGGGTCATCCTCGAATTCATGTCGCCAGACGGCACGAAAATAAGGTTGGAAAACACCACTTTTCGATGAAATTGTTCGCGCAGCCTCAAACCCAAGTGATGCCTGAAGGCTGGTCACTTCCTGTTTGAATACCAGGAAGTCCAGACCGACATTATTGTCTTCGGCGATTCTTCCCACATCCGTCCGCAGCCAGGACAGACCGCCGTTGTATCGCAGGGCCCATTCGCCTTTGGCTTGCTCCCAACCCAGGTTCAAATCCGCGCCTCGCATGCTCGATTCGCTTTCACTGAAGCCTTCACTGTTGATTGTTACCGTTGACTCATTTGGTTGGCCTGCATTCAACACGAGCGTGTAGCTGATCTCACGGCGCAATACCGATTCGGATTGGCCCGCATTCAAGCTCAAATTGGCGCTAAAGCCATTCGGCGCGGCGTATGCAAGTACGGCGCTGATCATGTCGGTATCGCTCTCCATGCCTCCGCTGAAACTGTTGAAATCGATGTCGCGGGATTCCCGTTGCAGTGCGACCAATCCTGTCCACCGATTATTGAATCGATAATCAACGCCAATTAGATAAGTGTTGCCATTGTCATCGTAGCCGCGTTCGAAAGCCGTATCGTCACGATCAGAGTTCGAGTAGGCAAAGCTGCCAAATAAAGCCCAGCGGCTACCTTCGGCAATATCGGCGGTTTGCGAATCACCATCAAGATTCAACCAGCCAGTGAACTGGTTATCCGTGCTATCGCTTTCCCGCTCAGCCGCATGAGCCGCCGCGCGACGCCGCGCAATCGCCATCATGATGCGGCCCTGGACCGCGAAAGTTTCCAGGTTGTTGCCAAGCGCTGCCGCCGATCTTCGATTGCCGGAACCTGGTCCGGCATTGAGTATTTCCTGGCAACGGTCGTAAAAAGCGGTCCCGCTCGTCGCCCCGGCGCATGCTGATACCCACGCTGCGTCAAGGGATTGACTCGCTGTTTGTGCCTGTGCCATCGGCGCGAGTGAGAAAAGTAGACCGTAAGGAAGACAACTAGCCAAAATGGATCTGCGCATGATCTCACCCCTGTCAAGACTGGACGTTCTCCAGCCGTATTTTTACTCCTATATAACGAAGACTTGCAAATACTTCGGCCTGTCATTAGCGTGTCGACATGAAAAAAATTCAACTGGTGATTTTCGGCGCCTCGGGCCGAATGGGACGTGCGTTATTGCGTATAGCGGCAGAAGATTCACGCTTCGAATTGGCGGCAGGTGTTTCAGGCCGAAGTGTTTCGTCGATTGAGGACGTGTCTTGTCCGCTATTTGCGATGAATCAATTGGAAAAATTGCCCGTATTCGATGTGGCCATCGACTTCAGCCAGCCGGAACCTTTTGACACGATTTTGAAGTTCTGCAAATCACGAAATGCTGCCCTTGTCAGCGGTACAACTGGCCTGTCCGATACGCAAAAGCAAACCATGCAGCAAGCCGCGGAAGGCATTCCCGTTTTGTGGGCATCGAATTTCAGCCTCGGTGTTGCGGTGTTGAATGATCTGGTCAAACGGGTGGCGAAAACGCTTGGTAATTGGGGCGTGGAAATCACCGAAATCCACCATGTCCACAAGAAGGACGCACCTTCGGGAACCGCTTTGACGCTGGGTCACTCGGTTGCGCATTGGTCAGGGCGGGAGCCGACCTATATCAGCCAGCGGGAAGGCGAGGTAGTTGGCGATCACACCGTGAAATTCACTGGCACGGGGGAATTTATCGAGCTACGCCACAATGCGTTGGATCGGGATATTTTTGTGAGAGGTGCGCTGGAAGCCGCTTTCAGATTGAAACCGAAGCCGGCGGGTTTGTACCAGTTTGCCGATCTGATTTTTGAAGAATAACGAACGTCCCAATCGAAGGCGGGCTCAGAACCCGCCACTCAAGGCAACGATGCCGAAGCAGGCGGCGACTAAAAGCAGGGCAATCGCTATCGAGGAAACGATTGCGGCAGCGATGCCTTTGACGATGTTGCTTTTGCCTTTTTTGCCGAACCAGACCATGCCAGCCACGATTATGCCTATTGGCATCAGCAATGAAACCAATCCCAGTATCTCGAAAAGCGGGTTGTTGTAGTAGTTTCCGGCTGAGCTGGCGATAGCTGCAAAAATTGAAATAACGATGCCGGTCAGGATACTGCCACCGATCATCAGGCCCCAGCCAATAAAGAACCCGGTAAGGACGCTGCCTTTGTCGGAATCGGGGCTGTTGCCAGGAGAAGGGTTTGAATTCGTATACGGATTGTCGTTCGGAGTATTCATGTGCAACCTTCTGGTTAAATAGTCAGCAATGAAGTAACGGTCTTATTCGAATTAACACTTTTATTCAGGGTAATTTAAAACAGGGCGTGTGGCATAACCTTAGTTGATCATACCGAAACAGGCCGCGACCAGCAGAATAGGTAACGAAATGACAGCCGTGATGATGGAGGCGATAATGCCGTAGGCGACTTTATTCTTGCCTTTGGCCATGCACCAGATTATTGCACCGGTAGCGACGGTAAGTGGCAAACCTAGTGCGGCAAGCACAGCCAAAGAAGTAAAATCCGCAGGGATGTCAGACGCGTTCGATGCGGCCATGTATATGATGAGTGCCGAAAGGGCGGAGCTGGCAACAATTAAAAACAAGCCGATAAAAAAACCGGCGAGTGCGCTCCCAGTGTCAGGGTAGACTGCATTTTTTCGATAGGGCATTGAAACAGGTTGCGGAGCGCCTGCAGGCGGTTTCAATCCGCCTTCGCGTTCGTCATTGTTCAAGCGTGCTCTCCAGCTTTTTCGGAGCCCTGATTTCGGCTCTTAACTTCTCGAGATAAGCGGCTTTGTCGTCACGATAAAAAAGATTGAAAGTGTCGAACGGAATTATTTTTCCGTCGGGTTGTGCGATATGCACACAAGATTTCTTCACTGCCCGCAAATCAAAACTGTGAGCATCGATGAAAGCCATGATCAGGACGCGGAAGACGTTTTTGTATCCCAATTCGGCAGGTGCCTGGACTTGCGGAAGGCAACACAATAAATCCGACAACGAGCATGCCTGGCCTTCGGGCGACTGGTTGGTCGCGAACAATTTAAACACCTGTTCGCGAATTGCTTCGTCGCGTTCCACGACAATAGTGTTACGGCCGGCATTAATCAGGGTTTCGTGCGGGATCAATCCCGTCAGCGGAACTACTGTATCTCCAAGCTTCAATGCATAGCCCATCGCAAGGCAGTCGGGATTGCAGGGCACCGGAATAATATCGTTGGACTTGAATTGACTGCTTTGTTCGATAATTCGCCGCCGAACTTCCGTCAGGGTGAGTCGATTTTTTGCCGGGTCGAAATTTTCGGCGCGGCCTGCATGTTGAATCGGTTGGAACGTAACGCCGCGAACGCAAGGTTGCGTCAATGCGAAATCGATAATTTCGCCTAGCTCGTGATCGTTCAAACCTTTTTTAACAGTCACTACGAGCGTCGTGGAAATATCGAACTTGTTGAGATTTTCCAAAGCGCGCAGACGTATTTCGCGAAGTTTGGCGCCGCGTAGTTCCTGCGAGACTTCATCGCGTAACGAATCAAACTGCAGATACAGCTCGAAACCCGGCATGTAAGTAGCAAGTCGTTCAACGAATTCGAGATCTTTGGCAATGCGCAAGCCGTTGGTATTAACCATCAGGTGGCGAATCGGACGTTTCTTTGCCGCGTCGAGAATCTCGAAAAACTGCGGATGGATAGTGGGTTCGCCACCGGATATCTGCACGACATCGGGCTCGCCTTCATTGGCGACGACGGCGTCGAGCATTTTTTCGATGGTCGCCATGTCGCGAAAGCCGGGCCGGTGTGGGCCCGAATCGGCGTAGCAGATCGGGCAACGCAGATTGCAGTGGTCGGTTACCTCGATCAGTGTCAGGCAACTGTGTTGCATATGTTCCGGGCAGAGTCCGCAATCGTAAGGACAACCCCAGTGCCGTTCGGTATTAAAACGCTGGGGTAGTTCGGGCGCCTTGATGAAGCGTTCGCGCGCCATTCGGTAATAGGTAGCATCATCGGCAAGCAGAACGCGTTCCCGACCATGCTCGGCACACCATTTGTCCATGAATACCTGCTCGTCCTTGATCAGGATGCTGGCTTCAACGCGACGCAAACAGGTGCTGCAAATGGATACGGCATTGTCGTAATAAAGGTAGGGCCTTACTTTGTGTCCCACAGAAACTCCCGGGTTAAACGAGGCAGATGTCTTGCATAGTAGGCCAAGCCGAACACGCATAACCATTGGATACCAGATAGCGACAGCGGGTAGACCATGGGTATCGGTTTAATGAACTCGATGACCAGGCGGAACAGCAAATATCCGGCAAGGTACATTCGAAAGCTGTCGCCGGACTGGCTGAAACGCGATCTGCGTTTGAGAATGAGGGTAGTCCAGATGGCGATAAAAATAATTTCATACAACTGCGTTGGGTGTCGCATGATCCCGTCGCCGAAATCGACTCCCCAAGGCATGGCCGTCGCGTTGCCATAGGTATGGTCTGCCAGGCCGGCCAGAAAGCAGCCAATCCTTCCGATGCACATGCCGATGGCCAATGGCAAAACGAAGGCGTCGCCAGTAGAACGGTGTTGCCCCACCATTTTCTTGCTGATTTCGACGCCGGCAAGTCCTCCCAATAATCCCCCGACGATCGACTTACCCTGCATCAAGTAGCGCCAGTCCGGAAAGTTGACGAATGCGGCGGCGGGATCTTCGAGCCAAAACGCCAGTTTCGAGCCCAGGGCTGCGCCCAGAGCGGCCCCGACAATGACCCAAAGCGTCTGATCCTTGTCGTTTAGTGACGCAAGGCCCAATTTGCGCCGTTGCCACAGGAAAATTTGCGTGCCAAAGGCATACGCAAGCACTTCGAGAATGGTGTGGATGAACACCGGAGAGAGAGATAGCATCCGGCATTCTAAACATATTCCGGTTTTTTCAATGGACATACGGCGCCCGCGCCGTTAAAATTCTCGCTCGCCTGAACCCCTTTTGTTCAAACAGATTTGGCCCTTGCCCTATCTGCGGGCTGCTGCAGCTTGGCGCCCGAAGTGGTTCACCCAACCAAAGGCGAGCTCCCGTGACTCAAACCGCCATTCTTGCACTCGAAGACGGAACCGTATTCGAGGGCGTTTCCGTAGGCGCACCCGGCTTATCCGTCGGTGAAGTGGTATTCAATACCGCGCTGACCGGCTATCAAGAAATCATTACCGACCCATCCTACGCCCAGCAGTTAATTACGCTGACGTATCCGCATATCGGCAACACCGGTTTTACCTCGCAAGACGATGAAGCCGGTGAAGTATTCGCTTCCGGCCTGATTGTTCGCGATGTTCCGCGCCGCCCGAGCAACTGGCGTCATCAAGTGGCACTGCCGGAATGGTGCGCCGCTCGCGGTGTCGTCGCCATTGCCGACATCGATACCCGCAAACTGACGCGTTTGTTACGCGATCGCGGCGCACAAAACGGCGCATTGATGGCCGGTGATATCGATGTCGATAAGGCGATCGAAGCAGCGCGCAAATTTCCCGGCTTGAAAGGCATGGATCTGGCGAAAGTCGTTTGCACACGCGAACGCTATGTCTGGACCGAAGGCGAATTGGATCTGGACAAGAACCAGTTCAAACGAGTCGATTCGAAATTCCATGTAGTGGCCTACGATTTTGGCGTGAAGCGCAATATCCTGCGCATGCTGGCCGATCGTGGTTGCAAGGTAACAGTCGTGCCGGCTCAAACATCTGCGGAGCAAGTGCTCGCCGAAAAACCCGACGGTATTTTCCTGTCGAATGGTCCCGGCGATCCGGCACCCTGTGATTATGCGATAGCGGCCATCAAACAATTTATCGCTGCGAAAATTCCGATGTTCGGGATTTGCCTCGGCCACCAGTTACTGGGGCTGGCATCGGGTGCACAAACCTTGAAAATGAAATTCGGTCACCACGGTGCCAATCATCCGGTCATCGATTTGGATACTGGCCGCGTGATGATCACAAGCCAAAATCATGGCTTTGCGATTGACGAAAAAACAATGCCAGCCAATGTTCGTGTGACCCACCGTTCACTGTTTGACAATTCCAATCAAGGCATTGCCTTGACCGATGCGCCGGCCTTCAGTTTTCAGGGCCATCCGGAAGCAAGCCCCGGACCTCATGATGTGGCAGGCCTGTTCGATAAGTTCGCAGCAATGATGGAAGCGCGCTGATGTCCACTCTTTTAAAAGCTTCATTGCTGACGGCCTTGCTTGCAGTCTCCTTATCTGCACATGCAGATGCAGTATCTCCTACGCAAACGTCCACTCAGGCGTCCGCAGATTCAAATTCAGATGCGGAAATTGAGCGTCTGATGACAATGTTTCACGTGCTTGAGGTGATTGAGATTGGAGTTGATCAGCAGAAGAAATCCCCCGAATTGATGCAATTGCCAGCCGAAAAGCGCGAGTGTGTTCTTGAGCACCTCGATTCCGATAAGTTCTACACTGAGGTGAAATCGTTTTATCGGGAAATATTCAGCGATCCGAAAATGCGATCCGACATGATCGATTTTTTCAGCACTTCTCTTGGTCGAAAATTTTTGGAAGTAATTTTCGAAAGTGTTAAAACCAAATCGATGGATGTATCTAAATCTTTCACCGAAGAAGAACAAATCGAAGTCGGAAAATTTTTCTTAACGCCGTCAGGTCAGATATTTATTGGTTCCCAACCCAAAATTCAGGCCTCGCTGGGACAAGCTACAAAGAATATGGCGCAAGTAATCGTCCAAGAATGTGGGCCACCAACAAAGAGTTGAATTCATGCCAAAACGTACCGACATAAAATCCATTCTGATCATCGGCGCTGGCCCGATCGTGATTGGTCAGGCTTGCGAGTTCGATTACTCCGGCGCGCAGGCATGTAAAGCATTACGCGATGAAGGCTATCGAATCATTCTGGTGAATTCGAATCCGGCCACCATCATGACCGATCCGGAAATGGCCGATGCGGTTTATATCGAGCCAATCAACCCAGATACGGTCGAGCGCATTATCGCGAAAGAAAGACCTGACGCTTTGCTGCCGACGATGGGTGGTCAAACCGCTCTGAACTGTGCGCTCGACATGGCTGATGCCGGAACGCTGGATAAATATGGCGTCGAATTGATCGGTGCTTCGCGCGAAGCCATTCGCATGGCAGAAGACCGCGAATTATTCCGCGTCGCGATGAAAGAAATTGGTCTGGAATGCCCGAAGGCAGAAGTTGCCAAGACATTGGAACAAGCGATCGAAATTCAGGCTCGCGTTGGCTACCCGACCATCATTCGTCCAAGCTTCACGCTCGGCGGTAGCGGCGGCGGTATCGCTTACAACCGCGAAGAACTGATTGAAATCGTGAAGCGCGGTCTCGACCTTTCGCCGACCAGCGAAGTATTGGTCGAAGAATCCGTACTTGGCTGGAAAGAATTCGAAATGGAAGTGGTTCGCGACAAGGCGGACAACTGCATCATCGTGTGCTCGATTGAAAATCTCGATCCGATGGGTGTGCATACCGGTGACTCAATTACGGTCGCGCCGGCACAAACACTGACCGACAAGGAATACCAGCGTCTGCGTGATGCATCCATCGCAGTGCTGCGTAAAATCGGCGTCGACACCGGTGGTTCAAACGTGCAGTTCGGCATCAATGCGCAAGACGGCCGCGTCGTCGTGATTGAAATGAATCCGCGTGTATCGCGTTCTTCGGCACTGGCATCGAAAGCTACCGGTTTCCCGATTGCGAAAATCGCCGCGAAATTGTCGGTGGGCTACACGCTCGATGAATTGCGTAATGACATCACTGGCGGTGCGACACCGGCTTCGTTCGAACCGAGTATCGATTACGTCGTTACCAAAATTCCACGTTTCGCGTTTGAAAAATTTCCGACTGCCGATGCGCGTTTGACGACGCAGATGAAATCGGTCGGTGAAGTGATGGCTATGGGCCGCACGTTCCAGGAATCCCTGCAAAAAGCATTGCGTGGTCTTGAAATCGGCAAGGTCGGTCTCGACCCTACGGAAGATGCCGAGCAGGGCGAAGAGGGTTTGCTGAAAATTCGCCGTGAATTGAAAGAACCGGGTCCTGAGCGTTTATTCCAGGTTGCCGAAGCTTTCCGCGCCGGCATGAGCGTGGATGATGTGTTCAATCTAAGCTTCATCGACCCTTGGTTCCTCGATCAAATCGAAGATCTGGTCGCGATGGAAAAAGTCACCGAGAAAGCCGGCCTGCCGAGTCTCGACAAGAAACGCATGCGTGAGCTCAAGCGCGCCGGTTTTTCCGATGCCCGCATTGCCCAGCTGACCGGCACCGACGAAACCGCGATTCGTACCTTGCGCCGTGCGCTAGGCTTGCGTCCGGTTTACAAGCGCGTTGATAGCTGCGCGGCCGAATTCTCGACCAGTACGGCTTATATGTATTCGACCTACGAGGACGAATGCGAAGCGGCACCGACCGACAAGAAAAAAATTATCGTCCTGGGCGGCGGTCCTAACCGAATCGGGCAGGGTATTGAATTCGATTACTGCTGCGTACATGCATCATTGGCATTGCGCGAAGATGGCTACGAAACCATCATGGTCAATTGCAATCCGGAAACGGTTTCCACGGATTACGACACCTCGGACCGGCTCTATTTTGAACCGCTCACACTGGAAGATGTGCTGGAGATCATCGATCTCGAAAAACCCTTTGGGGTAATCGTGCAATATGGCGGTCAGACACCACTGAAACTGGCCCGGCCACTGGAAGCAGAGGGTGTACCGATCATCGGTACCACCCCGGATTCAATAGATCAGGCCGAGGATCGCGAACGCTTCCAGAAATTGTTGATCGAACTTGATCTCAGGCAACCACCCAATCGCACTGCTCGTGCCACCGA
>JBOHYG010000065.1:0-23298 GCA_050737875.1 Arenimonas sp. | reverse complement strand
TCTTTCCGACGCCGACATTCGCCGTTTGAATCGCGGTGGTCACGATCCGCAGAAGGTGCATTCCGCTTATGCCGCTGCTGTGGCGCACAAAGGTCAGCCGACGGTCATTCTTGCCAAGACCGTCAAGGGTTACGGCATGGGCGCAGCAGGCGAAGCCCTGAACCCAACCCATAACACCAAGAAGCTCGATACCGAAGCGGTGAAAACCTTCCGTGATCGTTTCCAGATTCCGGTCAGCGATAAAGATATTGAAAACCTGTCTTTCTATCACCCGGGTGAAAATTCGCCGGAAGTGAAATACCTGAAGGAACGTCGTGCCGAAAAAGGCGGTTATTTGCCACAACGTCGCAGCAAATCGACGGTCAGCCTCACAGCACCAAAACTCGAAGCCTTCGAGCGCCTGCTGAAATCTTCCGGTGATCGCGAAATTAGTACCACGATGAGTTTCGTGCAGGTGCTGAATATTATTTTGCGCGACAAGGATATGGGCCCACGTGCCGTACCGATTGTTGCTGATGAAGCACGCACCTTTGGTATGGAAGGTTTGTTCCGCCAGATCGGCATCTACGCGCCGTTCGGTCAGAAATACAAACCAGTCGATGCCGACCAGTTGATGTATTACCGCGAAGACACCGCAGGTCAGGTATTGGAAGAAGGCATCACCGAAGCCGGCGCGTTCTCGTCCTGGCTTGCAGCCGCGACCAGCTATTCGACGAATGATCAACCAATGCTGCCGTTCTATATTTTCTATTCGATGTTCGGCTTCCAGCGCATTGGCGATTCCGCCTGGCAGGCTGCCGACATGCGTGCGCGTGGCTTCCTGTTGGGTGCCACCGCCGGTCGTACGACATTGAACGGTGAAGGTCTGCAACACGAAGACGGTCATTCGCATCTGCTCGCCGGCGCGATTCCGAATTGCAAATCCTACGATCCGACTTTCGGTTACGAAGTTGCCGTCATCGTGCAGGAAGGCATGAAGCGCATGATGGAAGAGCAGCGCGACGAGTATTACTACCTCACGCTGATGAACGAAAACTACACGCATCCGGAAATGCCGGCCGGTGCAGAGCAGGGCATTCTGAAAGGCATGTATCTGTTGCAAGACGGCGGCAAGCCTAAGAAAGGTGCACCGCATGTGCAACTACTCGGCAGCGGCACGATTTTGCGCGAAGTGATTGCTGCAGCGGAATTGCTGGACAAGGATTTTGGTGTCAGCAGCGATATCTGGTCTTGCCCGAGCTTCAACGAATTGCGTCGCGATGGTTTCGACGCCGAACGCTGGACCCGTCTGCATCCGGAAGCTGAAGCCCGTAAGGCTTACGTGACCGAATGTCTCGAGGGCCGCCACGGCCCCGCGATTGCCGCAACAGATTACGTACGTGCGTTCGCCGACCAGATCCGCGCCTTCGTCCCGATGAAATACACCGTGCTCGGCACCGACGGTTTTGGTCGTTCCGATACGCGCGCCAACCTACGCCGCTTCTTCGAAGTCGATCGTTACTACATCGCTCACGCCGCCATCGCAGCACTGGCAAGCGAAGGCAAGATGAATGCGAAAGACGTTGCAAGGGCGATCAAGCAGTACAAGATTGATCCGGAGAAGGCGAATCCGATTGGGGTTTGATTTTTCGGTAAAGCTTCAAACAAAAAGAGCAGCCCGGAGGCTGCTCTTTTTTTGATATTTACTACTGAAGCTGATCGAACTACGAGAACCAATTGGAAACCCGCTTCCCGGAGTCGAGAACTATCAAGAACTCACTTCGCCTTGCAAGTAGTGGTTGAATTCCAGCGATAGCGGTTTGAATTGATGGCCAATTTTTTCTCGACTTGCCGCCGATCGTTATTGTCTCTCTGAAGGTGCTGCCTGTTTCTTCCAAGAACCGATACTTAAGTCCAACAGTAAGGGCGTGCGAGTCGATGCTGACGCTGGGAGTCGCAGCAATCTGTCTGCATCTGCAAGTCAGAGCGATGTCCAACGATGCTGCTATCGCTAGAATCTCGGCTTGAAGATTTGCCAGCCATGTATGGGAATATTGGAAGCCTGCAGTATGGGCTGACGAATGGCGGCGTTCAGCTGCATTCTTGTAGGACTGATTTAGATCTGGAAGTCCTCCACCAATCGAATCAGACACAGTTTTCAATGTGGTCCAACCGCCTCTTATACCAAAACAGCTGAGTAGTTCATTAATTTCTTTATCGCCTACGTTTGAAGAGCTAGATACCAATGAATATCTTGAAAGAGCGAACGTAGGATTCTTTGTCGAGTGAATCTTCAATGCTTCTTCTTGCACAAGCTTCATCCAGTCTCTTCCATCCTTTTTCTCAAGCTTTGCTCGGAACAATACAGCGGCTAGTGCTTGCATTGTCGAGGCTTCACGCAAATCTTGAGTGAGGCTGGAGAATGCAACTGGTGTTGAGGCCACAAAATCAAGCGCCTCAGCGACTTTGTTCTGTATAAAGTCTTCTAAAATGTTAAATGCGACTATTGCTAACCCCTTACGAAGCAAATTCGCGCGCCCATTGTGTTCACTGGCAACGATACCAACATCAATCAGTTGAGGCAGATTGGCTGCAGAGCTGAGATGCGCCAGCCGATCTAGAAGTTCGGTCCTGGCGCTCATTCAAATGCCTTGCAGAACTTCGGTGAAAACCCCAATCCGGTACTTTACATTGGCGGGGTTCGATGTGAATTGCGATACGGAATCTGAAAAAGCAGTGTCTTCGGCGAGCAAATTATTCAAGGCCTCGCGTACTGCTGCTGATTTCGAAATCGCGTTTTGTCTGGCGTTTTCATCAAGCAGACTGGAACAAACCATTTGGATGTCATAAAAACCTTGCAAGACACGTCTGCTTGCACCAGGTTTCATGAATCCGGTATTTCCCCAAACTGTCTCGCAGAACTCGAGGGAGTCGATAAACGATTGGCGAAAAGAATCAAGTGCCTCGGTCGAAGCTCGATGATGCTCTGACATGAACTGGTCCATGGCGACATCCATGTTTCCGGGAAAGTGATTCCAGAATTGCCGAACTGTGAAGAATCGAAGCACGTATTGGACATCAATCATTTCGCGAAACACTTTTGATGAAGGAGTGGCCTTTAGCTGTTTAGAGAAGTAGTCCAGCTGAGAAAGATCGAAAATCAGATCATTGAAGCCCCCTCGAAATGCCACATTTCTAATTTCTTGTGAATTCAGGGCGACGCCAGCTTTGTTCAGACGCAGGAATACTTCGTGCTTGAGGTCGGAGTCTGACTGACGAAGAATAGTAACAACTCGCAAATAGGGCCGAATTCTGAGTGCGCTAGCAATGGGAACCGGGAGATCGGAGAAAAATAGCCCTTCTACCTCGGGGAATTTTTTTAAGCCAGTTAGGCGCAACTCGTTCCTTAGGAACCGATTAATCGCCGTAACCCGCTGTTTACCGTCAATCACTGAATACGTTCCGTACTCGTCTTCCGCGAGATAGATTGGCGGAACGGGAATATTGAGGAGAAATGACTCGATCAGTTCTGATTCTTTACCTTTATCCCAACGTTCTCGCCGTTGATACTTGGGACTGATGTCGATTGCGTGCTCGTCGACCATATCCGATACAGACTGTAGTGAAAGATCTGACTGTTGCAGAACGAGTGCATTTTGTGATGATGAAAAGCGGTCGACGACCTTTCTCTGTTTGGAGTCCATGTATCCCACCCGGTTAGTGTTTGGTTAGCTGTGCAGAGTCGTTCAGTCTTGTGGTATGACAATGACACCAATTTTAGGATACGGCTAGTACTGTAGCCCGGGTCACGCTCCACCGACTCGGGAAAATCTACGGAATAGCTAAGCTTGGTCGACTTACGTAGGAGCGACGGAAGTCGCGACGCGTTGTGCGGTGGCGTTTCAAAGCTTCGTAATCATGCGCGTTGTAGTTAGATATCTAGATATCCCCGGTCGCGACTTCCGTCGCTCCTACACCGCAAAATCAAACTTGTACGCCGTCGCCACGGCTGAGCTGCGTGCTGCAAAACGTTGCGCGAAGGCTTGCAAATCCGGATAGGCCTCAAGTGATAACACTTCTCGGAATTCGAGATGTTCAAGTAAACAAAACAGCGAGACTTCCAGGAAGCTGAGGTCGCGATCTGGTGTCAGTGTGTCAATCGCACGACCGCCATTGAGTTCCAGCCATTCCATGGCACCGAGCAGGCTTGCGCGCATCTTGGTCTGGTGGCTGTTGTCGGCAGGCACGCCAGTCGCTTTGCCCATGATCAGGCCGACTTCGGTAGACATCGCCGTCAGCACCAGTTCCTGTGCGTTGGCCGCGACCGGGCGATCCAGGTCTTCGGGCCAGACGATGTGCAGACCCGTTTCGGAACAGGCAACGAATTCGCGGGAAATCGGCAGCGAGCCATACCAGATGCCGGCTTCGGTGCGCAGGGTGGGCATCTTCATTGCCGGATGGCCACCGTAATCGTCCGGATTTTCGGACATCAGGTCGCGGATCAGGACGAAGTCGATCGCAACCTCGGCTTCGGCGGCGAAAATTCGAGGGATACGCGTGAAGTGCGAACTGGAACGACCGTAGAGCTGCATGTTTCGTTCACCTGCTTCCAAGGATCTGTAACGAGTGTTTGCATCGTTCCTGAGCCCAGCGTCAGGAACTGCTTTACCATGCTAACGCATTATTTTGTTCCATGGTTTGAACGCTATCGCCAGAGGATTTCGTGAAGGGAAATATCGGATCGATCGACATCGAAGATCAAAACACCTGGCCAGTCGAAGTATTGGCCGAACTTGAATCGCACTTCGACGTATTGCACAAAAACGCACTGTCCGAGATGCATATCAACAAACTGTGCGAGGTCGACGCGCATTACCAACGCAACCGACCCGAGGCGATTCATACGCGGTACCGCAACGACGTACTCGGCCGATTGAATACCTTGCTGCAACCGCATTGCATTACCGCTTATCACTGCAGCCGTCTGACCGATTTCGAAGTCGAGGATGTGCGTCTTTCGGGACTCAACACGCTCGAGTTGGATTTCGCCCTGAATCGGATTGCCCGGCTGGAAAGCCAGGGCATGATGCCGGCGGCGGTCGCGGAAAAATTACGAGCCAAGAATGCGATCGGCAATCGGCATGGCGATCGCCTGGCGCAAGTGTGCTTCATGCTGTCTACCCATAGCCTAAGAAACGAGGACGATACCGCTGGGTTGTTATCGCACTGGGGCGGCGAGGCGTTGTATTGGGCCTACGAACACGATCCGGAAGTGAGCGCGGTGCTGCGCAGCGTCGGCACGCCATGCATTGTGCAAGTGCAAATTCCCGTGCCGATGCTGGAAACCTACGACAGTGCGGAAGAAATGCTGTTGACGGAATTCCTTGCCAGCCGGGATGCGACATTCGCAAACGCCCATCCGCAGGTCGGCAGAATACGGTCGCCGCTGGGCCCGGAACAGATCAAGGCAATTCACAAGTTGGGCGAGCCTGAATTTGAATCGCTGACCGAACATGAAAAATGGCGGCGCAAGCTTGTACCGCAGCGCATTCCGGTCACGTTCTAGCTAAGTCTGGGCCACAGGAATCACGTCACTTTCGAGTCTCACGTCACGGACTTATCTGCGGGCTAACGCGATTGGGCAGCAGTAATGGCTGTTGTATCCAGATTTGACAGCTTCTCGGTGGCCGCGCCGCCTGTTGGCGCGTAAAATGGCCGCCTTCCCAGGGGTGTACCAAAGCAATGGCTGTGGTGATTCACGACAATTCAAAGACCTTGCTGACCACGGCTAATTCCGATTGGGCGAATGCCGACTGGGCGAATATCGATTTGCCCGATGCTTGGCCGGACCAGATCGCCAGTAATTGGAAGCGTATTTCCATGGTGATTTCGAACATAGCTCGAAAGAAAGTCCAGCGTGTGCAGTTGCCGGATGCGATGCCCGGTCGCGAGCGGCTGCCGAAATACCTGTTTCAGGAATTCCATCATTTGCCGAATGGCAATTATTCGAAAACGATTTCCCGCGGCTACGCGAACACTTTCAACAAAACCATGTTGGGTTGCATGACGGCGGCGCGCGCCGAAATTGCGCAACGACTGTCATCATGCAAACGCGTGCTGGATATTGGCTGCGGTGCGGGGCACCTCACCGGTGCAATGCAGTCCGCAGGCATTGCACAAATTTGCGCCTTGGAACCCTCGCCGTATTTGTTGCAGCATGCTGCACGCGATTTTCCCGGCGCGAATTTTGTCCAGGGCGTGATTGAAAACAGCGGGTTGCCATCGGCGCATTTTGATGGCGCCGCAGCCTGTTTCGTGTTTCATGAAATCCCGCCGCCGCAAGCGAATGTCGGTTTACGCGAGTTGTCGCGAATGTTGCGGCCTGGCGCCAAATTAATCCTGGTGGAACCTTCGCCAACGCAGATACGATTATCGTATTCGCAAGCATGGCGCCGTTATGGTTGGCGTGGAATCTATTTCCGCGCCCTGGCGTTGCGGACGCACGAACCGTTCGTGAAAGCCTGGCACAAGACCGATTATGCCCAGTGGTTCAAAACAAACGGATTTACCCTGACCGAAGATACGGACCGGATGCCGTGGCGTTTGCTGGAAGCAAGACGCAACGACACCTGATTCGCATTCTTGTCGGGACTTATAAATTCAAGGTGCCGCCGAACAAACCCAGCAAGCCGATCACGATCAGATAAATTGCCACGATGTAGTTCAGCAACTTTGGCTGCGCCAGAATGAGAATGCCCGCGATCAACGCGATGATGGGGCCCAGGCTGAGATGAATGCTCATGATATTTTCCTTCGGTTAATGGTCGGAATTGACGACAGCGTCGCTGCCATCAATGCTGCAAACCATAGATAACCCAGGCGTAAAGCTGCGTCCGTACGCTAGCTAACATAGAGGCAGGTTTCGTTTGCAGGTTCAGGTGGGAGGCGAAAAAACGCAAACGCGATTACGGCCATCTGCTTTGGCGCGGTACATGGCCTGGTCGGCATGGCGTAACAGATGATCGCTGCTTTCGTTTTGCGACCATTGCGCCACACCGGCACTGATGGTGGCGCGCAAGCCTGTTCGGATGCTTGAAAAATCGTATGCGGCAATTGCATCAAGCAATAAATTGGCTGCGCTTTCTGCGCCTTGTTCGGTTTGTTCCGGAAGCAGCAGGGCGAACTCTTCACCACCAATGCGTGCGACCAGATCGGTGACTCGGGCATGTGATTTCATCAGCAATGCGACAACCTTCAGCACTTCGTCGCCGGCGGAATGGCCGGCACTGTCATTGATCTGCTTGAAGTTATCGAGATCCAGCAATACCAGGCTAAGCGGATGCCCGTAACGTTGGGCGCGCTGGATTTCCACCAGTAATTGCTCATCGAAGCAGCGACGATTGGCGAGTGTCGTCAAAGCGTCTTCGCGGCTTTGCCGTGACAGCAGTTCGCTCTTCGCCTGCAACTCGGCAAGCAGTACGGCGTTTTTTTCCAGGCTTTCTTCCAGTGCGAAAGTTCTTTCCGCAACACTCTCCTCCAACCGCAAGCGCCAATCATCCAGGTCGTCGAAAGTTTGTGCATCGGCAATCAGTGGGGCCGAATCTTCGGCGAGAGCTTCCAATGCATTCTTGTCGGCGCTGGAATAAAAGTGAGCTTCGGTATGCTGGATGCTGATCACGCCAAGCACTCGGCCATTAAGCGTTATCGGCACCATCAGAACGCAGCCGGGCTTTTCATCGGGTCTCAGGTTTGCGAGTTGCCGCAGTTCTTCCGGCGCATCCTTCCAGTTGTCAATCAGTATCGGTTCCCCGCGCGCAAACACATGCCCGGCAAGTCCCGATTCCAGCGGTTTCCGTGAAGACGTTAGACGTTCACCACCGACTTCCTGGACACGCACGTCGAAGTCACCACGATTGGCATCGTGCAGAGCGATGAACAGTTCGTGTAATTGAAACAGTGTGTGTATGCGGCGATACAGACCTTCCATAACCTTGTCGAGACGCCGCACATCATCATCATTGGGATTGCGATCGATCGCGGCATCGAGTGTTTCCAGGCGCAGCTGGATTTTCCGGCTCGATTCACTCAAGGCATGCAATGACAACACGATCAAAACCACCAGCAGCAGGAATAGCATCAACACGTCCCTGCCGCTATTGGCGTAGATCAAGGCGAGTAAAACGCCGAAAGGAACGAAGGCCAGATCCAGCAGCAGGTAACCGGGCGTGAGCAAGCGACGATAGTCGCGTCCATCGAGTGCATAAAAACCGATGATCATCGCCGAGTTGATTACCTGCATCACCAATGCGACAGCCAGGATCGCGCGCAGGGCGACCAGGTCGAATTGCCGAATCGGAACAGCACCACCCAGGTATTGATAAAGCCAACCGGCCATCATTCCCATAAGCCAGATCATGCAGGCGTTATGCAAAGAACGTTGCAAGCCGACGACCCAGGAATTCTGGCGGTAGCGGCGATTGATAAATGGCCACAGCAAGGCTGGAATTGTCATCAGCAGGGCGGCCTGCTGATATGGGAACAGGCAGATTGCCGCGATTTGCGGCATGCGTTCCATCGATATGACACCCATCACGGGTGCAGGGAAGCCGTATTGCCAGACCAGCAATTGCAGAGCAATCAGACCGATAGCGACTTCGATCGGTGGCCACGCTGCGTCTGATCGGCCGAATATGGCGCCCGCAGCAAGCGTAATCGCAATCAGGATTGCGTTATAGGCCCAAAGTCGGCTGTCCTTGTGTCGCATTGGCGATTGTAATCACAGTCGCCATTGATAGGGCAATGCCGGGAATGGCAATCTCGAAGCGTTGGCTTATCGGGCGCTTTGAAGCAGGCCGAGTATTGTTTCGGTTGGCCTTGCGACGACTGCCTTTCCGTTTATCACCACGATCGGTCGTTCGATCAGAATGGGATGTCGGGCCAGAATGGCTAGCCATTCGTTTTCATCGCGAATATCGTCGATGGCAATCGCAAGTTCGGCCGCAAGCGGCTCGCCGAAGCGGATGATCTGTTTGGCATCGAGGTCGAGTTGTTGCAGCAGTACGCAAAGTGCAGACGACGTCAACGGCGTTTCAAGATAATTGATTATTTCGACGTCGACGTCATGCTCAAGCAGCAGATTCAAGGCAGCATTGGATTTGCTGCATTTTGTATTGTGATAAATCACGGCTTTTGAAGTCGGGGAGGCCATTACTTATTCTCGGCTTCCTTATCGAAGCGGTAATTGTCGGAGTTTTCCCAGGCAATTCTGGAAACGGTACCGTTGGGCGCCAATAAAAATTGAATCAGGCTGTAACCGTCGCGACCATCGCCAAAGCTGACGCTGAACGTATCGTAATTCCAGTGCTGCAAAAAGCCCTCGTTTTGTTCGCCGATGCCGAAACGAAGTTTAAGTTTTCCTTTCTGTTCGGTGACGACCAGATCGCCCCAGACCGGATGTACGTATTTGCCGGTATAGGCTTTCAAGGGCAGGGTCGGGCGGGTATTGGCGATACGCTTTTTTTCCCGCTCGACGATATTTTTATCCTCTGCCGTTTTGGCGTCGCCATACACCTTAAGTAAATCGGCGCTCCAATCACGAGAAGGCGCGCCGGTATACAGATCGAAAACTTTCAGCATGATCGCGTGGCGAATTTCGACGTGATCGGCATTGCCAAACACGTAAACACCCAGCTTGTCGTCGGGCAGTAATCCGATAAGCGCGGTGCGCCCCGGCAAGCTGCCGGTATGCATGGCAACGTATCTGCCGTTGTAGTCCTGCAAAAACCAGCCCAGACCGTATGCAGTCCAATGTGGTTTGGTCAGTGCGGTGCTTGGGTAAAAATCGTCTTCAGGTACCAGCGCCTGAGGTTTGAGCAGTTCATGGAAACTAGCTTCACTGACTAGCCGTTTGCCCTTGTACTCGCCGCCGGCCTGCAAGAATTGCAGCCAATGCGCAACATCGCGTGCGGTGGACCAGATTGCACCCGCGGCCGGTACACGATCAACCGGGCCTTCCTTGATCACTCTGAGTTTTCCGCCGATCTCGAAATGTGCCGATGAGCGGTTTTTGTCATTCGCGGCCAGCACCAAAGCAAAGGTCGCGTAAGAACGATTCATCTCCAGGGGTTCTAAAATCCTGGTAGTGATAAATTGCTCCCAGCTCATGCCGGAGGCAGCAGCGATGACTTCACCGATCACCCCATACATCACATTGTTGTAACCCCAGCTGCTGCGAAGCGAATAAGCCGGTTTAAGGCCGCGGATTCGTTCGATGATTTCACGAGTACTGAAGTCACCACGACCCCAAAGCGCATCGGCTTCCGGCAATCCTGCGTTGTGACGAAGCAAATCCCTGACGGTAACTTGTTCCGTCAGATAAGGCGTCGGCATTTGGAACCAGGGCAGATGTTTGGTGACCGGGTCATCCCAGCGCATCTTGCCCTCGTCTACAAGCATGGCGACAGAGAGTGCGGCCATCGCCTTGGTCGTCGACATCATGCCGAATTGCGTATCGGCATCGACGATGGAAGTATCCCCGAGCGTCCGGATACCGAAGCCTTTCAGGTATTCCACTTTGCCGTCCTTGACGACCACGATCGACAAGCCGGGTAGCTTCCAGTCCGTCATGCCTTTTGCAATGAAGGCATCGAGTTCTTTTTCCCTGCTCGTGGAGTCGGTCTGCGCCGGCGCAATTCCCGGATGCAAAAGCAAAACGAACGTCAGCATCAGGGCGGAAAAAATACGCATGCGTGGCTCCAGTAGGTGAACGACTGGCGCACCGTATCACACTCGTATTGACTGTAATAAAAAAAGCCCCGGGTCTTGCGACCAGGGGCTTCGTATTCCGATTTAAGTTATCGCCAGTTGGTCAAATTCAGGATCAGGCGGATAACCGAATCATTTGGCGAGTAACGGTTATTGTAGTGGCGGCCATAACGGTAGCGACCATAGTAGCCATCGTCGTAACCACGGCGGAAGCCTTCGCGGAAATAGTAGTTATAGGTGCCGCGATCGACGTAATAACCGTAGTAACCATAGTTGGCGTCCTGATAGGCATAGGCTTCGCGGAAGTTATAACCCCATCTGTCCATGCGGTCGGCACGGCCGGCGTAAAAACCTTCCTCGTAGCCATAGTTGATCGCTTGACGCATCAGGTCGGCTTGATAACGGTTGGCATAGTAATAGTTGCCGCCGCGGCTGTAGCGATACATGATCGGCGAGTAATAGTACGAGCCACGGTAATAATCGTAACGGTTGTTGTCGAATGAACTGCGCTGCTGGCGCAGGCGATCGTAGTAACGCTGCTGCGAACGATATTGCTCGTTGCGATTTTGTTCGCGCAGACGCGTGGTGAAACGTTGCACGACTGGTTGCTGGCTGTCGAGATGACGACGGAACTCGGTGGCCTGGCGCTGTTGCTGATCCTGCCATTGGCGCTGCCGGCGTTCTTGTTCCGGACGCAGCGGGGTGCGGACTATCGGAGCCGTGCGGTTATTGTCACCGTCGCGATTACGGTTGCCATCGCGGTTACGATCCTGGTTTTGGTCGCGGTTGCCATCGCGGTTTTGGTCGCGTTCTTGACGATCGACGATACGGTTTTCGGTCAAGCGGCGCTGATCCTGAACTTCACGTTCTTGGCGCTCGCGTTCCAGACGTTCGCGATTGGCAGTGTTGCGGTGTTCCATCGCGATTCGTTCAGCTGCGGCATTCCGTTCAGCGACGGCATCTTGCTGCGATGCCTGGCGGCGTGCAGCGTCTTCACGTTCCCGCTGCTGACGCTGGCGGAGTTCTTCACGAACCGCTTGCTGGCGCTCCAGTTCGGCTTGCGATGTTCTGCGCTGGTTTTCCTGCATGCGCAAGCGTTCTTGCTGGTCTTGCGCTTGGCGTGCAGCTTGCTCGGCTTGTTCTTGCTCGGTACGCGCCTGTTGGTTGCGCCGTTGCGCCTGTCTTTCCTTGAGCTTTTCTTCCTTGGATTTTTCCTCTTCGGAAACGACGGTAGTCTCTTGTTCCGCTACGGCATTACGATGCCCGTCACGCTGCGCAAGCACGGAAGTGCTGGCAGTCAGCATGAACAAGCTGGCCATGGCGGGAAGCAGGACAGCGGTTAATTTATTTGTGCGGGACATGGTAGACCTCGTAGTGACGGATTTCACGGGTGTATGAGGCCCGAATTCCGCTGAACGGAGTCTGAGGTAAAGCCTTTTCCATTAATGGCGATTAATCGATATTTAACAGGGGTTGTTCTTGCTGAATCCGCGGTGACGTTCGAAGTTACATCGTGTCAACCAATTTGAAATCGCTAGTTATTTCTTTTTTTTGTAGATATGCACGAAGCGATCGGTTTTGCCTTTGATGCCGGCGTTGAAAACATTCAGCGCACGATCGTCGGCAGAGCTGCGCAGATCGGAAATCGAACCGGCAAATTCCAGCCCGTGCGACTTGAAATCCTGAATCGCGAATTTCTCGTCGATGCGATGCAGGGTAGGCGCATCGGCTTTGCCACTGCCTTCGCGGGCGGCATGGTCGACGATCAACAACACCCCGCCTGGTTTAAGCGCGGTGACGATTTGATCGATGAATTGCGCGGCATCGATTGCAGGCCAATCCGCATCGGCCACATAGAGATCGTGGTACGACATCACGATCAATGCACCATCAAGCGTGTTATTGCCGAGCTTCATGTCAGCCGGTGATGTCACTTCATACTTCACGTTTGGCAAACGGTTGTCCGCCAGGCGTGGCGTGAGACCTTTTTTTGCATAGTTGTCGTATTGCGGATTGTTGATCAGTTTAATTTGACCATTGGGTCCGACAACGTCTGACAGGATTTCGCTGTAGTAACCACCGCCGCCGAAAATGTCGGCGATGACCATGTCGCGCTTGAATCCTGCCAATGACAATACCTGCTGTGGTTTGTCGCGGGCATCGCGTTCGCGGTCTGCATCGGAACGCGCCGGGTTGGCAATGGCAGAGGCAACCACATTCTGCGAGCTTGTTCCCGTGCTGGCACAGCCTGCGATCGTGAGCACGATACTTGAAAGCAAGAGCGTGAAAGAGCGCATGGATTGTCCCCTTGGTGAAATGACCACACTACGACTGCGATTACCAAGCCGCGAGGCCCAGAAGTCATGGGTATGCGACGGAAAAGTGCCGCAGATACTTGGTTATACTCGACGGCATTGTTCAATCACGAAATCCGTAGCAGGGGATAGCCAATGCAGCAAATACAAAAGACGATGTTCACGCTTTGCATGACGGCGATGTGTATGGCGTCTCATGCCCAAACGACGAATACCGAAGTGCTTACCGCCGACCGGATGCTCGATGTTATAACCGGTCGGTTGCTCGACAAGCCCAGTATCCTGATTCGCGATGGCCGTATCGTCGAAGTGGCAATCAATGGTGCATCGGTCAATGCCCCTGCCGATGCCAAACGCATCGATTTGCCAAGCATGACCTTGCTGCCGGGCTTGATCGACATGCACGTGCATCTGGATTTTGATCCGACCTACAGCGGTTATACCGGCCTGCAATTTGGTGACCGGTTCTGGTCGGTACTGACGGTGCCGCATGCAGAGAAAACACTGCGAGCCGGATTTACTACCGTTCGCAATGTCGGTTCCGATGCCTGGAATGATGTCGGCCTGATGCAAGCCATCGACGAGCACAAGATTCAGGGGCCGCGCATCGTGCCTGCGGCGTACGCCTTCGGCGCCACCGGCGGCCATTGCGATTCAACCTTTCTCCCGCCGTCGTTGGCTTCGAAAAATCCCTACAACGCCGACAGTCCCGAAGAAGGCCGCAAGAGCGTACGCGAGCTGCGCAAATATGGCGCCCAGGTCATCAAGATTTGTGCCACTGGCGGTGTGTTCTCCCGCAATACCGAACCCGGGCAGCAGCAAATGCGCTATGAAGAAATGAAAGCGATTGTCGACGAAGCGCATATGTGGGGCTTGAAAGTGGCAGCACATGCGCACGGCGCTTCCGGCATCAAGGATGCCATTCGCGCCGGTGTCGATACCATCGAACATGCGAGCCTGATTGACGACGAAGGCATCGCGCTCGCGAAGAAACATGGCGCTTGGCTATCGATGGATATTTACAACACCGATTACACGCAAGCCGAAGGCAAGAAGAATGGCGTACTTGAAGACAATATGCGCAAGGATTACGAGATAGGCGAAGTGCAACGCCAGGGATTCAAGCGCGCACATGCGGCAGGCGTAAAAATGGTGTTCGGCACCGATGCCGGCATTTACCCGCATGGCGATAACGCGCTGCAATTTGCCACCATGGTGCGTTACGGCATGACGCCAACCCAGGCAATCCAATCGGCAACGATCAATGCTTCCGAAGCGCTCGCACGCAAGGACGTCGGTATTATCGAGAAAGGCCGTTGGGCCGATATCATCGCCGTCAGCGGCGATCCGACCGCAGACGTTACATTGCTGCAATCGGTCGGCTTCGTGATGAAAGCCGGTGAAGTGATCAAGAAACAGTAAGCGCACTTCCCGGGCCGGAATATTCCGGCCCGGGATTAATTCAAACTTTGCTTATTTCCAATTTCCGGCTGTCAGTTCCGCATCGGTAATGAAGCCGTTGTGGTTGCGGTCGACTATATGGAACTCGTAAGTTAGCGCGTGCGTGGATGGGACTTCACGACGCGATAATTGGCCATCGCCGTTGCTATCGAAGTCGGCAATATTTACGTGGTACTCCGAAGCCTTTGCCAGTGCTTCTGGCTGGTGGGACGTAACGGTTACCGGGCCAGTGCTGGCTTCGATTTGCGTGGTTTCGGAAGTGTTGGCAACTTGTGCAATAACGACTGGCGTACATGCAATCAATGCCAATGCAAATATGTGATATTTCTTCATGCGACGTACTCCTCGGTGAATCGGGAATTCAACGTAGCACTGCATTTATCAACCTGCGGTGAACAAAAAAAATGCTGCGCTATGTGTTGTTTCGCACGGAAAACACACCGGGCTGGCGATTATATTTTATGGATTTTTCAGACTTGCGATATTCACGTCGTTGAATAACGACATGCTTTCATGCTGTTCCAGAATTTTTACCCAACGCGGCATTTTCGCCAGCCACGTAGTGATGCGAAACGGAATATCTTCTTCATTAATGTCGATTGCATATTGCATGGCGGCCAATTCAAGGTCGGCATCCTGCAGGAGCTGGCGGTCTTGGGTTAGCTTGGATGCGGTGTATCGTTCATTGATCATGCCGAGCGAGCTGCGTGCGCCCGCAAGCATCAGTCGCGCCGTTGCGCGGTCGTTGCCATCGAGCGCGAATTGCGCCGCATGCATTGCGTTGCGTGTATCGGAGAGATAATTCGAGAGACGGATGCTTTGTTCTGCGGGAGCGCTGCAGGCATCTGCCGAGAGTAGCCGAACATAATCGGTAATTCCGTCGAGTGTCATTTTATTCGGTTCCTGCCCGTCGAATTCTTCGACTATCAAGCCGCGAATGAATTTCTCCAGCGACTGATTGTTGCGGTCGCGCGATATCTTTTGCGTTTGCGGCGCGCCGCCGAGATCGGGGATTGCGGTCGGGTTATGGATACCGTCACCGCGGTGCGAACTCATCAACGATGACGTGACATCTGCCGTGCCGGGTGCACCCGATAGTCCCGGGAACAGGAAGTGGGGGTTGCCGCGACCATTGCGATGGCAACTGTTGCACGATAATCCCGCGCGAGCCGATTGTCCGCCGAGCAACAGCGGTGTACGAAATGCCGTGCGGCCAATGGCAACGGAGCGTGCCGTTTTTTCATCAGGGCTAGCCGAGAGGCATTCGCGAGGTTCAAATGTCAGGGCGCGCAATTGTCGGTCAGGCGGCAGCCAGCGCGCAGCGCGCAACGGAATGTCCGTCGCGATTGCGGCGAACGCAGTACTGGCGGCAAAAACGAGGCCCCAGATCAGGAGTTTTTTGTTTTGGCGGCGACAATCCATCGACGCAATTCATCAGCTTGTGCGCAGCCAAAGCCGCAGGAGTTTTCCAGTTCCGTCAGCATGCGCTGTGCACCAATCAAGTCACCGCGCTCCAGCATCAATTCGCCGTAGTACTCGGTAGCGCCAAGATGTCCCGGTGCAGCTGCGAGTGCCTGGCGGTAATAATCTTCGGCAATATCCAGCTTGCCCAATTTGCGATTTGCGAAACCAAGATAAGTGAGAATATCCGGATGCGGGCCGAACGCTTGCGACGACAGATTAAGCTGCACGATGGCGTCTTCGTAACGGCCTTCATTAATCAGTGATACGGCATCGAGATAGGCACGGTCGCCGGATTCGCTACTGGCAATGAACAGATCGCTGACGCCAGGCACATGCGTGCCGGGTGATGCCGGAGTAACCGGGGCAAGAGAAGCTTCGATTTCGGGTATCGCAGCTTTCAGATCGGCCGCTTGCGGGCAGCTGTCGCCACAAACGCTGGCTCGCTGTTTCAAGTCATCGAGAATCGCCTTGGCTTTATCGTTATCACCAAGTTTGACATGGGTGAGTGCGAGCTCTTGATGCGCAGAAATCATATTGTCGTCGTATTTAACCGCTTTTTCGTAGTAACGGCGTGCACCTTTGAAATTGTCCTGGGCCGCGCGCGAAAGACCGGCCAGGAAATTTGTTTTTGCATGTTTTGGATTGACTGCAAGAACACGGTCGAATGCTTTTTCGGCTTCCTTGAATTTTTCCTGCTTCATGGCTTCGACGCCATTTTTGAATTCTACTACTGGATCATATTCGGGTGCCGACACACTGGGCATCGCACTGCCGGAGCTGCCACCGCCGCTGGCAAGCAATGCCGGGCTTGCGAACAATAGAGAAGCACAAAACAGTGCGTAGTGAAATCTGGATGCCGATGCCATCGTGATTCTCCAAAACGGTGAATGCTCATAGCCTACGCTGGGCGCCGCCAATTTCAAGCATTCCGATTCAGGATGATGAAATGTACGGCTCATGTCGTTTTGCGAATGACGCGCAATCAGGCATGCAAATCCGGTTCAAAAAACAACCATTTTATTTCCGGAAATTTTTGCCGCATTTCGGCTTCGATCGTGTTTATTTGCGCGATCAGGTCGGCGGCCCGCAGCTCCGGATTCATGCCGACTTTAACCGATACCATGATTTCAGGACCAAGCTGCAGGGTAATCACATTGTGGATTGCCATGGTATGGGGATGCGAATGCAGATAATCCTCGATTTCCTTGCGTCTCGCCGGTGCCGCGCTTTGGCCGATCAACAAGGCCTTGATTTCGATCGCGACGAAAACGGCAATCACAATCAACAATACGCCAATGCCGATCGTGCCTATCGCGTCATAGACTGGATTGCCGGTAACCATGCTCAGGCCAATCGCGGCCAATGCAAATACCAGGCCCAGCAGCGCCGCCAATTGTTCGCCAAACAGCACGATCATTTCGCTGTTGCGACTTTCCTGGAACCAGTGCCAAAGCGAATTTTTTTCGCGAACCTTGTTGATTTCCTGCAGGCAGGCGCGTAGCGATAACCACTCGAGCACGATGCTGAAAACCAGTACGCCGATGGCTAGCCATGGCTTTTCCAGCGGTTCGGGACTCGAGAGTTTGTGCAGTCCTTCGTAGACAGAAAACGCACCGCCGACCGAGAACAACATCAGTGCAACCAGGAAGGACCAGAAATAGGTTTCCTTGCCATAGCCCAGAGGAAAGTCGGGGGTGGGCGGCAGCTTTGCCCTTTTCATGCCAAGCAACAGCAAACCTTGATTGCCGCAATCGGCCAGGGAGTGTACGGCTTCCGCCAGCATCGCCCCCGATCCGGTGAACATGGCGGCAGCCAATTTGGCGACGAAAATGCCTAGGTTGGCACCGAGTGCGTAAAAAATCGCACGAGTGGAATTGCCGGTGCCAGCCATGCTTATTTCTTCTCGACGGTATCGAGAAAATACGCTTCGACTACGCCAGTGGCTTTTAGCGTGATCGCATTGCCGCGGCGGTCCAGGGTTTTGCCGAACGGCAGGCGAACCCATCCTTCGCTGATGCAATATTCTTCGACGTTATGTCTTTCTTCGCCTTTGAAACGAATGCCCACGCCGCGTTCGAGTACGGCGGCATTGTAAAAAGGGCTTTTGGGATTGACGGCAAGGCGGTCGGGAGGGGTGTCGCTCATGAAAGTATCTCGTTGTGAAAACAGGCACGCATTTTATCAGGACTTGATGCTGCAGCAGCATTAATTCAGGCTGTCACAGCCTCAACGGGCTTTTTATGGGCGCTTACGCGGTTACGACCCTCGCGTTTGGATTGGTACAGCGCCTGGTCGGCATTGGACAGCAAGGCATCAAACTCGTAGCCCGAAAGCTGTGTAGTCGTCACGCCAAAGCTGGCCGTGACATGGAAGTCATGGCCAGTTTCAGTTGAGTTGATCGCAGCAATGCGCTCACGGAAGCGTTCGGCCATCTGCGACACGCTAGTCAGATCGCTCGCGCGCAATAGAATCGCGAATTCTTCACCTCCGATTCTGCCGATGCAATCCTGTTTCCGGCAAATCGGTTTGCAGGCAGCGATTACCTGTTTCAAAACCCAGTCACCGGTTGCGTGGCCAAATCGGTCATTGATCAATTTGAAATTATCCAGGTCGAACATGATCAGACCAAGTTGTTCGGATTTTTTCGCCGCGTCTGCCAGAGCAAGCTCGGCATTCTTGGTGAAACGGTCACGGTTGCTGATGCCGGTGAGTGTGTCGGTTTCTGCCAAGCGACGGAACGCCAGTTGCATCCGTTTGGTGCGGTAGGCCCAGTACATCAGCATTGCCAGTAGGGCAACCAATAAGGCGACAAAGATGGCAGTGTAGTGTGCTTTTTGTTTTGCGACGGTTTGTTCGAGTTGCAGGACTTCGTTTTTCTGGTTGAGCAGATCTATGGTCTGGGTTTTCTGCAGAGTATCGTGTTTGACGAGCTGGTAAGCCAGCTCGCGTGCCTTCACATCATTCAAGTAGGCTTTGTCAGCCTCGGCGTATTTTTTGTAATGATCAAATGCGGCGGCTTGATCATTTCGACGTATGGATATTTCGTAAAGAGTTTTTTCGGCTACAACATAAGGAAGTGAAAAAGGAATGTCGGTGCTTTGCTTGACCGCAAGATCGGCGTGATGTTCTGCTTGTGCAAGTGCGCCTGATTTCAGTTTATATTCGGCAAGGAGCGAATGAATTTCGCCAATCAAACGTGGATACTTGGTGGCTTCCGTTTCGGGAAGATATTTTTCCAAGAGTTCAATGGACTTCTTTGTTTGTCCGGCGTCATCCCACTTGCGTGCCAGATTTCCTCTAGAAAGATTGGCCATCATCACTTCGCCAGCATCAGAGCAGGAAGTGATCATTTCATAAATGTCGGCATCATTTCTTGGTAGCGATTTAAGATGATAAGAAGCCTCAAGCAACATATTGTTGGCGAAGCATCGCGACCTGGGGGCGGGATTGTCTGACAATACCTGTTCCGCAAAATGCTTGCCAAGTTCATATTGGCCAACTTGGTTATGTAGTAGTGCAGCTACTGTGAGGCCATCGTGTCGAAGTTGTGGATCTTTGACTATGTTCTGCAGATTCAAGGTTTTTCCCAGCGCACCAAAGCCAGACCCGAAATCGCGTGTGGCTGCATAACTATTAGTGATCAGTAACCCCGATCGATATTTCAGGTCAATGTTTTTTGACTGTTCAAAAATGGCTTCCGCTTTCTGGATGGCAAGGATGTATTGGCCCGAGTAAGCCATTCGATATGCTTGCAAGTAACGCAGATGCTCCAGTTGGTCTGTTGTAGCATCGGTGATAGAGGCCTCCAGTTTTTGCAGGATTCCTTCAAATTGCTTCGGGTCCGCACTTCTTAAAGCATCTGCATGTTCGAGTTGTTTTTCAAATTCAGGCGAAGCAAGGGCAATAGACGATAGCGCACACAGGAAAACAAGGCACAGCCCGGCTGTGCCTTTTCTGCATTTGTGCAATAACATTCTATTGCCCTCGTTTTGATCAGTTTATCGAGATTTCTTCTTCTTTCTTCTGATCATCATCCTTTTGATCGCCGCCACCTTGATCATCATCTTCCGCGGGAACCAGAGCCATCATCATTTTCAAACGTCCACCCAGGAAACCATTCAACGCATTTTTATCGCGATTCAACAATGCATGCATGGCTACATCATCGACACCCAATGCTTTTACTGTAGCGGTATATTCCTCTGGTGACATATTACCGAGCGTGGCATCTTTGCCCATTGACTCAAGAAATTGAATAACATTCGACATCTTCGACTCCTTATTGTTGTGTTGGTGTTGCGGTTGGTACGGGATTTGACATGCGCTCGAGTTCTTCGATTCGGGCGACCATGGCCTCATTTCTCAGCATAGCTTGGCATGGTGGCAATACCATCGTCGACTGTAAATATAATTCGGTGTCAATTAGCTCGGACAATGGCAGTTTCTGCATTCTCGGCTGGCTGATGGGCAAAGTGGCGGCCTCATAGATAATGACTTCATGGTTGAGCGGGTAATGTTCTGCCAATAGTTCGACCAGGATTTGACGATAGGCTGGCCCTGTCGCATAGCGCCGGAAGCTGCGATCTCCGGCAATGCCGACTTGCCAGAGCACCAGATAGGCCGAAGTGTCGATATTGCGACAGTAAAACATGAATTGACTTGCTTCGTAGTGCTGGCAGCCTACGCGGCCGGGGTCGATGCCTAGGTCGGCATAAAGGCAATCTTCGGCCGAGATTCCCGGCTCCATATGCGCAGAAAAACCTTCATTGCGTGCCTGTTCGATAACTTTGTGGGGCGCGAACGCGAATACGCCCGGGTGGCCATAGAAGGCACCACAGACTTTTCTGCCAAGCCGAACTTCAGCCATCATGGCTTCAATCATTTGCCGATAGGTTTCGTGGCGTGATTTACCCTCGTTGTAGAAAGGCTGGAGACTACGAACGTCTGAATGCATTACCTGCAGCCATAGTTCAACCACCGGATCGGAAACCGCAGCAAATACGACATCGGCTTGCTCGATATGGCTGCGCGAACGCGGACTAATGTGCGCACCCAACATCATGCCCGTGCCTACGCAAACAATGCTTCCTGAAGCTTGCATGTTGACCTTCTATATTATTTCCCCTCGCAGAGAATACGATGCTTGCTTGCTTCCCGCAACGCATCGGCCAGCTTTTTGGCTAGCTCTTCTATGTTTGGGGACTGCATCATCGAATAATGAGAGCCTGACACTTTTATCGTATCCAGCTTGCTCTTCTCCAAGAGGCTATCCCAGCCGAGATAAAGAGTGGTGTCATCATTTCGCAATACATTTTCCGCAATGAATAATTTAACCTGTGCCGGTATTGGCTTACCGGCATATTCCATGGCGGCCGAGTGAAATGCCAGTTGCCGAGACAGGTACTCACTGATTTCATTTGTGGGAAGGTTCAGCAAATGAGCGGGTGTTAGTGTTTCCTTCAAGTTGTTGGCTTGATCGATAACTTCATGTAGCTCCATGTCATGACAGGAGTCCCTCAGTTTCTCCAGAGCTGACTGCAGTTCTTCATTATCAAGTGCTTCCAGTTGCATCAGCGCAAACAGATGTGATTTCTCATCGAGAATGATCTCTTCCTGCATTTGCCGACCATTCTGATAATAAGTGTCGAACATGCCGAGAAATTCGATGCCTGCGCCATTGTTCATAAGCTGTGTTGCAACTTCGTAAGCCAGTAAGCCGCCAAAAGACCAGCCCGCCAAAATATAATCGCCATCTGGTTGAATGGCTTTGATCATTTCAACCAATCGTGCTGCCATGTCTTCCACAACATGAATCTGTTTTTCTTCCAAGGCTTTTGCCGGTAATCCGTAAATGGCAATATCCAGATCAATCAAATCGGCAAGAACGTGTGCGTAGATAAGTAACCCGCTGCCGTCGTGTATTAAGAACAGCGGCGGCTTGCGTCCCGATTTCAATAGAATTGATGAGTTGTTTTTTGCATCAATATCCATCTTTGCAATATGGGCTGCTGCTGATTCGATGGTCGGATTTTTGTAGATGTCCGATACATTCAGGTGAATGCCAGAGCGTTTCAGACGACTTAAAGTCTGCAAAAGCATCAATGAATGGCCCCCGATATCGAAGAAGTTATCGTGACGTCCGATACGATCGCGCTTGAGTAATTCTGCCCAAACAGAAGCAATAATGCCCTCTACTTCACCTTCTGGTGCTTCGTAATTGCGCTGTGCATACGAATCATAGTCGGGAGATTGCAGGGCTTTATGATTGATCTTTCCATTGGTCGTTAATGGAATCGAGTAGAGACAAACAAATGCCGTCGGCACCATGTAGTCGGGCATGCCAGTTAGCAGGTAGCTTCTTAGTACGGCCGGTTCTAATGTGTTCTTCTGGCTGTCGGCAGGTACGTAATAGGCCACGATTTGTTTCTGGCCGGGGCTATCCTCTCTCATGATGACGATGGCTTCACGAATGCCTTCATGTTTCAACAGTCTGGCTTCGATCTCGCCCAGTTCAATGCGGAATCCCCGCAGCTTGACCTGAAAATCGTTACGCCCGAGGTAGTCAAGGTTGCCATCGCTGCGCCAGCGAACCAGATCACCGGTTTTGTACATGCGAGCGTTCGGGGCAGGATTGAATGGATCGGGTAAAAAACGTTCAGCCGTCAATGCCGGTTGATTCAAATAACCTCGTGCAACACCTTGCCCGCCAATAAACAATTCACCCGTCACGCCCACGGGTACCGGTTGCTGATTCTCATCCAATACGTAAAGCTTTACATTTGAAAGAGCATTGCCGATAGAAGGCTCATCATACTCATTGTGATGATAATGATGAGCCGTAGCGACGACAGCTGTTTCGGTAGGACCGTAAGCATTCAACAGTATTCGCCCAGCACTCCAATACCTTGCCAGCGGCTTGGGTACTGTTTCGCCCCCTACAGCCAATATTCGGAGGGACGTTAAATCCTCGGCGTCGTGTAGCGTGCCAAGAGTACCTGGAGTAGTAGTTGCATGAGTGATTTGCCGATGTTTGATGAACTCGGCCAAATAATCGCCAGCCAATATGGCCCCTTTGCGAGCGATACATAACGTAGCGCCACGGCACAGGCTCATCGTGAACTCATACACGAACATGTCAAAACTGAAAGACGAAAATTGCAAGAAGCGATCGCCTGTTTCAACATCGAGTCGGCGACTCATTCCTGCAATAAAGCAGCCGACATTCCTGTGTTCAACGAGAACGCCTTTGGGTTTTCCGGTTGAACCGGAGGTGTAGATGATATAAGCCAGATGCGTGGCATTCAGACCGATATCG
>JBOHYG010000064.1:0-3412 GCA_050737875.1 Arenimonas sp. | reverse complement strand
CGCGTAATCTCCCAACGCTCTGAACACGATGCAATCACCGCATGAGTGGCTTGGCGATTAGCCTTTATCTGCTGCTGGATGTCATGCAGTAGCTTTGCATCTAACTGTTGGGCGTATTGCTCTGGCTCGGCATTCATTCGCTTGACGATCTGATTCACATTTCTTCCGAGCGCCATGAGCTGATAGTTTGAGTCCGCCAGAGCTTGCAGTTCGACACCGCCAACGGTAACGCCGCGTGTCAACGCAGCGCGAACCAGACACGTCACCCAGTGTTGCTTTGAGCATTGTTTTTCGTTCGCAATCACCTCCAACGCCTCAAATTCGGACACCGTAAAATGATTCACTAACCGCTTTTTCTTGGCCCTATCGATACGCCGCGTATTGACTCGGTGGACCGGCGGCGTTTCAAAAGGCGGTGTTTCCTCGCCCACCAATTTGCGCATGACCGCTCGTAACGCCGCCTGCGGTGTTTCGCCATGGCGCTCGGCAAACGCTTTCCAGTGTTCCAGCAATTCGACCGGCACCCTGAGCTTATAGGAAGTGGACTTTAGTTTTGGCTTTTCCATGGTGCTTAGCATTTAGCATGGTTAAGCAAGACAGGGAACCCATTAAACATGATGTACCACAACACGGCACTAAGTGCCTATCCTGCCATAGTCCTAATCTTCACTAAAAATATATCGTTATATATTTTTTTCCCGTCGCCTTTGTTGTGCAGGCACCGCGTTTGATGTGGGGTATAGCGGTCGCGCACCACGCTAAATAGCCCCGTCTTTTTCATCGCGCTTGCGGCGTTGCAATTTCGCGCCCGGATGCGTGGCCGCATGCACGGCTTGCAATTTACCAATCGAGACATGCGTGTAAATTTGTGTGGTGTCCAGACTCTCATGCCCGAGCATTTCCTGGATGTACCGTACATCGGCCCCGTTCTCCAGCATATGCGTTGCCATCGCGTGCCGGAATAAATGACACGAGCCGCGTTTTGTAATGCCAGCGGCGTCGATGTGACGCCGTGTGATTTGTCCGATGCCAGCGCTGTGCAGACGCTGGCCAAAACGATTTAAAAACATCGCTTGTTCTTGCGTGTTCGCCAATAACTGTGGCCGTGATTCATCGAGGTAGCGCTGCAACCACGCCAAGGCACGCTCACCAATCGGCACCACGCGATCTTTGCGGCCCTTGCCTTGGCGTACCCGCACAATGCCGCGCAGTGGCTCCACATCGAACAGCGCGAGCTTCATTACTTCGGTGCGACGCAAGCCAGTCGAGTACATCAGTTCGAGCATGGCGCGATCACGCAAGCCTTGCACATCGTCCACGTCCGGTTGTGCCAAGACCGCTTCGACTTCATGCGCTTCCAAGACATCGGGCAAGAGCTGTCGCGGAATACGCGGCATGTCGAGATCGGAAGCCGGATTGGTCAACAAATAATTATTCTTGACCAACCAGCGGAACCACAAGCGCACATGATTCACCAACAACCATTGCCCCTTGATCGAGAGCGGCTGGCCATCGGGTTTACGCCAATAAAACAAATGCCGTTGATACCTTTCCAAGATCGGTTTGGTGATCTCATTCGGGCGTTGCAATTCGCGCTCACAACACCATTCCAAGAACAGCGCCAAAGCCTGACGACGCGCCCGCAATAATTCCTCGGTGTAGTGCAGCACCTTCAAGGCTTCCAGATACCGCTGCATCCACGCGGCCAAGCTATCGGGCGCGGTGCTCGCTTCCAGACGACGGCGGCGTTCGCCGTATTTGCCTTCGACCGGCACGGCTTAGTGTGTCTCTACCACGGCACTACCGTTACGACGCGAACTCTCGCGTGCAGGCGTCCGCAGTAGTGGAGTTTCTTTAAGAGCAGCAACTAAAGAAGAAGAACCCGCGCCAGCGCTCGCGATAAGGGCTGTTTCACCGCCCTGCGAGGTGGGTGCAAAGGGGGTGTTTTCGGGGTGCGAGGTGGGTGTGAGGTTGGCCATCGAGGGGTGCGAGCTTTGGTTTTGAGGGTGCGAGCTTTGATTATTTTTATCAGTAGGATGCAAGGTCGCTACATCGAGCAAACCCGCTGCCTGCGGTTCATTGGTGTGTGCATCGCCATCGAATAACAATTCATAGACGAAGCGTGAACCAAAGCCGCCGCGATGCACCGTCAGATATTCCAACTCCACCAAGCGTTCCAGATGCACCCGCAACGCAGTGTCGGTCATCCCGGCCTTGGCCCGGATTTCTTTTCGAGTAAAACGCACATCCTGCCAGCTCATCACTCTGGCTTGCGCTTGCTCACACACGAACGTGTGCAACACACCCAACACCCGCCGCGTTTGCGGCGGTAAATCATCGAGAGATCGCCCCAGCACTTCGTGCGCCAAGCGATTGGCCCACGCAATATCCTCCAGTGTGACTTCGATATATTCGATGATTTTTTCACCGAGCGACGCGGTGTGCAGCACGCGCTGGTGCTGATGTAAAAACGCAATCGCTTCCATCAGCGTTAAATACTTCGCATGGTCACGCCGCATCCGTGTCGATTCACTGCGGAAGGTCAGCGCTTCGGCATACGGATTCACCACCGCCACCGGGCGCAATAAAGTTTGTGCCACTTGATGCCGTGTGCGAATGCTCGCCGCGGCTTGCGTGCCGAGCAAGCCTTGCAAGGTGCGTGCTTGCCGTTGCCGCGCATGAATCGCTTCGGTTTGCTCGCGGCTCTCGTTAATGGTCAACACCAAACAGCGATTCAATAACTCTTCATCGATATCAATCGCGGTCGTGGTCAAGAACAACATCACCGGCCCTTCGACCCGGTATTCTTCGGTGACCAGTTTGCCGGTGATCGGGTCTTTGCCGGTGCTGGCAATGGTGAGTTCACCTTGCGACTGCAATAACTTCAGCGCATACGCCGCTTGCCGCACACCTTCTTCTTCGGCAATGGCCAAGATTTTATGTTTGAGATCGCCTTCGCCTAAATAAAATAAACTCTGGCCGGTCATCGCCGAGTACTGAACACGTTCGTTTTCTGGCATCAGTGATAACAAGGCATCCATCAACGTCGATTTACCGGCCGCACTGGTCGATTGGATTAACACCGCCAGTGGTTTATCGAGTTGCCGCGACACACAGGCCAGATAACCGACCAAGGCATTCGCCTCTTCGCCGATCACGCCAATGGCATTCATGTCCTCACTGATACGACCCAGTAATTGCGGGTCGCGCAACCACGCCAAGGCCTCATCGTGTTGTACTGCTGTCCAGGTCGGTGCGGTTTTTACCGCATCGTTCGGTGTCAGTCGTTGCCGAATGAGTTCGTCTTGCCGTTGCTCGACGGCGCGTAACAGTGAACACAGATCGGCCTTCACCGCGTCTTCCGATAAACCCAATTCAATCGCCGTTTGCTTGGCCCACAGCGCCCGCTGTT
>JBOHYG010000063.1:0-9522 GCA_050737875.1 Arenimonas sp. | reverse complement strand
AAAGCCGTCGTCGATGCGAAAGGCAAGCGCAGTCTGGTACCCACCGGCGAGCCGGATGAATTAGTCGAATGCGATGACGTGTTGATTGCGGTCGGTCAGGAAAATGTTTTCCCGTGGATCGAACGCGATATCGGAATGGCTTTTGACGAGTGGGGCATGCCGGTGGTGGATAAGCACACCTTTCAATCCAGCTTGCCGAAAGTGTTCTTTGGCGGTGACGCGGCATTTGGTCCGAAGAATATTATCTGGGCAGTTGCACATGGCCATGAAGCCGCAATATCGATCGACAAATTATTGAACGGAGAAAGTGTTGTCCTGCGACCGCCGGCGATGATGAATCTGGTGTCGCAGAAAATGGGCATCCACGAATGGAGTTATGCCAACGAAATCTCGCCGGACGAACGCTTCAAGGTGCCGCACGAAAAAGCCGAGAAGGCACTAAAAAGCATCAGCATTGAAGTTGAGCTGGGCTTCGATCTGAAGCTGGCCTACAAGGAAGCCGAGCGTTGCTTGAATTGCGATGTGCAGACGGTGTTCAGTAAAGATGCCTGCATCGAATGCGATGCCTGCATGGATATTTGTCCGATGGATTGCATCAGCTTCACGAACAATGATGAAGAAGCCGATTTACGCAAACATTTGACTGCACCGGCATTGAATCTGACGCAGGACCTATATGTGTCCGGGCCTCTGAAAACCGGCCGCGTGATGGTGAAAGACGAAGATGTTTGCCTGCATTGCAGCTTGTGTGCCGAGCGTTGCCCGACCGGCGCCTGGGATATGCAGAAATCGATATTGGATTTGACTCGCGCTGGCCCCGGTTGCCGAAGCAAAACAAGGCAGGTGGCACGAGCATGAGTAAACCTATCGAAGCTACCAATGATTTCGTCGTCAAGTTTGCCAACGTCAATGGTTCGGGTTCTGCGTCGGCGAATGAGCTATTCGCGAAAGCCATTTTGCGAATGGGCGTGCCGGTCAGTCCGCGCAATATTTTCCCGTCGAATATTCAGGGGCTACCGACCTGGTATGAAGTGCGCGTGACCGAGCAAGGCCATCTGGGTCGCCGCGGTGGCGTCGATTTGATGGTGGCGATGAACCCGCAAACCTGGGCAGCCGATTTGAAAGAGATCGAGCCGGGTGGTTATTTGTTCTACGACAACAGCAAGCCGATTCCGGCTTCGCGTTTTCGCGACGATATCCACGTGATAGGCGTGCCGCTGACGGAAATCTGCAACGCGGCCTATACCGATCCACGCCAGCGCCAGTTGTTCAAGAATATCGTCTATGTCGGCGCGCTGTCGGTATTGCTGGATATGGAATGCACGGTTCTCGAAAAACTGATTTCGGAACAATACAAAAGCAAACCTAAATTGCTGGACTCGAATGTGCAGGCATTACACATGGGGCGGGAATTCGTGCAAAAGAATTTGCCGTACCCGATCGGTTTGAGAGTGAAGCGCGCAGATAAAGTCGGCGACCGGATTTTCCTGGAAGGCAATAGCGCCGCGGCTCTCGGTGCCGTTTATGGCGGCGCGACGGTATGTGCCTGGTATCCGATTACGCCGTCATCGTCCTGCGCAGAAGCATTTCAGAGCTACTGCATGAAATACCGGGTCGATGCCGAAACCGGCAAGAATATGTTTGCGATTGTGCAAGCCGAAGATGAAATTGCCTCGATTGGCATGGTGGTTGGTGCTGGCTGGAATGGTGCGCGTGCTTTTACGACGACATCCGGTCCAGGTATTTCGTTGATGACCGAATTTATAGGTTTGGCCTATATGGCCGAAATTCCGGTAACCATTATCAATGTGCAACGCGGCGGGCCATCGACCGGTATGCCAACACGCACGCAACAGGCCGATATTTTGTCCTGCGCCTATGCTTCGCACGGCGACACCAAGCATGTGCTGCTGTTCCCGGAAGATCCGCGCGAATGCTTTGACCATGCTGCCGCCGCACTCGATCTTGCCGATCGTTTGCAAACACCTGTTTTCGTGATGAGCGATCTCGATATCGGCATGAACCAGCGCCTGTGTGATCCGCTGCAATGGGATGAAAGCCGGGGTTTTGACCGCGGCAAAGTCATGACGGCCGAAGAACTGGAATCAGGCAAGGAATTTGGTCGTTATCTGGATGTCGATGGGGATGGCATTCCATATCGCACCTATCCAGGCACACATCCGACCAAGGGCAGCTTCTTTACCCGCGGTACTACGAAAAATGCCTACGCCGGATATTCCGAGCAGGGACCGGATTATCTGTACAACGTGCATCGCCTGCTGAAGAAATTCGATACGGCGAAGACTCTGGTACCGCAGCCAGTCGTCAAAAAAGCGAAGCAGCCGACAAAGTTCGGTGCGATTTATTTTGGCTCGACCAGCCCGGCGATGGCCGAAGCGATCGAAGTATTGGAAGGCGAGAACACCCATCTCGACACATTGAGACTGCGGGCATTTCCGTTCCCTGACCTGGTTGCGGAATTTATTGCGGCCCATGAAACGGTATTCGTCGTCGAGCAAAATCGCGATTCGCAAATGCGCAGTCTGTTAGTCAATGAATTCGGTATCAATCCTGCCAAACTGGTGCCGATACTGCATTACGACGGTACGCCAATCACCGCGAGATTTATCGGTCACGCGATCAGCGAGGCTATCAGTGCTGTGAGTGGAATCAAGAAAAATTTACCTGAGGTCTCAACGCCATGACCTATCTTGCCAAACCAAAACTGCGTCATCCGTCGCTGACCGAGAACAAAGCCTGCCGCACCCGTCGCGATTACGAAGGCCGAATTTCCACCTTGTGTGCCGGTTGTGGACACGATTCGATTTCGGCCGCCATCATCCAGGCTTGCTGGGAAATGGATGTCGAACCCAATCGGGTTGCGAAACTTTCCGGTATCGGTTGCAGCTCGAAAACGCCGGATTATTTTCTCGGCAGCTCGCATGGTTTCAACACCGTGCACGGACGCATGCCGTCGGTGCTGACCGGCGCGAATCTGGCGAATCGCGAGTTACTGTATCTGGGTGTATCGGGCGATGGCGATTCGGCTTCGATCGGGGTCGGCCAATTCGTGCACGTGATGCGACGCGGCGTAAACATGGTTTACATCGTCGAAAACAACGGTGTGTATGGATTGACCAAGGGCCAGTTCTCGGCCACAGCCGACCAGGGCTCGACTTCCAAGAAAGGCGTCGTCAATGCCGATAGTCCGATCGATATGGTGAGCTTGGCATTGCAGCTTGGCGCGACTTTCGTCGCCCGCAGTTTTTCCGGTGACAAGAAACAATTGGTTCCATTGATCAAGGCCGCGATTGCCCATCGTGGCGCCGCGTTCCTGGATGTCATAAGTCCCTGCGTGGCGTTCAACAACCATCCCGGCAGCACCAAGAGTTACGATTACGTCCGCGAGCATAATGAAGCGGTTAACCGTATCGACGTGATCGAAACCAAGCAGGAGATCGTGGTTGATTTTGGTGCAGGCGAAGTCGTTGAAGTCGAACAACACGATGGTTCGGTGCTTCGACTACGGAAACTGAAATCCGATTACGATGCCACTAACCGGATTGCAGCCATGAACTATGTGCAGGAACACCATGCGAAAGGCGAGGTGGTGACTGGCTTGCTTTATGTCGATAACGAAGCCGGTGACATGCACGAGCATATCAACACGACTGAAACGGCATTCAACAAACTGACCAGCAAACAACTTTGCCCCGGTGCCGGTGTACTAGAAAAAATAAACGCATCGCTGAGATAGAATAATTTCTCAGGGTTCGACAACAAGGCACCGTTTTCAGGGTGCCTTGTTTTTTTATCGAGCGGTCAGCTTCACGCTACTTGCGGCTTCCGCGAGTTTCTTGAAGTCGGCGCTTAGGCGTTTGGTTGCCTTGATGCCGGATTCCAGTTCTTCTGCAGCCATTTCCAGATGTCTTGGCAGCATTTCGAAAAAGCGTTGCTGTACTACCTTTGCATGTTTTTCGGTAACTTTTTCGTGTACGCCAACGCTGTCGTGCACGGCCATCATCAAGGTGCCCAGCATGATATTCATGCGAAGTTTTGAATCCGGCATCAGCGATTGCTTCCAGGGTTCGAGCACTTCCTGTTTACGTGCTTCCACTTGCGCGGTCGGATGCCACGGGGCGATTTCCGGTGCCAGTTCTTCCCAGATACGCGGATCGAATTTCCATATCGGGTAGAGATAAATCGGCAGAATATGAAACTTGTAGCAATTGCCTCGTGTCGCCTTGAAATATTCTTCGGCAAGTTGGGCAAAGCCGATGATTTCCCACAGCCAACGTTTTCGCAATGAATCACCGAAATATTGCGAGCCTGCAAATTGTTCCCAGCGCGGATTCAACTTCATGGCTGCAGAAAGCTGATCGATGAAAATCAGGTGTCCACGATTGGCGGGAATCAGCCAGTACACCAGATTGCGGTAGTAATGCATGATTTTTTGGTATGCAGGCACAGGCGTATCGCCGGGACCGTTATAAAAACCTTTGACCTTGTTCGGGTTCAAGCCGCTGAACGACGCGCTCGTGCCAATCACGTTGATATTCACGAAGTGATGCCAGGTGGCATCGACGACAGCGCGCCCAATACTGGCCCGATGACCATCGTATGCCGCAATCACGCCAAAGGACTTATTGCTGGTAGCTGGTGAGATTTCAAATGAAGTGCCGGCAAATTCCTGATTCAATGTCGCGTGTGCAAGAACGGTGGCGTCTGCGATGACTTCCGGTTCAACCTGAACTCCGACGCTATCAAGAGGGTATTCTTTTTTACCTGCGCGACCAGGAAGATTTTCATCGCGTGTCAAATCGCTAGGAACCTCGCACCAGCCTTCATGCATGTGATCGGGTAATACATTGATGCGACCCATCGGCGAGCAGAGCAGTGGGTGTGGCAACGAGCTGCTGAACCAGCGGTTGTGCAAAATGTTGTAGGAACGAACGGCAATGGTTTGCGGCAGGTCGTCCGATTGATCGTTGAACTGAAACGGGAAGCTGCTGCCGCCACTCGTGCCGGAATCGCTTCCAGCTTGCAAAGTGTCATGCCGGTCGGCGAGAACGCCACTGGGTGCAACGGGACCGCCATGTGGTCCGGTACCTGGATGGGCCCAACGCCGCATGCTGCGTATTCGCGGAATATGTTGATTAATGCTTGCGCCGAGGTCCTCGTGATCACCGGCAGCAAAATAACCTTTGCCGGCTTCCATGAAGCGGGCTACTGCTGCTGCTTCGTTTTGCCTATCGGTGTCCGAGCTAACCGGGTCGGTGGCTTTCGATGCAATTGAAAAGAAGAAAGCCATGTCAAAGCCATTCAAACTGGCATCGTTAAAGCGGAAATTATAGAGATCGGCCGCAATTGGATGGGTCGCTGCAGGAGTACCTGGAGAAGGATCGGCGCTGCGGTGTGCTTTGACGATTTCGATATCGAAACCTTGCCAATCGGTATCACTCAGTACTTTTACGAATTCACCGACATGAAATTTATGCGAGTTATTGGTACTGCGCTGAAAGCCACCTTGGTTATCGGTGACGATCAGTATTTTTACAATGCTCATGGAAAAAACTCCTGATGAAAAGTAGGGGGGGTATTTCTTCAGGCAACAGTCCACCTTCGTCAGCGGTTTAGCCGATTGGGGGCGTTACAGGTTTGCTTGGAAGTTGACTCGAAACTCCCAGGGCCTTCGTCAGCACGTTTACGACTGCGCTGTATGCCGGCTTTCGAGTTACTTCAATCTCTATGCACGGCACGCGGGAAGAAATGCGGACAAGGCGCAGCGAAAATATTCATCATGAACGCATCGTTCAGAATATTTTTACAGTTACGTAACTTTCGTGATGAAAAAATTATTCTGGTTGTGCAGGAAGCAGTAATTTCGGATCAATCCTGACTTTCAACCAGTTCATTCCCCAGTGCATATGCGGGCCGGTCGCGCGACCCGTCATGCCGACAAGCCCAATGATTTGACCTTGTTCGACACGGTCGCCGACTTTTACGTCGAGTCTCGAGAGATGCAGAAAATTCGAACTCACGCCCATGCCGTGATCGATAAGTACAGTACCACCGGTCAGATATAAATCCGGTTTTGCAAACGTGATGATGCCACCGGCCGGCGCTTTTATCGGAGTGCCTTGCTTGGCGGCGACATCAAGACCGGAGTGCCAGGATTTCGGCGTGCCGTTATAAATCCGCTGGCTGCCGTAAACACCACTGATACGACCTTGGACCGGCCAGATAAAACCGGTGACAAAATCCTGACGGTCGTCGTTGCGTAAACGAGCGGCAACCACTTCGGCTTGTTCGCGTTCAATGCGTGCGGCGATTTCCGGCGGCGGGGTGACTGTGTCTTGCGGAACGCCATCGATGTTTTCGATATTGAATTGACGTGTATCGATCAATATTCTCCGATGGGCAATTCCACTGTCCGTAAAACGAATATGCAGCACTTTCGTCTGTGTTTCATCGCGACCGATTCCGAATACGATGCGCCCGGTATCGGCGACTTTTAGCTGCGTTGTCGTTGAATTATCGGTCGGATTTTCATCGAGAATCTCTACCAGGCTACCTGCCGGAACACGGCCTACGACCAAGCTGCCTTGACTGGCGTTGGTTGGCAATTCAATGGCGTGATCTTGTACGGCAGGGGTTAGTTTCGGTTTTGTTTTTGACGACGATGTGTTGCTTGCACAGGCAGCCAGCACCAGTGCGAATGCAATGGGAAGCAACCGCCTCATCTCGAAAACCTGAGTCGTTGTCCAAGCGGTACGCCTACCAATCTTGCACCGTCATACGCAAGTTCGCCGTTGACGAAGGTAGCTGCCACTTTCGAATTGAAGTGCTCGCCTTCAAACGGCGACCAACCGCATTTGCTGAGTACTTTGTCGCGGGTGACATTGGTGCCGGCATTCGGATCCACGATCACCAGGTCCGCGAAATATCCTTCGCGCAAGAAGCCGCGTTCCTGGATACCGAAACGAATTGCCGGGTTGTGGCAAATTTTCTGGATCAGGTGTGGAAGGCTGAAATGGCCATCCCGCACTTTTTGTAGTGCGCAGACAAGGAAATCCTGCACTAGCGGCAAGCCAGACGGCGCCTTGATATAGGGCTGCTGTTTTTCCTCCAGGGTATGCGGCGCATGATCGGTAGCCAGCACATCGATCCTGTCTTCGGCGATGGCCCGCAAGAGCGCGGCACGGTCGGTACTTTCCTTGATTGCCGGATTGCACTTGATGAAGTTCCCGAGCCGGAAATAATCATTGTGGGCAAAGTGCAGGAAATGCACGCAGGTTTCCGCGGTAATTTGCTTGCCTGCGACCGGTCCCGGCGTAAACAAGGCCAATTCCTCAGCGGTACTGATGTGCAGTACGTGCAGCGGAGTGTTGTGTTTTTTCGCCAATGAAATCGCCAATTGGGTCGACTTGAAGCAAGCTTCGCGGGAGCGGATCTGGCCATGCATGTCGACCGGAATTTCGTCACCGTAGATTTCGCGCGCTTTCGCCATTTCGGCATCGATCATTGGCGTGTCTTCGCAATGGGTAATGATCGGTACCGGCGTGTACGAAAAAATCGCATTCAGGATGTCGGGGTCGTCCACCAGCATATTGCCGGTCGATGCGCCCATGAAAATTTTCAGGCCGGGGGTGCTTTTGGGATCGATGCGCTTTATCGCTTCGAGATTATCGTTGCTGGTGCCGAAGTAGAAACCGAAATTGGCCCGCGAGCGGCCTGCAGCGCGCTTGTATTTGTCTTCCAGCGCATCGTTGTCCAATACCGGCGGTTTGGTGTTGGGCATCTCCAGATAGCTAGTAACGCCGCCTGCAACGGCTGCAGCGGGCTCGGTACTCAAGTCACCCTTGTGCTCAAAGCCGGGTTCGCGGAAATGCACCTGGGCATCGATAACGCCCGGGAATAGCCAGCGGCCTTTGATGTCCAGCACTTTTTCGTCCGAACGGGGAAACAGGTGCGGCGCGATGGCAGCGATGCGCTGATCGCGAATCCGCAAATCGCCGCTGAATTCGCGTCCCTCATCGACCATGCGGGCGTTCTGAATCAGTAAATTACTCATGTTTGTGCCTGCAATTGAAATGTTCGGGTACTGGATCATGGCCCCCTGGATTGAGGGGATGGCAGCGTAAAATCCTTCGCGCACCGAGGTAGCATCCACGCCATGCGCCGAACTTTTCGACGGCTTCCATGGTATAGCTGGAGCAGCTAGGATGAAACCTGCATCGCTGGCCTAATAGTGGACTAATCAATAGCTTATAGCCACGAAGTAGAACCAGGATGAAAGATTTTGGAAGTTGTAGAATCATGTGGCGTAGTTTAAGGTTGAAGCGAACTGAGGACTAGGCTATAACACGCCGCCTTTTATGGCTCAAGGAATGAGAGGAATTGCCCCCGTGGCCGCTAAAAAAATTGTGAAGAAAGCTGCTAAACCAGCACCCAAAAAAGCCGCTAAACCAGCTAAAAAGCCGGTCAAAGCGAAACCCGCTGCGAAACCCGCCAAAAAGCCCGCTGCGAAGCCGGCTGCCAAAAAGCCGGTAAAGAAAGCAGCTCCCGCCAAAAAACCAGTTGCCAAACCGGTTAAGAAAGCCGCGAAGCCGGTAGCAAAGAAAGCACCAGTCAAAGCCCCGGCCAAGAAAGTAGTCGCCAAACCCGTCAAGAAAACGGTTAAGCCTGCTGCCAAGCCCGTTGCCAAAAAGCCGGTTGCGAAACCGGTCAAGAAAGCTGCCCCGGCCGCCAAAGTTGTCGCCAAACCGGCTGCAAAGCCAGCACCAGCGCCTGTCAAAAAAGTTGAAGCTAAAAAGGTTGAAGTTATTATTCCAGCTGCCAAACAAGTAGAAAAAGCCGCAGCTCCTGCCGCTAAATCATCCGGTAAGGGCAAAACGCCCGCCGCCGCCCCAGTCGTCGCACCGGTTCCTGCGCCCAAGCGCGACGCCGGCGTGCGCGCCGGTTACGTCAAGCCAACCAAGCCGCGCCAGGAGCGCATGAAGCTGGCCACTGCAATCGAACGCGTGAACTTGCCTGCCGGTTACAAGCCGTCTGCCAAGGAAGAGTACATGAGCGCTTCGCAAGTCGAGTATTTCCGCCAGCGTCTGTTGCAGTGGAAAAACGATTTGATCGAAGAGTCCAAGCAAACCATCGAAAACCTGAAAGAAGAAGTGCGTGACGTCGGCGAAGAAGCCGAACGCGCAACTCGCGAAACGGAAAATTCGCTGGAATTGCGTACTCGTGACCGTTACCGCAAGCTGATCAACAAGATCGACAGCACACTCAAGCGCGTTGACGATGGTACCTACGGTTATTGCGTGGATACTGGTGAAGAAATCGGCCTTGAGCGTCTGGAAGCCCGTCTTACCGCAGAGCGCACATTGGATGCGCAAGAGCGTTGGGAACATTTGCAAAAGCAAATGGGTGACTAGTTGTTCGTCATGTTTAGTTCAAAAAAAGCCCCGCATTGCGGGGCTTTTTTTGTAGGACCGACGGAAGTCGGGACAATATTTGGTTTGCAGT
>JBOHYG010000062.1:0-6521 GCA_050737875.1 Arenimonas sp. | reverse complement strand
TGGCGCGATTGTTTTAGCTGACGCATATTTTCAGCGACATGTTCTAAACGCCGCACCGGGTTTCCTTCACCAACCGGAAGCTCCAGAAACACCAAACCGAAATGGTTACCCAGTTTTTTGGCGTGTTCCAGTGGTCGCAAATTGACCGGCACGGTAGCCCGTAATGTCACGCCTTCAACGCATTCACCGCGCTCGATCATGTAACTACGCAATGCACCTGCCGCCGACGCCATCAAGACATCGTTGACGGTGCAGTCGTAGGCACGGCCAATCGCTTTCACTTCATCCAGATCGAGCGGTTCAGCCCAGGCGACCCGTTTGCTGACGCCCAAACGACCTCGCAACACAGTTTCCGGATCGTCCGGAAGGCTCAGTGCGACAGCCAGCTCTCGTGCAATTTCAGTACCCTCTTTCGCAATCACCGTAGCCAAAGAAGGGTCGTTATAAATATCGAAGCCTTTTTCCAGCAGGTTGGCGCCTAATTTCATGGCGCGATCGACGGTGCCGATGCGTTTTTTGACTTTCTCGCCGTCATTCTTCAACCAGGCCTTGTCGAGATCGCTGCCCTTCTTGGCATCGCGAGTGGTATCGGTTAGCGAAAGCAATACCTGCACCAGTGCAATACCATCGGCATAGCAATGATGGATGCGGGAAATCAAGGCCGAACCACCATCGTATTTTTCAACGAGGCGGAATTGCCACAACGGCTTGGTTTGATCCAATGGCGTTGATGCCAATTGACTGGTCAATTGCTCCAGTTCCTTTTTTCCGCCCTTGCCCGGCAAGGCCGTCAAACGGATATGCCAATCCAGGTCGAAATCTTCGTCGTCCTGCCACCATGCTCCAGCTGGCGTATCGACGGCTTTCTGGCGAAAACGCGGATAGGCCAGAAAACGCTGCTTGACGACTTTTTTTAATTTATCAATCGACATCGGCGTGTCGAACATCATCACGCCGGTGATCATCATCAGATTGGTAGGTCGTTCCATCCGTAACCAGGCGGTATCGACTCGCGACATCACTTCGCGGCGTGGTTTGGATTGCTCTTGCTCGCTCATGAAACATCCTCTGCACTGTTGTTGCCATGTTGCAGGGCGGAAAGCGATTGGTCAATCAGTGTCATGCATTTTTACTGGCGATTAATGCGACCAGTGCGGCTTCCCTGCTTTGTTTCAAGTCGAGAATCGGTCTTGCAGGATAATCAGGCGCCAGACGCTTACTCAATTCGGCGTGCTCCCACGGTGCAAATACAGCCGGTGCCGGCAATTTAGCCAACTCGGGGATCCAGCGATGAATGTATTTTCCCTGCCCGTCGAATTTTTCTGACTGGCTAACAGGATTGAATATCCGGAAATATTGAGCGGCATCGGCACCCGTCCCGGCCGTCCATTGCCAGCCCTGCGTGTTATTCGCCAAATCGGCATCCAGCAAACAATCCCAAAACCATTGGGCACCTTCGAGCCAGTGATATCTCAGATTCTTGCAGAGAAAACTGGCGACGATCATTCGGACCCGGTTATGCATCCAGCCGGTTGCCCTCAGCTCACGCATGCCGGCGTCGATAATGGGTATTCCTGTTTTCCCTTGCTGCCAGGCTGCGAGTAATTCGGGATCTGGTTTCGCCCATTTGAAATTATCGAACTTCGAGACCATGTTTTGATTGCTGGTATACGGGTAATGAAACAGCAGATGGTGCGAAAATTCCCGCCAGCCCAATTCATTGATGAAGTGAGTGACGTCTTGTTCGGCTTTTGCCGACCATGGATGCTTGCGGATGGCTTTCAGAATTTGCCTTGGTGAAATTTCACCGAAATGCAGATGTGGCGAAAGCTTCGACGAACCAATTCGATCCGGGAAATTACGCTGTTCCTTGTAGCCATTTGCTGCACCATCAATGAATGCTTCCAGCAAATCCAAGGCCCCTGCTTCGCCTGGCCGCCAAAACTCCCAGAAAGTATTATCCCATTTGATTTTTGGTAGTAATTTCAGTGACCGAATACTGATTGACTTTATTTTTTCCGACACCGAAGGCAATTTAATTGGCGCTGTCGTTGGCTGTATGTGATCGATCGTCCGTACCGCATTTTTCCAGAACGGGGTAAAAACCCTATACGGATCACCGCCGAGAGTTTTTATCGCCCAAGGCTCGACCAGCAACGCACCATTGCAGCTTTCCGCATGTACGCCGTCTTGCTTCAGAGCTTCCTTTACTTTGCTGTCACGGACGATGCAGGCCGGTTCGTACAAACGATTCCAGAACACCGCTTCAGCTTGCGTTTGCTCAATCAGTTTTTCGAGTTCGGCAAGCGATGCACCAATACGGATTATCAATCGCCCGCCTTTTTCTTCGACCGATTTTTTTAACGACTGCAATGAATAATGCAGCCAGGTCAAACTAGCCGCGCCGGGCTGCCAGGGTTTTTCTTCTTCGGGGGCGTGTATGTATACGAGTACCGGCGAGTAACCGGCATTTAGCGCAGCTTGTAATGCCGTATTGTCGCTCAGTCTTAAATCGCGCCGCAGCCAAACAAGGGCATTTGCCATGCTTTCATCTTGGCTCTGTGAATTGCCGCCAAGCTTAACTACATCGATGTGTAGAACAGATGAGTCAGGCTTCGATGAAGCGCACGCGCCGGGTAATCGAGCAGGTCAATTCATAACTGATCGAGCCGGCCGCTTTGGCGATAATTTCAACAGGCAGTTCCGGCCCCCAGAGCAATACGTCGTCACCGACTTTTGCATTGGGAATGCCGCGTAAATCCAGCGTCATCAAATCCATCGAAACACGGCCGATAATCGGCACCCGGATGCCATTGATAAGCACCGGAGTTCCCGCCGAGGCATGGCGCGGATAACCATCGCCGTAGCCAATGGCTGCAACACCAACCGGCATGTCTTCCGGGCATTGCCAGGTCGCCGAATAACCGATGCTCTCGCCTTTCTTGATGTGATTGATCGCGATTAATTTCGTCGACAGGCTCATGGCCGGTTTCAAACCGAAGTCGGCACCGGTTTTATCATCGACCACCGACAAACCATACAGCGCACCACCGGCCCGTACCCAATCTTGATGTGCACCTGGCCAACCAAGAATTGCAGCGGAGTTCGACAGAGAATGCAAACCGCTCAAATGCTTGCTGCTTTCATCGAACATCTTCAATTGCGAAGCTGTCTGTAGTCCTTCGAATTCATCCGAACTGGCGAAATGCGTCATCAGCGTGATGTCCGGATTTACATTCGGCATCATTTTCAATTGCGTATAGATCGTATTTGCCCGTTCCGGGGCGAAGCCCAGGCGATGCATGCCGGTATCGAGTTTCAACCAAATACGAATCGGGTCTGTTTCGGTGTCCTGCTGCAATAAAGCCAATTGTGATTCGTGATGGACGACGGTATCGACGCCCAAACGTCGAATAGCCGGCAAGTCGGACGCATCATCGATACCCGACAAAAGCACGATACGCTGGGATAAACCGACAGCCCGTAAACGCTCGGCATCCGACAAAGCTGCGACTCCGAAGGCATCCGCACCTTCCAAAGCCCTGGCAACCCGTTCCAGACCATGGCCATAACCATCGGCTTTGACCACAGCCATCACCTTGGAATGCGGGGCTAAAGCCCGGACCTGGGATAGGTTGTGCCGCAAGGCTTCGATATGGATGGTGGCGGTAGTGGCTCTGGACATAATTCAGATGGAATGAAAACAGCGGCCATTATCGTTTGAATCACGGCTATTTACTATTGAAACCGGCACAACCGTGATTGCGTGTGCACCACAAAAGCATAGAATGAATCGTTTTCGATAGCAGCCTGCTTTTTCAGGCTTTAAGTTTTCATGTTCCCACCAAGGAGTCATCATGAAACATCTCGTCGGGTTTGCCTTCCTCTCCAGAATTATTGCCATCGTATCCTTGTCGGTAAGCATGACGGCACATGCAGGCAAAATCACAACCGAATCCACTGTTGATGGGAAACAGAGTGTCGAGATAATCGAATTCAACGAGCTTGGACACGCGCGTATTACCAGTAAAGGTTTGGATACGATCGGCGTAATATTGCGTGATCAGAATGTTTATTTCTACGGAAAGCTGGACGGTAAACCCGTTGTGGTAGACATATTGGCGGCAGTCAAAAAATTGGCCGCCGATGGCAAAAGCCGCCCGGAAAGCAAACCCGGTGTCGAAGAGATCGAGGACATCAAGCCAACCGGCCGCAAGCAAAACGTGGCTGGCCTTGTAGGCGAAGTGCATAACGTGACCTGGACGCTCGATGGCAAAAAACGCAACGAAGAAGTTGTACTTAGCCGCGACCCGCGCCTGGGTAATCTAATCAAGAGTCTGAGAATCGACCCGGGAATGCTTAGCGAAACACCGAAAAAGAGCGACCTTCGAGAGGAAGCCATTGCACGAAATTACTTTCTGCTCAAATCCGAACTGAGCAGCGTGACCTCGGTTGATTTCTCACCCGTGGCAGATGAGCGATTTGCACTCAAGGCACCACCTGTCGCCGATGTTGAAGTGTTGTTGGCGGTAGTGTTAATAACAGCCTTCGAAGCAATCGGCGATGCGGTTAACAGTGAGATGAAGACTGATTCGGGAACAGCGAATGAAGTTGCAGAACCCGCAACCGAATCCGAATCCGATTCCGAAGAATCAAGAGCACCATTGCCATCGAGCAAAGTCATGCTCGATGGACTGATGGCTATCAGTCCCGGTGGCGGTTTGCAGCTTCCAGCCGCGTCCAATAGCGACAGCGCCAACTGGCCAAGCTTCAATGTCGGGCTTGCATCTGTGCGTATACCACCGAACCTGTCGGTTTATTCCGATGATGGCAAGGGAAGCCAAGATCACACAATCGGCTTTACTTCGATGTCGGGTGATTTTTATGTTGAATTGCGACAAAGGCAGGACTCCGATAGCAGTTACATGCAAACCGCTGTCGACCACGCAAATTCCGACTACGGCAGATCGCCAGATCGTTTCAAGGAAGGCGTGATTTTGGGCTTCCAGCCGATGCTGATCGATGGCGCAGTCGGAAGCGTTGAAATCATGAATCTGTATGGACGAGTAAAAGACGAGGACGGTAGCCTGACCCCACGCATGATTACGTGGCGCGGCCGCTGGGAGAAAAATGACCAGATCCAGAGCATCGAGCTGACCGCCAGGTTTGACCAGGATAAACAGGACAAATTTGCCCCTATCGTCAGCAATATCCTGGCCACGATTAAGGCCAGTAATACTCCAGAGCCTGTGAAATAGCCTTTCCCGGCCTGGGTAAACCACCGCCAAAATGGCGGACCCATGGGGTTTATGGGAGAAAACCCGGCTTTACCTTACCGGGACTGGCGCTCAGGCCAGTCTTCGCGGCCAAGTCCTTGTATTGCAAGCGGTCTTTTTCTGTCATATACTTCCGCTTCTTTGTAAACCCGCTCCAAGGAAATCCAATGAAAGTCCTGTCGTCTCTTAAATCGGCGAAGACCCGTCACCGCGACTGTAAAGTCGTCCGCCGCCGCGGCAAGGTCTTTGTGATTTGCAAATCCAACCCACGTTTCAAAGCCCGTCAGCGTTAATCGCTAGGGTTTTATGATGTGAGTGAAAACGCCGACGAAAGTCGGCGTTTTTGTTTGTGGCGGGTGCGAAATATACGCATCGAAGCCTATCTAGTAAGGAGTCACATGGGGCATAAAATCCCCGACTCACGTGTAAACCGGTTTCGGCGGCTTTATCGAGCCCGATGCATCAAGATTCCCCTTTTTAAAACAGCCTAGCCAGGGACCCGGTGTAAATCCCGGAAATTGAGTTTCGACCATTCCGTCCTGAGCTCTCTTGTGCAGAAGTTCATTAAATACGGTGCGGTAATCAACGGTGATATCGAGATCACCATTGAATAGATTTGCATCGGCCAGCCCAGGCCATTCGCAATACACCTTGCCACCAAGAACGCTTCCACCCATCACTAGCATCGCCGAACCTGCACCATGGTCGGTACCAGCGCTGGCATTCTCTTTTACGCGACGGCCAAACTCGGTCATGGTGACAACGGTCACCTTGTTCATCAACATGCCAAGATCGGTATTGAATGCAAGCAAGCCTTTCGCCAGTTCGTCCAATAATGGCGGCAACAAACTGACAATACTGGCGTGGTGGTCCCAACCACCGATATCAACACATGCCATCTGTACACCGACGCCCGACTTGATCATCTGCGCTACTTCTTTCAATTGGGTGCCAAAGGAAGTCGTTGGATACACCGCTCCGTTTTGGACAGCGTATTGGGCCGGGTTTGCTACCGCCAAATAGTCAATGGCATCCAGGGCCTGACGAGAGCTTGTTGCTGTCAATGTGGCTGCAGGATTCAAGGCATATAAAGCATCTTCGAGCTCGGTCTTGCGTGACGAAGTGCTGGTAAAACTGAAACTGGCGATGTTCGACATGCCAATCGCAGGCTGTGGTCCCGGAAGACTCATCTGCAAACTACTACACATTCCAATTGCCTGAACACTGCCTTGCACACCCACATTG
>JBOHYG010000061.1:0-1586 GCA_050737875.1 Arenimonas sp. | reverse complement strand
GGCTGCGTTTTCGTCAAGGAATAATTTCTCCTTGTCATTGCAGCACACGGTGATCAGGTAAATCTGATTGGGGATGGATACCCGGCCTTTACGTAGGGCTTGATGGCCGCGAAAGTGTTCTGCAATTGTCATGCAAAGCAGCATGCGATTTGAGGTGATGGAGGTCTGTCGGTAATGGCTTGATTCGTGCGTAAGAATTTTCCTACGAAGTTATGCAATGTCCTATTCGGGGTGCGTCGCCCGCAAGCGGCCTCCTACGATTTTTGGCGACGTTTGTTGAACCAGGTGCCCAGGTCATCCATCAAGGTATACGCCGCCGGAATCACGATCAAACTCAATAAGGTTGAAGTTATCAAACCACCGATCACGGCCACCGCCATCGGTGCCCGGAAACTCGAATCACCCGAGAAGCCCAGCGCAATCGGCAGCATGCCGGCACCCATCGCCAGCGATGTCATCAACACCGGTTGTACGCGTTTGCGACAAGCATCGATCACTGCGTCATGCTGGCTCAGATGGTTTTCATCTTCGGCAATCACCGCATAGTCGACCAAGAGAATCGAATTCTTGGTCGCGATGCCGATCAGCATCAACAAGCCGATCAAGGCCGGCAATGACAAGGCATGCTGCGTGATAAACAGACCGCCGAACGCACCGCCGGCACACAAGGGCACCGCCGTCAGAATCGTCAGCGGCTGCAACACGTGATTGAACAACAGCAGCAGCACCATGTAGATGCACAGGATGCCGGCCGTCATCGCGAGCAGAAAGCCGACAAACAATTCCACGAATACTTCGGCATCGCCGGTGTTCAAAAAACTCACTCCGGTCGGAAGATTTTTCACGCTTGGCAGGTTTTGAATTTCCGCCATTACTTCTCCGAGCGGACGGCCATTCAGCTCGGCGGTCAGGTTGATATTGCGCTGGCGTTGATAACGATCGATCTGCGAGGGCCCGCTGCTGTAACTGACACTAGCCACCGAGGTGATCGGCACGCTGCCGTTTTTCGACGGCACCCGGAGATTTTCGATGATTTGCGGATTCGCCAACGCCGCTTCGCTGAAACCCACGCGAATCGGAATCTGCCGTTCCGGCAAATTCAATTTCGCCAGACGCTGGCGATAATCGCCGGCAGTCGCGATGCGAACCGCTTCGGCAATATCTTCGGTCGCGACGCCCAGTTCGGAGGCGCGTGCGGCATTCGGCACGATCACCAATTCCGGTCGCATTAACGATGCCGATGAGGAAATCGCGCCCAGGCCTTTCAGCGTATGCAATTCGCTTTTCAGTTCCTGCGCGGCTTCGATCAACAGTTTCGGGTTGTCGCCCGATAACACCAATTGCATCAGCTCGCCGGGTTCGGAACTGATGTAGCTGATGCGTGCGCCCGGCAAATCCGACAGCAATTCGCGTGCAACGCGTTCCAGATCTTTCTGGCTGCGCTCGCGGCTGTCGGGTGTTCCCCAATCGAGTACCAGGGTCGCCTTGCGCGCTTCGGCAAAACCGGTTTTGCTCGGATCACCCAGATCGAGCACGCTACCGACCGTGGTATAGACCTGTTTCAGTTCCGGGATGGTTTCCAGTTT
>JBOHYG010000060.1:0-40713 GCA_050737875.1 Arenimonas sp. | reverse complement strand
GCTTTAAAACTGCGTAAAGCATGCTCGCGAAGCAAGGGTTCACCAACATGCTTCATCACAATTGGATTGGTATAACAGGCGCAATATAATTCTTCGTCATCCGGCAGTAGTAACCGCATCAATAAGCGCTCTGATTCAAAGCTTTGCATCATGCTTCCCTGATTCTGGCCATCCGAAATACGCCATTGCCATCTATACGTCGATCAAAAACACAATAATGCCCGCTCATCAACGGCAGGCCTAGAATGGTTTGGTTCGGCCATTTCGGCATCTGACGCATCAACAGGAAAAAACACTCGCCGGCATGCACGGCATTCTTTTGCCAGTAATTTCCCGGGTTGCAGGTAAAAGTTACTTCGTCGCCGGAAGGCGATTCAAGATGAAAATGCAGTTTCGGCCAGTCGCGTGTCTTGATGCTCTCGTTGGGCAAGCCATGTTCGGTTTTGAATTTCGTTTGAAAGCGGGTAATCAAATCCGGAAAATCTTCATCGTAGGTCGCAAAATCAGCCAACACGGCATCATAGATCGAGGCTTCCAGCACCAGAAAACTGCTGCCGGTATCAAAAATGGCGTTGCTGGCGTAACTGTCCCGGTATTTTTCAAGCAAGGCAGGTGCCGGTATGCGGGGACGGTCGCCCACCTGCACGGCGATCAAATTCGCGTTGTAGTAAAGCTCGTGCACGATTTTTGCGGTTTCAAATCCACCTTCATACAACGACTGGCATTCTTCACCGCCGCCCAGTACCAGCACGCCCTGGTTCAAGGGGTCCGACGCAAGCTTTTCCGGCGTGGCCTCGTCATCCAGCACATGCACCAACGCACGCTTGATCAGCATCGAGAACTTGTCGGACACGATGCCTTCTTCTTCCAGTGCGCTGAAGCACGGCGTCAGGTTGACCAGGGGTTGCTCGTACAACTGCGTCTTGAATTCCGAGAAGGCGCCCGATTCCTGGGTATTGAACGGCCAGGGCCAGGTCTGGGTGGGCTCGATTTTCTTTTCTACCAACAAGGCGCTAACGTCATGCGCCTTGTCGAGTTTTAGATATGCCAGGCCGATCAAGCCATCCGCATCGCGGAAATTCTGTGCCGTGGTTTCCACCAATGCAACTTCGGCATCGGGCAATATTCGCGCATGCCGTTTGTCGCCAAAGGCGATTTCGGTTCTCAATACCGGTCCGGCCCAAGTGCCTACACCGTAGGCGATCGATTGCGCCAGACTGGTGGGCTTGAGGCTCGTGTCGTGCGATGGGTCGTAAACCTGAGGCAGCACGACCAGGGTGCTGCTGCCACTATCGATTAGCACGTTGGCCGGGCTTTTCTTGCTGCCGATTCTTATCTCGACCGTGTAGGCGCCTTTCGCATAAGCCAGCGTGGTGCGTAATTTCAGGTGGTTCTGTTCCATCGAGGATATCCGTTTGGTTCGATGGCTATTCTTATGGGATTCACGGATGAAAGTAAACGGAATCAAGGATCGGTCGAGGGTCGGCCCCGGTATCTTTGCAGCAAGCGCTTATTGGCAATCGCGATGATGGCCTCGCGTTCGGTATCGGATGAGCCCTGCCAGGCCAGGATTTCATCAATATGCCGACCGCATCCCATGCAGACATCGTTTTCGTCCAGGCAGCAATTGCGCACGCAAGGCGAGGGTATGGTGGATTGCGGCCGGTTCACGCCGATTATCCAAAGCCAAGTGGGATTGGTCGATTGTAATGAAGCCTTCTGCTTTCCCGCTGTTTTTTCACGCGCTGGATATTTTCATGCACGCGTCGTCTGAGTGTTGTCATTTTTTTAAGTGTAGTAGAAGTTGCTACATAGGATTTGTCGATCGCTTTAAAAATCGCCGGTGCGGCAAACACATCGGTGCGATTGCTGAAATTACCGCTATTGGTCTTCACGAAGAATGGAATGAACACGTTGTAGCTGCTGACCAATGTTTGATAGTCGCCAACAAAATAGCCGCCGGCGAATGGTGCCGTTGTGTAATCGAATGTTTCGGTGATGCGGCTTTCGCTCCAGTTGACGCCATCTTCGGAGGAAGCAAGCCAATAATCGGTCAGCAGAGTCGCAGGATCGGAAGTGTTGCTGCGAAGGTCGTAATAAGCCACACCGATCACTCCGTCTGGCCGTATATGCACGGTCGGAATCATTGCCTGCACATTTTCGTCGGAATTAATCTGGATTGGATTCGACCATGTGAAGCCACCGTCAACCGATTGCGAAAATGCGATGCCATCAATAAAACCACCGCTGAAGCGCGAGTCTTGCCAGACCACGTAAAGCTTGCCGTCCGGCCCGGCCGCGATTTGTGCCAGGATCGAACCATCGCGTATCAAGGCGCCGGTTTCCGGATCACTGGTACCTAGTGCAAGCAATTCCGAAATATGGAAAGGCTGCGACCACGTCACGCCTTTATCGGTGGAACGTATGACGGCCAGTGTCGCAATATCAATGCCGCCAACATTGACTATCTTGGTAAACATATTTACCAAGGTTCCGTTGGGAAGTACCGCGATGACGTTGCCAATTGTCTGGCCACTGCCGCCCGGGTTGTAAATCGACTTCGCGGTTTCCCAGCTGAGGCCGCCATTTATCGAACGTGCGAAATAGGCCGGACCGTTGCCATTGGAAGCCAGTCTATCCCAAACGGCATAAACAAAATTCGAATCCGTCGGATCTGCGGTGATCGAATTTTTGTCGTTAAAAAATGCAACGCCATCGGTATCCAGAATCAGCGTCGCCGGATTGCTCCAAGTCAAACCACTATCAAGCGAACGGCTTGCCAGCATCGCATTCTGGGATCCCGACGTTCTATTCAGTGCAAGCGCCATTGCGTGCGCTGTACCATTGGGCGAAAACGAGACCCATGGATCGGTGGCGCGTTCGTAATTGCCGCCGTTCAGTGCGGTACCGCCACTGCAACGCGAAAACGGGATCAGCTTCTGGAACCATGTTTTGCCGCCGTCGAAGGAAACGCCGGCAGACAGTCCGCGTGCTGCGCCGTTTGACCAACGGTCTTGCTGCCAGGCGCCAACCAGGTTATCCGGGTTGGCTGGATTGACTGCAACCGAAGGCTCCACTTCGGCATTCGGGTAAGCGGTACCTGTTTGACTTACGCCTTCGCAGTTGGCCAAAAAAGGCGAGGCAGGCGAAACCCGGTATTGAGGAGGCAATTCGCCTTTCCGTGGTTTGGTGGCTTGTTGCAGCGGTACGAAATTCGGATATTGATCGTAAACCCATCCATCGACACCACCCGCCGGCAGCGTTGGCGGCGATGTAATGGTCGTCGTCGACAAACTTGGTCTTGGCGATGCAGGCCACGAGAAATAGGCTGTCGCAGTCAGGAAGGCCGTGGCGGCAAAAAGTGTACCGGTAGCATGCAGTAACTTCATCGAAGTGCGTCCTGCGAATCAACCACGGCCAGACTAGTAGCAATATTCGGCGAAAACAATCCGCTAAAGGTAATGGCCGGGCTTGGCCTAGTGTCTGCCGTGGTTTTGTGGCCGTGGCCGTGGTGGATCGATATAACGGTCCGGTAATGCGACTGCAGTGTTGGAGCAATGATTGCTGTCGAAATTGCAAACGATGTAGCTGGGTTTTGGATTGGTGCCGGGTTTTTCGGTGTAAGTGCCGATGTTGTCGATAGTGGTGCGGAAGATGCCATCGCGATAGATATCCACTTTCGCGCTGCCATCGTCCCAGCTTAAATTGATATAGGTCGGACCCTTGACACTTTTACGCATGATGCGTGCAACCAAATTGGCCGGCAGTTCCAGCGGCGGTTCCGCATTACGCACGCAATCATAGGTTTCGATGATGCGATCGCCTGTATCGATCACGGAAAAATCCTGCACGCGTACGGGCGTACCTGGAACTCCCTGGTCGAATTCGCGTGAATCGATATTCAACTCGGCCCATTTATGCGTGGTGTAGAGATCGTCTTCGGCAGTCAGCGCGATATTGCCGCCATCCGACAACACGATGCCGTAGCGTTGCATGGTGCGCAAAATAACTTGCGCGGCCGGGTTGTATAAATGCACCGGGAAATCGGAACGCAAACGCAGGCGCGAACCATAGGGCACTGTGCTGATCGGACCGGTGGGGCCACCGGCGTGACTCGCCGGCCTAACATAGACCGGAATACGGCGGGTAGTGTTGGGCGCCGGATCGTTCGAGGCCATGCGTGCATTCGGCAAGATGAAACGGATCGCATGTCCCAAATCGCCATCGACAATCTGCATCGCTGCGTACACTTCATCGGCGTTGAAAAGCAGTGGTGAAATCGGGAAGCCGGCAGCATCGGCACTGGTGCAATGATCGCCGCGGTTACTGGCCTGATAAACGCGGTCGAGTTTCCATACCGCCAAACATTGCGATTGCAAACCGGTGCCGCCGGACGCATTCGCGCGATACGCTTCGTACAAGACATCACCTTGCACAACGAGCAGATGGCAATCTTCAATATCGTTATCACAAACCAGATTGCTGGATGCTTCAATCGCGGAGTTCGCCGGCACGGGCATCACTGTGCCGATCGGTTCGCAATCGGGGGCGTAGTATTCGTCGGCATCGGGAAATCCGATGATCGTACGCGTTGGAGCGCCTGGCGGGGCATGGACAATTCGCATGCCGAAATCGATTTGCATGCGTCCGAAACCGAAGCCACCGAGGTTCACCAGGCTGGTAATCATCGAAGACGATTGCGGATGCAACGGCGCCTGGCTGCTGTTTTGATGCCAAACGGCATCGGGCGGGAAGCGGGGTGGTGGTTCGGAAACAGCCATTACGCCGTATCCCATGCCCACAATAAAAATAAGGATACTTATTGGTCGGCGCATCGGGCTCTCCGGGGACAGGCAGTCTGTGGAATATACGTTGAAAACGCAGAAAGCGATGAATCGTCAATGAATTTGGCCTTGCTACAACCAATCGACGCCAAATCGGACTCGGGAAGCAGCGCGCCGCATTGCCGACAGGCCTCAGAAATCAAAGCCCTGGGTTGGATAACGTCGAGACGGTATGCCGGGCAGGTATTATGAGCTTGTTATTCCCCAGCGCGGCAGCTGCCGCCTGGTTCACGACAACAAACCAAAGCGTCTTCCATGAAAAAATATTTGTCTGACCGAATCAAAATATTGTGCATCGGCTTGATGTGCTTATTCTCAAGTGGTCATTGCCTTGCCGATGCCGGCAATCGGGTCATCTTCACGCTTGAAATAGACGGCAAGAAAATCGGTTATCAGAAACTTGAATGGACCCTCAGAAACGGTTCGCCGCATTTCTCCGAGACAATGGTGATGGATGTCGCCCATGCAAAATCCCGCTCGGTTGTCAGGCATGAATTTTCGATGTGGCAAAAACCCGGTGTTGACGATATTTATTTCGTGAAAGTGATTGATGCCGGCACGGTAAAAAATCTGCAAGAAGGGCGGATACACGACAACCATGTACAGTTGAAAAATGCCAAAGGTGTCTACCTGGATACGAAGAGAGTCTTGCCGGACGGAATCGTTTTCCCTGCGGCGCAGTTGCAATGGTACTTGGGCAAGCGTTTGACGGCTGCCGTTCCGCTGGATTTCCAGTATTTCGATCCGCAACGTTTGGCAGCAAGTGTCGTGAACGTCAGCACTTGCAGGGAAAGAACCGGCGTCACTCCGGAAATGCGTTGCTGGCTCCGCAAGTACACGAGCGGTCCGCGGACCAATGATGAGTTTTGGCTGTTTGACAATAAAGGCAAGCTGCTGAGTATCGAAACCGGTTTTGCCGGAATTCCAATGATCAAAAAGCCGTGTGTAGCCAATTGCATGGATGCGTCTGGACAAGCCTGGGATTTCATCGGTCGATTGATCGTGCAATCGCCGTACAAGATTCCGCAAAAGGCTGCGAAAGGAAAAATAAACTATTTACTATCGAGCAAGTCGGGCCGTCCACTCAGCTTGCTGGATTCGGCCGAGCAAAGCGTCAGTATTGTGGATGGCAAAAGCATCGTCAGTGTTTGCGCAGATTGCACGGGCATTGCAGAGAAAAATGCGCCGCAGCTCCAGGATTACATTGAATCGAATGCCTGGGTGCAAAGCGACCATCCGGAAATCAGGCGGCTGGCTTTATCGGCAGTTTCAAACCAGGCAACGGTCAAAACAAAAATGCTCCAACTGGTGAAATTGACGCAGAAAAAAATGACGGGAATGAGCAGTTATGTCGGATATTCGACCGCACTTGCAGCCCTGCGTTCCGGCAGCGGCGATTGCAGCGAGTTTGCGTTATTGCTGGCGGCTTTCGCGCGTGCGCAGGGGATCCCGACCCGGATTGTGTTCGGTATGGCTTATTCGAGCAGATTTACCGGCAGAGCTAATGTATTCAGCCCGCATGCCTGGGTGCAGGTCTGGGATAAAGATCGTTGGGTCAGTTATGACGCAGCACTGAGCGAGTTTGATGCTACGCACATTGCCCTGGCGATGGGCAGTGGTAGTCCGGAAGAAGTACTGGAAGGCTTCAATCAACTCAGCGATATCAAAATTGAGCAAGCGGCCGCCATCGCGGTGGAGCCGTAATTTATTTAATCGGTGTTTTCAGCCATTGCAGTTCAGTCGATTGCGGCAGCTCGGGAAGATCGCTTGTTTCGATTTCCGATTCATCGACCCAGCGCGCTGTGTCTGCGTCCAGAATGGTGCCGCCGACAAGAACAACGGACTCGATTTCGATGGCTTCCACTTTATTCCACTCGTTGACCGATTGGACCAGGTTCGATGAGATCACCTTGACGTCACTGGTTGCGTCTTGGGCGCTGACGCCGCCACTGGCAAGACTGGCTGCCAGGCCAAGTCCCATTGCCATGTTTTTCAACGATGGCGTACGGCGAACCGTATAGGTTACGCAGACTTCACCGCTGCAATTTTGCATGAATTCGGTTCTTTGCTCGGAAGACATCAAGTCCAGATTATGGACTTGCCGTTGGCATTGGCCGCAAAAGTCTTGCCCAGGTGTCGGCATCGAGCTCCAGCGGAATGGGCAGGGCGAACTGATGACGGGCACTCGACTCATGTGATTTCTCCAGACTTTCCAAAGAATTTACACGACTATCGCAATGCTGTCACTCAAGAACCCGCAATTAAAAACGCCGCCTGTAGAAGGCGGCGTTGCAGGGCTGGCTATCGGATTATCGTGCCCAGATATCGACGCGGGCGCGGTCGCCGCTGCGTTCGGTATCACCGATAATGCCGATTTCCTTGATGCAGCGAGTATCGCCCTTCAGATCGATCCAGCGGGTCGCGCCACCTTTGGCAATATGGTCGGCAACGTTCAGGTTGTCACGTTCGCCGTTTCCGTATTTCACCCACAGTCTTTCGATTTCGACCCGGCCCTTGCTCACCCGCAGTTGAATGGCACGAATGCCGCTCTTGCAGTGACGGAAGCGCAGGACGTCTTTATCGTTTTCAATCAGGCTTAATTTTGTGCTGCCGACGCGCCAGATTCCATCATTGGTGCGCGAGGCGCTGGCGGTCGTAGCGAAACCGATACAAATTGTCATTGCCGCAATCATAATTTTTTTCATGTTGTTTTCCTTTCAGTTGATTCAATCTAACGCAACCATAAGAACATGTAGCTTGAAGAAAAGTTGACTCCTGAAACGTCTTGTTCAGTCCTCAGTCGGATTGATGACTTCTTGTTCAGCAAGAGAACGCCGCCATTGCAACGTTCCCTCCAGCTAAATATGCAATAACGCAGCTTAATTATTGCTTGACCAATTCCACGCGGCGATTTGCGGCGCGTCCCTCGACACTGGTATTGCTGGCGATCGGTTTGTCGGGGCCGAAACCTTTCGAGCTCAGGCGCGATGGCTCGATACCCAGGCCGATCAATGCGCCCAATACACTGCGCGCTCTGGATGTCGACAATTCGCGGTTGTGATCTGCGCTGCCGGTACTATCGGTGTGGCCTTCAATCGAAAGTTTCAATGAAGGATTCGCGCCGAGCAATTTGTTGATCTCGGCGATGATCGGTTGGCTATCGGGCCGCAGGCTTGCCTTGTCGACGTCGAAATTAATATACAAGGCAACATGGCCGTCGGCATCAAGCGCTTTTTTCATCGCGCTCGCGTCGAGGAAGCCGACCGATTGCTTCATGGCTTCTTTTTCTAGCACGGTCAGAAAACCGTGGGCCGGAATGGAACCGGTGCTGACGTGGATCCAGTATTCCTTGTCGGCCGTGCGAATCAGGTAGCTATTGTGTTCGTAATCGGGAACTGCAGCGGCGTTGCTCCAGTATTTTTCAACGGCATCGCGGCCGCCGGCGGCATTGATCATTTCATCGGTCAGTTGCGATTCGTTGATTTTCTTGCCGCCCAAGGCGGTAATCGCGTTTTCGTAATTACGGTGGAATTCCAATTCCGAATATTTGCGGTCGGTGTCCATGTTGCTCAGATTCATCATGTCGCGATAAACCTTGCCCTCGACAGACAACAGTTTTTTCCCGGCGATGAAATAGCGGCGATCAAAACCGATGTTGCGATCTTTTTCGTCGAATGCACTCGCCAGGCCTTCCGGTGCCTTGAAGAATGGGAATGGCGGAAGCGCGGCGTTCGATACCGGCACGCTTTCCACGCTGAATTCGGTCGCGGCGGCTGTAGCGGTTCCGGTTGCTGGCGTTTCGGTTGAAGGCGCCGAAGCATCGGTCGAAGCCGGTTCGTCGATCGCAGAGGTTGCCGTGCTTGCCTCCGGGGTGGCTTCTTCTTTTTTTGAACATGATGTCAGCAGTAGAACTGACAGGGCACTACTAATAAGCAAGACAGCGAGACGCATGGGTTTTCTCCTTTGGGGGCAGGCCTGATTCTATACACATCGAACCGCACATTTAAACGCGATTTCCGGGTAATTCGGCCAGTCTGCATTCAGCCGCCGCTCAATCGCGGTAAAATCATTCTCATGACCGATAACACTGCTGCATTTGACGCCCTGTGGCATCCGTTTCAGACCGGGGCGCTTACATGGAGCGAAGCCACTCTTTTTTTGCGTGCCCGAACCGGGCTGATTCCGAACGAATTGAAAAAAGCACAGGTTGATTGCCGGCAAAGCTTCAAGCCTTTTGCCGATCAATTGGAACAAGCAGGTTGGCGGCTGTCGCAAAACATTCAAAAAAGATATCCGCTCGTACTGGTATTGCCACCGCCACAGCGCGATGAAACACGCGCCTTGTTCGCCTGTGCATTGCAAAACGCGGAAGACGACGGCCTGATCGTTGCCAGCATGCAAAATATCGCAGGTGCAAAATCGGGCGAAGCGGATCTTCGTCTGTTGGCACCAAACCTGCAAACGCTGAGCAAGAACAAATGCCGGGTTTTTTGGGCAAGAAAAAAAGACGTCAATGAAACACTCCTGGATACCTGGCTGAAACTCGACGAGCCACGCTTGATTGAAAGCACCGGTTTGATTTCGCGCCCGGGGATTTTTGCCTGGGACCGCATCGATGTGGCATCCAGATTACTGGTCTCACTCTTGCCGAAAGATTTGTCGGGTCATGGCGCCGATCTTGGGGCGGGGTGGGGTTATCTTACGCACGCGGTTTTAACGCAATGCGGAAACATCAATGCCATGGACGTCTACGAAGCAGAGGCGCGCGCATTGGAATGCGCGAAATTGAATTTATCCCGGTTTGAACAGGCGACTCGGCTGAACTATCACTGGCATGATGTCGCTAAGGGGCTTCAGGGATCATACGATTTCGTGATCAGTAATCCGCCGTTTCATGAAGGACGCGATGAAGTGCAAGCATTGGGGCAGGCCTTCATCGAAGTCGCGTCCCGTTCCCTGAAACCAAAAGGACGGTTCTACATGGTCGCCAATCGTCACCTGCCTTACGAAGCAATCCTGCGGACCCAATTCTCGCAGGTGAATTTATTGGCGACGCAGGAAGGCTTCAAAGTCTTTGAAGCGATCAAGTAAGTGCATGGAAAAACAATGAAACTAGTCAAACACATTTCCAATCTGGGTTACGGCAGCCGCAAGGAAGTGACCCTGATGTTCCGCGAAGGCCGCATTACCGATGCTGCCGGCGAAGTGCTCTACGCCGACGACATCACCACGCATGACAATATCCGTGTTGATGATGAGCCGCTGGATCCGGCATCCGGCATGCTGCTGATGTTGCATAAACCGGCCGGCTATACCTGCTCGACGAAAGACAAAGGCAGGCTGGTGTATGACTTGCTGCCGGACCGCTTTCGGATTCGCAAGCCGGTGCTGGCGCCGATTGGACGCCTGGACAAGGAAACGACCGGATTGCTGCTGATGACCGACGACGGCGATTTATTGCACCGGATTATTTCACCTAAAAATAAATTGCCTAAAGTCTATGAAGCGACGCTGGCAAGTCCATTGCGCGGCGACGAAGCGGAATTGTTTGCCAGCGGCGAAATGATGCTGGAATCGGAAACCACTCCGCTGGCACCGGCGGTATTGCAGCCAATATCGGAGCAGCTGGTGCGCCTGACCATTATCGAAGGCCGTTATCATCAGATTCGCCGGATGTTCGCCGCCGTCGGCAACCACGTCGTGCATTTGCATCGCAGCGAAGTTGGCGGCTTGAATCTTGGGGCCTTGCAGCCGGGTGATTACGAGCTGGTCGGCGAGCAGGATCAGGCCAAGTTGTTCATGAAGGAATAAGGATGAAGTTGCTTTCTTCGCTCTTTGCAGTGCTCGCTCTCATTTTGGTGATGCTGAGTACTCTGCTGCATACCTCCATCCTGTTTGTCCTGGCACTGTTGAAGTGGTTGTTGCCATTCCAATCGGCCAGCAAATTCCTGTCATTGCTCCTGATAAAAATCGCCGAGAGTTGGGTCGCCTTCAATAGTTGGCTGATCGACGTGGTAACACCGACGAAATTCATCGTGACCGGAATGGACACTCTGAAATACGAAGGCTGGTATCTGGTGATCAGCAATCACCAGAGTTGGGTCGATATTCCGGTGCTGCAGAAAATATTCAATCGCCGCGTCCCGTTCCTGAAGTTTTTCCTGAAGGCCGAATTGATTTGGGTGCCTTTTCTCGGGCTGGCCTGGTGGGCGTTGGATTTTCCCTTCATGCAGCGTTACTCGAAATCAAAACTCAAAAAATATCCGCATTTAAAGGGCAAAGATACCGAAGCAACCCGCAAGGCTTGCGAACGTTTCAAGCATTTGCCGGTTTCGGTGATGAATTTCGTCGAGGGCACCCGCTTCACTCCAGACAAGCACGATCGTCAGAACTCGCCGTTCAAGGATCTGTTGAAAGTGAAAGCCGGCGGCATTGCATTTGTACTCGATGCGATGGGCGACAGCATGAAATCGATTCTCGATGTCACCATTGTCTATTCGGAAGGAAGGCCGACCTTGATGGATTTATTCGCGGGCCGAATTCGCCATGTGCAAATCGATATCGTCGAGCGCGAAATCAGGCCGGATTTGATCGGTGACTATGAAAATGACAATGCCTTCAGAATCCATTTCCACAATTGGCTGAATTCGGTCTGGCAGGAAAAGCAGCAAACCATTAATCGCTTGAAGGCTGGTATGGATTAGCCATGCCTTTCGGACCATGACTGCCAATGCCGTGCTGTCGATAATGCCGCATCGATGAGGAAACTTATGAAAAACCGTATACAAATTGTCCTGGCAGGCCTAGTCCTGTTGCTCAGCATGGCCACGCCAGCGTTCGCCGACGAGGCGAAACCAGTGAAGGCCGATCGCGAATTGCCGGCCGGCTTGATTGTTCCGGATGTTGCGAGGCCGGGTCCGCAATTCGATGTGGACAAGGCTACCGCTGCATATCTGAATGTCCTGAACGACGAGCAAAAGGCAAAATCCGACGCCTATTTCGAAAACGGCTATTACCTTGATCTGCTGGACACTTTGATCATGATTACCATTGCGGCATTCTTGCTGTTCGGTGGCGTGTCACGGGGCATACGGGACTTGGCAAAACGAATCAGCCAATTTTGCTTTGACGCACTTACATCCGTTTTGCATTTTATTCATGCTCCTGCGTGGCTGGTCAATGTCACAAAATACATCAGTCATTGGGCGTTTTTTCATACCGTAATTTTTATCGCGATGTATTTCCTGGCGATGTTCATTTTGACATTGCCCTGGAATATCTACATGGGCTTCTTCCGCGAGCATAGCTATGGTCTTGCAACGCAAAACTTTGGCGATTGGTTCAGCGAAACATTAATAGGACTGGTCGTCGGCATAGCAGTTGGCTCGGTCGTGCTCGCCGTCATCTACTCCGCAGTCAGACGTATCGGCAAAAGCTGGTGGGCGTGGACCGGCGGGATATTGTTTGTCTTCATGATTTTCATGCAGATGCTGTATCCGGTTTTTATTTCGCCCTTGTTCAACGAGTACAAACCATTGCCTGCTGGTGAATTGCGGGATGGTTTGTTGTCGATGGCGCGTGCCAGCCAAATTCCCGCCGATAATATTTACGTATTCGATGCTTCGAAACAGACAACCCGCGTGAGTGCAAATGTGTCGGGCATGATGGGAACCACGAGAATTTCTCTGAACGACAATTTGCTCAACCGGACCTCGCCCGAGGAAATCCGTGCAGTGATGGGCCATGAAATGGGTCACTACGTGCTGAATCATTCTCTGCGCCTGGTGGTTTACCTGACGCTGGTGCTGGTATTCGGTCTGTTGTTTGTGCACTTTGCGTATGACGGCTTGTTGAAACGTTATGGCACACGCTGGGGCGTGAGTGACCGTGGCGATCCCGCCGGTTTGCCGCTGGCGGCTGCACTGCTCGCGATCTTCATGACGGTCATGACGCCGTTGAACAACAGCATTATTCGCCAGGCCGAAGCCGAAGCGGATGCATTCGGTCTGGCGGTTGCCGGCGAGCCACACGGATTTGCGACGGTTGCGATGCGTTTATCTACCTACCGGAAAATACATCCCGGCGAGCTGGAAGAAATCATGTTCTACGATCACCCGAGCGGTTATGCCCGCGTGCACCGTGCAATGGCCTGGCTGAAAGAAAACCAGCAGGACTCGCGCGTGATCAAGGCGATGCAGGACAATAAATAATGCATAGGGTGCGCTCAAGCGCACCTGAGCTGACTTCATGAATGATTGGTGCGCTTGAGCGCACCCTGTATCAATCGCGGAAGTTTTCGAATTGCAACGGCAATTCGATATCGGATTTTTTCAGCAATGCCATCACGTCCTGCAGGTCATCGCGTTTTTTCGCAGTTACCCGCAGTTTTTCGCCGTTGATCTGCGCTTCGACTTTCAGTTTTGCATCCTTGATGATGCCGACGATTTTCTTGGCCAGTTTCTGTTCGATACCTTGCTTAATGGTGACTTTCTGGCGGGCTTCCGCCAAATTGGTTTCTACGTCGCCGACTTCCATGCAGCGGATGTCGATACCGCGTGCGATCAAGCGGGCCCGCAGGATATCGAGCATTTGTTTCAGCTGGAAATCACTCGGGGCATGCTGGGTGATCACGAAGCCGTCAACCACGAATTTTGCATCGCTGCCCTTGAAATCGAACCGTGTGCCAAGCTCGCGATTTGCTGTATCGAGCGCATTGGTCAATTCATGTTTATTGATTTCGGAAACGACGTCGAACGAAGGCATGGCTAACTCCCGGGGCTTTCGCGCATTTTAAGCCATGTCGTTGCGGCCGTCAGCTAAACAAGCCTTGCTGCGAACTTATTTGCTGACTATCGATGAAATTGGCAAGGCCAATGCCGACCAGTCGATAGCGGGTATTTTTAGGCATATTCACGCGTTCACGCAGTTGCAGCGCAATTGCCAGGAAATCATCGAGGTTCGCGGCGGGAGTATCCGGCGTGTAACTTCGAGTCAGCGTCTGGAAGTCGGCGGTCTTCAGTTTCAACACTATCGTACGGGCGCTGCGCTGTTCTTCGCGCAGATAGGCTGCCCAGGTTTTTTCGGCCAGTCGCAAAATATGCGGCGCAATTTCGTCGAGTAACAAATCTTCCTGAAAAGTATCCTCGCTGGAAATTTGCTGGGTAGGGCGTTCGGAGACTACCGCGTGGTTGTCCACGCCCATCGAAAGTTCATGCAGCCGCACTCCCCAACGCCCGAATCGGTGTTCCAGGCTCTGAACGCTGTGCTGCCGGATATCGCCGACAGTCGCGATCTGCAGTTTGGCGAGTTTGGCTTCCATCACCTTGCCGACCCCGGGCAATCTGCCGACCGGTAATGGCGTCAGGAAATCGAATATTGCCGAAGGTTTGATCACGTATTGGCCATTGGGTTTGTTCCAGTCGGATGCGATTTTCGCCAGGAATTTATTTGGTGCGATGCCGGCCGAAGCGGTAAGTTGGGTCTCGTCAAAAATCGCCTGCCGGATCTGCATGGCCACTTCGGTCGCGGATGCGAGGTCCAACTTGTTTTCGGTGACGTCGAGATACGCTTCATCCAGGGAAAGCGGTTCGATCAGATCGGTATGGCGCGAAAATATTTCGCGCACGTGTTTCGACACTGCCTTGTAACGGACAAAATCCGGCGGAACAAAAATCGCATCAGGGCACAAACGCTCCGCACGGATTGCCGGCATCGCGGAGCGGACACCAAATTTCCTGGCTTCGTACGAAGCGGCGCAGACTACCGATCGCGCACCACGCCATGCCACCACAACGGGTTTGCCGCGAAGGTCGGGGTCGTCGCGTTGTTCAACGGAGGCATAAAATGCATCCATATCGATGTGGACAATCTTGCGTTGCGACATCAGGCCTGATTCTGTGTTTCCGGGTACGGGATTAAAGAGTATCGGAACATTCTGCCATTTCCTGAGACTGCTGGAAGGACTCGAGTAATTCGTGCCCGATTAATTCGACAGTCCGGATTTTTCACCGGCCTTTTTTGTGGAAATCCAGAAATGCGGCAAGTACGGCGCCCGGTGTCTCGACTTGCGGATAATGACCGATGCCTTCGAGCTCGACGACATCTGCACCGGGAATAATTTCACGATAACGTTCCAGAAGATGACGCCCGGAAACGGGATCTTCGAGTCCGTTGACCAGCCGCATGGGAATACCGGTTTCCTGCATGGCTTTCAACCAGCGATCACGATGCTTGCGTCGTTCTGGAATGTATTGCAAAAGCCGGTGCGCCAATCGATGGCCATTTTTTAATTCGATCAAATACCAGTAATCGGACAGGTCTTCTGCGCTTGGCTGCGTGCTGGCGCCGAATACGGCGGCGAAGCTTGTATTGAATTTCTTTTCGTTCAATCCATGTACAAGCAATGGCCCCAGCGGGCCACGCAGCAGGGTTTGAATCAAGAGTGGATGATGCGCTTCCGGAAACAGGCCGCCATTCAGGAAGCATACCGATTGAACATCGAATGTGTTCGTATCGGTCGGTGTATGCGTGCGCGCCAAACATTCCTGCGCCACGCTGTCACCGAGATCGTGCGCGAGTATGTGGGCTTGTTTTATTCCAAGAAACGCCAGCAAGGCCGCAATGATGTCCGCTTGTTCCAGGATGGAGTAGGTATGGCCACGTGGTTTGCTTGAAAAACCAAAACCCAGCAAATCCAGAGTGATACAACGAAAATTCCGCGTCAGCGACGGCCACATCCGTTGCCAATCAAACGATGCGGTGGGGAAGCCGTGAATGCACACCACGACATCTCCCTCGCCCTGGTCGCGATAGAAAATCGTATGTGACTGCCATTGGAAAAAACGGCCGTCTGCTTTCCAGCGCTCAAGTTTTTGGGAGCTCATATTGGGTTCGTTAAAAATTGGTTTAATTCATGAATCTTAATCAGCGTGTCGTGTCAAAAATGATTTACAGACAGCTTCAGTTTGTCATCAAAAATTGCAATTTATCTTAAAAACAAACTGAAACTGTGAATTCTGTCCGCTTTTCAAATGTATTCGCGTACTTGGTACATGCCAGCGAAATACTTTCGGGTATCGCGCTTTATCCACGATTATTAAGGAGAACTTGGTTTGAAAAAGAGTATCGTCGTTCTATCACTGCTTGCATTCAGTGTTACCGCAGCCATTGCCGCCAACCGCGCGCCATTCAAACAGCCTAGCCCGGAATACAAAAAACTTCAGTTGGCGCTCAAGCAGGAAACCCGCAATTACATGCGTGGTGATGGCTTGATGGAAGCCGCTCCAGCGAATTTCAACACGACCAAAGCCTATACCGATGACCAGGTTGGTGATGCCAATTCATGGGGCCGCAACGTGAAGTTCGTCGGCTCGGTTCAATCCGGCCTTCTGCAGATTGCCCCGGATTGCACACCTGATCCCGCATTCCCGCTTGGCCCGAATGATCACTGCGTGGTTCCAGACGTCAACGGATTTGTCAGTGTCAACTTCCCGGATATGGGGCATGTATTGATTCCCGGCAAAAGCGTAAAAAGCCTGCTTTGCCATTGGCAAACGCCTTTCACCAGCGTTGTTTATCACAACACCACTGGTGGCTACGTGGGCAGCGCCCGGACCACGATTACCGCAACCTACAGAATCGAAAATGAAGTGTTGAACAATCCAGCATTGATTGATCCATCCACCGGCTTGCCGTATGGCGGTGTATTGAATACGGGACTGGGTTCGATTCACGATACGCGCGGCCTGCAACCGGGCGATTTCCAGGTATATAGCGATAACGATACCCGTGTTTGCAACGGCGGCTTGATATCCAAGCGTGCACTGATCGAAAGCTACGGCTTGACCGAGGCGCAAGCAACCGCATTCTTCACCAAAGACACGATTATCACGATCGGTCTGGCTGGCAGCACAAGACACGTTACTGATGGCAGCATCATCATCGGTACGCGTTTCGTCGGTGATTGATTAGATTCTTACCATAGACTCTCTCCATGGAAGGACAAACGGCAGCCGCGAGGCTGCCGTTTTTATTCCGGTTCAACGCAGAATTCCATGCAACAATAAATGCATGATCCGGATATCGTACTAATGCCCAATAAAAATTCTTCCATGCGCGGCATTAGTGCGATGCTGATGGCAGTCGTTTTGTTTTCATTGATGGATGCGGGATTGAAATGGCTTTCTCCGCACTATCCGGCCATTCAGGTCACAGCGATGCGGGCGATGGCTTCGTTGCCTTTTGTATTCGCGTATGTGCTGATTCGTCGTAGTGCAGGAACTCTCCTGAATATCCGCTGGTCTCTGCACCTGCTTCGCGGCGCCCTCGGTATCAGCATGTTGGCCTTGTTCACCTTCGGCCTGAAATCCCTGCCGTTATCGGAGGCATATTCGCTGTTTTTCATTGCGCCATTGCTGATCACCATCTTGTCGGTTCCGATGTTGAAAGAAAAAGTCGGAATGGCGCGTTGGCTTGCGATTTTTGTCGGCTTGATCGGGGTGCTGATCGTGTTGCGACCAGGCACCGAAAATCTCGTTTCGCTCGGCAGTCTGGCAATCCTGGGCGCAGCTGCGTGTTATTCGATATCGGCGATTGCCGTCAGGATTATCAGTCGTACCGATTCATCGGACAGCATGGTGTTTTGGGCCATGACGATGATTGCCATCGGTGCCGGAGCCATGGCGGCACCGAATTGGCAAACAGTTGAACACGATCATTTATTGGTGTTGGCAGGCATCGGGATTACCGGCTTTTTCGGACAAGTTGCGGTTACCGCTGCGTTTCAAAAAGGCGAAGCTTCCGTTATTGCACCATTTGAATACAGCGCGCTCGCCTGGGGCATGGGGCTGGATTGGTTGCTTTGGCAGACACTGCCCGATAGCATCGCCTTGCTTGGCGCGCTCGTCATCATTGCCAGCGGACTGTATTTGATACGAAAAGAAAAAATTCATGCGGAAGCAGAGCATCCGTGATTCATCAACTTTCGGGGAGATAGCATGATGTGGATTTTCAAATCGTTTATTGCCGGATTTATTTCGACCCTGCTGTTTCATCAAGGGCTTTTCCATCTGCTTTTTCTCGCGGGGAAAATTCCCAAGCCGGCATGGGACATGACAGCAGTGCCGCCATTCCATGTCCCGGCCGTGATCTCGCTGGCTTTCTGGGGTGGTGTTTGGGGCATTGCCTTGTGGGCCATGATCAAGAAACAAAGCCAGTCGCGGCAATGGTTATTGGCGGTTGTTCTGGGTGCATTGTTACCAAGTCTGGTTGCGCTGTTCATTGTGTTTCCGTTAAAGGGTCAGCCTTTCGCCGCAAACTGGGATCCAAATTGGTGGATTGGGGCATTCATGCTGAACGGTGTCTGGGGTTTGGGCGTACTTCTGGTGATGAAGGCTTTCGGCAAGAAGTAGTGATTGACGGGCAAATCTGTCAACCGCTGCGGGCCTGAAGCGTTTTAATCATCACTTCCAGGAGAAACACAGAGAATCCCCATGAAAAAAGTAATCCCGCTAATTGCGCTGGGCTTGATGTCTGCAAGCCTGCTTGCAATGGCAGAAAACCAGCCAACCGACCGCCGTGCCGAATTCCAGGCCAAGGCGCAGGAACGTTTCCAGTCATTGGACACCAATCGCGATGGCAAGATCAGTTACGCCGAATTCCAGAACAATCCGAAACAACGCGAGCGTTTTGACAAGGCCGATCTAAACCGTGATGGCGGCCTGACGCAGGAAGAATTGAAGCAGGCGCATCAGGAAAGAATGAAGCAGCGTCAGGAACGCCGTGCCAAGGGCCGAGAAAAAATGCGGGCCGCACGCGAAAAGCTGCAAAGCCTGGACGTGAACAAGGATCTGGCTTTGACGCGTGCCGAGATAGGCAACCAAATGCCGAAGTTGCTTGAAAATTTCGACGTTATCGATGGCAACAACGATGGCAAAATCACCCGCGAGGAAATGCGGCTTGCACGGATGGCGATGCGCGCGGAACGGCAATCGCAGTCGAAATAAGCTTGTGTGATGTGACGATATGGAAAAAGGCCGCATGCGGCCTTTTTCTTGTCTGGAATTTTGTTGCGGTGTGTTCTAAAACTCGCCTGGGATGGTATAGATCATCCGATCTTCGTCTCCTGGATCGTCCTGGTCGGGAATCACGCCAAGATAAATCGGCTCAATATTTTTTTCTTGCATGGCGTTTTTGAAATATGTTTCGTTGAATCGCTTGAATATGAAGATGCGCTTGCCTGGTTTCTGCTCGAGTGCTTGCGCCAGCGTCATGTCGAATTTGCTGTCGGAAATACTTTTTGGATACTGCTTGAAACTGACCTTGTTGATTTGTGATCCAAGATACAGATGCAAACCGTAACGAGCCATGTCTTCGACGAAAACAATTTCACGTGGCGGTTCTTTGGTGATTACCAGCAGTTTTTCCGAAAACACTTCCGGGTCTTTGCTGTTGTTGTAAATTCCCAGTAACCCGTGCAGGCCCAGCAGGGCGGCAACCAGCAAAGCAATCCATTTAAGTTTTTTTGCGGTCGGCTCAAATGTGCCCAGTGCCTGGCCCAGGAGCAGGGAAAACGGCGCAAACAAGGGCAAGACATACAGAAACATGCGTGAACGCGACAGGCAAAATATCAGCAATGGCACCAGCAGCCAGAGCCAGAGGAATCTTTGCTCGATTGTGTGTTGTCGCCAGGACTTGAGATTGCCCGCCAGATTTTTACCCGCGAATAATAACCAGGGCAGTGCGCCCAATAAAAAGACCGGCAAGTAGACGACCAACGGCCCATACCATTCGGGGTTACGCTTCATGCTCTCGTCGGATATTCGGGCAACGACTTCATGTCCGATAAAATAATCCAGCAAGCCCGGATGTCGTTGAATGACGATTCCGTACCAGCCAAGGCCGATCAGGATAAATCCGAGTAACCCGATCGGGCGCAGCAATGCTTTTAGATCTTTTTGTTGCCATAGCAGAATGACGATCGCCAGCAATGGCAGCAAACCCGGCGGACCCTTTGCAAGAAAGGCAAGTCCGAAGCCTGCCCACATGGCGTCCATCCAGTATTTCGATTTTTTCAGGAAGGCGTATTGCGAAAAACATAAAACCGCCAATGTTTCGCAAGCTGCCAACACAAAGTCGGTGCTGATGTAATTGCTCGCAAGAAAGGGGAACGGACTGGTGGCGAAAATCAGCGCCGGTAGCCAGGGTTTTTCACGGCAATATGCCTTGCCCAGCTGATAAACCATCAGGATGCTGAAAATGTAGGCGAGTGCAATCGGTAAACGCGCCGCCCAGGTATTGAAACCAAACGCCTTGACGCTGGCGGCAATCGCCCAGTAAGTCAGTGGAGGCTTGGTGAAATGCAGTGAATCCGGATGGCGATAGAGTGAAATCCATTCATTGGTATCGGCAATGGTAAGCGCGACATTGGTGTATCGGCCCTCATCGGGTTCGAACAAGCTTCGGCTGCCCATGAACGACAAGCCCAGCAGAAGGGCTAATAAAATGATCGCCAGGAAAGGGCGTTGACGGAAAAAATTCATTCGGAAAGCTCTAGGCGCGAGGCATAAGGATAAGCGAAAGCCGCGGACAAATGAAAAAAAGCCCTGAGAACTTTGGAATATGGCTATTACCGGGCATGACTAAAGTCATTGCTTCCTAAGGCACATGTGAACCAGGGCTCGAAAAACTAAGCTGGTCACGTATCGAAACGGAGGCCACATGAAACGTCTTGCACTTATCGTCGCACTTGGTCTTGGCGCATCTTTTTCAGCGCATGCGGAATCACTGCAATGCAATTTCGAAAGTGATTACACATTTTCGCAGCAGGGCCGCACGCTGGTTTTTTCGCGCGATGCTGCTCCCGGTAAACGCATCATGATTCTGGAAGGTCGCTTGATCGTCGATGGCAAGGACCTTGCACTCAGTGCGCAGGATAAGCAGCGCATTGTGCAATTCGAAAACGAAATGCGCTTGTTGATCCCGCAAGTCAAGCAAGTCAGCAGTGAAGCGGTAGATATCGCATTCACTGCTCTGATCGAAGTTTCTCGCGCCCTGAATGGCGAACAAGATAATCCGACCGTAAAGAAATTGCAGGATGCCCGGGTCGCTTTGCAACAATCGATCGCCAACGATCCGGCTCTCTCCATCAATGAAGATTTCGGTGAAAAAGTGATCGGTCCGATCGTGACTGATTTTATTCCCGATGTAGTAAGTGCCGCCGTCAAGCAGGCGCTGTCGCTGGCATTCAGTGGCGACGAAAAGAAGTCCAGGGAATTCGAAGCCCGCATGGACAGGATGGAGAAGGAAATCGAAACAAAAGTCGAGGCGCGTGCCAAAAAACTTGAACCGATGGCCCAGGCCATGTGCAGCCGGGTGCGCAACATGGACAAAATTGAAAACGGCATCACCGTGCGCTTGAGTAACAAGGAAAAAATAAATTTTCTCGATACCAAAGCGCCTTAATTAAATTCCCCTATCGTTCGACATCTGTCCCCGGGTGTCGGCGTTACACCCTCCTGCCTCTGGTAGGAGGGTGTTTTTTTGTTTCAGGAGCTGACGCATAGGCCTTTATCAGGCACTTACAGCCCAAAACTTGGCGACCAAGGCCCCGACAGGCGACAATAGCGGCTGCGCCAGTAGGGCGGGAGGATTGCATGTCAGCATTAAAAGAAGCCAAGGTGCCGGATATCGGTGGCCATAAAAATGTTCCGGTGATTGAAGTCTTGGTAAAAGTCGGCGACACCGTAAAAAAAGATCAGGGTTTGATCACCCTGGAATCCGATAAAGCCACGATGGAAGTGCCGGCTCCTTTTGCCGGTGTTGTACGCGAGCTCAAGGTCAAACTGGGCGACGAGATTTCGGAAGGCGACACCGTCGTATTGATCGAAGCCACTGACGAAGCAGCAAATGCCGCGCCGGCTAAAAAAGAAGTGGCCGAGCCGAAGAAAACCGAACCTGTCGTTGCAGCAGCTGTAGCGCAAGTACCGGTCGTTGCGGCAGTACCGCCTCCGATGCCGACAAGTGGTCCGGTGCGTACGCCGCCGGTGAGTTTTGATGCCGATGCAGTGATGCCTGCGAATTTACCTTACGCCAGTCCCGCAGTGCGCGTGTTCGCGCGCGAACTGGGTGTCGATTTGTCGAAAGTCAAAGGCAGCGAACGCGGCGGCCGCATTTCGAAAGCCGATGTGCAGCAATTCGTCAAAGCCGCGCTGGTTTCCGGTGTTGCCGGTTCGGGCGGCGGTTCCGGTTTGAATCTGATTCCCTGGCCGCAAGTCGATTTTGCCAAATACGGCGCGATTGAATCGCAGCCGCTATCGCGCATCAAGAAAATTTCCGGTGCCAACCTCGCACGCAACTGGGCGATGATTCCGCACGTCACCCAGAATGACGAAGCCGATATCACCGAGATGGATTTGTTCCGCAAGAAACTCGCGGAAGAACACAAGGACGTCAAAGTCACGCCACTGGTTTTCATGATGAAAGCGGTCGTGGCGGCCTTGAAAAAATACCCGAGCTTCAATGCATCGCTGGAAGGCGACGATCTGATCCTGAAAAAATATTTCCATATCGGCATTGCGGTCGATACACCCGATGGCCTGGTGGTTCCGGTGATTCGCGATGTCGATAAAAAGGGTTTGCTCGAATTGGCACAGGAGCTGGCAGTCATCAGTGCGAAAGCGCGAGACAAGAAACTCGGCCCGAACGATATGCAGGGCGGTTGCTTTTCGATTTCCTCGCTCGGCGGCATTGGCGGTACCGGCTTCACGCCGATCATCAATGCACCGGAAGTCGCGATTCTCGGTGTCTCGAAATCGCAAATCAAACCGGTCTGGAATGGCAGCGAATTTACGCCGCGCCTGATGTTGCCGCTGTCGTTGTCGTATGACCATCGTGTTATCGACGGTGCGGCCGCTGCAAGGTTTGCGAGTTTCCTGACCCAATCACTGGCGGATTTACGCCAGTTGTTGCTGTGATCAGCAAGGATAGAAAAGCATGAGCAGCATCGAATTGAAGGTTCCCGATATCGGCGGCAGTACGAAAGTGCCGGTAATCGAAATATTGGTGAAGGTCGGCGACACCGTAAAAAAAGACCAGGGTTTGATTACACTGGAATCGGACAAGGCCACGATGGAAGTGCCTGCTTCGGCAGCTGGTGTCGTGAAAGAACTGCGTGTGAAGCTCGGCGACGAATTATCCGAAGGCGATGTGATTGCAATCGTCGAATCCGGCGAAGCTGCAGTTGAAAAGCCAAAACCGGTTGCTGCGCCGGCTGAGACAAAAACTCCCGTCGCTGTTGCGGACGCTGTTGCAGCACCGGTCGGTGTTGCCAAAGACAATGCCGATATTAGCTGCCAAATCGTTGTGCTTGGTGCGGGTCCCGGCGGTTACACCGCTGCGTTCCGTGCGGCGGATTTGGGCATGGATGTCGTGTTGGTCGAACGTTATGCGCAACTCGGCGGCGTCTGCCTGAATGTCGGCTGCATTCCATCGAAAGCATTGCTGCATGCCGCAGAAGTGATCGAAGAAGCGAAGCATGCTGCCGATTATGGTGTGAGTTTCGGCGAAGCAAAAATCGATCTTGCAAAACTACGCACGCACAAGGAAAAAGTGGTCGGTACCTTGAGCAGCGGTTTGACTGGCATGGCGAAACAAAGAAAAGTTCGCACCGTTACCGGTGTCGGTAAATTCATTTCGCCGAACCAGCTTGAAATCGAAACTGCGACCGGCAAGCAAGTGCTCGGATTTCAGCAATGCATCATTGCCGCTGGTTCGCAGCCGGTAAAACTGCCGGGCTTCCCCTGGGAAGATCAGCGCGTGATGGATTCCACCGATGCCTTGATGCTGCATGACATCCCGAAAAGTTTATTGGTGATCGGCGGCGGCATCATCGGGCTGGAAATGGCGACCGTTTATCGTTCGCTCGGTAGCGCTGTTACTGTTGTCGAACTTGCCGAACAATTGATGCCGGGTGCCGACAAGGACCTGGTCAAGCCACTGGCCGATCGCCTGAAAAAAGCCGGTGTCGCGATTCACCTGAAAACCAAAGCGGCGAAAGTCGAAGCGAAAAAAGACGGCATCCATGTCGGCTTTGAAGGTGCCGCGCCAGAAAAAATCGTTTATGACCGCGTACTGGTTGCCGTCGGCCGTGCGCCCAATGGCGGCAAGCTCAATGCGCCACTTGCCGGCGTGAATGTCACCGAGCGCGGATTCATTCCGGTCGATCGACAAATGCGTACCAATGTCCCACATATCTTTGCAATCGGCGATTTGGTCGGCAATCCGATGCTCGCACACAAGTCGACCCATGAAGGAAAGCTTGCGGCAGAAGTGGCTGCCGGCGAAAAACGCGAATGGGTGGCTCGCGTCATTCCGTCTGTTGCCTACACCGATCCGGAAATTGCCTGGGTCGGCGTGACCGAAACCGAAGCGAAAGAAAAAAATCTGCAAATCGGCGTGGGCAAATTTCCGTGGGCCGCCAGTGGCCGTGCGATCGGCATCGGTCGTACCGAAGGTTTCACCAAACTTATCTTCGATGAAGCGACGCATCGGATAATCGGTGGTGGCATTGTCGGGGTGAATGCGGGCGATTTGATTTCGGAAATAGTGCTGGCGATTGAAATGGGTTGCGAAGCCGGCGATATTGGCCATAGCATCCATCCACATCCAACGCTGGGTGAATCGATTGGCATGGCGGCCGAAGTCTACGAAGGCACGATTACCGACCTTTATATTCCGAAGAAAAAATAAGCATGCTTCATCAATAAAACCTGAGGGGCAGCACAATGCTAATGAGCACCGGACTTTTTTTCTGCGGATTATTGGTGTTGTTGCTGGGCGGCGATTCTGCCGTGAAGGGCCTGGCCGGGTTCTCGCAACGATTGGGGTTGTCCGGATTTAAAACCGGCATTTTGATGATGCTGTTTGCCACCTCCATTCCGGAATTGGCAGTCAATGTCTATGCCGTCTTCAACGGTCAATCCGACATTGCTCTCGGCAATGCCGTGGGTAGCAATATCGTCAACATCGGTTTGACGCTCGCATTCGCCGCGATCTCGGCACCGATGCTGCTCGGCATGCGTTCGTTGGCGCTGCAAATCGTATTTCTGCTGGTTGCTACCGGTGCAGTTCTTTTGCTGGGTCTTGATGGCGGTTTGCAGCAGTGGGAAGGCGGCTTGCTTGTTGCTGCGTTCATCGTTGCCGTGGTGGTCATTCTGAAAAGAGCCGCGGCAGAAACGCCGGAAGTCCAGAACGAAATCAGTGATGTATTTGAAACCAATACATCGCCGGCCATGAATGCGGCACGAGTACTGATCGGCGCAGGACTTTTATTTCTCGGGGCAAAACTGGTCATCGACGCTGCACCCGCGATCGGTCTTTCGCTCGGTTTTGGACCACTGCTGACTGGCTTGACGGTGGTGGCGATCGGCACGGCATTGCCTGAAATCGCGATGGCCGTTTTGGCTGCACGCAACGGCAAAGCCAATTTGGTCGCCGGATTGGTGCTTGGTGCCTGCCTGTTCAACTTGTTATTCATCATCGGCGGCATGGCGCTGATAAAACCGGTTCTGTTACCGGCATCTTTCATCAGTTTTGAATTGCCGGCGGCGATGGCATTCACGCTGGCCTTGTATCCGATTCTGGGCGGTGATTTACGCATCAACCGAAACGAAGGTTTTATCTTGTTGCTGTTGTTTCTGGCCTGGCTGGGTTTCGAATTATTCAGCGTCTGGAAATAATGCCGATGCGTTTCAGCTAAACGCAATCCAGCAAACGACCGACAAGACGATCACGCAGAGCACATCCAGCACGGCGCCTTCCTTGATCATCTGGCGCGTGCTGATGCGTCCTGTGCCGTAAGCGATCGCATTCGGCGCTGTTGCCACCGGCAGCATGAAACCAACACTGGCAGCCAGCACGGCGGGATACATCAGCAGGGCTGGTTCGACATTAATCGCTTTGGCGGTCGCGGCGAGAATCGGCATCAATAAAACTGCGGTCGCGGTATTGCTGGCAATTTCAGATAGAAGAACGACGCCAGTCATTAAACCGAGCAACAATAACGGCAATGGCAGATCTCGCAATCCTGTCAGGTGTTGACCGATTGCATCGCTGAGCCCGGATTTGTCAAAAGCGGTCGCAAGTGCAATGCCGCCGCCGAATAAAACCAGTGCACCCCATGGAATTTTCTCGGCCGAAGCCCAATCAAGTAAACGACCTTCGCGGCCATCCGGAATCAGGCACAAGACAATCACTGCGATCAGCGCAACGCTGGCGTCATTGGCTTTATCAAGGGTCAGCCATTCACTCCATCCGCCGAACGGTTCGGTACGAAAAATCCAGGCGGCGGCAGTCAGAGCGAAAACAATCAGCACGCGGCGCTCGGCAGGCGTCCAACGTCCGATCTGCGGCAGTTCGGCAGTGGGCGAGGTTTTCAGATTGCGTCCCAGCCAAATCGCCAAACTGGTCAGGCCCAAAATCACGACGGGTACGCCCACTTTCATCCAATCGAAAAATCCGTAGGCCACGCCAGTGGTCTGCTCATACACCTGCATGAAGACAAGATTCGGCGGTGACCCGATCGGCGTTCCCATGCCACCGATGCTGGCGGCATAGGCGATGGATAACACCAGTGGCATTTCGAGTCTCTTGTCCGGATAAGTTTCCAGAACCGCGATCGCGACCGGCAGCATCAAAAGCGTTGTCGCGGTATTGGAAATCCACATGCTGATGAAACCGGTGGCCGCAATAAATCCATAAAGCAAATGGCGGCCACTGCGGCCCCCGAATGCACTCACCATACTCATGGCAAGGCGCTGATGTGCGCCGGATTTTTCCAATGCACGCGATAACATGAAACCGCCGGCAAGCAACAGGATCAATTCATGACCATAACTTTGAGCGACTTCTTTCGCAGTCAAAACACCGAGTAGTGGCAGTATCGCCAACGGTAATAATGCCGTGACCGGTGCGGGCAAGGGCTCCGTGAGCCACCATATGGCACAACAAATGGTAACGGCGACCGTTACAGCGAGTGCGAAACTTTGGCCGTTCTGCATGCACAGCCACGCCGCGAAAATTGCAATCAATGGTCCGGCGAACAGGCTCGTACGTTGTAGCGACATATCAACACACTCAGATCGTAAATTGATTGGCTATACTGCCACGAGATCGAAATATTGGAAGTACTTGGCAATGCAATGCGGAGAGCCATCATCGGCATGTACACGTTTCCACGGTTTAACACCGAATCCCCGGCCGAATAAAAATCACACATGAGCCGAATATTGATATTTGGATTGTCCGGACAAGTCGGTGACGCATTGCGGCCCTTGCTGCTTGAATCGGATTATCAAATCACCGCCGTTTCCCGCGATGAAAAAAACGATGAAAAAAACATCGCGTGGCAGCAGGCAAGCTTCGAAAACTTCTCACGCGGACTTGAACATTTCGATATCGTGGTAAGCCTTGGTCCGCTGGATGCATTTTCCAACTGGATGATTGCCTCGGAAATCAAACCGAAAAAAATCATCGCCCTGAGTTCCACTAGTATAGTTACCAAGAAAAATTCGCCCGATCCTGCAGAACGGAAACTTGCGCAAATGTTGCTCGATGGCGAGCAGCGTTTGCAGGTATATGCCGGAGAAAACTCTTCCGGTCTCGTTATTCTTCGACCCACGCTTATTTATGGAGTGGGGCGCGATCAAAGCCTGTCCCGATGGTTGAAGATGGCCGCGCGCTTCAAATGTGTGGTGTTGCCGACACATGCCGCGGGCTTGCGACAACCAGTCCATGTGGCGGATGTCGCGATGGCTGTCTTCAAGTCCCTGTCCCTCAAAAATCCTCAGCCATTGATTCTGGATTTGCCCGGCGGGGAAATTTTGCCCTTCGACCAGATGTTATTGCGGAGCCTGAAGGCACAATTACCGGGAACCAGAGTCCTGCGAGTTCCAGGTCTTTTGTTTCGCTCGCTACTCCGAACAGCAGCTGTTTTCGGACTGATGCATGGCTTGGGCCCGGGATTTTTTGCGCGTTTGGCTGAGGACTGGGTCTTCGATCCTGCACCGGTCGAGAAGGAGCTTGGGTTCCGACCTAGACCGTTTAGCCTGTAATTTAGAGGGATAACTCGCTTTTGTGCGTCGCAACATGGGAATATTTTGTTAAGCCGTACGCCAGAGCATTGCCATTTTCTAACGGACTCTTAATATGCAAGTACTGGAAACCGAGTCTCCGGGGGGAGCGTCCGCACAACTTGTGCAGAATTGCGGAAATTTAACGATTTCCTCATATCTGTCTCGCGGGGCTTGTAATTCAAAAAACTTTTGCTGCTGATCAGGAATTAACCAATGAAAAAACTAAATCGTTTCACCGGGCTTCGAGCTCGTGCACCACTGGCAATGGCTGTTGCATTCGCATTGCTTTCGGCACCTGCAGTTCAAGCGTTTGAATTTGGAAATGGCGAATTCACCGGTAACCTTGATACCACGGTATCTCTGGGTTATTCCTGGCGTACCGAAGATCAGGATCCTGATCTGATCGGTAAAGCAAATTTCAACCCTTTGATCGGTGGCGCGAACCAAGGTATTGCCGCACCGTTCAACGGTCTGGGTACCTTCCCGGGCTCACCGGCACAGATTGCGGCTCCAGGCCGTTTCTCGATCAATCGTGACGACGGCAACTTGTTGTACGACCAAGGCGACGCGATTTCGCAAGCCTTCAAAATCACGTCCGAACTGGATCTGAAATACAAAAATTTCGGTGCCTTCATGCGCGCCAGTTACTTCTACGATATGGAAAATGTCGATCGTGAAGAATTGTCAGCCGCAGCCAAGGAAAAAGTAGGTAAGGATTTCCGTCTGCTCGACGCATTCATTTACGGCAACTTTGATTTAGGCGATCACAAATTGAGCGCCCGCGTAGGCCGCCAAGTGATTAGCTGGGGCGAAAGCACCTTTATTCAGGGTGGTATTAACGTTATCAACCCAATCGACGTGTCCAAGCTTCGCGTTGCCGGTGCGGAACTGAAGGAAGCCTTCCTCCCAGTCGATGCCCTCTGGGCTTCGTTCGGTATTACCGACAACCTGTCGGTTGAAGGTTTTTATCTGACCGAGTTTGAACAAACCGAAGCGGATCCGGCCGGTACCTATTTCAGCCAAAATGACTTTGCCACCAATGGCGGTACGTACGTGATGCTGGGCTTCGGTATCGCTCCGCAACCCGTTACCAATCCGGAAAATTTTGCCGAAACCTGCATGCCGGGCGGCAGCGTTTTCAATAGTGACCGTTTCGGCGATCTTTCGGCTACTTACGGTGCACCTACTGCGGCGGCCATTCTGACCAGCGCATGCCGCAATGCAGTACCGCGCGGTCCAGATCGTAAAACAAGTGACGATGGTCAAGGTGGTATTGCGGTCCGTTACTTCTCCGAAGCACTGAATCAAACCGATTTCGCGTTCTATTTGATGAACTACCACAGCCGCGTGCCTTTGTTGTCGGGTTACGCAGTCAACATCCCGGGCTTCCTTGCCGGTGGTGGCGTATCGCCGGGTAACAACGCTTCGTACTTCGTCGAATATCCGGAAGATATCCAACTCTACGGTATGAGCTTCAACACCACCTTGCCGGGTGGCGTGGCATGGCAGGGCGAAATCAGCTACCGCCCGAACCAGCCATTGCAGGTAGACGATGTCGAACTGCTGTTCGCAGCCCTGACCCCGTTGAACCCGATCCTGCAAGCCGGTGGCGCACCGATCGCGGCACGTTTCTCCAGCCAGCTCGGTACGTTCAGTTCCGGTCAGGAAGTGAAAGGCTGGCGCGAGAAGGAAGTTAGCCAGTTGCAAATGACGTTCACCAAGGCATTCGGTCAGGCACTCGGTGCAGACCAGATCGCCCTGGTCGGCGAAATCGGTGCGACCCAGGTCTGGGATATGGAAGATCCTTCCGTATTGCGTTACGAAGGTGAAGGTACCGACACCGGCGGTGGCCTGTCGCTGAGCGACGATCTGCAAGCCCTGATCTCCGCCTACAATGCTTCACCGATTGTCGGCAGCCCGCAGTTCTTTGCTTTGCTTGCCGCATTGAACAATCCGGTGAATGCCGGTGCGCTTCGTAACCCGTACACAACCACCGATGGTTTCCCGACACCGTTCTCATGGGGCTATCGTCTGGCTGCTCGTGCCGACTACAACAGCTTCCTGGGTTCACCAATCACGTTCTCGCCGCGCGTTGCTTTCAGTCATGATGTCAGCGGTATCAGCCCGGGCCCAGGCGGTAACTTCCTGGAAGGTCGTAAGTCTTTAACCGTTGGCGCAGAAGCCAATTATCTGAATAAAGTGGTGTTTGATTTGAGCTGGACGCGTTTCTACGGCGCTGAAGGTCTGAACCAAATCGGTGATCGCGATTTCGCATCTTTCAGTGTCAAGTATTCGTTCTAAGCCATATAGGGAGGGCATCGAATGAAATTATTCAATAAAACAGCACTAGCCGTTATTGCCAGTGCAGCAGTTTTTTCGATTGGTACTGCACAAGCTGCCGTGAGTTCGGACAAGGCAGCACAATTAGGCGGTAAATTGACGCCTATGGGTTCGGAAAAAGCCGGTAACGCAGATGGCACCATTCCCGCCTGGGAAGGTGGTATCACACGTCCGCTGGCAAGCTATAAGGCCGGGATGTTTCATCCCGACCCTTATGCGGCCGACAAGCCACGCTTCACGATTACCCCGGCAAACTACACGCAATACGCCGGACAGCTGACGGTTGGCCAACAGGCCATGTTCAAGAAGTATCCGACCTTCAAAATGATCGTATACCCAACCCGTCGCAGTGCTGCATTCCCGCAGCGTACTTACGACTTCACCAAGAAAAATGCGACTTCCTGTAAATTGGTTGCGAACGGTGAAGGTATCCAGAACTGTGCCGAAGGCTTCCCGTTCCCGGTTCCTCAAAATGCTTACGAGGTCATCTGGAATCACAAGCTGAAATACAAAGGTGTTTCCGGCGTACGTTTCGCCAATCAGGCCGCACCATCTTCTTCGGGTGCGTTCCAGATGGTTCGCCTGAAAGAAGAGTTGTTGGGCCTTTACTACAAGCCAGGCAATACTTCCGAAAACATCAACAACATCCTGATTTACTTCAAGCAAGAAGTATTGAGCCCGCCGCGTTTGGCTGGTCAGGTATTGCTGGTGCATGAATCCTTGAATGCTGCAGCTCAACCACGTAAAGCCTGGATTTATAACCCTGGCCAACGTCGTGTCCGCTTGGCACCAAACGTTGCCTACGATAACCCGGGTACTGCTACCGATGGTCTGCGTACCAACGACATGACCGACATGTTCAACGGTGCGATGGATCGTTTTACCTGGACCCTGGAAGGCAAGAAAGAAATTTTGGTGCCTTACAACTCCTATCGTGCGCACAGTGGTAATACCAAGGTGAAGGACCTGGTTCGTCCTAACCATTTGAACCCGGATTATTTGCGTTATGAATTGCATCGGGTCTGGGTGGTTGAAGCGAAATTGAAAGCCGGCAAGCGTCACATCAACAGCCGCCGCACTTTCTATCTCGATGAAGACAGCTATCAAATCCTGGTAACCGACCACTATGACGGCCAAGGCAATATGTGGCGTTATTCCGAAGCTCCTTCGATTAACTACTACGAAGTGCCGACTTTCTGGTCAACCATTGAAACCCACCATGATTTGAAATCGGGCCGTTACATTTCCGGCTTGCTGGACAATCAGGAAAAACCGTTCGACTTCAGTTATCAAACCTCGCCGGCGAACTTCTCGCCGCAAGAACTGCGCAGTAGCGGCGTACGCTAAGCGATTGTTCCGAATGCCGCGCCCGAAAGGGCGCGGCTGCTTTGGGGGCTTCAAAAAAACGCTAAGGGATCATCATGTCGAATTCGCATTCTTCGAGTAAGCGTTATCTCGTAACTTTTCTTCTCGCGATGACTTTGCCGCTGTTCGCGCAAACGGCCGGTCAAACATCAATCGATTCAGCCGAGCTGGTAGCCGAAATGAAACCATTGGCTGCCAAGACGCTGTTGCTCGATATCACACAAACCAATTCCGGATATTTTGCTGTCGGTGAGCGCGGTCACGTGCTGACATCCGTGGACGCCAAGTCCTGGACACAGATCGGCAATATCCCAACTCGCTCGACGCTGACCAGTATCGTGGCGATCGACCAGAAGATGTGGGCCGGTGGCCACGATGGATTGATTATCGCCTCGACCGATGGCGGCAAGACATGGGTGCGTCAACGCGTCGATATTTTTGAACCAGGTTCGGCCGATCCTACGAAGGGCGCGCCTATCCTTGACATATTGTTTATCGATCCCAATCACGGCTTCGCAATCGGTGCATATAGCTTGATGCTGGAAACGCAAGACGGGGGCACCACCTGGACGCCACGCAAGATCAATGCTGCCGTTACTACACCAGTTGCCGCACCAGTCGCGAGCGAGAGTGGAACATTTAACGAAGCAGATTTGGCGCTGGGGGAAGAAACCGATCCGCACTTCAATGCGATTACCAAATTGACCGATGGCACTCTGGTGCTGGTGGGAGAACGCGGGACCGTTTATCGTTCCAGCGACAAAGGCGCAACCTGGAACAAGTTGCCCTTCCCGTATAAAGGTTCGATGTTTGGCGTGATGTCCTGGAACGACAACCATATTCTCGCTTACGGATTGCGCGGTAATGTTTACGAATCGACCGATCGCGGCGATAGCTGGAACAAACTTCAATCGGGCAATAACGCCACATTGATGGGCGGCATCGACATGTTGAATGGCGGTGCGGTACTGGTTGGCGCGAATGGCGTGGTGTTGCGCAGGGATGACGCTGCTTCTGCATTTACCTCGAAAGTAGTGCAAACGAAAGCCGGCGAAGTGCCGGTGTTTGCTTCAGCTGCAACTTCAAGCGATGGTCAATTGGTTTTGGTCGGCGATAAAGGTGCCGAACTGTTTACAGCAAATACGGAGACACCATGAGCCTTCCAAGCAATAAAGAGCCGTCGGCATTCTGTAATTTCGCTGAAAAAGTCGTATTCAGTTCCCGCCCCGCAGTTTTGATTTTCTTTGCAGTCATCACGGTGGCGATGTTGTATTTTGCATCGCAACTCACCGTTGACGCAGGCTTCAAGAAACAAATTCCGCGCGAACACGAGTACATGAAAACCTTCGAGCAGTATGAAGAAGGTTTTGGCGGCGCCAACCGCGTACTGGTTGCGGTGTTTGCCGAAGACGGCAACATCTTCACCGACGAATACATGGGCACGCTGGAAAAAGTCAGCAACGACGTCATGAGCCTCGACTCGACCGACGATGCGCGTATGCGTTCGCTGTTTACTCCAAACGTGCGTTTTGTCGAAGTGGTGGAAGACGGCTTTGCCGGCGGAAATGTTATTCCCAATACCTATTCGCCAGCGACAAACACCGGAAGCCCCGAGCAATTCAGCACGATTCGCAGCAATATCGTGAAAGCGAATATCGTCGGCCGATTGGTGGCGAAAGACTATTCGGGAACGATGATCTGGGCCGACCTGATTCCGGAAAGCAAGGACAAGAAAACCGACTACCCGAAAATAGCTGCTGATTTCGAAAACCTCCGCAAGAAGTACGAGAAGGGCAATATCAAGATTCGCATTATCGGTTTTGCGAAAGTGGTCGGTGATATTACCGATGGCGCGAAATCGGTCGGATGGTTCTTCATCATTACGATTGCATTCACCTGGTTATTGCTGTTCATCTATTCAAGTTCGATAAAACTCGCATCGCTCACCGTATTTGTCGCCATGGTATCGGTGGTATGGATGCTGGGTGCCTTGCGCCTGCTCGGTTACGGCATCGATCCGATGAATATGCTGACGCCGTTCCTTATCTTCGCGATCGCGGTCAGTCATGGCGAACAAATGATCAACCGGTTCCGCGGCGAGATTTTCTTCGGCGGTCTGGAAGAAGGTACCGTTGCAGAATTGCGGGAACGTGCTAAGAATGCACATCCGCCACTGGAAGCCGCCCGTAATTCATTCCGGGCATTGCTGATTCCCGGTACGGTTGCGTTGGTTGCCGGTTGCATCGGCTTCGCCGCGATCATGGTGATCAATATCCAGATGATTCGCGAACTCGCGGTCACTGCCACGATTGGCGTGGCTTTCACCATTTTGACCGATCTGGTTTTGCTGCCTGTCTTGCTGAGCTATACCAAGCTTCGCAATATGGATAACAAACGCGCTTATCGTCTGCGCCAGCTAACACAGTTCGACAAAATCTGGGCCTTCTTGTCCAGCTTCAGTCATCCGAAACCTGCCGCCGCCATTATCCTGATTGGTGCAGCGATCTGGTTCTTTGCCTGGATGCAGGGCAATAAGGTGCTGATTGGTGATGCCGAACAAGGCGTGGCCGAATTACGTCCGCCGGTACAAAGTGGCTTCATGAAAACATTTGGAATTCCGGCATCACGTTACAACCAGGATGCCGTTGCGATCAGCAAGGAATTTGGTTTGGGCGTCGACATCATGAATGTAATTGTCGAGGCCGGTCCTTCGGCTTGCACGGGAAGTTTCAAGGCGATGGAAACGATCGATCGACTTGCCTGGCATCTCAATAACGTTCCCGGCGTCGAACAGGTGATGACCTTGCCGATGGCGGCGAAAATTGCCAATGCCGGTTGGAACGAAGGTTCGGTCAAGTGGCGCACCTTGCCGCGTGACAGCGACACGATGCGTCAAGCCACGCAAAGCTTCGATACCGACAGCGGCTTGTTGGATTCCGATTGCCGCACAATGCCGGTCATGGTGTTTGCGACAGATCACAAAGCAACCACCATTGATCGCATCGTTGCAGAAACAAAAAAATTCCGTACCGACAATAAACTGTACGAAGAAGGTTTTGCCAAGAAACGCGATGCTGCCGAATTGGCAGCTTCCGACAAAGGCGAAACTTACACTACCGATCAGGTCAATATTCGTCTTGGCACTGGTAATCTGGGCGTTGCTGCAGCAATCAACGACACGGTACGTCAGTCGGAACATACGATTTTGTGGCTGCTTTACGGCGCAGTTTTCGTGATGTGCCTGATCAGCTTCCGCAGTCCATTGGCGGCACTGTGCATCGTATTGCCATTGGTGCTGGTGACCGAGCTGGGTCATACCCTGATGACTTTCCTCGACATTGGCATGAAGGTGAACACATTGACCGTGGTGGCATTGGGTGTAGGTATCGGTGTTGATTACGGCATTTACATCTTTGCTCGCATGCGCGAGGCGATGTTGCAAGGTCTCACGTTAAGTGAGTCCTACTTCATTGCATTGAAGACTACCGGTATCGCAATCTCGTACACGGCACTGACGCTGGCCGTTGGTGTTGCGATGTGGATGTTCTCCGATCTGAAATTCCAGGCTGATATGGGCATCATGCTGACCTTCATGTTCATCGTGAACATGATTGCGGCAATCATCTTCCTGCCAGCGCTTTGCCGCTGGTTGCTGCGTCCGAAAGAAAAGGATGATTGGAAGCCCGTACTTTAATCTTCACGTCAGTGGCACACAAAAACGGGCTTCGGCCCGTTTTTTGTAGGAGGGGTTTTAACCCCGAACAATGTTGAAAAGCATTCGGGGTTAAAACCCCTCCTACATTTTGCTTTTCATCTTCACCAAATTTCGGTAGGCGATAATCAACACCCCGCCAATCACCATCGCTCCGCCAAAATATAGTTTCGGGCCGGGTTTGTCGCCCCATACCAGGATGCCGAATATCACTGCCATCACAGGGGCGCACAAAAGATACGGAGTGATCTGTGCGACTGGATGGCGTTTGACCAACGCAAAATAAAGGCCATGGCCGAGCAGGGATGAAACCAGTGCCGAGTAGGTGACACAGGCCCAGGTGGTCAGGCTGGCGTTCTGGATTGAAGGAACAACATCGGATTCCAGCAAAAAACTCACCAGTATCATTGGCAACACGCTGATTAGTGCGGACCAGCCTTGTTGCTGGACAACATCGAGGCCCTGCAACCCACGCATCCAGATGGTGCCAAGCGCAAGAAAAAAAGCCGCGGCAAGCATCGTCCACAACGCGGATGGCTTATCCAGAACGATTGGATCAAAACCCAGAATCAATACGCCGCCAAAGCAAATCGCAATCGCCAAACCAGTACGCCAGGCGAAGCGTTCACCGAGCAGCCACCATGCCAGCAAGGCCGACATCGGCACATAACTTTGCAAGGCGATTGCCGGCGAAGCCAAGTCGCCCGCGAGCTTCAATGCAATCGCGCAAAGGCTGAGATGTATCGCACCGTTATTCAATGCAACGATTGTCAGTCGCGACCATTGTTCGCGCGCCGGAATCTTCAGGAAAGGCAATAATGCCAAGGCCAATATGCCCATGCGAACGGCGGAAAATAAAATTGGCGGCAGTTCCCTGACGCCAAGCGCGGTGGTGATGAAATTTCCGGCCCACGCCAGGCAAATCACCGCGATGAGCATGCCATCGCGGGCACCGATTTTGTGGTGGGACATTGTGCGAACTTAGGCTTTTATGCCGAGGCGATAATAAAGTTTACGCAGCGTCCACATCGGGCCGACTAGCAAGTACACCATGTCGGTCAAAAAACTTGGGCGCTTGCCTTCGATTTTATGCCCGATAAATTGCGCAATCCATGCGACGACGAATACGCCGATCGCAAGGTCGAACAAAACGAAAATGCCGTAGGTGTACAAAATCCAACGGTTCAAGAAACCGGCGGCGGTGAAAGCAAGCAACAGACCGATCGCGAGCGTTTTCGACTGGCGCCAGTAATAAGCCCACGCAAAAAACATCGCCAATGCACCCCAGATGCCGGGATTAACATCTCTGTGCCCTGAAGGAATGCACCAGAGCAGGGCGGTCACGGACCAGACAATCGCCGGCACGCAGATCACGTGAATCTTTTGATTCGTCGGGTTCTGGTGATCCATCGAATAATTATCAAGTAGCTCGTCGACTTTGCGCATGCCTTGCTCCTGTACTTCAATCCAATGTGATGTCAGCGAGACGATGTAATGCCTCGGCATATTTTGCCCGTGTTACTTCAATGATGTTCGCCGGTACCGATGGACCCGGTGCGGTTTTGTTCCAGTCCAGCGTTTCCAGGTAGTCACGCACGAATTGCTTGTCGTAACTCGGCGGGCTGATGCCGACTTGATAGGAATCGGCAGGCCAGAAACGCGATGAGTCCGGCGTCAGCATTTCATCCATCACATGCAATACGCCGTTTTCATCGAGACCGAATTCGAGTTTGGTGTCGGCAATGATGATGCCGCGCTGTATCGCGTAGCGCGCTGCGAATTCGTAAATTTCCAGGGTTGCCGCTCTTACCTGTTCGGCGAGCTCGCCACCAACCAGTTGAACGATGCTGTCGAAACTGACGTTTTCATCATGGTCGCCGACCGCGGCTTTTGTCGATGGGGTGAAAATCGGACTCGGCAATTCTTCGGCCTGTTGCAAGCCGGCAGGCAATTCAATGCCGCAGATAGAACCGGTTTTCTGATAATCCTTCCAGCCGCTGCCAATGATGTAACCGCGGGCAATGGCTTCGACCGGTACCGGTTTCAATTTCTTGGTGACCACCGAACGTTTTGCATAAAGCGCCAGGTCAACACCCTGGGGCAGAACGGAAGCAACCGGTTCGTGGGTCAGGTGATTTGGAATCAGGTGTGCGGTTTTGTCGAACCAGAAATTCGAAATCTGGCAAAGCATTTCGCCTTTGCCGGGAATTGGGTCGGGCAGGACGACATCGAAAGCCGAAAGCCGGTCACTGGCAACCATCAATAAACGCTGTTGATCCAGCCCGTAAACATCACGGACTTTGCCCCGGTGCAGCAGCGGCAGGCCGGGCAAATCGGAGGTGTGTAGAGTCGTTGTCACTGTGAATATCCGGATTTCAGAAACTATGCCTATTGTAAGGCCGAAGGGTGCTTTGGCGCTGTTACAATATCGCCATGAAAGCGATTATTTCCGTATTTCTTTTAATTCTTGCCTCTTCACTCCCCGCCCATGCCAATAAACCGGCAAAGCTCGGCCTGTGTGCGGCCTGTCACGGCGAAAACGGCATCAGCCGCATTGCCGGTACGCCCCACCTGGCCGGACAGGACGAAGCCTATCTACGCAAGGCGCTGAATGATTACCGCAGCGGTGCGCGCAAAGTGGCGCCGATGAGTAGTATTGCGAATCAATTGCAGCCCAAAGACATTGCCGCGTTTGCAAAATGGTATGCCGCCCAGCCTGGTTTCAAGCGGGCCCAAAAATGAGAACCGATACATGAAATACAAATGGACTTTGATCGGCATTTTGTTGGGCCTGTTCACGCGCCGTCCGCAATTGATTCTGTTGGGGCTGGCCGTCGGTTTTGCCGCTGATGCCGGCTGGTTCGGCAATTTGTTCAAATCCGGTGATGTTTCCGTTCCGCCGCCGGACAAAATACTGAAAGATCCTTACCAAATTCTTGAAGTGGATCCGCAAGCCAGTGATGACGATATCGAAGCGGCTTATCGTCGCCAGATTGCGCAATACCATCCTGATAAAGTAGCCGGCGCGGCAAAAGAGATTCGCGAGCTCGCCGACAAACGTGCGTCCGAAATCAATTCTGCATACGACCAAATCCAGAAAATCCGCGGGAAAAAATAATCATGTCCAATTCGATCATCGCTCCATCCATTCTTTCCGCCAATTTCGCCAAGCTGGGCGAAGAAGTCGATGCGGTGTTGAAAGCCGGTGCCGACTGGGTCCACTTCGACGTGATGGACAATCATTATGTGCCCAATCTCACGATCGGCCCGATGATTTGCGAAGCCCTGCGCAAGCACGGCGTGACCGCACCGATTGACGTGCATCTTATGGTGAAGCCGGTCGACCGCATCGTGCCGGACTTTGCGAAAGCGGGCGCGACCCTGATCAGTTTCCATCCGGAAGCCAGCGAACACGTGCATCGCACCATTCAATTGATCAAATCGACCGGTTGCCAGGCGGGTCTGGTGCTGAATCCTGCAACGCCGATCGATGTATTGGATTACGTGTTGGAAGAGCTTGACCTGGTGTTGTTGATGTCGGTAAATCCCGGTTTTGGTGGCCAGAGTTTTATTCCTTCGGCCTTGACGAAGCTGAAACAGGTCCGGCAAATGATTGATCGCACAGGCAAAAAGATTCGCCTGGAAATCGACGGCGGCGTGAAGGTCGACAATATCGCCGAGATCGCAGCGGCCGGTGCGGATACCTTCGTGGCTGGCTCGGCGATCTTCAATGCACCGAACTATCAAGATGTTATTGGACAAATGCGCGCGGAAATCGCTAAAGTAAGGCCATGACGCACCCGAATCACAATTGGTCTCCTTGCAACCGCTGGCAATGGCTTTGGCAACCGCACACCCGTGCCCGTCAAACCATGTCCATGAATGCCTGCAAGGAAACACCGCGTGATTACTCAAGAACAATTCCAGCAATTCGCTGCTGAAGGCTACAACCGCATCCCCGTAGTCCGCGAGGTCCTTTCCGATCTCGACACGCCTTTGTCCGTTTATCTCAAACTGGCCGACGGCCCGCATACTTATTTATTCGAATCGGTCGAAGGCGGCGAAACCTGGGGCCGCTATTCGATTATTGGCTTGCCGGCGAAGCGCGTATTCAGTCTGTACGGTCATGACTTGCAGATCCACGAATACGGCGAGCACGTTGACACACTGCATCTGGAAAACCCGCTCGAAGAAATCGACGCGTTGCGTGAAAGTTTCCGCGTTCCGAAAATTCCGTCATTGCCTGCATTCACGGGTGGTCTGGTCGGTTATTTCGGTTTCGAAAGCATTGCTTATATTGAGCCGCGTTTGGCTGCCGGCAATAACAAGAAAGACGAGCTGGGTACACCAGATGTGTTGTTGATGCTCAGCGAAGAGCTGGCCGTATTCGATAACCTGAAAGGCCGCTTGTACTTAATCGTGCACGCCGACCCAAATGAGTCGCAGGCCTATGCGAAGGCGCAGCGGCGTCTGGATGCATTGACGCATCGCTTGCGCCATAGCGGCGCAACATATCCTGATGTGCTCGATCCATCGCTATTGAACGAAAGCGATTTTGTTTCCGGCTTTACCAAGCAGGGTTTTATCGAAGCGATTGAAAAATCGAAGGAATACATCCGTGCTGGCGATATTTTTCAGGTCGTGTTGTCGCAACGTCTAAGCGTTCCATTTCGTGCGCGTCCGGTCGATGTTTATCGCGCCTTGCGCGCGTTGAACCCATCGCCGTACATGTATTTCCTAGATCTCGGCGGTACGCAAATCGTCGGCTCGTCGCCTGAAATTCTGGTGCGTCTGCAAGGCGGTGAAGTCACCGTGCGCCCGATCGCCGGTACGCGTCCACGTGGCACCACGCATGAAGAAGACCTCGCGCTGGAAAAAGAATTGTTGGCCGATCCGAAAGAACTTGCTGAACATTTGATGCTGATCGATCTCGGCCGCAATGATGTTGGCCGCGTCGCCGAAGCCGGTAGCGTCACGGTGCCTGATCGTTTCCTGATCGAACGCTATTCGCATGTGATGCATATCGTCTCGGAAGTGCAGGGCAAGCTGCGCGGCGATCTGAAATTCGCCGATGTGTTCAAGGCGACATTCCCGGCCGGTACCGTTTCAGGCGCGCCGAAAATCCGCGCGCTTGAAGTGATCCAGGAACTCGAACCGATCAAGCGCAATATCTATTCCGGTGCGGTCGGTTATTTGGGTTGGTGGGGCGATGCCGATACCGCGATCGCGATTCGCACTGCGGTTATCCAGGATGGTCGACTCTATGTGCAAGCCGGCGCCGGCATCGTGTACGACTCCGATCCGGAAAAAGAATGGGATGAAA